>NZ_JAGQBP010000010.1:0-5000 GCF_024345695.1 Synechococcus sp. L2F | reverse complement strand
GCTTCCTTAACCTTCCGGCACTGGGCAGGCGTCAGCCCCCATACATCGTCTTGCGACTTAGCGGAGACCTGTGTTTTTGGTAAACAGTCGCCTGGGCCTCTTCACTGCGACCACCTTGCGGTGGCACCCCTTCTCCCGAAGTTACGGGGCCATTTTGCCGAGTTCCTTAGAGAGAGTTACCTCGCGCCCCTCGGTATTCTCTACCACCCCACCTGTGTCGGTTTCGGGTACAGGCCGTCATGCCTTAACGGGTATAGGGCTTTTCTTGGAAGCTTGACATCACCCACTTCGCTGCCGTAGCAGCTCGTACTCACGCCTCAGCTCGGGATGTTTTCACCACCCCTCAACGCCTCGAACGCTTGAACCAGTAACCAACATCTGGCTGGGCTAGCCTTCTCCGTCCCCCTTCCCAAAACATGACAGGTACAGGAATGTTGACCTGTTGTCCATCGACTACGCCTTTCGGCCTCGCCTTAGGTCCTGACTAACCCTCCGCGGACGAGCCTGCCGGAGGAACCCTTAGGGTTTCGGGGCATGGGATTCTCACCCATGTTTTCGCTACTCAAGCCGACATTCTCACTTCCATGCAGTCCACGCCCGCTTACGCTAACGCTTCACCCCACATGGAACGCTCCCCTACCATTTAACAAGTTAAATCCGCAGCTTCGGTACAATGCTTAGCCCCGTTCATTTTCGGCGCAGGATCGCTCGACCAGTGAGCTATTACGCACTCCTTTGAGGATGGCTGCTTCTGGGCAAACCTCCTGGTTGTCTGGGCAATCCCACCTCCTTTATCACTCAGCATTGATTTGGGGACCTTAGCTGGCGGTCTGGGCTGTTTCCCTTTCGACCATGGAGCTTATCCCCCACAGTCTGACTGCCTAGTTTCACACAGGGTATTCAGAGTTCGTCTCGATTTGGTACCGCTCTCGCAGCCCGCACCGAAACGGTGGCTTTACCCCCCTGCTATAGCACTAGACGCTACGCCTCAACGTATTTCGGGGAGAACCAGCTAGCTCCGGGTTCGATTGGCATTTCACCCCTAACCACAGCTCATCCGCTGATTTTTCAACATCAGTCGGTTCGGACCTCCACTTGGTATCACCCAAGCTTCATCCTGGCCATGGTTAGATCACCCGGGTTCGGGTCTATAAACACTGACGATCGCCCTATTCAGACTCGCTTTCGCTATGGCTCCACCATTCCCGGTTTAACCTGCCAGTGCCTATAAGTCGCCGGCTCATTCTTCAACAGGCACGCGGTCACCCGATCAGTCGGGCTCCCACTGCTTGTAAGCTCACGGTTTCATGTTCTATTTCACTCCCCTCCCGGGGTTCTTTTCACCTTTCCCTCGCGGTACTGTTGCGCTATCGGTCACACAGGAGTACTTAGCCTTACGAGGTGGTCCTCGCAGATTCACACGGAATTCCACGTGCTCCGTGCTACTCGGGATACAGCTAGGCCAGTTTCGCTTTCGTGTACGGGGCTTTCACCCTCTATGGCGCGCCATTCAAACGCTTCCACTAACGTCCCTGGTCCACGTTGCTGTCCCACAACCCCGATGGTCGAAACCATCGGTTTAGGCTCTTCCCCGTTCGCTCGCCGCTACTTAGGGAGTCGTTTTTACTTTCCTTTCCTCCAGCTACTAAGATGTTTCAGTTCGCTGGGTTGGCTCGAGCCGCCCTATGTATTCAGGCGGCCGTTCTAGGGGTTGCCCCATTCGGAAATTCCCGGATCAAAGCGTGTTTCCAGCTCCCCGAGACTTATCGCAGGTAACCACGTCCTTCATCGCCTCTGTGTGCCAAGGTATCCACCGTGAGCCCTTTGTAGCTTGACCAATGTATCCCAACATTGCATTGCTGCCTTGAATCGCAGATTCTCTCGGATTCACCTCTTCATGACAAAATAAAGACAATTCTCATTGCCTTTGCCTTTGTCATGAACGGTTTGAATGCCAAAATCAAACCCCTCCCATCTCGGCGATGATTGAGGAACAATGCTGGGTCTCGGCTCTTGCTCAAGAACTTCTCGATTCACGCTTCAAAAGTTTCTCTCGAAACCCTTCAGCAAAAATCGAGCATCCATGAGATGCTTTCATTTCCAGACTTTACTTATGCAGTTGTCAAGGTTCGGCTGAACATCAGAGCATGAATTGAGACTTATTCAGTCTCAAATCATGCTGCTAGAGCTCAGCGTCCTTTCAACTGGATGGCAATTCCATCTCAAATGAAAAGAAGCTGAATTCTTGATCAGCGGACATGTCTCGTCACACCCTGGCATGGCTCGGGTTCCTTCTCCTGCTTTCGCTGTGAAGGGTTTGGTCAGTGGAGGTTAGCGGACTCGAACCGCTGACATCCTGCTTGCAAAGCAGGCGCTCTACCAACTGAGCTAAACCCCCAAACACGAATGGGCCATCCTGGACTTGAACCAGGGACCTCACCCTTATCAGGGGTGCGCTCTAACCACCTGAGCTAATGGCCCAGGAGTTTTACCTTTCCATTAAGCTCCTCCCTTTCGGGATTCACTCGCTGTGGGGTGTGACCTAGACAAAGTTTAGGAACTGAAAAGACGCCTCAGACAAGTCTTCAATCATATCCATCGCTGGATACAATTTCTGCTTTCTGATTTGCCAGCTGAGGTACCGATCGACCTTCGAGATGACAGGATTGTGGCCTAAGACAAAGTTGCTACTTAGATTTTCATCCGCATAGCGCTCAGACATCACAATCAGTTTTGTCTCCCTGTTAGGAGGTGATCCAGCCGCACCTTCCGGTACGGCTACCTTGTTACGACTTCACCCCAGTCATCAGCCCCACCTTCGGCGTCCTCCTCCCTTACGGGTTGGAGTAACGACTTCGGGCATGGCCAACTTCCATGGTGTGACGGGCGGTGTGTACAAGGCCCGGGAACGTATTCACCGCAGTATGCTGACCTGCGATTACTAGCGATTCCTCCTTCACGTAGGCGAGTTGCAGCCTACGATCTGAACTGAGCCACGGTTTATGGGATTTGCTAGCTCTCGCGAGTTTGCTGCCCTTTGTCCGTAGCATTGTAGTACGTGTGTAGCCCAGGATGTAAGGGGCATGATGACTTGACGTCATCCACACCTTCCTCCGGTTTATCACCGGCGGTCTCTCTAGAGTGCCCAACTGAATGCTGGCAACTAAAGACGTGGGTTGCGCTCGTTGCGGGACTTAACCCAACATCTCACGACACGAGCTGACGACAGCCATGCACCACCTGTCACTGCGCTCCCGAAGGCACTCCCAAGTTTCCAAGGGATTCGCAGGATGTCAAACCCTGGTAAGGTTCTTCGCGTTGCATCGAATTAAACCACATACTCCACCGCTTGTGCGGGCCCCCGTCAATTCCTTTGAGTTTCACACTTGCGTGCGTACTCCCCAGGCGGAACACTTAACGCGTTGGCTACGACACCGAGGGGGTCGATTCCCCCGACACCTAGTGTTCATCGTTTACGGCCAGGACTACAGGGGTATCTAATCCCTTTCGCTCCCCTGGCTTTCGTCCATGAGCGTCAGTTATGGCCCAGCAGAGCGCCTTCGCCACTGGTGTTCTTCCCGATATCTACGCATTTCACCGCTACACCGGGAATTCCCTCTGCCCCTACCACACTCTAGCCCAGCAGTTTCCATTGCCTGGATGGAGTTAAGCTCCACTTTTTAACAACAGACTTGCTGGGCCGCCTGCGGACGCTTTACGCCCAATAATTCCGGATAACGCTTGCCACTCCCGTATTACCGCGGCTGCTGGCACGGAATTAGCCGTGGCTTATTCCTCAAGTACCGTCATGTCTTCTTCCTTGAGAAAAGAGGTTTACAGCCCAGAGGCCTTCGTCCCTCACGCGGCGTTGCTCCGTCAGGCTTGCGCCCATTGCGGAAAATTCCCCACTGCTGCCTCCCGTAGGAGTCTGGGCCGTGTCTCAGTCCCAGTGTGGCTGATCATCCTCTCAGACCAGCTACTGATCGAAGCCTTGGTGCGCCATTACCACACCAACTAGCTAATCAGACGCGGGCTCATCCTCAGGCGAAATTCATTTCACCTCTCGGCATATGGGGTATTAGCGGCCGTTTCCGGCCGTTATCCCCCTCCTGAGGGCAGATTCCCACGCGTTACTCACCCGTCCGCCACTAGCCCGAAGGCTCGTTCGACTTGCATGTGTTAAGCACGCCGCCAGCGTTCATCCTGAGCCAGGATCAAACTCTCCGTTGTATTCACTGTTCCTTTAAATCAATTCATCAAAGCCTTTAGCCTTCGCTAAATTCTTAAACTCATCGATCGCAAACAATGCCGTCAACGCCCAAAATCATCAACCTCTTCAAAACCACACTCGCGTATCGCTTCTTCAAAGCTCATGCTTTCAGTCGTGACCTCCTTCCTTGGAAGGGTTCGAGAGCGCATCTACAACCAAGCAATCTTGCTTTCGCCTCATTGCTCAATGTTCAATGACTTTCCAAATCACTCAGATCCGGTCGCTTCCTCGTAAACCGAAACTTGCATCCCTATTCGCATCGTGAGAACGCAAATAGAAACATCTCAGCTCACTCAGTCGCTTGTTTCTTTTTGACGGGACCTCACACCTTTGCTGCACGTTCGTCACTCCCTCCAAAGGCAGCGCTTCCGCGCTCTCCTCCTTCAGTCATGACGCAGCAAAAGCGTCAGTTCCTAAACTTTTTAGTTGTCCAGGTGCGCCTCCCCCTTCTTCAGGGTTCGGCTCTCGCGGCTTCCTCAGCCGCTTTCAAAACTTACAGCATCGTCGGCTCGCGCCTCCTTCTCCGTAAGCCCTGCAGCGCTCGCCTCTCGGCTCCCGCGCAGTCCAAAAAATTAGCACACAAACTCACCCCCCCGCTTCAACCAAGGCCTCCGCCCATGGCGCGAATCGTGCCAGCTGCTCGCTATTGCTCGCCGCAAGCACCGGAAAGTCTGTGCTCGCAAGGCTTTCGCCTGCTACTAGAGGGGTGGGACTGCGTTGCAGCCACTGC
>NZ_JAGQBP010000001.1:0-987141 GCF_024345695.1 Synechococcus sp. L2F | reverse complement strand
CCCCACTCCGATCCATCTCGAACTCGGTTGTGAAACGCAGTAGCGGCGAAGATAGTTGGAGGGTAGCTTCCTGCAAAAATAGCTCAATGCCAGGATAAAACTTTTCATTCCTACCAAGTTTTGCTTTCATCGAGCTTGTCATCTGATGATGATGAATCGAGAGAAGCGAAACACTGAAAGCCACCCGAAAGGGTGGCTTTTTTGTTGGTTGCGTGTTGGCTGGAGGATGGATTGCTGGTGGGGCAGATTCAAGACACATGCTGGGCATCACTATGAATCGCTCGTGAAGGAGCAGGGCGCGCGGTTTGTGCGGCAGCTGTGCCCCTCCCGCGGTGGAGGCACTGCCCTGCCTGGTGCAAGAGGCGTACCCCCGCTTGTCCTAGGCACGGAGCCTTTCGTACCCGTTCTGCTCGGCCATCGTCAGCACCGGCTTGGTGCGTTGGTATCTTGAGCGGCTTGACGCCAGCGGCTCACCTGCTCAGGTGAGAGCCCCCGCGGTCGGGTCAGCAGGTACTGGGCTCAGTGGCGCTCAACCCGGCCGTCTCATAACCCACCGTGAAGCTATCTGCAGGGCTCAAACTACTGAGGCTGGTGGATGTTTCGTCGATCCGAGCCGGTTTGCAGGCGGTGGGTGATGCATGGCATCAAGGCCCTGCTGGCGATGGCGCGGCACCAGCCAGCACCCCTGCTTTAACTTTTCGTCAGCCTTGGGGCAATCGGCTGGAGTGTGGGAACGTTCCTGTTGGAGGATGGAATCACCCGGAATAGACGCCGGCGAAAGACTGAACAACGGGAAAAGTGCCTGCCTCGCGGGAGGGATTGCCGGGCCGGTCGCTGAGCAGGGGGTGCATGCCGGCGGTGTTGGCGGCGTCCAACTCCGCGATCGCATCGCTGATGAATAGAATGTGTTCGGGCTCTACCTTCAGTTGTGTGGCGATTCTGGTGTAGCTGGAGGATTCTTGTTTGGCGCCGATGCGGGTGTCGAACCAGGCGGCGAAGAGTGGTTGGAGATTGCCGGCAACGCTGTGTCCGTATAGCAACTGTTGCGCTTTTACCGATCCTGAGGAATACACCCCAAGCTCTATTCCCATCCGCTTCCAGCGTTGCAGCGCTGGTGGAACGTCTTCGAAGAGGGGGGCGCAAAGGTGGCCGGCCGCATAGCCACGTTCCCAGATGAGCCCCTGGAGATCCTTTAGCGGAGTCAGTTTCCTGTCGCACTGAATCAGCCACTTCAGATAGGGCAGCAGGCGTTGCGCCGTTGAGCTGTTGGCGCTCAATCGAGCCTTTGCCAGCAGCTCAAGCGCTTCGTTGTGATCCTCTTGCTCCCAGGCCTGCTCGACGGCCTGAAGCAGGACCTGTACTTGGGGAGTGCTGGCTTCTGCGGCAAGGAAGCCTTCCAGCTGATCTGCGGCATAGGGGAAGAGCGTGTCTTTCACAAAATCGAAAGGACAGGTGGTGCCTTCGATATCAAGAAGGATGTGGCTGATGGCTTTGCGAGCCGGGAGAGTGGACGTCATGGCTATGGCGCCGGTGTTGAGTGGGCAGGTGCTGTCGGGTGCAGGGACTTGACCACCAATTCTCTCCATGTCTGATCAAGGAGGAACTCAAGAATTTCCACGTGCCGTTGGGCTGTGAACAGATTGCTGCCCCAGGCATAGAGCCCATGGCCGCCGACCAGCAGGCCATGGGGGGCGTCGTTGAGCAAAGGGGAGGCAAGGTCACTCAGCCGACGCAGATCCTGGTCGTTCGATACCACCGGCAGCACCACGCGGCTGTGATGGGTGGTGATGCCTTCAAGTCCCTTCATCATCTCCAGCCCTTCAAACACAACCCCCGCAGGGCCATGTTCGTTTTGCTGTTGGCTTTGGAGAGCCAGGCGCGAAAGCAGGGTTGCCGCCGGTGAATGGGTGTGGAGCACAGCCCCGGCACCGCAGGTGTGCACGATCTCCAGGTGCAAGAGCGTCTCTGCGCTGGCCCGTCCGTTGCCCTCCACCACAGCGCCCGCTTCGTTCACCTGCACAAGGTCGGCGCCACGAACAGAACCTTTGTGGATCCCGCTGGGCGCCATGAGTAGCCGCAGAGGATCCCTGCTCAGCACGCAACTGAAATTGCCACCGGTGCCATCACACCAGCCGCGGCGATGAAGGTCCCGGATCATGCTGGCTAGGGCCTCAGCGGTTGTGGGTGGATCGAAAGGCATCGGCAGATCGCAGCCCTTCAATGCTGGCAGGACGGGCACCAGTGGGTTCCTCGCCCAGCCAGCCGCTCCCGTTGGATTGGTGTTCCGCACGTCCGGCAGGGCTGGCCGCCGCGTCGGTACACCCAGGCCATGCCGCCGTAGTTGCCGTTGGTGCCGCTGAGATCTCTGAAATCGCTGAAGGTGGTGCCTCCCGCTCCGATGCTCGTTTGCAGCACCCGCACCACGGCCTGGTGGAGCCGGTGAAGCTGCGCCACCCCAAGCCTGCCGCTGGGGGTGTGCGGATCGATGCCCGCGGTGAACAGAGATTCATCGGCATAGATGTTGCCGATGCCGGCCACCAGCGCCTGATCCAGCAGGGCGTTCTTGATCGGTCGCTGCGACCCCTTCAGGCGTTGCCGCAGGTAGGCGGCGTTGAACGCCGGACTGAACGGTTCAGGACCGAGACGGCTGAGGCCGTGCATCACCTGGCTGGGCTCGCTGCCCGCAGGAATCCACCACATCTGGCCGAAGCTGCGCGTGTCCACGAAGCGCAGTTCGTGACCCTGGAAGTCGTGGAACCGCACGCGCGTGTGGCTGCATGGTTCGCGATCGTGATCAAGCCACTGAAACTGGCCTGTCATGCGCAGGTGCACACCCCACCGGCCGGCGGGCTCGCCATCGCGGCTGAGGCTGGCCAACAGATACTTGCCACGGCGCTGCCACAGACCCACCTGGGTGCCTTCAAGGGCACGACAGAACGCTTCGGGGTCGGCGGGATGGGCCACAGCCCTTGCTCTCAGCACACTGACGCGCTCCACCGTGAAGCCCGCCAACTGTCGCTCGAGGCCGAGACGCACGGTTTCGACTTCAGGCAGCTCCGGCAAGACGGTTTCTGGCGCGTTGCTTCAGGCTCCCATGCCGACCTGCCGAGCCCACAGGTGCGGGGCTGCCTCTGGGGTTGCCCGCGTCGAGGGGGAGTAGGCGGCCAGAGGAACGCGCACGCACAGAACAGCCCAAGGCTGTAGGGGGACTGATGGATCGAGCTGGAGAATCAAGCCCGAGATGGCAGTGACGTCTCTGATCTGCGGTTGTGCAGCTGGAGAATGGTGGCTAGACCACTCAAGCCAGCTGCTGGATAGGGGCGGCCCCAGCGGTGGGGCCCGGCGTGTTGGATTGGCCTGGGAAGCAATCGCCTTTAGATCAGACCGTGTGCGGGGGCAGCCCTGCAGATGCTGGATGTGCCCCCGGGATTGGGACTCAGGCCTTCTCGAGCTCGGCTTCGGAGAAGTTGTTGGTATTGATGCCGCCTTCCGAACCGCTGAATCCGGTGTAGTTCACTTTCTCGAAGCGCACCACCACGGGGTAGCGGATGCCGGAGGTGTCGATCGACGCCACGGTGCCGACGTCGTTGAACCAATAGGACTCGGGTCGCTTGATGCGCACTTTGTCGCCGCGGGAGATGGCCATCGCTGCGCTGGAGAAGGTTGATTGCCAGTCGGAAGATACCCGAGGCCGGCGGGCTCAAAGGTGCCCGTGTCATGAATCGTCGTCGCCGGAGCAGGGCCGCCATGGGGGCGGGCGGAGCGTGGCACGATCGGCTGCTGCCGCCCCGCCGTTGTTGGAGCCCCCCATCCTCGATCTCGAGCTCCCCGATCCCCAGCGCGACGAGATCAGCACGATGGAGTTCCTGGCGCGGCTGGAGGAGGCATGGGGGGTGTGCGACCGCTTCGACCTGCAGACGGAGATCTGGCGGGGACGCATCCTGCGCGCTGTGCGCGACCGCGAGGTTCGCGGCGGTGAGGGTCGGGGTACCGGCTTCCTGCAGTGGCTCAGGGAGCGGGAGATCAGCAAGACCCGGGCCTATGGCCTGATCCAGCTGGCGGAGTCTGCCGAAAGCCTGGTGGGTGATGGGCCGTTGGAGCAAAGCAGCGTCAACAACTTCTCGAAGCGCGCCTTCCTCGAAACGGCCCAGGCCGACCCCGAGGTGCAGCTGATGATCAGCGAAGCGGCCAATGAGGGGCAGCAGATCACCCGCAAGCAGGTGCGGCGCCTCTCTGATGAATTCACAGCGGCCACCAGCCCGCTGCTGCCCGAGGAAATTCGCCAGCGCACCCAGGAGAACCTGCTGCCCCCGCGGGCCGTTGCACCACTGGTGAAGGAGCTGGCCAAGTTGCCCGAGGCCCAGCAGGACGATCTGCGCCAGGCGCTGCGCGATGAGCCCGAGCTCGACAGGGTCAGGGACGTGACCAGCACGGCCCGCTGGCTGAGCAAGGCGGCCGAGGCCGGGGCTGCGGTGCGCGCCTTTCAGCAAGGGGAGCTGCAACTGGAGAAAGCCCTGCAGGAGGCTCAGCGGCTCGACGCTCTTGGTTTGCTGGCCGATGCGGTGGGGCAGGCGCAACAGCTCGAAAGTGCCGTGCTGAAGCTGCACACCAGCTGGCGACGGCTGGGGGGATTGCAGGAGCGCCTCTGGGTGGAAAGCGGCAGCAGCACGCCCCACCTGCGGGCCATGCTGACCGTGCTCCAGAGCCTGAGCGGAAGCACCCTGCGGGTGTCGTTGGGGGAGCTGGCCGGCGGCAAACGGGTGCGGCTGCAGCTGGTGGAGGAGAGCCCCGACCAGCTAGACGCACCGCCGTTGCCATGAGCCTGCCTGGCCACCAGATCTGGGGCCGCTAAGGTCGGGCCGCACCAGGGCTGTGGTCGGTTTGGCGATGGAAGCGCTCGAGGATTCCCTGGAGCGTCATTTCGGCTGGTCGCGCTTCCGGCCCGGTCAGCGCCCGGTGGTGGAGGCCCTCCTGGCGGGGCGCGACTGTCTGGCGGTGCTGCCCACCGGTGGCGGGAAGTCGCTCTGTTTTCAGCTGCCCGCCCTGGTGCGGCAGGGCCTGGTGCTGGTGGTGTCGCCGCTGGTGGCCCTGATGCAGGACCAGGTGGCGCAGCTGCAGCGCCGCGGCATCCCGGCCGCCTGCCTGCACCAGGGGCTCGATGCCGGGTCGCGGCGGCAGCTTCTGCATCGCCTCGCCGACAATCGCCTGCGCCTGCTCTACTTGGCACCGGAGCGGCTGCAGGCGGAAGCCACCCGCGCCCTGCTGGAGGACGTGCTGGAGCAGGGCCGGCTGGTGGCGCTGGCGGTGGACGAGGCCCACTGCATCAGCGCCTGGGGCCATGATTTCCGCCCGGATTACCGCCGCCTCGGGCAGCTGCGCAGCCTCTGTCCCGGTGTGCCCCTGGTGGCGCTGAGCGCCACGGCCGCGCCGCGGGTCCGCGCCGACATCATCCGGCTGCTGCAGCTGCGGCGCCCCCTTGTGCAGGTGCGCTCCGCCCGGCGCGCGAATCTCCTGTACGCCATGCAGCGGCGCCCCCCTGATCCGCTGCCACTGGTGCTCGACACGGTGGCGGCTGCGTCCGGGGCTGTGCTGATCTACGCCCGCACACGGCGGTCGGTGGAGCACTGGGCGGCGCGGCTCTCGGCTGCCGGAGTGGAGGCGATCGCATATCACGCCGGCATGGACCCCGAAAGCCGCCTGCTGGCGCTTGAGCACTTTCAGCACCATCCCCGGCCGGTGCTGGTGGCCACGGTGGCCTTCGGCATGGGTGTGGACCGCCCGGATGTGGGACTGGTGCTGCATCTGGATCTGCCTGCCAGCGCAGAGGGGTACCTGCAGGAGTCGGGGCGGGCGGGGCGTGATGGCCAGCCCGCCCGCTGCCTGGTGCTCTTTGATCCGATGGACCGGCGCTCGCTGGGCTGGGCGATGCGCGCCTCCGGCCGGCAGCTGACCCCGGAGCTGCAGGAGCAGGAGAGGTTGCGGCTGGAACTGGCCCAGCAACAGCTGCGGCGCATGGAGGCGGTGGCGGAGGGGACGGGCTGTCGCGAGCAGGCCTTGCTGGAGGCCGTGGGCGAGCTGGTGCCCCCCTGCGGTCGCTGCGACCGTTGCCACAGCCGTGGGGTGCCGATCGACTGGTCGGCGCAGGCGGCGCAGGTGCTGACCCTGCTGCAGGAGCGCCGGGGCCTGGATCTCCCCCGGCTGGCCGATGACCTGGCCGATCACTCCGGTGCGGAGGACACCGCCGCTGCGGAGGGAGAGCGCTGGGGCTGGCTGGCGCGCCGGCTGGTGCAGGAGGAGCTGATCAGCGAAAGCGACGACGGCAGCCAGCGTCTCTGGATCCGGGAGGCCGGACGCCGCTATCTGCAGGAGCCATGGCCGTTGCGCTGGGCGGCATGAGCGGCAGGCGGGCCGGCACGCGTGGGCTGGACGGGGCTCAGCCGCCGCCGACCCTGCAGAGGTCTCTCACCAATTGCTGTTCAAACTCGCTCTGCGGGGCATCCCAGCTCTTCCAGGCACCAGCTTCGCCGGTGGCATTGAGCTTGCCGGCCGTGCAGTTGACCGCCAGGAAAATCGATTGGCCGGCGCTGTTCAGGGCCGGGGCCACCATGCTGCCGCCCAGAGGCTGCCAGTTGGCGAAGTCAACCTGAATCGGGCCGTAGGTGCGCCATTCCGGCGGTTTGGGGCCGGCCGATCTGGCAGCGGTGGCCGCCGGTTTGGGACGGGGGGCGGGTGCTGCCGCAGCCGCTGGCCTGGGTTGGGGGGCTGCTGCTGCTGGGGCCGGGCGGGTGGCAGCGGGCGCGGGTTGGGTGGCGGCTGCCGGTGCCGGCCTGGGCTGGACTGCTGTAGCCGTGGCAGCAGGTGCGGGGCGCACGGGCGCCGGCTGGGCTGCAGGTGCCGGTTTGGGTTGGGCGGTCGCTGCCGGCGCCGGCCTGGCGGCCACTGGTGCCGGTTTGGGTTGGGGCGTTGCGGGTGCCGGGCGCGCAGGTGCGGGTTTGGCGGCTGCGGGCTTGGGCGGCGCGGGCTTTGCGGCGGCGCGGGCGGCTGCGGGTGTGCTGGCGCGCAGCACCAGGCGGCTGCCGGCCTGGATCTCGTCGGGTTCGGTGAGCTTGTTGAGCGCCATCAGCCGCGACATCGGCACCCCGTAGCGATCGGCGATGCCGGAGAGGGTTTCACCTGGTTGGACGGTGTGTTCGCGGGCGTTCCTGTTCACCGCTGCGGGACGGGCGGCGGCGGGGGCGCCGGGCACCACCAGGCGGGTGCCCTCGGCCACCATGTCCGGGTCGCGGATGCCGTTGAGCTCGATCAGGCGCTGCACCGTGGTGCCCAGCCGGTCGGCGATCTCGGAGAGGGTTTCGCCCGGCTTCACGGTGTAGCTGCCGCGCCCACCAGTGGAAGAGCCGGCGCCGGAGCTGGCTCCACCGGGCACGGTGAGGCGGGTGCCGGCCGTGACCAGATCCGGATCCTTGATGCCGTTCAGCTGCATCAGGCGGTTGAGGGACACGCCATAGCGCTCGGCGATCTCCGAGAGCGTCTCCCCGGGCTTCACCACGTGCTGGGCGGCCAGTCCCGGCAACGGGAGCAGCAGGGCGAGGGCCAGGGCGACGATGGCGCGGCGCATGGGCAACGATCAGCTGGTTGAACCTTAAGGAGAACCCTCTGGCGCGCCAGTCCCCCGGCGCCAAATCGTTGGTCCGGTTCAGCCCATCAGCCGCTTGATCAGGCCGAGACGGTCGCCGTAGGGGGGATAGCGCAGCGGCACATCGAAGCGGAATGGGCGCCGCAGCACGCTGCGCAGGTGCGAAAAGGTGTCGAAGCCCGACTGGCCGTGGTAGCGGCCCATGCCGCTGGGGCCGACGCCACCGAATGGAAGCTCGGGCACCCCCACCTGCATCACCACGTCGTTGAAGCAGACGCCCCCCGAACTGGTGCCTGCCAGCACCTGCTCCTGGGCGGCGGCACTGCTGCTGAACAGATAGAGCGCCAGCGGCTTGGCTCCACGCCGCACCCGGGTGATTGCCTCATCCAGCGAAGCCACAGGCAGCACCGGCAGCAGGGGACCGAACAGCTCCTCCTGCATCAGCGGATCGTCGGCCGCATCGACCGCCAGCAGGGTGGGGGCGATGCGCAGGCGCTCCGGATCGATCTGGCCGCCGGCCAGCAGCTGCCCCCGCTGCCGGGCGCCCTCCAGCAGGCCGCACAGCCGCTCGAACTGCGGGCGGTTGACGATGCGGGCCAGATCCGGCGACGCCAGCGGGTCCTCGCCGTAGCAGCGCGTGATCTCCCGCGTCAGCCGCTCCACCAGCGCCGGCCGCACTGAGTCTTCCACCAGCAGATGGTCGGGGGCGATGCAGGTCTGACCGGCGTTGAGCCCCTTGCCCCAGATCAGGCGACGGGCAGTGGTGTCGAGGTCGGCGTCGGCCAGCACGATGGCCGGGCTCTTGCCGCCCAGCTCCAGGGTGACCGGGGTGAGGTGACGCGCGGCCGCCTCCATCACCAGCCGGCCCACCCGGCCGCCGCCAGTGAAGAAAATGTGATCGAAGCGCAGCTGGAGCAGCGCGCTGGCCACAGCTCCGTCTCCTTCCACCACCTGCACCACATCGGGCTCCAGGTGGCGCGCCACCAGCTGGGCGATCAGGGCCGAGGTTTGCGGGGCCTGCTCCGATGGTTTCAGCACGGCGCTGTTGCCCGCCGCCAGCGCACTCACCAGCGGCTGGATGGTGAGTGAGAAGGGGTAATTCCAGGGGCCGATGATCAGCACGCAGCCGAGCGGCTCCGGCATCAGCCGGGCCTGGCCCGGCTTCTGGCTGAGCGGCACCGGCACCGGTCGGGGCGCCATCCAGCGCCGCAGCTGGCGCTGGCAGAGGCGCAGCTCCTGACGCACGGCCACCACTTCGAAGTAGGCCTCCACCGGAGGCTTGCCCAGGTCGGCGGCGAGTGCCGCAAGGATCGCCTCCTCCGCACCATCGAGCAGTGTCGTGAGCCGCGCGAGCTGCTCGCGACGCCAGGCCAGCGGGCGGGTGAGCCCCTGGCTGACCGGCTCACGCAGGCTGTCCACGGCGGGCATGGCCACGGCGGGCATGTCCGCCATGGGCATGGCGGTGGAGGCGGTCATGGGAACGGGCGAACGAGAATGGCTCCAGCATGGCGGCTGCTACCCGGCCACGGGGCCTGCTGGAGCGGGTGTGGGAGCGGCTGGCGGCCACAGCTCCAGCACGATGGTGAGGGCGAGAAGGATGGAACAGCAACTCGATCTCCTGCAGCCAACGCCGCCGGCCGGCACCCCTCAGACGGTGACGCGGGAAGGACTGGCGTTGCGCTACTGGCCCTTGTGGCTGGCGGATGCGGCGTCCTGGCTGGTTCAGCTGCGGACTGACGTGCCCTGGCGCCAGGAGCACATCACCCTGTTCGGCCGCACCCATCCGATTCCGCGGCTCACCTGCTGGATGGGCGATCCCGGTTGCCACTACGCCTACAGCGGTGTTCACCAGGCGATCGAGCCCTGGACCGCCTCGCTGCAGCAGCTGCGCCGGCAGGTGGAGGCCGCCGCCGGTTGCCGCTTCAACTCCCTGCTGCTCAATCACTACCGCGACGGCAACGACAAGCTGGATTGGCATGCGGACGACGAGCCCGAACTTGATCCCGAGCAACCGATTGCCTCCCTCAGCCTCGGGGCGGCGCGCAGTTTTCGGCTCAAGCCCCGGCAACCCTCCGCAGATGCAGAGTCACCGCTGAGCTTTGAACTGGGCGAAGGCGATCTGCTGGTGATGGATCCACCCACGCAACAGCACTGGTTGCATCAGGTGCCCCAGCGGCGGCGGGTCGAACGTGACCGTATCAATCTCACCTTCCGCGTGATTCGAAGGGGAGCGATTGCACAGCGGTGAACTCGATCGGGGCGTGTGGTTGCAAGGGTGTTGAGCTGAGTCTTTGGCAGGGACTTCGTGAGTGAGTGCGCCTAGACATTCGACAGCATTTCAATCAACGCCATTGCAGATCGATGGTCGCCCTCTGTGACAAGCAGGCAGGCACCACCACGGATACCTGGCGACGTGAGCAGTGGGCCATCCTCCCCAAGCGATCCGGCCCTAACTCCGCCCGTCGCCCCCACTGGGACGATCCTCCTGCTCCTCTGCGGTTGCAGTGCAAGCGTCGCCATCATGTTGGGGCAGTGGCCTGATGCTGTTCCGGGGTGTACTCAACGCGTGCAGAGATGCAGGGTGCGGTGGGCCGGTGTTGCGCAATCGGTTCTGGCTGAACGCAGCGTGCTGCAGTTGGGGGATCCGCGTCTTTGGCCGAGGCGGTCAGCCGCGCCGACGGCTACAGCCCCAGCTTGCGCCGCCCCTGCCACATGCCCACGCCGTAGCCGATCGCAGGTAGCAGCAGTGCAGGGCGCAAGGGCAACAGCAGCAGCAGGGCGATCCCCACCAGCCAGGGCAGCAGCAGCAGGCTGCCGAAGGCCAGCTGGCTCAGCCGCGAACGGCGAGCCAGGCTGCCCGAGCGCTGAACCAGCCGAGGCACGCCCTTGCCCAGGCCAAAGCCCAGCAGTGCGGTGAGAACGGTGAGCAGGATCGCGCCCATGGCGGGGTGGCAGCCGTTGGGAGTCTGCCGCCCGGTCGCTCCCGGCGATGGGGACCGCCTGGCCGCACCTTGCCAAGGGGATCGGCAGCCCGAAGGTCCAAGTGAATGGCCGGAAAGGGTTGGGAGGAAGCCCTTGACGAGACTTGAACTCGTGACCTCTCCCTTACCAAGGGAGTGCTCTACCGCTGAGCTACAAGGGCATGTGGAAGGTGGGCCGGGTTGGATTTGAACCAACGTAGGCAGAGCCAGCGGATTTACAGTCCGCCCCCATTAACCACTCGGGCACCGACCCGCTCCACCCGAGAAACTTACCAGTCGACCTTCCCCATGCAGCTCCTCGTGCTTCACGGCCCCAACCTCAACCTGCTGGGGCGCCGTGAGCCTGGGCTTTACGGGGTCAGCACCCTGGAAGCCATCAACGCGGCGCTGACGGCCCAGGCAGCGGCGCAGGGGGTGGACCTGGCCTGTTTTCATAGCAACCACGAGGGTGCCCTCGTGGACCGCATCCACGAGGCAGCCGGCGTCTGCGACGGCATCGTCATTAACGCCGGTGCCTACACCCACACGTCGATCGCCATCCGTGACGCGCTGCTGGGGGTGGCGTTGCCCTTTGTGGAGGTGCACCTCAGCAACGTCCACGCCCGCGAGCCGTTCCGGCACCACTCCACCCTGGCTGACCGGGCGGTGGGCGTGATCTGTGGCTTCGGGCCCGCCAGCTACAGCCTCGGCCTCGACGGCCTGGTGGCCCACCTGCGCGCCCAGGAGCCGGCATGAGCACCACCGCTTCCCTGCCGCTGGCGGCCGGCGTGGCCGTGGCCGCGCCGGCCCGGGTGAAATGGCTGACGGCGCCCAGCAGCGACGCCTGGTTGGAGCAGGCCCTGGCCCACCCCGAGCTGCTGTTGATCGACCATGCCCACTGCGAACGCAAGGCGGCGGGCGTGGCGCTGCAGCTGATGTTCCGCTACCCCTCCGACGGGGAGCTGGCCGCGGTGCTCAGCCCCCTGGCCCGTGAGGAGCTCGAACACTTCGAGCGAGTGCAGGCCCTGCTGGAGCGGCGAGGCCATGCCCTGCGCGCCCTGGCAGCCCCGCCCTACGGCGCCGCCCTGGCCGGCCAGGTGCGGCGGGGCGAGCCGCAGCGCATGCTCGACAGCTTCCTGGTGGCCGGCCTGATCGAGGCCCGCAGCCACGAACGCATGGCCCTGCTGGCTGCCCACAGCCCTGACCCGGAGCTGGCGGCCCTGTACGGCGATCTGCTGGCCAGTGAGGCGCGCCACTTCGGCGTCTACTGGGTGCTGGCTGAAGCGCGCTTCAGCCGCGAAGCCACGGTGGAGCGGCTGGAGCAGCTGGCGCTGGCGGAGGTTCAGGCCCTCACAGGAGTGTTGGCCGATCCAGGGCTGGTGCGGATGCACTCGGTGGGGGTGGGTTGAGCCTGCTGGGCTGCCGCTTCCGGCTCGCCTCGCCTCAGACCGCGGCCAGCAGTTCGTCGAGCAGGGGGAACCGTTCGGCGATGGCCTCACCGGTGAAGGTGGCCACCCACCCCTCCGGGTTGTCGAAGAAGCGCAGGGCGGCGAAGTGGGGCTCGGGCCCCATGTCAAACCAGTGGGGCGTGCCGGCCGGCACAGAGATCAGGTCGTTGCGCTCACACACCACCTGCAGCACCTCATCACCGAGGTGAAGGCAGAACAGGCCGCGCCCTTCCACGAAGAAGCGCACCTCGTCCTCGCTGTGGGTGTGCTCCGAGAGGAACTTCTGCCGCAGCGCCACCCGATCCGGATGGTCGGCCGTGAGGCGGATCGCATCGACGGTGGGATAGGCGCCGCTGCTCTGCAGTCGGGCGATCTCCTCGGCGTAGAGCGCCAGCAGCGCGTCGGCAGTGGTGGCCTCGCCAGTGGCGGCCCGGGCCGGCCAGCGCTCGAAGCGGATGCCGCGGGCCTCCAGCTCCTGGCGGATCCGGTCGCCGTCGCTGGTGCGCAACGTGGGCGGGCAGGGGGTGGCGGCAGGGGCGGCGCTGCCATCGCTGGGCAGTTGGTGAATGGCCAGCAGAGTCATCGGGGTGGGCACGGGCGATGGCTCCAGCCTATGGAAGCCTTGCGGGCCGGAGGTGCGGGTGTGTTGCGGCGCCGCCGCAAGGCCTGAGCACGCCACTGGCGCGTGGCCCATGGGCTGAGCCGCTGGCGCCACGGCGTGATGGGATGAACCCCACGGATCTGGTGGCAGCACCCAATGAGCGAGGCCCCCTCGGTGCCCCCAGGCTCCCCCGGTTTTCCCGGCCTGTCAGGCCTTCAAGGCCTGCCCGACCCCGCCGGCGCCGCTGCCTTGCCGGGGCTCACGCTGGTGGGTGTGGGTCCGGGCGATCCGGATCTGCTTACCGTGGCGGCGGTGCGGGCGATCGCCGCTGCCGACCTGGTGGCCTACCCGGTGGCCCAGGCGGGTGGGGAGGGAATGGCCGCGGCGATCGCGGCGCCGTGGCTGAAGCCGGAGCAGGCCACCTTGCCGCTGGTGTTTCCGATGGTGGCGGAGCCTGAGCCGCGCCGCCAGGCCTGGCGGGCTGCGGCTGAGGCGCTGGCGGCCGCGGTGGCCGCTGGCCGCCGGGTGGTGCTGCTCTGCGAGGGGGATGTGTCGCTCTATGCCAGCGCCTCGTACGTGCTGCTGGCTCTGCGCGATGCCCACCCCGCCTGCCCGGTGCGGCTCATCCCCGGCATCCCCGCCGTGGCCGCGGCGGCGGCCGCCGGCCACTGGCCTCTGGCCCTGCAGGGGCAGGGGCTGCTGGTGCGCCCCACGCCCGATGCGCCCGGGGTGCTCGATACCCTGCTCGACGCCATCGCCCTGGAGCCCCCGCCGGCGCGCACCGGCCTGGCCCTGCTCAAGCTGGGCCACCGCTGGAGCTGGGTGCGGCCCCTGCTGGAACGGCGCGGGCTCCTTGGGGACGCCCTGTTCGCCCAGCGGGTTGGCTGGCCCGATCAGGTGGTGGTGCCGGCCGATGCGGTGCCCTCCGAGCAGCGGCCCTACTTTTCGCTTCTGCTGATCCGATCCGGCTGGCCGTCGGTACTTCCATAGCGCCGGCGCCCCTCGGCTGTGACAGCCTTTGGCTGGCTTCCCCACCCCCCACCAACTGCTCCATGACCCCGATCGACTGGTTCTCGCTGCTGCATCCGGTGCTGGTCATCCTGTTTGTGTATCCCGTGGTGGGTGCCACGATCCGCCTCGGCCTGCTGGCCCGTGAGCGCCGGCTCAAGATCCACCCACAGCCGCCCACCGTGGGGGTGGAGCACGCCGACCATGGCCGCTGGCTCACAGCCGGCATCGTGGTGGCGGTGCTGATCGCCCTCCTCTATTCCTTCATCAGCAAGTTCGTGGTGCCGGAACCCCCCTTCACTGGCGGGGCCGGACGTCTGGCGCTGCTGCTGCTGGTGAGTGCCGGCACCTTCGCGAGTCTGCTGGGGCTCTGGCGGGCGAAGAAAGCGCCACTGCGGGCAAGCTTCGCCCTGCTCACATGGGTGGGCCTGCTGGGCCTCGGCAGCCAGCCGGAGATCTGGCGCCTCAGCGACAACCCGCTCAGCCCTGCCTTCTGGAGCTCCCACTACTGGGCCGGCGTGCTGCTCACGGGCCTGATGCTGTTCTCGCTGGCCTCCAAGGCGGAGATCTTCCGCTCCCTGCGGATGCGTCGCCTGCACATCACCGCCAACGTGCTCGCCTCCGTGCTCTTTGCCGTGATGGCGATCACCGGCACCCGCGACCTGCTGGAAATCCCACTCAGCTGGCAGAAACCGGCGATCTATTCCTGCAACTTCGAGCTGCGCACCTGCCCAGCACCGGCCCAGTCAAGTGTTGACGCTCCTGCCCCGTCAGCCAACACAGCGACGGTGTCAGCCGCTGCCGCTTCCAGCAGTGCCCTGGCCTCCGCAGGGGTGGGCGCGCGCATCAGCTGATGGCGCAGTTGGGCGGCGCCGGCGAAGCCCTGGCAGGTCCAGCCCATGTGCTTGCGGGCGATCTGCAGGCCTTTCGCCCCTCGGTAGGCCACCAGCGCCTGCAGGTGCTCGGCCGCCAGGGCCAGCCGCTCGGCCGGCGAGGGGTCCGGTGGCACCGGCCGGCCGCTCAGGGCCGCGTCGATGCGGCCCACCAGCCAGGGGGCTCCCAGGGTGGCTCGCCCCACCATGACCCCATCGGCGCCGGTGATGGCCAGGCAGCGCAGGGCTTCTTCGGGGGAGGTCACGTCGCCGTTGGCGATCACGGGAATGCGCAGGGCCTGCTTCACCCGGGCGATGGCGGCCCAGTCGGCGCTGCCGGAGAAGCCCTGCTCCCGTGTGCGGCCGTGCAGGGTGAGCGCCTCGGCACCGGCCTCCTGCAGACCGAGGGCGAAAGCCACCGGATCGGCGCTGCTGCCGCACCAGCCCAGCCGCGTCTTCACCGTGACCGGCACGCGCACCGCAGCCGCCACCGCCGCCACGATCTCCGCCGCCAGCGCGGGCTCGCGCAGCAGGCCGCTGCCGCCGCCTTTGCGCGCCACCTTGCGCACCGGGCAGCCCATGTTGATGTCGATCAGGAAGGCGCCCGCCGCCTCCGCCCGCCGGGCGGCCTCGGCCAGGGCCTGGGGACGGTGGTCGAACAGCTGCACCGCGATCGGCCCGCTCTCGCCGGCCAGAGCCTCGAACTTCTCACTGCCGTGGCCCCGCTCCAGGCAGGTGGCGTGCACCATCTCCGTATAGAGGAGGGCGTCGGGAGCCCAACGGCGCACGAAGCCCCGAAAGATCTGGTCGCTCACCCCCGCCAGGGGCGACTGGAACACCCGGCAGCGCAGCTGGCGCGGCTGGCCGCGGCCCTGAAGCTGAA
Source organism: Synechococcus sp. L2F (assembly GCF_024345695.1). NCBI lineage: Bacteria > Bacillati > Cyanobacteriota > Cyanophyceae > Synechococcales > Synechococcaceae > Synechococcus > Synechococcus sp. L2F. The sequence goes on along the minus strand of NZ_JAGQBP010000001.1, from coordinate 971,733 downwards.
GTGGAAGCGGTGGCAGGGTCATCAGAGGTTCATCTTCCCGCTGCTCAGCGCCGCGCTGACCCGCCGAACAACTGCCTCGTTGACCCGACCAACCACCGCCTCGCTGAACTGCTGACCCGCCGCTTCGCCATGACCGCCGCCTCCCCCCATCCGCTCAGTCGCCAGTTGCTGCAGCTGATCCTCGACGACCGCACCAGCGACCGCTTCGTCTGCGAACTGGTCTGGCAGCGGCTGGGCTACGCACCCGCTGACGGCCTGGTGGATGGGCCTGCTGCTGAGGCGGAACCCACGGCAGAGGCCACCACCGCTGCCGTGGGCGCCGCCGGCGCCGCACAGGGGCCAGCGCCGTGGCGCGCCACCACCGCCACACCGGACGACTGGGCCTTGGCCTACCCGCTGGCGCCGCCGCTGATCGCTGAGCGTCCGGCCAGCGTGCGGCTCACCCGCTCGATTGCCGCCGCCCACAAGCAACTGCTCAAACACCAGCTGGGCTTCGCCGGCTACCGCATCGGCGAGCTGTTTCCCCGCCGCACCCGCCGCGCCACGGCGGTGAACTGGCTGCTGGCTCACCTGGCCGAGCGGGGCGAACCGCTGCCGGACACAGGGCCGCTGCCACCGCTGCTGCCGGAGCCGGCCGATCCGGTGGCGGGGCACCCTGGAGATCTGCCGGTGCAGTAGCCGGTGGACCGCCCCCGAGCCACGTAGGCCCCCCGTTCAGATCCCCATGGCCACCCCATCGAGCCGGTGATCCACGCCGGCCTCCAGGCTGGTGCAGTGGCCGGAGTCGTCGCGATGGAGGCGCACCATCTGGGCACCCCCCTTGAAACCCACGAAGCCATAGGAATCGCCGAGCTGATGGCCGCGGGTTACCAGCTCGTGGCCCACGTCTGGATTGAACTGCGGATCGATGTGAACCGCACCGCTCTGCATGACCAGCTTGAAGCGCGGGGCATCCACGGCCTGCTGGGGATTCATGCTCAGATCGAGGGCGTTCACCAGGATCTGGGTGAGCCCCTGGGGGTGGGCGTTGCCGCCGATCACCCCCATCACGAATTCAGGCAGCCCATCGCGCAGCACCATCGCCGGCAGGATCGAATGACGCGGCCGGTGGCCGGGTGCCAGGGCATTGGGATGGCCCGGCTGGCTGGAGAACTGGGCCGCCCGGTTGTTGAGCAGCACGCCCGTGTCGCCCGCCACCAGCCCGGAGCCGAACAGTCCGCTGATGCTGGTCATCAACGACACGGCGTTGCCCTCACCGTCCACGGCGCACACGTAGCTGGTGTCGCCCGAATGGCCGCCCTGGGGCCGGGTGGCCGGCCGGGCCAGGGCCGTGATGCGGCTGCGGGCGGCGGCCAGTCCGTCCGGGCTGAGCTGCTGCCGCACCAGTTCGAGCATCGATGGGGTGGGCTCCCCCACCCCATCGATCGCCAGCTCAAAGCCGAGGCGGATCGCTTCGATCTCATGGTGCAGCCGCTCCGCCTCGCCCATTGCGGCGAGGGGCAGGCCGTCGAGGATGCCCAGAGCATGCAGAGCCACCACCCCCTGGGAATTGGGTGGCAGGCCCAGCACCTCCCGGCCGCGGTAGCCCACGCTCAGGGGCTCCACCCATGCGGCGCGGTGCTGCTGGGCGGCCACGTCGGCTGTGGTGGTGGGCACACCGCCCGCGCTGATCGTGGTGGCGATCGCCGCGGCCACGGGCCCTTCGTAGAAGCCCTGGCGGCCCTCCCGGGCCACGCGTTCCAGGGTGTCGGCCAGCTGCGGCAGGCGCATCAGCTGGCCCGGCTGCGGGGCGCTGCCATGGGGCAGAAACACCTCGCGAAGCTCTGATGAGGCGCTCTGCCCCAGCATCGCGGCGCCAACGGCCCAGAACCCCGCGATCGATTCGCCCACCGGGTAGCCCTGGCGCGCATAGGCGATCACCGGTTCCCACAGCTGCTGCAGCGACTGGGTGCCGAACCGCTCCAGCAAGGTGCACCAGCCATCCACGGCGCCGGGAATGGTGACCGAGGCCGCGCCGTGCTCCGGCATCAAGGGGCGTGCTCCGATGCGCTCGAGGCTGGCGCCGCTCGGGGCCATGCCGCTGCCATTGAGACCCAGCACCCGCTGGTCCTGCGCCGACCACACCAGCACCATGGTGTCGCCGCCGAGGCCGCTCATCATCGGCTCGGCCAGCGCCAGCATCCCGGCCATGGCTACCGCGGCATCGGCGGCGTTGCCGCCCTGCTCCAGCACCCGCAGGCCCACGCGGGTCACCAGCGGCGAGCTGGAGGTGACCATCGCACGCCCGGCAAAGACGGGTGAGCGGCGATGAAGAAAGGCAGGGTTGGCCATGGCAGCGCGCGGCTCTGGCGGTCAGGCCGCAGTCTGGTGTGGGTGGCGCCTCCGCCACAGCGGCTCAACGGTGTTGAAAGGTTCGAGCGTGCAAGGTTCCTGCTTCCAGGGCTCGGAGTTGCAGGGTGACGCCGCCAAGACTTCTCCAGGCCGGCCACAGCTGAGCCAGCCTGTAAGGTCGAAAAGAGATCGTTGATCGGGATATTACGTTTTGGCGCTACCAGTCGTCGCCGTCATCGGGCGCCCCAACGTGGGCAAATCCACTCTGGTGAACCGGCTGTGCCGCAGCCGGGAGGCAATCGTCCACGACGAGCCAGGTGTCACGCGTGACCGCACCTACCAGGAAGGGTTCTGGGGCGATCGGACCTTCAAGGTGGTCGACACCGGCGGCCTGGTGTTCGACGACGACAGTGAGTTTCTCCCGGAGATCCGCGAACAGGCCAACCTTGCTTTAGCCGAAGCGGTGGTGGCCGTGGTGATCGTCGATGGCCAGGCGGGGGTCACGGCGGCGGATGAATCGATCGCCGAATGGTTGCGCGGCCAGAACCGGCCGGTGCTGCTGGCGGTGAACAAGTGCGAGTCGCCCGATCAGGGCCTGGCGATGGCCGCCGACTTCTGGGGCCTCGGCCTGGGTGAGCCGTTTCCGATCTCGGCCATCCACGGTGCCGGCACCGGCGATCTGCTCGACAAGGTGATCGAATTCCTGCCTCCCGCCGACGCGGAGGAAACGGAGGAGCCGATCCAGCTGGCGATCATCGGCCGGCCGAATGTGGGCAAATCCAGCCTGCTCAATGCCATCTGCGGTGAGCCCCGGGCGATCGTCAGCCCGATCCGCGGCACCACCCGCGACACGATCGACACCACGATCGAGCGGGAGGGTCGTCTCTGGAAACTGCTCGACACCGCCGGCATCCGCCGCCGCCGCAGTGTCAGCTACGGGCCCGAATACTTCGGCATCACCCGCAGCTTCAAGGCGGTGGAACGCAGCGACGTCTGTGTGCTGGTGATCGACGCACTCGATGGGGTGACCGAACAGGATCAGCGCGTGGCGGGCCGCATCGAGGAAGACGGCCGCGCCTGCGTGATCGTGGTGAACAAGTGGGATGCGATCGAGAAGGATTCGCACACCATGACCGCGATGGAAAAGGATCTGCGGGCCAAGCTCTACTTCCTCGACTGGGCACCGATGCTGTTCACCTCCGCCCTCAGCGGCCAGCGGGTGGAGAGCATCTTCTCGCTGGCGCTCCTGGCGGTTGAGCAGCACCGGCGCCGCGTCACCACCTCGGTGGTGAATGAAGTGCTGCAGGAGGCTGTGAGCTGGCGCTCGCCGCCCACCAGCCGCGGTGGCCGCCAGGGCCGTATCTATTACGGCACCCAGGTGGCGGTGCGGCCGCCGAGTTTCACCCTGTTCGTGAACGATCCCAAGCTGTTCGGCGACACCTACCGCCGCTACGTGGAGCGGCAGATCCGGCAGGGCCTGGGCTTCGATGGCTCGCCGATCAAGCTGTTCTGGCGCGGTAAGCAGCAGCGCGACGCCGAGAAGGAACAGGCGCGTCAGCAGGCTCGTTCCGCCATCCCGTGAAGCGGCTCCACTTCCTGCAGCACTGAATGGACTGGCTGAAGCAGCTCCCGATCGGCCAGTACGTCGATGGTGACAGCGGCTGGCTGCGCCGCGTCGATGCGCGCCTCAAGCTCGCCTGGACCCTGGCGTTCCTGATCACACCGATCCTGGCCGGCCCCGTCTGGCGGCTGGCGCTGGTGGGGGCGTTGCTGCTGATCACGGCGCTCTGCGGGCTGCCGTGGCGGCTGTGGCGCCGCAACCTGCCTCTCCTGCTCGCCCTCAGCCTGCTGGTGGGGCTGCTCTCTGCCTTGCTGCCGGCCGGTGGCGCGGGCACTGCTCAGCTCTCTCGCGATCCGGCTGAGCTGCGCCTGGCGCCGGCGCCGCCGGGGGCACCGCCGGTCGAACGCAGCGGTGAGCCCTGGGAGGTGCTGCGCTGGGGGCCCGTGCAGCTGGGGCCGCTGCCGCTGGGCCCACTGGTGATCAACCGCCGCTCGGCGGAACTCGGCCTGAACAGCGCCACCCTGCTGTTCACCCTCATTCACAGCGCCAACCTGCTGCTGCTCACCACGCCGCCGGAAGAGCTGGTATGGGCACTCAGCTGGGGCCTCACCCCTTTGGGCCGGTTGGGGCTGCCGGTGGAGCGGCTCGGCTTCATCCTGCTGCTGGCGTTGCGCTTCCTGCCCCTGGTGCAAGAGGAACTGCAGAACCTGCTGCGCTCGATCGCCACCCGGGCACTCAACCTGCGGCGACTGGGCTGGAAGGGAGTGCTGGGGCTGGGGTTGGCGGTGGCGGAACGGCTGCTGGCCAACGTGTTGCTGCGTGCCGAGCAGGGGGCCGATGCGCTGGTGGCCAGGGGCGGCCGCTGGGTGCCGCCGCAGCAGCTGCGGCTGGGGGTGCCCGTGGCCCGACGTCTGAATCTCATGGCCTGCCTGCTGCTGCTCCTGCTGCTTGGGCTGCGGTGGCAGTACGGTGCGCTGTGATTGGTAGCCGAACAAACCATCAGTGAGCGCTGAGTCGAGTACCGAGCGATATCTCAACCATCCCACCTTCGGGCTCCTTTACTGGGTGGCACCGGCCGGAGAGGGCCGCGATCTGTTCGCCACCCTTTACGCCCAGCGGATGTTCTTCCTGGTCACGGCGCAGCCGCGCGGCGCCCATTTCGAGGTGATTCCGCTGATGGATGCCCGCCACTACGCCGAGCAGAACCTGGCGCGGGCCCGGCGTGACCGCAGCGAAAAACTCGGCCATTGGCGCCAGCTGTTCGACCAGACCTTCATCTGAAATGGGCGCTGACGCTCCAGCGGCCCTGGCGGTGCGGTGGCAGGCCCTGCAGGAGCAGTTGCCGTCCGGTTCCCGCCTGCTGGCGGTGAGCAAGGGGCAGACGGCCGAGCGCATCCGCGACCTGGCCGCGCTCGGGCAGCGCAGCTTCGGCGAAAGCCGCCTGCAGGAGGCCGAGGCCAAGCAGCTGGAGCTGGCGGATCTTCCCCCCCTGGATTGGCACTTCATCGGTCGCCTGCAGGCCAACAAAGCCCGGGGGGTGCTGCGCCACTTCGGCACCATCCACTCGCTCGACAACCTGCCGCTGGCGCTTCGCCTGCAGCGCATCGCCGCCGAGGAGGGCCTGCAGCCGCGGGTGTTCCTGCAGGTGAAGCTGCTGCCCGATCCAGCCAAGGCCGGGTTCGAGCCCGAGGAGCTCGACCAGCTCTGGCCCCAGCTGCAGGCGTTGGCGCCGTTGCAGGTGGTGGGCCTGATGACGATCGCGCCGCTGGGGCTGGATGCAGCCGGCAGCCGTGCCCTGTTCAGCTCCTGCGCCGCGCTGGCGGCCCGTCTGGGGTTGCCGGAGCTGTCGATGGGCATGAGCGGCGACTGGCGCGAGGCCGTGGCGGCCGGCAGCACCTGGGTGCGGCTCGGCTCGGTGTTGTTCGGCCCCCGCGGGGCCTGACCGGGGCCCCACGGGGACTTCGGGGCCGCCCCGGGCCTGCGCAACGCGCTTGCCCCGGCCAATCACGGCGGGGGCCTGAGGCCGCCTTCGCTAGGGGGTGGTGGGGGCGTTCGCCACCCGGCGGAAGCATGAATCCAGTGATTTCAAGGGTTGCGACCAGTTGCAACTGGGAGCGTGGGACGCTATTCAGGTACTGACCTCACGAAGGAACCAAAGGTGTCGTTGTTCTCCCGCCTCCGTGCCGTCGTCTACGGTGACGACTATCTCGATGGCGAGTACGACGAACTTGACTACGACCCCGGTGACGACCAGGCCCAGACCGCCCAGTCGCGCGCCACGCAGGTCGGCAGCGGCAGTGCCCTGGCCCTGTCCTCCCCCTTCGGCTCCGACGACCTCTTCCCCGGCAGCAATGTGATCGGCATGCCGGGCCTGTCGGCAACGGCCGCGGAGGTGACCCTGATGGAGCCCCGCAGCTTCGATGAGATGCCCCGTGCCATCCAGGCCCTGCGTGACCGCAAGACCGTGATCCTCAACCTCACGATGATGGAGCCGGATCAGGCCCAGCGGGCCGTGGATTTCGTGGCAGGCGGCACTTTCGCCATCGACGGCCACCAGGAGCGGGTGGGCGAAAGCATCTTCCTGTTCGCGCCCAGCTGCGTCACGGTCACCACCGCCTCGATGGAGGAGCCCTCCTCTCCCACCATCGTCTCCACCCGCGACACCGGCTCCGATGCCGATGCGGCCCCCAGTCCGGCCTGGGGCCGCTCCGACTTCGCCGTCGGCGGCTGAGCACGTCTTCTGAGCACGTTTCCCGCCACCGCCACCGGTCCATGACCGAGCACGCCGGGGCCTCTGAGCCCCTCCTGTCGGGCCTCGGGATCATTGGCCTGGGGCAGATGGCCCAGGCCTTGCTGCTGCCGCTGCTGGAGCAGGGGGATGTTCGCCCTGCTGCCGTGCGGGCGGTGGTGGCCAGCCCTGCCTCCGCCGAGCAGCTCCAGCAGCAGTTGCAGGTGGCTGTCTGTGCCGCCGCCGATGGGCAGGCGGCTGCGGCCTGGCAGGCGCCGGTGGTGCTGCTGGCCGTCAAGCCGCAACAGCTCGCGGCGGCGGTCACGGCGGCTGCAGATGCGGCGGCGGCAGTTCGAGCGGCACACAGCCGATCAGGGGCGTCCGCCGCGGCATCGGCCACACCCCCAGCTTCTGGTTCAGCAGCCTCCGCCTTCCCAGGAGCGCCCTCAGAGCACGGCGACGCCTCCCCAGCGGCGTCCTCAGCGCACGGCGACGAGTTCCCTCTGCTGATTTCCGTGCTGGCCGGGGTCAGCCTGGCTCGCCTGCAGGCGTCATTTCCCGGCTGGCGCGTGGTGCGGGCGGTGCCGAACACTCCCTGCCTGGTGCGGGCCGGCATCACTGGACTGGCCTGGGGAGAGCAGCTCAGCGATGGGCAACGTCACTGCGTGCGCCAGCTGTTCGGCCGGGTGGGGCAGGTGCTGGAGCTGCCGGAGCCCCAGCTTGATGGGCTGCTGGCGGTGGCCTCCTCCGGCCCGGCGCTGATGGCGGTGGTGATCGAAGCCCTCGCCGATGGCGGCGTGGCCGCCGGCCTGCCGCGGGCGCTGGCACAGGAGCTGGCGCTCGCCATGACCGGCGGCACCGTGGCGCTGCTGCAGCAGAAGGGCCTGCATCCCGGCCAGCTCAAGGACATGGTGAGCAGCCCGGCCGGCACCACGATCACGGCCCTGCGTCAGCTGGAGCGGGGCGCCGTGCGTTCGGCTCTGATCGAGGCGGTGCTGGCGGCTGCTGAACGCAGCCGGGCGCTGGGCTGAAGCGGCGCCCGGTTCTCGGCTCCAGGCTCTCAGCTCCCGCCTCAGGTCGGGGTGTTGGGTTTGTCTGCGCCGATGCGTGGCTCGGTGCCGTCCATGATCCGGGCCAGGTTGCTGCGATGGCGCCACAGCACCAGCACGGTGGTGAGCAGGGCAAGGGCCAGATAGGCGGGCCGCAGCCCGGTGCCGGCGCTCTGGAAGGAGCCCAGCATCAGCAGCGGCAGGCCCACCGCTGCCACCACGCTGGAGAGCGACACGATGCGGGTGAGGGTGAGGGTGACGAGGAACAGCCCGAAGCTGGCCAGCCCCACCGCGGGCACCAGACCGAGCAGCACGCCCAGCCCGGTGGCCACGGCCTTGCCCCCCCGCCAGCCCAGCCACACCGGCCAGATGTGGCCGGCAAGAGCCGCCAGCCCCGCCGCCACCACCCAGGCATCGCCAGCGGCGGAGCCGCCGAGTGGCTCCACCACCGCCTTGGCCAGCAGCACGGCGGCCGTTCCCTTCAGCACATCCACCAGGAACACCACCAGCGCCGGGCCCTTGCCCACCTGGCGCAGCACGTTGGTGGCGCCGGTGGAGCCGGAGCCCAGCTGGCGCAGATCGACGCCGGCGCACCATCGCCCCGCCAGCCAGCCGCTGGGGATCGAGCCGAGCAGGTAGCCCGCCAGCAGCACGGACAGGATCAGCAGGGGATTCACAGCAGCTCCTCGTCGATGGCCAGTTCCGCTGGAGTGGCGGCGAAGGCGAGCCAGAGCGGGAACTGCAGCACCGGGACGTCGACCACCTGTTCGGCCGCATCGATCACGATGAACGGCAGCTCGCCGCGCTCCTCGAGCCGGTCGGCGCGCTCGATCAGGGCATCAGGCCGCTCGAACAGCACCACGCCGCTGTTAGGCCCGAAATCTTCACGGCTGAGCCCGAGGCAATCCTGCAGGCCGCGGCGCCATTCCCCCAGCCGCTCCGGCTGGCCGGCCAGCACCAGGGTCTGGAAGCGCTCGCCGTAGAGCTCGCCGAGGATCGCCACCGCCGCCGCCACCGTGAGCGCATTGCGGCTGCGGCTGCCGGCGCTGGCGTGGGCGCCACGCCCGCCCTGATAGAGGAACCACTCCTCCAGCAGAGCCGCGGCAGGGGCTTCCAGGCTGCGGCGCAGCTTCCAGGGATCGGCGTAGAAATCGGGCTGGCCCTGGAACCGCTCCAGCTGGCTGCGGATCAGGTCTTCGTCCTCGCTGAACAGACCCGCCGCCGCCGGGGCGGCAGGGGCAGCCGCGGCGGCCACTTCCGCCGGCTGATCCAGTGGCGAGGGCTGCACCACCACCGGCTGCACCACCAGCTCCATCTGCTCGGCCTGGCCGGCCAGATCCTGCAGCGCCACCACCAGGTAGTCCTGGAAGCCCTTCAGGCGCCGGGCGATCGCATCGGCCTGACCATCAAAGCTGCTCACCAGGCTCTTCTGCAGCTGGTTGCGGCGGGTTTCCAGCTCCTGGATCTCCGCCTCCAGTGCCGCGCGCCGCTCCTGCAGCTCCTTGAGGGCGAGCGCCTGCCAGGGCTCGAATGGCTTGGCTACAGGGGCCGGGTCTGCCGCAGGCGAGGGCTCGGCCGCAGGCGGTTCAGGCACGCTCAGGGGCGGCGGGGATTGGTCCGGCGGCACGCTGGGATCGGTCATGGCGAGGTGCTGACGTGCAGCTCCAGTTGTTGGCGCAAGGTGGTGGCATCAAACAACACCGGCAGCAGGTGAATGCTGCGCTGTTCACGGAAATAGAACAGCACCGGCACCGGGTTCCAGAACACGGTCCAGGCGATCCATTCGTCGTAGGGGAAGCGGCGCAGCAGCGTCGACTGACGCCACACCAGCAGGGCATCGCCGCTGAACTGCAGGCGCAGCAGCACGGCCTGCAGCAGCAGGAACAGCCCGAACAGCACCACCACGCCGCTGAGCCACAGCGCCCCCGACCACAGCGGCAGCAGGGCCAGGCCGGCCAGCCCCAGCACCACCACCCCCAGCGGCACCCCGTAGCGGGGTGCGAGCACCGTTCCGGCGGCGGGATCGAGCGTGGCGGCGGGGGAGGTCATGGTGGCGGCGGAGAGAGGCGGAGGTTCCATGCTGGGCAGCTGGCGGCCTAAGCGCCGAACAGCAGCTGGGTCAGCAGCACATCCATCAGGCTGACCGTGACCAGAATCATCACCACGGCGCCGGTGGTGCTGGTGCCCACCTCCTTGGGGCCGCCGCGGGTGGTGAGGCCCCAGCCGCAGGCGATCACGGCGATCTGCAGGCCGAACACCACCGCCTTGACCAGCATCGAGGGCAGGTCACTGGCGGTCATCCAGCTGCGCACGGAATTCCAGAACACGGTGGGCGGGATCGAGAAGAGAAAGGTGCTGCTCACCTGGCCCGACCAGACCCCCACCACGAAGAACACCAGGCACTGCACCGGGGCCATCACCACCATCGCCAGCACCCGGGGCACCACCAGGTACTCCACCGGATCGGTCCGCAGCATGGTGATGGCGTCGATCTGCTCGGTCACCTTCATGGTGCCGATCTGGGCGGCGTAAGAGGTGGCCACCTTCCCGGTAAGCAGGGTGGCGGTGAGCAGCGGTGCGATCTCGCGCGCCAGCCCCACCGAAAGGATGCCTCCCACGGCCACGCTGGCCCCCTGCTTGGTGAGCTCTGCCGCCACCTGGATGTTGAACACGGTGCCTGCCGCCAGCGCCGTGATGAACACGATCAGAAAGCTGCCGGGCCCTGCCTCCAGCAGATGTTCGAACAGGTCGTTGACGTTGATGCGCCCCCTGCCGATCGCCGCCACGGTCTGGCCGCCGATCAGGCAACTGCTGCCGAGGCGGTTGAGCCAGCGCGGTGACTTCATGGCTGGGCCTGAAGCAGGTGGGCGCCACGCTCAGGCCAGCGCCGCATCACGATCAGCCCCAGCACCACCAGCGTGGCGGGGATCAGCCCCATGCACAGGCGGATCGCGATCAGGGCCGTGTCGGGTTGGACGATGCCCCTGGCCGCCACGTAGCCACTCAGGCTCATCAGGTTGCCGAAGAAGAACAACGCCAGGCTGATGCAGATCTTCTGGGTGAACACCATCCAGGCGCTGTAGAGGCCGGCGGGCTTTTCAGGATCGGCGTCGATGGCATCCGGCAGCAGCGCCCAGGGGATCAGGTAGGCCGTCGAGGCGCCCAGACCCACCACCAGGATGGCCACCAGCAGCGCCACCAGCCGCAGCCCGTTCATCCAGGAGCCCACGGGCGAGAGGTCGGGATCGAGGGGGATCAGCAACATGGCGAGCAGGCAGCCGCCGATCCAGAGCGCCGTGCCCCGGTGCAGCGCCTGGATGCGGCCGTAGCGGTGGGAGAAGCGGTTCCAGATCTGCAGCCCCACGAGGGTGCTGATCTGAAAGGGCAGCAGGATCCAGTTGCTCCAGCTCTCCGGCAGCCGCATCACCACCGGCAGGTAGATGAGGGCGGCGGTCTGCATGATCTGCAGCGCGCACCAGAGCATCAGGTAGAGGCCGAGCACCTTGATGAAGCGACCGTTCTCGCGCACCCGGCGCAGCATGCGGCGGGTGGAGCCTTGCTGGCTGTTGGGCCGCTGGCAGTTGCGGGCCGCCGGGGCGATGCCCCAGGCGCAGACCAGGGTGAACACCGCGATGATGCTGCCCGACAGCACGCCCACCTTGAAGTAACTGCCGGGGTCCTGGTGGTTCTGGAGCAGCAGCCCTCCCAGCACGATGCCCACCAGCCCGGCGATGATCGAGCCGGTGAACCGCGCCGTGTTCAGGCGGGTGCGCAGGCCGGTGTCGGTGGTGAGCTCGGCCGCCAGGGCGGAGTAGGGCAGGTTGACGCAGGTGTAAAGGCTGTTGGCCACCACCGAGATGGCCAGGAAGATGCCGAACTTCACCCAGAGGCTTCCGGGCGGAAGCCACCACATCATCGCCATGGCGATCCCGAGCGGAATGGCGCTCCAGAGGATCCAGGGCAGGCGCGGGCCCCAGGGGCTGCGGGTCTTATCGCTGAGCCAGCCCACCACCGGATCGTTGATGGCATCCCAGAGGCGGGCCAGCATCAGCACCAGCCCCGCCATCCAGGCGGGCAGCCCGGCGGCGGCGGTATAGAAGATGAACAGGTAGAAGCCGATCAGCGACGCCGCCATGCCGGTGCCCGCATCGCCAAGGCCATAGGCCACCAACATGCGGCGCTGGAACCCCCTGGGTGCATCGATGGCGTCACTGACGCCGGTGGTGGAGCTCATGGCCGCAGGGTTGGCGGAAGGGACGACCGGATCAGGAACAACGGTCAACGGCCGGTGGCTTCACGCAGGCCATAATGCTTCAGCCGCAAAGGCAGTGGCACCGCGGGCCACACCAGCACGGCAACCGAGTGATACACCTGTATCCCTGCGGGCGTAGTTTAGTGGTAAAACCTCAGCCTTCCAAGCTGATGATGCGGGTTCGATTCCCGCCGCCCGCTTTCTTTTCACCAGGCTTCTTCTCTGTTCAGCAGGCTCCCTGGCTGCTCACCAGAAGGCCGGGCTGTTTTCCCCATCCTCCGCCAGGCCCGGCGATGGGGAAAGGGACGGCGCGGGCGGAGGCAGGGCGGCCAGGGGCGGCGCGGAATTGTTGTCTTTGAAGGTGGCGGCGATGGTGGCGAAGCGATCGGCTACCTGGCGGAAGGCTTCCACGATCACAGGATCGAATTTTCGGCCGACCTGGCTTTCGATGAAGCGGGCGGCTTCCTCATGGGAGAAGGCCTGCTTGTAGAAGCGTTTGGAGATGAGGGCGTCATACACATCGGCCACGGCCATCAGACGGGCGGACAGGGGGATGGCTTCTCCTTGCAGCCCCTCGGGATAGCCGCTGCCGTCCCAGTTCTCGTGGTGGTAGTGGGCGATCTCGCGGGCAAATCGCAGAAAGCTGCTGGGGGCATCCAGCAGACCTTCTGCTTGCGCAATGATGTGGGAACCCAGTTCCGAATGCTTCTTCATCACCATGAACTCTTCAGGGGTGAGCTTGCCTGGCTTCAGCAGGATGTGATCAGGAATGCCCACTTTGCCGATGTCATGAAGCGGCGTGGATTTATAGAGCAGCTCGATTGCCTCTGCGTCGAGCTGGCTGGCGTAAGGGGAGTGCCGGTGTAAGTGCTCAGCCAGAAGCTTCATGTAGTTCTGGGTGCGGCGCAGGTGCATTCCGGTTTCGTTGTCGCGGGTTTCCGCCAGTGATGCCATCGCCAGGATCGTGACGTCCTGAACCTTCTGGACCTCGCGGGTCTGGCGCTCCACTTCCTCGCGCAGGTAACGGTTGTGATCAGAGAGGAGGTCGCTGGCGCGCTTCAGGGCCACATGGGTGGCCACTCTGGCCAGCACGATGTCGGGGGAGAAGGGCTTGGTGATGTAATCCACGCAGCCATCAAGAAAGCCTCGCTTCTGATCAACTTCCTGGTTCAGCGCCGTGAGGAAGATCACAGGAATGTCCTGAGTGGCGGGGTCGGCCTTAAGCCGTATGCACACCTCATGGCCATCAAGATCCGGCATCATGATGTCCAACAGAATCAGATCCGGCTGGGGCGTCTGCAGGGCCAACTCCAAGGCAAGTGCGCCACTGGTGGCCAGGCGCACTTTGTACAGCCCACGCAGCAGGCCGTTCATCACCTGCAGGTTTTCCGGCGTGTCATCCACCACCAGCACGGTGGGCTTGCTTTGCCCAAGGCTGTCGGCGAGATGGGTCATGGATCAGGCATGCAGCAAGGGAGGAACGCGTAGCTGCACGGCCCTGCGCGCCTCTGAGAAATCAAAGCGCATCAGCTCAGCGGCCATGCGCTCAAAGCCCGCCGATCCCAGGGTCGTGATCAGGGCCTCGCGGTGCTGGCTGATGAATTCCAGGGCTTCCCCGTCAAAGGCGGCCAGCAGAGTATCGAGCTTGCCCAGCAGGTGCTGCTGCTCCAGGCTCAGCACTGCTGTTCCCGGCCCTTCCTGTGAGGGGGCGGTGCCCTCCGCCGGCTCCATCGCGAAGGCCGCGCGGATGCACGCCATGGTGAGCTGCAGCTGAACCTCAAAGGTCTGCCTGGTGTGGCTGTGGCAGAGCTGCTGGTTGAGTTCGAGCTCCAGCCGCGTGGCGGCCTCCGCCAGGGAGGTGGCCCCCAGATTGGCGGACACCCCTCTGAGGGCGTGCACGATCAGTGCCGCCTCCTTCAGATTGTTGGTCTTAAGGGCGGCCTCCAGCCGTTGGGCCGCATCCGCCTGGGTGTGCACCAGGCTCTGCAGCAGCTGACAGTAAAGAGCGCGGTTGCCAGCCACCCGCCTGAGCGCTCCGGGCAGATCAAAGCCTTCCAGGGCCAGTCCATTCAGCTCCGAACCTCCCTGCTCCGCACCATTAAGCTCCGAGCGATCCAGTCCCGGATTCTGCGGCGGTGATTCTTCATCGGCTGGCGCGGGCTGGGGGATGGCCGGCTGGGCAGAGGCTGGAGCTGGTTCGTCTGGGCCCTGACAGTGGCGGCCGCTCCAGTGGTGCAGCCGTTCGTAGAGGTGGTCCGGATCGATCGGTTTGGTGATGAGGTCCTGCATGCCGATGCGCATGCAACGGTCGCGCTCCGGCTGCATGGCGTGGGCGGTCATGGCGAGCACGGGCAGCTGCTGCCAGCGGGCATCGGCACGGAGGCGACGGGTGCATTCCCAGCCATCCATTTCGGGCATGTTGAGATCCATCAGCACCAGGTCGCAGGGGGGCAGCGGCTGCTGCTCCAGCCAGGCGAGAGCCTCCACGCCATTGCGGGCCGTGCTCACCTGCACGCCGGCGATGGTGAGCAACTCTGCGGCGATCTGCTGATTGATCGGATTGTCTTCCACCACCAGCATCTTCAGGCCCTGCAGGCCCCACGCCAGCTCCTGGCCCTGTGTGTAGGCGGCCGCCGCCGCCGATCCCGCGCTGTCGCCGCCGCCGAACATGGCAGTGAGATGGTCCATCAGCTCAGAGGAGCGGACCGGCTTGCACAGGATTCCATCCAGCAGCCCCGGAGGGGTGAGCTGGCAGGTGTCTTCGCCGCCGTAAGCCGTGATCAGCAAGATCCTCGGCTGCTGGATCACCGGGTTGGCGCGGATGTCTGCGGCCACCTGCAGGCCATCCAGCTGATCGCCGAGTTGCCAATCCAGCAGGACCAGGCCATAGGGCTGCTGGTGGGCGTTGGCTTGATGCACCATGGCCAGGGCTTCGGCGCCGCTGCCAGTGGCATCACAGCGCAGGGGGAGCTGGTGCAGCAGTTGCGTGATCACCTCGCGGGCTACGGGGTTGTCATCCACCACCAGCACGCGCACCTGGCCCAGGGCCTCCGGCAACGCCCGCGGGGTGGCGCAAGCACCGAGGTGAAAACGGCAGCGGGCAGTGAAACAGGACCCCTCACCAGGCACGCTGCTCACCGTGATGGAGCCGTCCATCAGCTCCAGCAACCGCTGGCAGATGCTCAGGCCCAGGCCGGTGCCGCCGTACCGGCGCGTGGTGGACAGCTCTGCCTGGGTGAAGGCCTGGAACAGGTTGCCCATCTGGGCTTCGGTCATGCCGATGCCGGTGTCCTGCACGCGGAACACCAGCTCCACCTCCACCTGCTGAGGTTGCTGCTCGCCGACGCTCACCTGCAGCTGGATCTGGCCCTGCTCGGTGAACTTGGCGGCATTGGAGAGCAGGTTGAGCAGCACCTGGGTGAGGCGCAGCGGATCGCCGTTGAGGCAGGTGGGCACGTCGTCGTCGACGCGGAAGAGGAGTTCAACGCCCTTGGCGAAGATCCTGTCGGCGATCAGGGTGGCCACATCGGAGAGCACCGCATCGAGCTGGAAATCGACGGCCTCAAGCGTGAGTTTGCCGGCCTCGATCTTGGAGAAATCAAGGATGTCGTTGATGATCCCCAGCAACCCCTGGCCTGCGTTGCTGATTTTCTGCAGGTAGTCGCGCTGGTGCGGGTTGAGCCCCGTTCGCAGCGCCAGATGCGACAAGCCGATGATCGCGTTCATGGGGGTGCGCAACTCATGGCTCATGCGTGAGAGGAACTCGCTCTTGGCCCTGTTCGCCTCCTCCGCCTCCTGGCGCGCCTGCTCCAGCTGGATTTTCTGGGCGCGCAGGCGGGTGATGTCTTCCCCGGAGCCCAGAAGGGCAATCGGTTGGCCGTCGGCGCCATCGAGCAGGCTCAGGTGCCAACGCATGAAGCGGGTGCCGCGTTGGTTGGTGCAGACGCGGTACTCCAACGCTCCCTCGGGGGGCAGCCTGGAGGCGGCCGCCTCGTTGAGCCAGCGGCGCAGCAACGGCCGATCCGCGGGATCCACCACATCGGTGAGCCAGTTGAGGCCGCTCCAGGAATCGGAGGCGATGCCGATCAGCGCACAGCCGCTGCTGTTGAGCAGGGTGACGCGGCCCTCGAAATCAAGCGCCAGCAGGGTGGTTTGCGCCGTCTGGATGTAAGCGTGCAGTTGCTCCTTGGTTTCGCGCAGGTTGCTGGTGCGCTCCTTGATGCGCAGGGCCAACGCATTGATGGTGCTGGCCAGGGAGGCGATCTCATCGTGGCCGCTCACCACCACTGGGGTGAGGCTGGCTTCATCGGCAGGATCGAACCCCTGAATCGCCTGGTGCAGCTTCTGGATCGGGCCCGCCAGGCGCCGGCCGAGCCCCACGCCGGCCATCGTCACCAGGATGGCGGTGGCCGCCAGGACCATCAGCAACTGCTGGGTGAGCAACTGGCTGTCGAGCCGTGGTTCTTCCTCGGGGATGGTGACGAGCACTGCCACATCGCTCTGCGGGATCTGCCGCCAGGCACCGAGCTTCAATGTGCCGCTGCCGGTGCGCAGGTAGCCGGCCCCGCCGTTGCCCAGTTGGCGCTCCGAAAACGTCAGACCACCGCTCAAAGTCGGTCGGTAGTTCAGGGCCTCGGAGTCCTCGGTGGCCAGCCCCATCGGCACGGAGAGGAACTGCCACCCGTCGCCCCGGCGTTGTTCGATCACCAGATGCGCCTCAGCGCCGTGACTCAGTCGCTCATAACGCCTGTTGATCACCTCGCGGAAGGACGCCACCTCCAACCGCCCCACCAGCAACAGATTCTGATTGGCGCGGTCCTTCAGCGGCACGGCCATCCAGGTGGCTGTTCCCTCCGTGCAGGGATCGTGCTTGAAGGGAAGCACCGTCAGGTGGCTCCAGGTGCCCATTGCTTCCACCACCTTGTTGAAGCCGCAGTCGCGCAGGAGCCGGTCCGCTGGGGATTCGCCGATCAGGGCGAGATCCACCGCTGCGCCGATGACCTGGCCTGAGCGGCGATCGATCAGCAACAGTTCATCAAAACCGAGCCGTGCAGACTGCTGTGCCAAATTCCGCTGGAGCGTGGCGGGCTGCCTATGGAGTTCCATGGCCATCTCATCAAGCTTGAGGCCCTTGCTGGTGAGCATGGCCTGCAACTGCTCCACCTTGCCGTTGGCCATCTGCTCGATGGAATCCAGATGGTGGCTGAGGATGCGCTCCCGGTAGGCGTTGAGCGCTACCACCTGGGAGAACACCATCGGGGTGAGACCCACACCAAGCAGCAGCACGGTGAGCCGGCTGGAGAGCGTAAGGGCGCCTAACCGCTCACGCCAGGTCTGGATGGTGGGGTCCGGGCGTGTCATTTCAGGGCGAGATCGAGCGGCTTCGTGCTCACCCTCGGCAGGGGCACGCGGCCACGAATCAAACCCAGCTGCTTCTGCACGGCGAGGACGCCGGCGAGGTTGCGTTCGAGCTTACCGCCAGGCAACAGCATGGGCCGCTGCTCCAACAGTGAGCGATAGAGCAGGCCTTTTTCCGTTTGCCTGAACATCTCCACGCTCACATTATCCCGACTGGCCATGATGTCCTTCGCTTCTGGATCGCGAGCCGCCAGGTCGTGGGCCTGCTGCCACACCCGCACCAGGCGCCCCAGCACATGCTGGTTGTTGCGGTAGTACTGCGGATCCACCACCAGCACATCAAAAATCTCGCCGGGAATCTCCGCACTGGAGAAGGCCGTCACCGCCTCACCACTGGCCAGCACCGCATCGCTGAAGGGAGGAAAGAAGGCCGCCCCATCGATCTGCCCGTTCACCAGACGGCGCCCCATGTCGGCCAGGGGCACGGCCACGATGCGCACATCCGCCAGGCTCATGCCATGACGGGCCAACGCCCTGCTCAGCACAAACGGGCCCAGGGTGCTGGGGGTGACGGCCACGCGTTTGCCCCGCAGGGCAGGGATCGTGCCGAGTGAGCGGCGCACCGCCACCTTGTCAGCGCCGTTGGATTCATCGAGGATCAGCACTACCACCGGGCAGCGTTTCGGCTGGCGGCTGCAGATGTCCACAGCTTCCACTGTGGTGAGCTGCGCGATGGGGAAGCGGCCCTCTTCAAAGGCCTTGACGATGTCCTGGGGATCAGGGAAGCCCAGGGTGTTGATCTCGAGCCCCGCTTTCTGATCCAGCTGCTTCACATGGGCAAGGTGGAAATACTCAAACCCGGGCCAACTGGCGATTGGAATCGTGACCACCTCGGGCTTCTGGCAGCCCATCACAACGAGCGCAAAGGCTGCCAGTGCCGCGAGCGCTCGACGCTGGACCATGAGTGCAGCCAGAGGATGAATTGAACCTATGCGGTCGCGGCCTCAGAGATTGTTCAACCGCTGTGCAAACGGTTCACGGCCGGCGGCCATTCGCCCAGCTCCCATAGGCTCAGTCGCAGTGTGCGCTTCCCCGATGGCTCCCGACTCCTTCCAGTACGAGCCGCTCGAGCGCTTCGGCGAGGGGCTCACCACCCGCCGGCCCTGGAACACGGCGGCCCTGGCCGGGGTGGAACTGCTCAATGGCCGCGTGGCCATGCTCGGCTTCGCGGCGGCCCTGATCGGTGAGGCGATCACCGGCCTAGGGCCCGCCGGCCAGTTGCTGGCGCTGCTGCGCTGGTATCTGCGCTGAGGCGCGTCAGCCGTCCTGGCGCACCCGCTTCACGGCCAGGCCCGCCTCGGTGGCGGTGACCCCAGCCAGCAGCACCAGGCCCAGCAGCCCCACCAGCTGGTTCTGAGCTTCTGCAGCCGCCTCGGCGTCCTGCGCCAGTACGGCCCCGGCCACGAACCAGGCGGTGGCCAGCGCTGAGGTGATCCAGTAGGCCTTCCAGCGGCGCTGGTAGAGGTAGCCGGCGCCCAGCCCCGGCACCACATTCAGCACCACCGCCACCCAGCCGGCGGAGGCGGCCAGGATCTGCTCACGGGTGGGGGCCATGGGAGGGGAAGTGAATGAACCCACTCTGGCGCTTGTGGAGGGGAGTGGGGATGAGGAGGTGATGGGAGTGGTGCAGTCGGGCGGGGTTCGGCGGACAGGGTTGCGACACTTTCAGCCAGAAGGATCTCCTGGTGATGCGCAAGCCCTGCTTTGCGACTTCGCTTTGGATCCTGCTGCTGTGATTGCCAGCTATAGGGAAAAATGTCTGGTGATCCGTTGCTTTGCTTGAATCGGTTGGCTGGATTGGTGATGCTGGCCAGGGCTTTTGAAGAGCAGTGCAGAAAGCGCCTCGCTGGACCTGGGGCTCCTATTCATGGCAAATAGGTACTCGCACGACTAACTCGACGGCTTTCCTTTCTTCGGCTTTGGCTCAGGTATCACCTTCCACCAGACCGATACGCCTACTTTGCGGCGCTCCAGCATGAAGCCAGGGCGAGGGCTATGGCTGGTGCTCCAGCTGGAAACAGTGCTGCGAGATAGGCCGAGCAGGTGAGCCAGTTCATCGCTGGTGATCCAGGCTCCCAGCTTGGCCGCTTCAGCTAAGCCACGGGCGACCGCCAGGGGATTCGACCTGGGCGCCGGCTGTATGGCTGCCACCAAGGCGGCTAGGGCCAGGATGCTTTCGCTGCCAGCTGTTGCTGGCGGCAACGTTAGGGCTTTACGCTGATCCTTGGTGCCGGTTGATGGCCTCACTGACAGGGCCTCAATGCTCACACTGGTGGTAGCTGCTGGCTGCGCTGAGGCCAAGAAATTGGAGAGGGTGCAGCCCTTCCTCTGCAAGTGCTGGTGCAGCTGATCGCCCAGGGGGATGAGATCACCGGGCCAGACCGTACGTGTGCTCGATTCTCTGATCAGATCGACCCCCAAGGCGGAAGCACGGGATTTGACGGCCTTTCGGCTAATCCCCCAGCGGCTGCAGCAGTCGTCGAGAGGGAGATCAACACTGGCTTCGCTTGTCACTGATGGCACCAGCTGACATTATTGATCGCTCCATCATGCCGGTCGGCGGGAGGTTCGCCATCGACCGGGGATCTGTTCGGCGCTTGCTGCAAAGGACGAGCAGCCAGCTGGACGTCACTGCATGGATTCGATCAGCAAGTAGGAGCAATCGTCCAACCAAGCGGCAGTTGCACAGGCAGAAGAGGAAAGCACTCTATGCGGAGCAGGCAACTGCCTGATTGACGAGAACGGGCATGAGGCGCCATCGCACAGGCTTGATCTGGGCAGCCATTGTTTGGGACTGCAGCGATCAAGCTGACCTCGGCTAGCCGAAATGAATTGAACCCGTCAACCGAGATGGGCGTTCGTTCCCGTTCAGCGGGGGACGGGACAGCCCTTGGGACCTAACTCTTCGGCAAGATGCTGCTTGGCTGATTCCATGGCGGCACTGGGGATATCGGATCTTTGCTTGAAAATCTCGGTTAACCAATCAGTGGCGTCGTTGCGGGAGAGCAAGCCGATATCCAACAGCGCACATACCGTGACGCCGCTTCCGACAAGAAAGCCATACCAGTAACTTTGCTTGTCCCGAATGTCGGCGCGAACATGCAGTGGCAGCAACATGCTCGATGTCGCGACTAGGCTGATCGTTACTCGCTTTAGGTTTCTGGTCAGGTTGGCTGAGTCCAAGGCGACCTAAAATCATCTGCTCTTTGGCTGTCAGAGTAGGCGGCTGGATTCTGCAGTTGCCACCTGCCCCGCCAGCGACCAGGCTGTACCACTGAGGTGCCAAGATTTAGAACTTGTCTGTCGGATGTAGCGCCTCACACCACGCCTGCCATCCTTCTGTGGGTTGCAGCACAAAGGCGCAACTGTCCAGCCTTTCACCGATCTGATGGCAGCGCCGGCAGCGGGCGTTCCAGCCGGTTGGGGATGCCCTTCACGCCACCGGGCAGGGTTTTGCGGGAACGGGGGCCGCTCCAGGAGGCGAGGTAGATCCGCGCCTCGTCGCCCAGTTGGCGCAGGTCAGAGAAGTTGGCATTGATCACCTGGGCCCCCGAGCCTTCGCCCGTCTCCAGGTTCAGGGCCCATTGGCCGTCGGTGGGGGTGGCGCTGGCCGGCTGGCCGAAGAAGAAGCGGGTGCCCTCCACCTTTGCGCCGTCAAGATTGGCGCCGCACAGATTGGTGCCGGCCAGATTCGCCTCGCTCAGATCGCAGTTGCTCAGGTTGGTGCCGCGCAGGTCGGCGCCGTTGAAATCAATGCCGCGCAGGTCGGTGTCGGAGAGGTCCACGCCCCGCAGCACCTGGTGCAGGTTGATCACCGGCACTCCCGCGAGCCGGTCTTCCTCGTAGTTGCCTTCGCCATCGAGGATGGCCCGGCCGAGGCGGTGGTCGCGGCGCAGGGGGGTGAGCAGGCGGGCGTGGGAGAGGAAGCGCAGGATGCGGGCCTTGCCCTGGCTTTCGATGCTGCCAAGCACCGCCGCCAGCCGCCCCTCCGCCAGCATCCGCTCCAACGGCCAGTCCTCCAGGAGTCCGTCTTCATCGCTGATCAGCTCGGAGATGCCCTGGATGAAGCTGTCGATCGTCTGCCCCTGGGTGATCCGGTTCTGCTGGGTGGTGAGCCGTTGATCCACCTGGAACTGGCGCCAGGCGATCACCAGGGCCACGAACGCCACCAGGATCTGCCCGAAGGCGCCGATCACCCCCTCCCCGATGGCGCCGATCGCCTCCCAGTCACCGCTGCGGTAGACCCGCACCAAAGGATCCCACCAGCCAAGCAGCACCGACAGCACCACCAGCGCCAGCACCAGCGTCAGCAGCGCCACGGTCTGAACCGTGGCCTCGTCGTCGAGGCGTGTGCGCAGCTGGCTCCATAGAGGAGGCGCCAATCGCACCAGCGCCAACACCAGGCTCAACAGCGCCGCCGCCAGGGCCAGCCAGGAGAAGCCCAGCACCAGGGCCAGCAGGGTGATCCCCGCGGCGATCAGCAGCTGCAACGCCGGCAGATCTCTTACGCCCGCCCAGAAGGCATGGCTGTGGAAGGGCATCGCTGGGCGTTCATCAGCCGGCGGGGTCATCGGATCAGGCCGACTGGAAGTAGAAGCCGGCCGCCAGGATCAGGTAGGCCGCCAGCAGCAGCACGCCTTCCAGCCAGTCGGAGCGGCCATCGATGGTTACCAGGTTGCTCACCACCACCGCCGTGATCACCGCCACCAACTCGTAGACATCAAAGCTCAGGGGCAGGGGGTGGCCCAGCAGGGGACCGATCAGCACCAGCGCCGGCACCACCAGCAGCGCCACCAGCAACGTGGAGCCCAGCGCCACCGACACCGACAGGTCCATCTTGTTCTTGCGGGCCATCGAAACGGCCGTGAGGTATTCGGCCGTGCCCCCCAGCAGCGGCAGCAGCACCACCCCCGTGAACAGGGCCGAGAGGCCGAAGCCTTCGGTCACGGTCTCGATCACGCCCACGAACAACTCCGACTCGTAGGCCAGGGCGAGGGTGGCCGCCACCAGCACCGTGAGCCACAGCCAGGGGTTCGGGGCGTGGGCCTGGTCTTCGCCCAGATCCGCCTCCGCCACCTCATACAGGTGCCGGTGGGTTCGCAGCGAGAACAGCAGGGTGAGGGCGTACACGCCCAGCAGCACCCAGGCCACGAAGGCCCCGAAGGATTCGGTGCTCTCCGCCTCCTGGCCGCCCGAGAGCACCGCCAGGCTTGGAATCAGGATTGCCAGCACCGCCAGGGTCATGGCGGAGCCGTTCACCCGGGCCACCACCGGCTTGAACTCCTGCTCCTGGCGGCCGATGCCCCCCACCAGCATCGAGAGGCCCAGCGCCAGCAGCAGGTTGGCCATCACCGTGCCGGTGATGCTGGCCTTGACGATGTCCACCAGGCCGGCCTTGAGCGCCACCAGGGCAATGATCAGCTCGGTGGCGTTGCCGAAGACGGCATTGAGCAGGGCCCCGATCGAGGGGCCGAACACCAGCGAGAGCTCTTCGGTGGCGGTGCTCAGCCAGATAGCCAGGGGCAGAATCGCCACCGCCGAGGTGACGAACACCGCCAGGTCACCCCAGTGCAGCGCTTCCGCCGCGATCGAGACCGGCACCATCGCCAGCAACCCGATCGAGGCAACCCGGCGGATGGTCATGGGGACAGCGCTCAAGCGGGCAGACAGAAGTTAGGTGGAGGTTGGTGCTGCCGCACTCCAGGCCTGGGTGCGCTCACCCAGGCACTGCGCAGCGATGCGCTTCCCGCCTGCGCCGGTTCAGGCCATGGCCACCAGGGGGCGAGCCTCCTGGTGGCGCTCCCCTGAGGCGGCAGCCGCCTTGCGCAGTTGCTCGCAGAGCCGATCCGGATCGGCGATGGCCTGGATGCCCCGGCCGGCGGTGGCCAGCAGCTGGGGGTTGGCGCAGAGGTTTTCGAGCATCTCGGCCAGGAAGATGTCCGGGTTCTGCACCAGCCCCGCCGCGATGCGCCCGCAGTGGCCGCCGATGCTCCAGCGGATCACACCTGCCGGATCGGTGACCAGCACCGCCGGGCGGTGCGCCAGCCGCTCCTTGATGCGCTCGGGATCACGGCTGAAGAAGAAGGCCTCCGCCTCCTGCGACGTGCAGCGGATCAAGGCGGCGGCCTCCGCCAGCGGCTGGAAGCGCCGCAGCACCTCCGCCGTGGGCCCCGCTTCAGGGGGCAGACCCCAGTGCTCCGCCTGCCAGTTCACATCCAGCGCCACCAGCACGCTGCTGGGTGCCGTGCGGTTGAGCACCATCTGCAGCACCTGGTGCTGGCTGGCGCCGAGCAGGGCGTCGCTGGTGATCAGCAGCCAGAACGATTCGTTGATCTCCGGCAGCATCGCTTCGGTGAGGCCAGCCGGCGTGTGGCCGCCCAGGCCGGGAGCGTCCTGGTCGCGGGTGTCTGCGTTGCCAGCGTCTTCGTCTTCGTTGCGGGCCTGTGGGGTGTGGGCCGCTGCGGCTTTGGCGTCTGCGGTGGGGGTCTCCTCTGCGTCATGGAGCGCCTGGGAGAAGGCCACCACTTCGGTGTGGGCGTGAGGACGTCGGGGTGTGGTGAGGGTCATGGCTGGGTGTGGGTGAAGTGAGGGGACTGTGTTCGTGTTGTTGGCTGTTGGCTGTGCGCCGGGGTCAGTCGTTCTTGCTGGCGAAGCGATGGAAGCGATCAGCCAGGTCGTGAAAGAAGGCATCGCTTTGCTGCAGCAGCGCGTCCCAGTTCTCCTGGCTGCTCTGCTGCAGTTGCTCCAGCTGGGCCGTGGCCTGGTTGCGGGCGTTGCTGAGATCGTCGAGGCGTTGCCGGGTGGTGCTGCGCATGGAGTCGGCCAGGCCGCTCAGGCCCTCCTGCAGCTGCTCGATCTGCGCCGACCAGGCCTCGATCTGCACGCGTTTCTTGTTCAGAACCGCTTCTTTGAGTTGAGCATTGGCACGGTCCTGGTCGTTGCGGCTGTCGTTGCTGATCGGTGCCTTGTTCAACTGTGCGTTGTTCATCGGTGCGTTGGTGGTCGTCATGGTGCATGTCTCCGTGATGGCAACATCGAACGCGCTGCTCCGCTGGCTGCACCCGAAGTGCTGCGGCTTGGCGGAATCGGAGGGGAGATCCTTTCCGCCGTTCAGTGACACCGGCCCCTGTGGGGCTCGGCGCATGAGGGGCGCAACAGGGCGGGGCCGTTGGTTCAGATGCTCAGGCGATGGTTGTCAGACCATTCGGCGAGCACGGAACTGATGAAAGGGAACGAAGCCTTTGAAACGGCGGAAGCGCTTGGCGCGCTCGTTACCTTCAACCTATTCGTTGTGGCTGAGACGTCAACATCTCGCTGCTGCGCTGCCGCGCGCGTTTGCCATCGTGGTGCTGTTCAGCTGCACCCCACGCCTGCGCGCCCCGCCGATGCCCCTTCCCCGCCAACCGATCCTGCTGCTCGGCGGCTTTCTGATCAGCGCCGAGGCCTATGCGCCGATGGTGGCCCGGTTGCAGCAGCTGAGCGGTCAGCCCGTGCAGCTGGTGGCGGTGGGCAAGCCCGAATGGCTGCTGACCGTGTTCGCCTTCGCCTGGGCGCGCATCCTCGATCGGGTCGCCGCCGCCGCTGCGGAGCTGGCGCAGCAATCCCCCACCGGCAGGGTCACCCTGATCGGCCACAGCTCCGGCGGCATCATGCTGCGGCTCTTCCTCGATCACGCCCCCTTCCAGGGCCGCTCCTACGACGGCAAGGCCCTTGCTGACACGCTCGTGATGCTGGGCAGTCCCCACACCGCCCTCAAGGCCACGGTGCTGCGTGAGCTGGTGCAGCAGCGCCTGCCCGGTTCGCCCTTCGCCGATCGGGTGCAGTACGTGTCGGTTGCGGGGGATCTGGATCTGGCCACCGCCAGCCCGCTGGCCCAGCGCCTGGCCCCCACCGCTTACCGCAACAGCACCGGTGATGCCGCCGATCGCGGCGACGGTCTGGTGCCGGTGGCCTCCGCCCTGCTGGCCGGCTCCACCCCGCTGGTGCTGGCGGGCGTGGCCCATGGCGGTGCCTTCGGGCCGTGCTGGTACGGCAGCCCGGAGGTGGTGGAGCGCTGGTGGGAGCTGGCTCAGCCCGCCGCCTCCAGCAGCTCCGCCAGCGGCACGAAGCTGTAGCCGCGCCGGCGCAGCGCCGGAACGATCCAGCGCAGGCTGGCCTGGGTGCGCGGGCTCAGCTCCGGTGTGTCGTGCAGCACCAGGATGCCGCCGGGGTGGACGTTGAGCCGTACGAAGGCCTGCACGAACCACAGCGGTGGCTGGTAGGTGTCCCAGGGAAAGATCGAGCCCAGCACCAGCCGGTAGCCGCGTTCCGCCAGCCAGCCCAGCATCGCCGCGTGGAACCAACCCCGCCCCGGGCGGCACCAGCGCCAGCGCAGCGTCTGCGGCGCCGCAGCCCGCTCCACCGCCGCTTCGGTGTCACCCAGCTGGCCCAGGAACGTCGCCTGATCAAGACCGGCGGAGCGCACATCGCGCCAGAGGTGGTTGCCGATGGCATGCCCCTGCTCCAGGGCCCGACGGGGAAAGTGCGGGTCGTTGGGCAGATGGGAGCCGATCAGGAAAAAGGTGGCCGGCACCTCCAGCTCCCGCAGCAGCTCCAGCAGCGCCTGTGAGCCGGCGCCACTGGGCCCGTCATCGATCGTGAGCGCCAGCCGCCGCTGCCGGCCCCCGCCACAGAACACCACCGCCGGATTGAGCGGCGCCAGCAGCGTGCGGATCACCAGCGACGGCAGCAGCACGATCACGGCCAGCGCGATCAGGGCCAGCGCAATGAGAGCCAGGATCAACGGCCGCTCAACCAAACCCGGTTCCGCCCGAGCGCCGCTGACGTGGTCTGCCGGGCAGGGTCACCGGCCACAGCCACCAGCGGCCCTGGTCGCCGCCGGCCGCCAGGTGCCGGCCGTCGGGTCGCCAGGCCAGCGCCTGGAAGCCCTGGCCTTCCCCTTCCAGCGCCTGCAGCAGGCGGCCGCGGCCATCCCAGAGGCCCACGCTGCCATCGGCGGAGGCACTGGCCAGCAGGCGGCTGCCGGGCGCGAAGGCCAGGGCCGTGACGCGTTGCTGATGCCACAGCAGCGGTTCGGGCTGCCAGCCCTGTTCGCTGCGGTCGCGCTGCTCCCACAGCACCACGTGGTCGGCGGCGGCCACCGCCAGCGCAGGTGCCAGCTTCCCGGGCTGATCGCTCCAGGCCAGTGCGCGCACCTTGGCCGGGAAGCCGCTGAACTGCCACGGCCGCCCCTCGCCTGCCTCGGGCCAGAGCAGCAGGGAGCGGTCCATCTGGCCGCAGGCCAGCAGCTCGCCCACCGGCGAGAAGGCCAGGGACAGCCCCACCGATTCGGTGGGGGCGCGCCGGGGAGCCGGTGTGGCCGGATCGAGCGGTTGCCACAGCGCCAGCTCGCCGTGGCAGCTGGCCGCCAGCCGCCTGCCGTCGGCGCTCCAGGCCAGGCACTGGGCGGTGCCGGGCAGCTCGAGGCTGTCGGGGCGCCACTGGCGCAGCGCCCCATCCCAGAGCCGTACCCGGCGGCCGGCGGCCACTGCCAGCAGCAGCCCCCTGGGCTGCCAGGCCGCCGCATCCAGCCAGCCGGCGCCGAGCGGCTGCGGCGCGAAGGCGATCGGCCGCACCCCGGAGCCGCCCAGTTCCCACAGCAACAGCTCGCCGGCCTGGCCCACCGCCACCAGGAACTGCCCGTCGGCGCTGAAGCCGATCGCATCGAGGCTGGTGTCGCTCAGGCCCTGCAGCAGCTCTTCGCAGCCGGCGCGGAAATCAAGCAGCAGCAGTTCGCCGCCGGCCGTGGCGATCGCCAGAAACTCGCCATCCGCCGACCAGCTCAGCGCCGTGATCGCCTGCTGCAGCTCCCCGCAGAGCCGCTCCCGCACCAGGGGCTGCGTTGAGGTCATGGCGCTAGACCGCTCAGGCCACGCAGGCGGTGAAGCCCGCCCGCAGGCCCTCGGCATCGAGATCGCGGCCGATGATCACGAATTCGGTGCAGCGCCGCTCGCCTTCTTTCCAGGGGCGATCGAAATCGCCATCCAGCAGCATGTGCACCGCCTGGAACACATAGCGCTCATCCTTGCCTTCCAGCTGGATGATCCCCTTCATCCGGAACAGATCCGGCCCCCGCTCGGCCACCAGATCCGACAGCCAGGTGCCCAGCTTGTCGAGATCCATCGGCCGCTCTTCTACGAACGCCACCGAGCCCACGGCGTCGTCGTGCTCGTGGGCATGCTCCTCGGCCAGGAAGCCGGGATCGAGGCTCAGGGCCCGCTCCAGCTCGAACGCCCCCACGCCGAGAAGCTGATCGATCGGGGCATCGGCGTTGCGGGTGGTGAGCAGCCGCGCCATCGGGTTGATCGCCCGCACCCGTTGCTCGATCGCCTGGCGTTCGCCCTCCTCCACCAGATCCGCCTTGTTGAGCAGCAGCACATCGGCGAAGGCCAGCTGTTCCTGCACCTCCTCCGCCTCCCAGTGCTGCTGCACGTGCACCAGATCCACCAGGGTGATCACCGCATCCAGCCGCAGCTCATCCCGCAGCTCTTCATCCACGAAGAAGGTCTGGATGACAGGGGCGGGATCGGCCAGGCCGGTGGTTTCGATCACCAGGTGATCGAAGCGATCCCGCCGTTTCATCAGATTGCCGATGATGCGGATCAGATCGCCACGCACGGTGCAGCAGATGCACCCATTGTTCATCTCGAAGATCTCTTCGTCGGCATCGATCACGAGCTGATTGTCGATGCCCACCTCATCGAATTCGTTCACGATCACCGCCACCTTGAGGCCGTGTTCGTGGGTGAGGATCCGGTTCAGCAGGGTGGTTTTGCCGGCACCGAGATAACCGGTGAGCACGGTCACCGGCAGGCGATCGGCGGCTGGAACGGCGCTGGTGAAGGCCATGGCGAGGGCGGGGGCGCGGCGGGTACCGCAGAGTCCCCATCGGAGTGAGAATCGTTGTCGTTCTAGCAGCGGTGCTGCCGGCTGGGTGGGGATGGCTGACCTGGTGATCGCCGGCGGCGGGCCGCAGGCCCTGCGGCGCTGCGGCAGGGCCGCTGAACCAGCGCCCTTGGCACACCCGCCATCCGCACAACTCAGAGCGCCTTCCCGTTCAGCAGGTGGGGCGCGAGCATCAGCATCAGGCTGCGGCTCTCCAGCGGCGCGCCGTCGTGCATCCAGCGGCTGGGCTCATGGGGAATGTCCTGACCGGCCGGCAGGGCCGTGTCGATCACCCGCAGCCAGCCTTCCGGCGCCGTGGGCAGCTCGAAGTGCATGGGCTTGCTGTAGGCGTTCATCCCGCACCAGAGCAGGGGGCCGTGGGCGTGGTCGTGCAGGCTCCAGGCCAGCGTGTGCGACCAGCTGGCCCAGTCGGGTTGCTGCAGTGCCACGCCGTGCCACTCCCGCCACAGGTGATCGCCGGGCACGCCGGCCCCCTGGGCCCCTTCGGCGTAGGGGGTTTCCGGGTTCAGCAGGCTGAACAGATGGGTGCGCAGGTGCACCAGCCGTTGCAGGAAGAGCCTGAGGCCGAGGTCTTCGCCATCGGGGCGCCAGTTCATCCAGCCGAGTGGATTGTTCTGGCACCAGGTGTTGTTGTTGCCCCCCTGGCTGCGGCGCACTTCATCGCCCATCAGCAGCATCGGCACGCCCGGGGCCAGCAGCAGGGTGGCGAGCAGGTTGCGCAGCTGGCGGTTGCGCAGATCGTTCACCCCGTGGTCGGTGGTGGGACCCTCCACGCCGTGGTTCCAGCTGTTGTTGTGGTTGTCGCCGTCGCGGTTGTCTTCGCCGTTGGCGAGGTTGTGCTTGCCGTTGTAACTGACCAGATCCGCCAGGGTGAAGCCGTCGTGGGCGGTGATGAAGGTGATGCTGCGCCCCACCGCTGGCGGGCGGCCGCCGTAGAGATCGGGGCTGCCGGACAGGCGCTGGGCCATCGCCCAGCAGCAGCTCTCGTCGCCCTTCCAGAAGCGGCGCACGTCGTCGCGGAAGCGTCCGTTCCAGGTGCCCATGCGCCGCGCCGGGAAATCGTGGAGGCGGTAGAGGCCGCCGCAATCCCACGGCTCGCTCACCATCTTCAGATCGCTCAACCGCGGATCCGCCTCCAGTTCCTCGAACAGGGGCGGCTGGTCGAGCGGCGCCAGGTTCTCGCCGCGTGACAGGGCGATGCCCAGGTCGAAGCGGAAGCCATCGATGCCGAGTTCCAGCGCCCAGCAGCGCAGCGCTTCCATCATCAGCTGCCGCACCAGCGGGCGGTTGGCCGCCACCGTGTTGCCGCAGCCGGTCACATCGAGGTAGTCCCCGTCAGGGTTCTGGTGGTAGTAGAGGCGATCGGCGAAGCCGCGCCAGCTGAGCGTGGGGCCATCCTGGTTGCCTTCGCTGGTGTGGTTCAGCACCACATCGAGCACCACCTCCAGGCCGGCCTGGTGGCAGGCCATCACCAGCGCCCGCACCTGGTTGCGGGCCTGCAGCGGGTCGTCGCCCAGCAGGTAGCCGTGATGGGGGGCCATCCAGCTGATCGGGCTGTAGCCCCAGTAGTTGTGGCGGCCGGGCGGGGCATCCTGCGGGTCGAAGGCCATCACCGGCAGCAGCTCCAGGGTGGTGACCCCGAGGCTCTTGAGATAGGGGATGGTGTCGATCAGGCCCAGCAGGCTGCCGCGCCGCTCCGGTGCCACCGGGCTGCTCTCGCCCTGGCTGAAGCCGGCCACGTGCAGCTCGTACACAACGGTGCGCTGCCAGCTGTGGCGCGGGCGGGGCCCGGCGTTGAAGTCGAACAGGTCGCGTTCCGTGACCACCCCCTTCAGGCAGGAGGCGGTGTTGGGCGCGGTGCCGGTGGCATCGGCGCGGCGGTACCGCGACCAGCCGCTGATCGCCCGCGCGCAGGGATCCAGCAGCACCTTGGAGGGGTTGAAGCCGTGTGCCCCCGGCTGCAGCGGCCCGTAGATGCGATAGCCGTAGCAGCAGCCGACGCCCACCCCCACCACTTCCACGTGCCAGTGATCGCCGGAGCGATGGCGGGCATCGAGCGGAATGATGCGGAAGGGTTCGGGCGCGTCGCCGTCGGCGAAGAGCAGCAGCTCCACCCGGGTGGCCAGCGGTGCCACCACTGAGAAGTTCACTCCTCGCACAGTGACGGCGGCGCCGAGGGGCCAGGGGTGTCCCAGGTGGGTCGAGGACACGGGCTGTGAAGTGCTGCGGTTCAAGCTAGTCGTGTGTTGGCCCTCTGGTGCGGATGTCGGCGTTCTTGCCCGCGGCGTTGGAGGAGGGGCGGCCGCCGCAGCAGGTGCTGCCCGGGCTGTGGGTGTTTCCCCCCAACCGCGACACCCAGGGGGGCACCGCCTGGCTGCTGTCGTTGCCGCAGCGCCCGCCCGTGCTGATCGACTGCCCGGCGCTGACGGCGGCGAACCTGGCCGCGCTGGCGGGGCCGCCGGGTGTGATCGTGCTCACCGGCCGCGTCGGCCACGGCCGCTGCCGCCGCCTGCAGGAGGCGATCGGCTGGCCGGTGCTGGTGCAGGAGCAGGAGGCCTACCTGCTGCCAGGGCTGCCGGAGCTGCGGCCCTTCGGTGCCGCCCACGACCTGGCTGACGACCTGCGGCTGCTGTGGACCCCGGGCCCCTCGCCCGGGGCCTGCGTGCTGCATGCCACCGGAGCCCACGACCTGCTGTTCTGCGGACGGCTGCTGGTGCCCCTCGCTCCCGGACGCCTGGGGCCGCTGCGCACCGCCCACACGTTCCACTGGCCGCGGCAGCAGCGCAGCCTGGAGCGCCTGCAGCACTGGTTGCCGGCGGGGTCGCCCCGCTGGATCGCCACCGGTGCCGGCCTGGGTGCCCTGCGCGGCGAGAAGTTGGTGCCCGGCACCGCTCAAGCGGCACAATGAGGGGTGATCAGGGGCGGAAAATCGGGAAAAACCTTGGCCAAGCAAGCGGTTTCGGTTGCCCAGGTCGCCCTTCCCCCATACGATTAGCCCGCCAGGTGATCCGGCCGAGCGTCCAGCCGTTGGTTGGTCTCCGTGGTCGGTTCGTTTTCACCGCATGGCGGGAACGGCTTCTTCCGCTCCGCCCCACTCCCGCCCCTCTCCAGATTTCTGCCCCCAGATTCCCGCCCAATGAACAAAGCTGACCTCGTCAACCTCG
The DNA here is from genome assembly GCF_024345695.1 of Synechococcus sp. L2F. Taxonomy (NCBI): domain Bacteria; kingdom Bacillati; phylum Cyanobacteriota; class Cyanophyceae; order Synechococcales; family Synechococcaceae; genus Synechococcus; species Synechococcus sp. L2F. The sequence goes on along the minus strand of NZ_JAGQBP010000001.1, from coordinate 940,286 downwards.
TTGCGGCTCGCACCGAGCTCACCAAGACCGAAGTGTCGAAGGTCGTCGACGCCGCCATCGAAACCATCATTGATTCGGTGGTCGAAGGCAAGAAGGTATCCATCCTCGGCTTCGGTTCCTTTGAAGCCCGTGAGCGTTCCGCCCGTCAGGGTCTGAACCCCAAGACCGGCGAGAAAATCGCCATCCCCGCCAAGCGCGTGCCCGCCTTCACGGCCGGCAAGCAGTTCAAGGATCAGGTTCAGGGCTGATTCCTCCCGCCTCCACCGGTCTGCCCTCACACCTTCAGGGGCTGATCGCAACGGGAGAGCAACAGCGAAGCCGCCACCACCGCGGGCGCTTCGCTCCGTCTCCCACGGGCCCCCTGCACCGCGGCAATCTGCGCACCGCCCTCGTGGCCTGGCTGGAAGCCCGGCTTCAGGGGGGTGAGCTCCTGCTCCGCATCGATGATCTCGACACCCGGCGCAACCGCGCCGGTGCCGAAGAGGCGATCCTGGCCGACCTCCGCTGGCTGGGCCTTCACTGGGATGGCCCGCCGGTGCGCCAGAGCGAGCGCACCGGCCTCTACGCCACGGTGCTCTCCGCTCTGCGCCGCCGGGGTCTGCTCTATCCCTGCCGCTGCAGCCGCCGCTTGCTGGCGGATGTGTCTGCGCCGCAGGGGGCGGTGTCGGTGTATCCGGGCTTCTGCCGCACGCGCGCCCACGGCTGGGGCGTGGAGAACGGCCGCCTGCCCAGCTGGCGCCTGCGTCTTCAGGACGCTCCGCTCTGTTGGCCGGAGGCGATCGCCGCTCCCGGCCGGCTGGAGGCGGCGCGCCAGGTGGGGGATGTGGTGCTGCGCCGCGCGGATGGCTTCCTGGCCTATCACCTGGCCACCGCCGTCGATGAGCTGGCGCTGGGCATCACCACGGTGGTGCGCGGCGAAGACCTCTGGGCCGCGACGGCGCCGCAGGTGGCCGTGATGCAGTGCCTGGGTGCCACGCCCCCGACCTACTGGCATGTGCCGCTGTGGCGCGACGACCGCGGCGAACGGCTGGCCAAGCGGTCGGGAGCGGAGGGGGTGGCGGGGCTGCGCGCACAGGGGCTCGATGCGGCGGCGGTGATCGGCCTGCTGGCCGCCAGCCTCGGCCTGGTGCCGGCGGGAAGCCGCCTGAGTGCCGCGGAGTTGCTGCAGAACCTGAGCAACGCGGCGTTGAAACGGCGTTTATGCGGGAAGGCTTAAGGAAGTGGCGTCAATCCGGGGGGTCTGGCCGACCACACTGAAATCAACACCAAAACGGGGATTGATGGGCGAACCCACACAGGCGGGCCTGCCACAGGGGGTACTGCCGTCAGCGCGGCGAGAGACGGAGGCGCAGCGATGCCCCCGTTGTGGCGGCAGCGGCGTGCTGCGCCTCAGCGACCAGAAATTCCGCACCTGCCTGGATTGCCTCGGCCAGGGCCGACTGCCCCAGTTCAGCGTCGAGCCCTCGCTGGAGTACAGGCTGCGCCGTCAGGATGCCCGGGCGCTCAACGCCGACCCGCTGTCTTCTGGCGCCAGATGAAGAAAGCGGCAGTGGCCACCACAACGGCCAACGGCGCTGCGGTGAGCAGGAGCAGGATGACGGCGGTCCAATCGGTATACATCGCTGCAGGACGAACGTTGATCCATCATTCCAGTCGCCCTGCCACGCGGCGGTCGCAGGCCGTTGTGATGGCTGCTACCCGCCGCCTGGGCCGGACGGCGCTGCTGCTGGGTCTGGGAGCCGGGCTGCTCCTGCCCGCCGCGGTCCGGGCTGATGTGCGCTTCGACGACTGCGTGACCGGCAGCGACGGCAGCGTCACCTGCGACACCCGGCCGGAGGGCAACACCTTGATGGATGACGAAGCCGCCCGCTTCGGTCTGCTTGACGGCGGCGATCCGGGCTGGCCTGAGTTCGACCCGGCGGGCGACGGTGGCATGGGCGATGGCTTCGGCGACGGCTACTGGCCCTGAGCCGCAGCCGGTTTTCCGGGAAGGGCAGAACGCAAGGGTTGCAACCCAGCGCCGCCCCCAGGCCCGCGCCCCTTGCCTGGCGCTCAGCAGATGCGCGGCAGCTGCTCGCCCCGGCCCAGTGTCAGGCGCCGCTGCACGCCATAGGCGTTCCGCACCAGCACTGTCCCCCTGGCGATGGCGGGCAACAGGCGGTTGCCGGCCCCGGACTCGCTATCTCCAGGCATCCCGGCGTCAGCCACCGCGCCGATGATCGCGGCCTCGGGCTGGAAGCTCTGCAGCACGGCCAGGGCCTGCGCCGCCTCAGCGGCGGGCAGGAACAGCACCAACCGCCCTTCGTTGGCCATCGCCAGCGGATCCAGGCCCAGCAGCTCGCAGGCGCTCGCCACCGCCGGCGCGATCGGCACCGCCTCCTCCTCGATCTGCAGGAGAAGGCCGGTGTCGCGGGCGATCTCAAACAGGGCGCTGGCCAGCCCACCGCGGGTGAGATCCCGCAGGGCGTGCACCTTCAGCCCCAGCCTCAGCAGCGCCTGCACTGATGGCAGCAGCGAGGCCAGGTCGCTGCAGAGCTCCGTGCGGAAGCCCAGTTCGTGGCGTGCCGCGAGGATCGCCACCCCATGGCGTCCCAGATCGCCGCTCACCAGGATGGCGTCGCCCGGCCGCACCGCCGGCGGGCCGATGGCCGGACCCGGCCCCAGGCTGCCCACACCGCTGGTGGTGATGTACAGGCCGTCGCCCTTGCCCCGTTCCACCACCTTGGTGTCGCCGGTCAGCACCGGCACACCGCAGGCGGCGGCGGCCGTGCGGATCGAGGCGACCACCTGCCGCAGCGTGCTCATCGCCAGGCCTTCCTCCAGGATCAGGGCCAGGCTGAGCGCCAGCGGCCGGGCCCCCACCATGGCCAGATCGTTCACGGTGCCGATCACCGCCAGCCGGCCGATGTCGCCGCCGGGGAAGATCAGCGGCCGCACCACGTAGGCATCGGTGCTGAAGGCCAGCGGACCCGGGCCGGCCTGGAACGTGGCCGCGTCATGCAACACCCCATCGCCCGGCCCGAAGGCCGGCACCAGCAGCTCGGCGATCAACTGCTGGCTGAGGCTGCCGCCGCCGCCATGACCCAGCTGCACCCGCTCGATGGCCTCGCTGTCGCCGGGGCTGGCGCTGGCCATGGGTCAGGGCTCCGCCTTGTCGGACAGGCTGCTGGCCTCCGCCGCCCGGGCCAGGGGCCTGGCTGCTGCAGAGTTTTCCGCCCGATCGCCGTGGTGCCAGTAGGCGGCACACGCCCCTTCCGATGACACCATCGGCGCTCCGAGCGGGCGCTCCGGCGTGCAGGTCCGGCCGAAGGCCGGGCAGGCGGTGGGCCGGGCCAGACCCTGCAGCACCTGGCCGCTGATGCAGGCCGCGGCAGCATCGGGCCCAGGCCGATGCTCGGTGGCCTGGCCGGGCAGCCGGGCGGCGTCGAGGGCGGCGTAGGGGGGGCGCAGCCGCAGGCCGCTGGCGGGAAACAGGCCGAGGCCACGCCACAACTGATCCACCGGCTCGAACACCCGGGCGATCAGGGCCCGGGCTGCCGCGTTGCCCTCCGGGCGGCAGGCACGGCCATAGGCGTTCTCCACCCGGCCCTCGCCCCGCTCCAGCTGACGCACGCAGCACAGCAGCCCCTCCAGCAGATCCACCGGCTCGAAGCCCGTGACCACCACCGGCACATGGAAGCGTGCGCTGAGCGGCTCCAGCTCCTCGCTGCCCATCACCGCGCAGACATGGCCGGCGGCCAGGAAGCCCTGCACGCGGTTGTGCGGGGAGGCCAGCAGGGCCTCCATCGCCGGAGCAATCCGCACGTGGCCCACCAGCAGCGCCAGGTTGCTGCAGCCACAGCACCAGGCCTGATGGGCCAGCAGCGCCGTGGCCGGTGCGGTGGTTTCAAAGCCCACCGCGAAGAACACCACCTGCTGCCCCGGGCATTCACGGGCGATCGCCAGCGCATCGAGGGGCGAGGTGACGACCCGGACGCAGGCCCCCGCCGCCCGCAGATCCAGCAGGCTGCGGCCATCGGAACCGGGAACTCGCAGCATGTCCCCGTAGGAGCAGAGGATCACCCCCGGGCGGGCTGCCAGCTCCAGGGCGCGATCGATCGTGGCCGCCGGGGTGACGCACACCGGGCAGCCGGGGCCGTGGATCAGCTCCAACCCCTCGGGCAGCAGCCGGTCGAGGCCATGGCGCAGCAGCGCGTGGGTCTGCCCGCCGCAGACCTCCATCAGAGTCCAGGGGCGGCTGATGGCCTGCTGCAACTGCCCCACCAGCTGCTGCACCGCCTCCGGCCGGCGGTAGGGGGCGAGTGGGTTCACCCGGCCCCGGGCGCCGGCAGGGCGGCCAGCTGGCGGTAGTGCTCCCAGCGGGCGTCCACCTGCTGCTGGGCCAGCAGCGCCAGGCGCTCTGCCTGTTCCGGATCGCTGTCGCTGAGGCTGCGAAAGCGGTTCTCGCGCGCCATCGCTTCAGCCACCGGCAGCGAGGGGGTGCGGGAATCGAGCACCAGGGGGTTCAGGCCCGCAGCGCTGCGGCGCGGGTCGTGGCGGTACAGCAGCCAGCGGCCCGACTCCACGGCCTGCCGTTGCTGGCTCATGCCCTTGGCCATGTCGATGCCGTGGGCGATGCAGTGGGAGTAGGCCAGGATCAGCGAAGGCCCCGCAAACGCCTCGGCCTCCAGGAAGGCCCGCAGGGTGTGCTCGTCGCGGGCGCCCATCGCCACGCTGGCCACGTAGACGTTGCCATAGCTCATCGCCATCAGGCCCAGATCCTTCTTGGCGGTGCGCTTGCCGCCACTGGCGAACTTGGCGACGGCACCGATCGGGGTGGCCTTCGACATCTGCCCGCCGGTGTTGGAGTAGAGCTCGGTGTCGAGCACCAGCAGGTTCACGTCCTGGCCGCTGGCGAGCACCTGGTCGATACCGCCCGCGTCGATGTCGTAGGCCCAGCCGTCGCCGCCGATCATCCACACGCTGCGCTTGGTCAGATCGTCGGCCAGGGCGAGCAGCGCCTCGATCTCCGCCTGCCGCTCCGGCGCCTGCTGCACCTGCCCCAACCGCCCGCGCAGCTCCACAACCCGCTGCCGCTGCTCGAAGATCCCCGCTTCCCCGCTCTGATCCGCCTGGATCAGCGCCTCCGCCAGCACCGGCGGCACCGGCGCCTCGCTGCCCCCTTCGCCGGGTTCGGCCAGGCGACGCAGCAGGCGCACGGCGGTGGTGTGCCGCTGGTCGTAGGCGACGCGGAAGCCCAGCCCGAACTCGGCGTTGTCTTCGAACAGGGAGTTGGACCAGGCCGGCCCGCGGCCCTCGCCGTTGCAGCTCCAGGGGGTGGTGGGCAGGTTGCCGCCGTAGATCGACGAGCAGCCGGTGGCGTTGGCCACCACCATCCGGTCGCCGAACAGCTGGGTGGCGAGTTTGATGTAGGGGGTTTCGCCGCAGCCGGCGCAGGCGCCGGAAAACTCGAACAGCGGCTCCTGCAGCTGCTGCTGGCCGATGTGGCGCAGGTTCAGCTGGCTGCGCTCGGTGTCGGGCAGTTGCAGGAAGAACTCCCAGGCGCCGCGGGCCTGCTCGCGCAGGGGGCGCTGCGGCGCCATGTTGATGGCCTTGTGGCTGGGCGTGTCCCGCTCGCGTGCCGGGCAGACCTCTACGCAGAGGGCGCAGCCGGTGCAGTCCTCAACCGCCACCTGCAGGGTGAAGCGGTTGGCGCTGCCGTGCGGTTCGCGGGCCGGCGCGCTCAGGAAGCCCGGCGGTGCCGCCGCCAGCGCGGCCGGCTCCACCACCTTGGCGCGGATCACGGCATGGGGGCACACCATCACGCATTTGCCGCACTGCACGCACAGCTGCTCCTCCCAGACCGGCACGCTGTCGGCGATGTTGCGCTTCTCCCAGCGGGCGGTGCCGCAGGGGTAGGTGCCATCGGCGGGCAGGGCACTCACCGGCAGCCGGTCGCCCTGACGGGCCAGCTGGGGCACGATCACGCTGCGCACGAAGGTGGGGGCGGCGGCGAAGCGATCGGCCTCCGGCTCTGGTGGGCCGGCTGGGTCCTCCGCTGGAATCGGCACCGGCAGCAGCCGTGCCAGGGCGGCATCGACGGCCTGCAGGTTGCGCTGCACCACCGGCTCTCCCTTGTGGCCGTAGCTGTGGCGGATCGCGACGCGGATCGCGTCCAGTGCCTGCTCCAGCGGCATCACCCCGGCGAGCGAGAAGAAGCAGGTCTGCATCACGGTGTTGATGCGCCCGCCCAGCTCGAAGTCGCGCGCGATTGCGGCCGCATGGATGGCGAACACGCGCAGCTGCCTGACGCGGATCTGGGCGCGCACCGCCGCCGGCAGCAGCTCCCAGATCTGTCCGGCCTCCCAGGGGCTGTTCAGCAGCAGGGTGGCGCCGGGGCGCGCCGTGCTCAGCAGGTCGAAGCGGCTGAGGAAATCCCACTGGTGGCAAGCCACCAGATCGGCCCGCCCCACCAGGTGGGTGGCGTGGATCGGCCGCGGGCCGAAGCGCAGGTGCGACTCCGTGACCGAACCGGATTTCTTCGAGTCGTAGACGAAGTAGCCCTGGGCGTGCAGGTCCGTGCCTGCGCCGATGATCTTGATCGTGTTCTTGCTGGCGCCCACGCTGCCGTCGGCGCCGAGCCCGTAGATCACGGCCTGGAACTCCCCCTCCGTTTCGGCGCGGAAGCTGGTGTCCACCGGCAGGGAGCGGTGGGTGAGGTCGTCCTCGATGCCGACGCTGAAGGAATGGGGCGCCGCATGGCCGCGCAGGGCCTCCAGCACCGCCTTCACCATCGCCGGGTTGAACTCCTTCGAGGCCAGGCCGTAGCGCCCGCCCACCACCCGGGGCTGCGGTCTGGCGTCGGTGGCGGCCGTCCGCCCCCAGCAGCGCCGCACCGCATCGCTCACATCGAGGTAGAGCGGGTCGCCGCCGGCGCCCGGTTCCTTGCAGCGATCCAGCACGGCGATCGCGCGCACGCTGGCCGGCAGCGCCGCCACCAGCCGCTCGGCGCTGAACGGCCGGTAGAGCCGCACCTTCAGCACCCCCACCCGCTCGCCGCTGGCGATGAGGGCATCGACCGTGAGCTGGGCCGTCTCGCAACCCGATCCCATCAGCACCAGCACCCGCTCCGCCAGCGGATCGCCGTGGTACTCGAACAGCCGGTAGGCGCGCCCGGTGAGCGCGGCGAAGCGGTCCATCGCCTGCTGCACCAGCGCCGGGGCGGCGTCGTGAAAGGGATTGGCCGCTTCACGGGCCTGAAAGGCCACGTCCGGGTTATGGCTGGTGCCGCGGATCACCGGACGGTCGGGGCTCAGCCCCCGGGCCCGGTGGGTGGCGATCAGCCCCGCCGGAATCAGGGCGGCGAGGGTGGCGTCAGAGAGCGGCGCCACCGTGTGCAGCTCGTGGGAGGTGCGAAAGCCGTCGAAGAAATGCAGGAAGGGCAGGCGGGCGTTCAGGCTGGCCAGAGTGGCGATGGCGGCGAAGTCGCCGGCCTCCTGCACCGACGCCGAGCAGAGCAGGGCACAGCCGCTGCCGCGGGTGGCCATCACGTCGCTGTGGTCCCCGAAGATCGAGAGCGCCTGGCCCGCCAGGGCCCGGGCGGCCACGTGCACCACCGTGCTGGTGAGTTCACCGGCGATCTTGTAGAGGTTGGGCAGCATCAGCAGCAACCCCTGTGACGCTGTGAAGGTGGTGGCGAGCGCTCCGGCCTGCAGGGCGCCATGCAGCACCCCGGCGGCGCCCCCCTCGCTCTGCATCTCCACCACGGTGGGCACGCTGCCCCAGAGGTTGGGGCGGCCGGCCGCGGCCCAGCCATCGGCCCATTCCCCCATCGGCGTGGCCGGGGTGATCGGGTAGATCGCCATCACCTCGTTCAGCCGGTAGGCCACGCGCGCCACCGCTTCATTGCCATCGACGGTGATGCGGCCATCGGCGCGGGAAGGGCTCATGACTCCACCACCACGCTGAGCGCGAAACCCACGTGCACCAGCAGCAGATCGCCGGGGCGGGCCTCCGGCACGCAGGCCAGGCTCACCTCCCGCTGCACGCCGGAGAACTCCACCACCCCCACCCGCCAGAGCGCGTCGTCGTCGTTGTCTTCGCCGTCGCCGTCGCCGCCAGCGTCCGGCGCGAGGCCGGCCGGGCGGCGGTGCTCGATCCGGATCAGCTCACCCGGCACAGCCAGACACATCACGCTCCTCCGCCGCCAGCGGCGGCCTCCGCAGGGCCTGCCTCTCCTCTATAGGGCGAGAAGCGGCGCCTGAACCCCCGGCTCTGTGCCTTCCTCACATGCCGACCAGGCCAGCGCCAGCAGCTGGCCGAGGGCCAGGCCGCCGTCGTTGCAGGGCACCCGCTGGGGCCACACCGCTTCAACGCCGGCCGCCGCCAGCGCCGTCACGGCCAGTTCCAACAGCAGGCGGTTCTGGAAGCAGCCGCCGCTCAGCAGCAGGCGGTGCAGCTGCAACCGCTGCGCCAGCTCCACCAGCAGGGCCGCCAGGGCGCGGTGAAAGGCCAGCGCGATCGACGGCACGGGGCGGCCGCGGGCCAGATCGTCGAGCACGGAAGTCAGCAGGGGGTGCCAGTCGAGCAACCACGGTGCGGCCACGCCGCTGGCAGCGGCAGCTTGTGCTCCGGCGCAGATGGGGAGGCGGTACGCCGGCCAGTCCGGCGGCTCCGGCGCATCGAGCGCGGCCTGGGCCGCCGCCTGCAGCCGCAGCGCCCCCTGCCCCTCGAAGCTGCAGCGCTGCACCAGGCCGAGCAGCGAGGCGAGGGCGTCGAACAGGCGGCCCATGCTCGTGCAGAGCGGCGTCTTCAGGTCCGTCTGCAGCAGGCGCTCCAGCAGCAGCTGCTCCCCCTCGCCGAAGGCGGCCCGGGTGGCGGGCGGGGTGTGGGCCTGGCTGTCCGCCCCGAAGGCGGCGACCAGCAGCCCGAGTGCGGCGCGGCGCGGTTCCCGCAGGGCCCGTTCGCCGCCGGGCAGGGGGAAGGGCCGCAGCCGCGCCAGGTGCGTGAAGCCGAGCGCGGCGCCCGCCCGCGGGGGCTCCAGCCGCAGGCATTCGCCGCCCCAGAGCAGGCCGTCGGGGCCGAAGCCGGCGCCATCCCAGGCCACGCCTGTGGCCGGCAGGGGCAGACCGTGCTCCGCCAGGCAGGCCAGCAGGTGGGCGTGATGGTGCTGCACGGCCAGCACCGGCAGACCGCCCCAGGCCTCCGCCAGCTCCCGGCCGAGGCGGTGCGCTCTGTAGCCGGGGTGCAGGTCGATGGCGAGCCGCGACGGGCGCAGCTGCTGGCGCTCCAGCCAGCTGAGCAGGGTGGCGGTCAGCCGCCGTTCGCCGGCCAGCGTGCCGAGGTCGCCGAGATGGGGCCCCAGCTGTGCGAGCCTGCCCTGGCCGATGGCGATGGCGCTCTTCACCTGGCCGCCCATGGCGAGCAGCACGTCGGACTGTCGGGGCATTGCGGCCGGCGGGGGCGTGGGATCCGGCAGCGCGATGGCGGTGGGCGCGGTACCGCGTGCCTGGCGCAGCACCATCACCGCTCCGGCCACCACCTGGGCCACGCCGTCGTCGACGGGGTTGGCGATCGGCCGGTTGTGGCTCAGCAGACCATCGGCGAGGTCCGTGAGCAGGTCCAGCCCATCGGCCTCGCTGAAGCCCAGCGGTTCGCCCGAGCGGTTGCCGCTCGTGCATACAAGCGGCTCCCCCACCGCCTCCAGCAGCAGGGCATGCAGGGGCGAGGCCGGCAGCATCACCCCCAGCCAGGGGGTGTGAGGGGCCACTCCGTCGGCGAGGGGGGCGGCGCGCCTGCGCAGCAGCACGATCGGTGCCGCCGGCCCCACCAGCAGCCGCGCCTCCGCCGCCGATACCCGGCAGTGACGCCGCACCCAGGCCAGGTGGGGAACCAGCACGGCAAAGGGTTGCTCTGGGCGCCACTTGCGGCGCCGCAGCACAGCGACGGCCGCCGCTGAAGCAGCCCGCACCAGCAGCTGAAAGCCCCCCACCCCCTGCAGGGCCACCACCTGGTCGCGCTGCAACGCCGCCGCCGCTGCCGCCAGCGCGGCGGCGCCGGGCCCGCTGTCGCCGTCGCCGCTGCCGATCCCGCCGGCGTCCCGCTGCCGCCAGCTCAGCTGCGGTCCGCAGGCGGGGCAGCCGATCGTCTGGGCGTGAAAGCGGCGGTCGCCCGGATCGTGGAATTCGCGGTGGCAGGCGGCGCAGAGTTCAAATCCGGCCAGGGTGGTGTGGGCCCGCTCGAACGGCAGGGCGCGCAGCAGGCTGTAGCGCGGCCCGCAATGGGCGCAGCTGTTGAAGGCATACCCATAGCGGCGGTTGCGTGGATCACGCAGCTCGGCGCGGCAGGCGCCGCAGGGGGCCAGATCGGCCGGAACCAGGCCCGTGAGCGCGCTGGTGGGGTCGGAGCCACAGGCCGAATCCGGGTGCGGCCCGCTGGCGGGGGCTGCCGGCAGGATCCTGAACACGTCCGGCTCTTCCCCCAGCTCCTCGCGCTGCTCCTCTCTCGGCGCCCCCGCAGGCGCAGCCAGGGGCGTCAACCAGCGACGCGCCAGGCGGTCGATGCGGCTGTGCGGCGGGCGCCGGGCCTGCAGCGCGTGCAGGAAGGCCTCCAGCGCGGCGGCGTTTCCCTCTACCTCGATCGACACCCCGCCTGGGGTGTTGGTGACCCAGCCGGCCAGTTGCTGCTGCGACGCCAGCCGATGCACGAACGGCCGGAAGCCCACGCCTTGCACGACCCCCTCAATGTCGAGCCTCAGGCGCCGCCAGGGGGCGCCGCTCATGCGCAGGCCGGGACTGCACCCTGGCGCTGGTGCTCCAGCCAGTGCAGCAGCGCCTCAACGCCGGCACCGGTGCGGGCTGAGAGTTCGAAGAGGCGGGCGTGGGGCGCCACCGCTGCCAGGTGGGCCAGAGCGGCGGCGCGATCGAAGCCCACGGCCGCGGCGAGATCGGTTTTGTTGATCACCACCGCATCGGCGGAGTGGAACAGGGCCGGGTATTTGAGCGGCTTGTCTTCCCCTTCGGTCACCGAGAGCACGGCGATCCGCAGCTGTTCGCCCAGATCGAAGGCGGTGGGGCACACCAGGTTGCCCACGTTCTCGATCAGCAGCAGCTGCATGCCGCCGCAGTCGAGCTGATCGAAGGCTCCCGCCACCAGCGACGCTTCCAGGTGGCACAGGTCGCCCGTCTGGATCTGCACGGCGCGGGCGCCGGCGGCCTGCAGGCGGCGGGCGTCGTTGTCGGTGGCGAGATCGCCCACGATCACCCCCACCGGGCCGTGCCGCCACTGGCGCGCGACAGCTTCGAGCAGGGCTGTTTTGCCTGCGCCGGGGGCCGAGAGCACATTCACCACCAGCAGGCCGGCGGCCGCGAAGCGCTCGCGGTTGCGCGCGGCGTTGCTGTCGTTGCGCTCCAGCAGGTTGTGGCGCAGCAGCAGGGTTCGCGGTGCGGGGGCTGCCGCCACGCTGGCCATCGGCTGGCCGCAGGAGCAGTGGGAGCACATGGCGCAGCCGGCGGCGATGGTTCCAGTCTGGGGAGAGGGCAGGAGCCCGGCCCACCGGCGTAGCCCTTCCTCACCGTGGACCGGCGCCGGTCAGCGGTTCAGGCTGGCGGTCCTCAGGCTTTCCTCCAGCTTGATCGCCGGCAGAAACAGCGCATACTCCCACCCTTCTCCAGCCGGCTGATCTTTTTTGGCGATCACGTCCTGGCGCGGCGGGCCTTTGCCTTCAGCGCCTGAATAGCGCTCCACGGCATGAAAGACCACCGCTCTGGCATAGGCATAACCAAGCAGGTAGAGCGTCAAGGTTCCAACCAGAACGGCCGGGAGTTTGCTGAACTGAGACATGGGGCTGGGCGAACACATGAAAAAGCGAGGCCTGGCACTTACGCGTGCTGGCCTCGCTGATGCAGGGAACCTGCCGGTGACGCATCCCCCCAGAATTGAGTGAAACCAGGGTTTCAGCAACCCTGGGGAGACATGGGAATCAGGGGGCAAGAACCCCCGTGAATCCCACGGGCGCTTGAGTGAGCAGGAAGCCTGTGCCGAATGCGGAGGCTTGAAGGGCAAGGCCTCGCCGATCGCGCCGCTGAACTGGCACAGGATGAACTGACACGGATTCCGCGGCAGCCAGCCGCATCATTCCTGAATCAGAACTTGTGATCGCGCAGGGCTTCCACCGGGTAGATGTAGGTGATGATCGAGTAGTCGGCGTAATACTTTGCCGCGATCTCGTTGGTGATCTTGTCGGCCAGCTCGCGGGTGCCGGTGAGCACTTCGATTTTCACGTTGGAGAGGGTGTGCGAGACGCTTGGCTCTCCCGTGGAGCGCACGTTGCGGCTCCCTTCGCCACCGGCTGCATTGACGGTATAACCGGTGGCACCTGCAGCTTTGATGAGCTTGACGAGCTTTTTGGAGAGGATTTCCTCCCCAACGATCACCAGCTTCCAGACCTGTTGACTCATGGGTTTGTCCTCAAAGGATGGTAGTCAGGAATTGGATCAGTGGGTTGCGAATTTACTTGCCGAGCAGCACCTCTGCAATCCCGATGAACAGCGGAATGCAGATGGCGATCGCGACGGGTGTGCCGATGGCGGTGGAAGCGCCGATGTAGGCCGAGGGGTTCGCCGACGGGATGCCGGCACGAAGGGTGGGTGGGCCGGAGATGTCCGAGCTGGAGGCGGCGATCACAGCCAGCACAACCGCACCACCGATGCTGAAGCCGGTGATCTTGTGGATGAGCAGGCCTACGCCGAAGGCAATAAAACCATGCAGGATGGGGGAGATGAAGGCGTAGATGGCAAACCATTGGGCCACCTTGCGCAGCTCATTCATGCGCTGGGCCGCTTCCATCCCCATGATGATCATGAGAACGGCAAGGAAGCCGCGGAACAGGGGGTTGAAGAAGCTCTCATAGACGGGTTCGGGCTTGGTGAGGATGCCGAGGGCCACGCCCAGCAGCAGCGACGTGACGGCCGAGCTCTGAATGCTTTCCTTGATGATCGGCCAGATCTCCACTTTCTCGGCGGTGTTGCCGGTCTTCTTGGAGAGGTAGACGCTGGCCACCACGATCGCCGTCACCAGCGCCGGAATGTCCATGAAGGGATAGAGCGCCGCCGTCCAGGCCTCATAGGGGATCTTGGCGGAATCCAGCTGCGGCAGAACCGCCGCCAGCGTGGAGCCGCTCACCGCGCCGAACAGGCCGCCGGTGGCAACCGCGTCAGGCACGGTGATGCCAGGCAGTTTCCCCAGGGTGTAACGAGCGATGAACACGATCACGATGCCAATCCCCACGGCCGCAAGCGCCGGAAGAAAAATCTCCGTGGGGTTGGAGTTCCGAATGGCGATGCCGCCCGTCAGGCCGATCTTCATCAGCAGGAAGAAGCTGATGAACTTGTAGATCGAATCCGGAATGGCCAGCTGGCTGCCAAGCGCGGCCACGATGATCCCGCCGATCAGGAATCCGAGGGTCGGGGACTGAACCTGCTCCAGGAAGAGCGGAATGAAGTCAGAGAGGAATGTCACGTGGCGCTTTTGGTGATCTCAGAGAATTTGTCCGGCGGACTGTAGCAGTTGGCACAGGGGATTGGGTCTTTGCCGAAAACCACGGTAATCACTGGGTTCTTGGCCCTCTGCCGCCATCCGATGGCCGGGTGGCTTGGCCCATTCGAGCCTGGGTTCTTGATCGCCTGGACGCCTGCTTGGCTTGATGGCCTGAGCGGTTTGCCCGTGGTGGGGATCGCGCCCCATTCCCGACAACGGGGCGGGGAAAGTCCGCGACCGACGAAGGAGATCCTGCGAGAGGAAGAAATGCATCATCCCGCTACATTTCTTGGCCAGAGCTCTTCTGAGCCGGCGAGGTTCTCAGGCTTGCAAGGGGCTCGGGCGCTGAGGATTTGAGCCGTTGCGCTTTCTGGGCTCTTCCTTGTTGGATGCAGCAGAGTCAGTGCGCAGGCTGAGCAATCGTTGGCACTGATCAGCTTTTGCTGCTGGCACTCGGCCCTGCCTGTGGCCTGCCGATGTCGCTGCTCGGGTGCTGTCGCTATGCCGCTGAGTTGAAGGGGCCTCCGCCGGAAGATGCCTGGGATGCTGCACCCCCGTACAACCTCCCAGCCTCAATCCCCACTCCCCAATCCCGACTACCGAATCCCCAATCCCGGAGTCGCAAGTCCTGAGTCCTGAGCCCGCGCCACTGCCGGCACCATCACCCTCCTTACCCTCCACCAGCTGATGAGCAAGTCAGTGACCGCTTTCCTCGATCTTGAGCGGCCCTGGTTGTCGGAGCGGCTGGTGGCCTGGCCGATCCTCGCCAGCGGCGAGCTGCCGCGGGAGTCGGCGCTGAGCGTGCGGGAGTGGGGGGATTCCTCACGGCCCCCCAGTCCGATGAAACCTCACGACACATCCAGCCCGATCAGCTCCAGCTCCCGGCCTGCGGACAGCTCCAACTCCAGGCTGGCCCCCTCGGCGATGCCACCGGCCATCACCACCTCAAAGGCGAATCGCAGCGCGTCGGGATCCACCCCGGCCCGTTGCCCCACCCGCAGGCGCAGCCCATGAATCCGCGCGGCCCCTTCAGCCGCGGCGGCCGCCAGGGCGATCCGGTGCACCTCCTCCATCAGCGCCAGTTCATGCATCGCCGCACCAGTGCCGCACCGCCGCCAGGGCCTCGGGCAGCAGGGCGGCGGTGGCCGGCGTGAGGTGGCTGCCCAGCCCGCAGCGGTGCGCGCGCACCAGCAACTGCCAGGCCGGGGGGGTGCGGCCATAGAGCTGGCCGGCCAGCTGCAGCAGCGCGCAGGGGCTGGCGTGATGGCTGAAGGGGGGGGGGGCGGCCGCCGTTGCTGCAGCATCAGCCGCCAAGCGCTCCAGCCGCCAGCCCGGCGGCGGACAGGCCGGCGCCAGCGCGGCATCCACGAACAGCACCCGGCGGGCCTCCGCCAGCAGCGGTGCCAGCTCCGGGGTGAGCTGCCGGGTGGCCAGCACGGTGAGCTGCCGCTGGTGCCAGCCCTGCACCGCAGCGGCGATGGCCAGGCCCACGCCGTCGTCCTGCCGCAGATCATTGCCCCAGCCGATCAGCAGATCGCGCCGCTGTGGTGCCGGCCCGCCCGGGGCGGCGCTCAAGGCCGCCACCGCTCCCGCAGCAGTTCCCCGCCAGGGCCGAGCAGTTGCACGTGCAGCGGCATTTCGCCGGCGGCATGGGTGGAGCACGACAGGCAGGGATCGAAGCAGCGGATGCCCGCCTCCACCCGGTTGAGCAGGGCCTCGGCGATCTCCGGCAGGGCGGTTTCAGCCCCGCCTTCCGCACCGGCGCTGGGGCCTGCCTGGATGTGGTGGCGCGCGATCTGGGTGATCGTGCGGTTCATCGCCCGGTTGTTCTGGCCGGTGGCGATGACCAGGTTCACCGCCTCGATCAGCCCGTCGCCATCCACGCAGTAGTGGTGGAACAACGTGCCGCGCGGCGCCTCGCTCACTCCCACCGCCTCGAAGGCATTGAGGTGGGCGCGGGCGCGCACATGGGGGTCGCCGAGGGCCGGATCATCGAGCAGGGCTTCGATCGCCTCCAGCGCCGCGAGGATCTCGATGAGCCGGGCCAGGTGGTAGTGGAAGGAGCTGGTCACCACCCGCCCGCCGCGCTGGCGCAGCTCCAGCAGTTCGCTGTCGGCGCCGGTGGTGCCGATGTGATCGCACACGTTCAGCCGCGCCAGCGGCCCCACCCGGTAACTGCCCGCTTCCGGCCCCAGCGGCTTGTAGTAGGGGAATTTCAGGTAGGTCCACGGTTCCACCGCCTCGGCCAGCAGCGCGTCGAACGGCCCGGCACCCAGGCCATCGGCCGGCAGATCACCGCCCAGCGGCGTGCCGTCGCCATCAATCAGGCGCAGGCGGCCGCCGTAGTGCTCCCACGCGCCGCCTTCCCCCACCAGCGCCATAAAGAGAGAAGGAAAGTCACCGAACACAGCGGCCTCCGCCGCCAGCGGCCCATCCAGCAGGCGTTTGAAGAGCGCCAGGGCCGCGCGGGTGGTGGTGAAAGCCTCGGGTAGCCCCGCACGGATCGCGTCGCGGTCAGTGGTGGCGAGAGGGGTGCGCACCCCACCGGCCACCGCCCAGGCCGGATGGATTTTGCGCCCGCCCAGCCGCTCGATCACCGTCTGGCCGAACTGACGCAGCCGGATGCCGCCGCGGGCCAGCTCAGGATCGGCGGCGATCAGGCCGAACACGTTGCGCCGCGCCGGATCGCAGTCCCAGCCGAGCAGGAAATCCGGGCTGCTCAGGTGAAAGAACGAGAGCGCATGCGACTGGATGATCTGGGCCAGGTTCATCAAGCGCCGCAACCGCTCGGCCGCCGGCGGGATCGTCACCGCCAGCAGCTGGTCGCCCGCCTTTGCGGAGGCCAGCAGGTGGCTCACCGGACAGATGCCGCAGATCCGCGCCGTGAGCGCCGGCATTTCCGTGAACGGCCGCCCGGCGCAGAAGGCCTCGAAGCCGCGGAATTCGGCCACATGAAAACGGGCGGCCGCCACGCTGCCGCTGGCATCGAGGTGGATCGTGATCTTGGCGTGGCCTTCGATGCGGGTGACCGGATCGATCAGGATCGTGCGTGGTGTCCCGGCCGGGGGGGTGGGGCTCTGGTCCATGGGTCAGCCGAAGCGGATCAGCTCCGCCCCCTCCATCACTGGCGTCTCGCCCCGCAGCAGCGCCTCCAGCACGGCGCGGATGCGCGCGGCTGGTGGCGGGCAGCCGGGCAGATACACGTCCACCGGCACCACCGCCTGCACCGGCAGCACCTGCTCCAGCAGCTCCGGCACGATCCCGGGTGCCTGCGGCAGGCAGCCGCTGCTGTCTGACAGCTGCAGATAGGCCCGCTCCAGCACGGTGTCAGCGCCGGGATGGGAATTGCGCAGGCCGGGCACGTTGCTGGTGATGGCGCAGTCGCCGAACGCCACCAGCACGCGCGTGCGCTGCCGCACCTGCCGGATCAGCGCCAGGTTGTCGCTGGTGCCCACACCCCCCTCCACCAGGGCCACATCCACGTGCTCCGGGTAGGTCTTCACGTCGGAGGCGATCGGCGAGAACACCACCTCCACCAGTGCGGCCAGCTCGATCAGCCATTCGTCCAGATCGAGAAACGACATGTGGCAGCCCGAGCAGCCCGTCAACCACACCGTGGCGAGACGCAGTTTCATGGCGCCGTCCCCGCACGATGGGCCCGCAGGATCACGGCCAGCCGCCAGGCCTCCTCGTGTTTCTCCTCGGCGCCGTCGCCCTTGTGGAACAGGGCGCCGGTGGGGCAGGCCATCACGCATTTGCCGCAGTCGGTGCAGGCGTCCACCGCTCCCCAGGGCTGATTCAGCCCGGCGACGATCCGGCAGTGCTCACCCCGCCAGCCCACGTCCCACACATGGGCCCCCTCCACCTCATCGCACACACGGACGCAGCGGGTGCAGAGGATGCAGCGGTTGTGGTCGAGCCCGAAGCGGTGGTGGGAGAGGTCCACCGAGCGCTGGGGGTGGCGGTACGGCAGACGCGTGTGGTCCATGCCCACCGCCACGGCCAGGTCCTGCAGTTCGCAGTGGCCGTTGGCCACGCACACGGCACACACGTGGTTGCCCTCGGTGAACAGCAGCTCGATCACGGTGCGTCGGTGATCGCGCAGGCGTGGCGTGGCGCTGTGCACCACCTGCCCTTCCGCCACGGCGGTGACGCAGGCGGGCTGCAGCCTGTCGCTGCCGGCGATCTCCACCAGGCAGAGGCGGCAGGCCGCCACCGGGCTCAGGCCCTCCAGGTGGCAGAGGGTGGGGATGGCGATCCCTGCCTGCTGCGCCGCCTGCAGCACGGTGGTGCCGGCGGCGGCGGCCACCGCCTGGCCGTCGATCGTGAGCGTGCAGACGCTCATGGGGCCCCTCCTGTGGCGGTGGGCGCCGCTGTCGGGTCCGGCCGCAGGCGCGCCTCGTAGTCGCTGCGAAAGAAGCGCAGTGTGCTGAGCACCGGCTTGGGGGCGCTCTGGCCCAGCCCGCACAGGCTGGTGTCCCGCACCATGTGGCACAGCGCTTCCAGCTGGCTCAGGTCGGCGGCTGTGGCCTCGCCGGCCAGGTGCTTCTGCAGCAGCCCATGCAGCTGCACGGTGCCGGCGCGGCAGGGCACGCACTTGCCGCAGGATTCCTCGCGGCAGAAGGCCATGAAGAAGGCCGCCAGGGCCACCATGTCGGTGGCGTGATCGAGCACCACCATGCCGCCGGAGCCCATGATCGTGCCCAGGGCCTGCAGGCTCTCGTAATCCACCGGGGTGTCGAGATGGGCGGCGGGCACACAGCCGCCTGAGGGGCCGCCGGTCTGCACCGCCTTGATGCCTGCCCCGTCCGGGGTGCCCTCGCCCATCTCCACCACGATCGTGGCCAGGCTGGTGCCCATCGGTACCTCCACCAGCCCGCCGCGGCGCACGTTGCCGGTGAGGCTGAACACCTTGGTGCCTGTGCTGCCGGCCGTGCCGATGGCGGCGAACCAGTCGGGGCCTTCCCGCAGGATCGGCACAACGTTGGCGAAGGTCTCCACGTTGTTGATCAGCGTCGGCAGGCCGCCCACCCCCTGTTCAGCGGGGTAGGGGGGGCGGGGGCGGGGCGTGCCGCGTCCACCTTCGATCGAGCGGATCAGTGCCGTTTCCTCGCCGCACACATAGGCCCCGGCGCCCACCCGCAGCTCCACCGTGAAGCTGAAGCGGGTGCCAAAGAGCTGCTGGCCGAGCCGTTGCCACTGGTGGGCCTGCTCGATCGCCTGCCGCAGACGGGCAATCGCCAGCTGGTACTCGGCACGCACGTAGATGAACCCCTGATCTGCTCCCACTGCATGGGCCGCGATCGCCATTCCTTCCAGCACGCGGTGGGGGTCGCCTTCCAGCACGCTGCGGTCCATGAAGGCGCCGGGGTCGCCTTCATCGGCATTGCACACCACCACCTTGTGCTCGCCCGGCATGGCGGCCACCGTGGCCCACTTCAGCCCGGTGGGGTAGCCGGCGCCGCCGCGCCCGCGCAGGCCGCTGCGGCGCAGCGTGTCCACCACCTCGGCGGGGCTTAGGGTCTGCACCACGCGGCACAGCTGGGTGTAGGCGCCGCAGGCGATCGCCGCCTCGATCCGCTCCGGGTCGATCCGGCCGCAGTGCTCCAGCACGATGCGCTGCTGCCGCGCAAAGAAGGGGGCGCCGGTGTCGAGCCGTGCGCCGCGGGACGGCTGCCACTGGAGCGGTCCGTCCTGTTCGGGTGCCGCCACCTGCGAGCGCTGGGCCAGGGCGACGATCAGCCCGTCGGCCTCAGCCGCCTCGACGCCGCTGAACAGGGCGCCCTCAGGGTCCACCGCCAGCAGCGGGCCCTGGCTGCACGGGCCCAGGCAGCCCACAGGGGTGATCACAAGCCGCTGCTCCAGGCCATGGCGGGCCACGGCCGCTTCCAGCGCCTCGCGCAAGGGGCCCGCCCCGCTCACCAGACAGCCGGCAGCGCTGCAGCAGCGCACCTGCTGCAGCGCTTCACCGCCGGGATGGGTGCCGCTCATGGCGTCAGCGCTTGCAGGGCCGTAAGGGCGCGGGCCGGGCTCTGGTGCGGCAACGCCACGCCATCGATCACCAGTACCGGCGCGGCGCCGCAGGTGCCCAGGCAGCGCACGCCCTCCAGGCTCACCAGCCCGTCGCCGCTGCGTCCACCGAGGCGGAGCCGCAGGGCGCCCTCCAGGGCCGCCACCAGCTCAGACGCGCCGTTCACTTCACAGGCCGTACCGGTGCATACCACGCAGCTGTGACGCGCCGGGGGCTGGAAGCGGAACAGGTGGTAGAAGCTGGCGGTGCCGAACACCTGGCTGTCCGGCAATGCCAGGCTGTGGGCCACATGGCGCAGCAGCGGCTCGCTGAGGTGGCCATAGATCTCCTGCGCCCCGTTCAGCACCTCGATCAGGCCACCGGCGCTGTGGTGATGGCGACGCAGCAGCGGCTCCAGCGCGGCGAACGGCTGCGGGGGCTGGTCGACTTGCCCTGAACCGGGTTGGAGCCGGTTGCCCTCAGGCCCGGGTGCTGGGCTCATGGGACCACCGCTCCGCCGGCTTCAACGTAGGCAGCCCCGGCCCGGTGGCCCACGGCTGGGGGATTTCTTCGCGAACAGCGCGCAAGGGCGCCCACTAGCTTGAAGCCAGCGCTCACCTCTCCTTCTGAACTCCGGCCTGCACCGTTCCCTGTACCTGCTGGGACCGATCTTCATTGTTTCCTTTCACATCGGTTGCCTGCTGCTGCTGGTCACGGGCCTGAGCCTCGGAGCCCTGCTCTGGGCGGTGGGGCTGTATCTGGTGCGCATGCTGGCGATCACGTCGGTGTATCACCGCCTGCTGGTGCACCGCAGCTACCGCGCCCCGCGTGCCGTGCTCTGGATCGGCTGCGCTGTGGCGGCTTCCGCCGGCCAGATGGGCCCGAGCTGGTGGAAGGCCCACCACCTGCAGCATCACAGCCATGTGGACACCGCCGCCGACCCCCACACCCCGCTGATGCCGCTGCAGGGCTGGCGGGGGCTGTGGAACTCCCAGGCCGGCTGGTTGCTGCGCTCGAGCTTCTTCCCCGATGAGCTGCCGGCGGACGTGGAAGCGGATCCGGTGCTGCGCCGCCTCGATCGGCTCCATTTCCTGCCCCTGCTGGCCCTGGCCGGGCTGTCGTATCTGGTGGGCGGCTGGATGTACCTGGGCGCCTTCTTCCTCAGCACCACCGTGCTGTTCCACGGCGTGGCCACGGTGAACTCGGTGGCGCACGTGTGGGGCGATCAGCCCTTCCGCACCGACGACCACAGCCGCAACAACGCCCTGGTGGCACTGATCACGCTCGGTGAGGGCTGGCACAACCTGCACCACGCCTTCCCCTTCGCGGTGCGTCAGGGCTACACCGTGCGCGGCGGCCAGCTGCGGCTGCGGCCCGACCCCACCTTCCGCTTCATCCGGCTGCTGCAACGCTTCGGCCTCGCCGACCAGCTGCGCCAGCCCTCCGACGACACCCTGCTGCAGCGCGCCCGCGGCGGCACTCCACTGGCCGTTGCAACTTAAGCGCGACACGCTGCTCGCCGTTGCCCCCTGAGCTCAGGAGTCGGCGAACGGCGGAAAAACGGGCCGTGCTGGATTCGAACCAGCGACCGTGCGATTAGAAGTCGCATGCTCTATCCAACTGAGCTAACGGCCCACCGGCACAGCCTAAGGTGGTCTGCTGTGAAACCTTCCCAATGGCGTCCACCCGGCTCAGCGACGCTCATCGGCAGGAGCTCGTCGCCCGCTATCAGCAGGGGGACACTGCCCAGGCGCTGGCCGCTGCCTTCGGCTGCAGCGCCGCCACCGCCACCCGGGTGGTGAAGGCCGCCATCGGCGCCGATCGCTACGAGCAGATCAAGCTGGAGCGCGGCAAGGGGCCGGCAATGCGCAGGGCCGCCATTGCTCACCCGCTCGACGCCACCCCGATCCCCGCCGGGCCCCTGTTCGAGCAGGCCGAGGTCCAGGCTGAAGGGGCTGCCGCAGAGCCTGCCGCCAGCGGCGACGCCGCAGACCAGGCCGGCGCCACTGCCTGCGTTGCGGACGCCGGGGATGTCCTTCCCCAAGCCTCAGACACTGCGGAGCCCGGCAGTGATGAGCCCCTTGCTCCCTTCGGCTCCGGATTCGCCCCTGCCACCCTTGGCGATCCCGCCGGGCAGGATCCGGCCGCCGACGGCGATGACGATGACGATGCCCAGGTGCTGGCGATCGACGATGCGGATGATTTCGGCGATGACGCCGACGACAACGATGCCGACAGCGACAGCGAAGACGCTGACGATGAGCCCGACCTGTTCACGCCCGTGCCGGTCGGCGAAACCCTGCTCGACCGCCCTGCCGCCACCTGCCTGCCGTTCGAGGCGGCGCCCCTGCCTGACAGCCTCTACATGCTGGTCGACAAAACCGTGGAGCTGCAGGACCGGCCCCTCAGCGACTTCCCCGAACTCGGCCTGCTGCCGGAGGAGGAATCCCGGCGCCGCGCCCTGGTGGTGTTCAGCAACCCACGCCAGGCCAAACGCCACTGCGGCCGCACCCAGCGGGTGATCCAGGTGCCTGACAGCCAGGTGATCCGCCGCACCGCCCCCTACCTGCTGCGCAAGGGCATCACCCGTGTGGTGCTTGAAGGGGCGCTTTACTCCCTGCCCGGATCCTGATCATCGCCCGGCATCAGCAGCGCCGTGGCGGCCCCGCCGCTGATCACCCCCACCACCAGCGCCAGGCCCACCAGAAAACCGCTGGGTAGCGGGGCGCTGCGGCCGAAGCCGAGCCGCAGCTGGGGCCGGTCGTTGAGGTTCTGTCCGCCCAGGCACAGCACCACAAGCAGCAGCAGGCCGCCGGCCACACTGCCGGCCAGGAGTCGAAGGCGCACCAGCATGGCGGCGGCGGTGGTTGAAGGGGTCGCCCCCTGAGTGTGACGCGCCGGCGGCCTGCGGGTCAGCAGCGCTCAGGCGTTCGAGCTCCCTTCGTGGTCGCCACTGGCGCTGTCGCGCTGCTCGGCTTCCGGCCCGTCGCGGTGCAGCAGGGCGTAGAGGTCGCGGCGGCTGTGACCGGTGCGTTCCGCCAGGGTGCGGGCGGCTTCCCGCTTGCTGAGCCCATCCACCAGCAGGCTCTCCAGCTCGACCCGCAGCGCAGCCTCGTTCCAGGCGGGTTGCGCCGCTGGGGGCGCGCCGCCCAGCACCAAGGTGCACTCCCCGAGCGGCGGCACCCGGCGGAAGTGCTCCAGGGCGGCGGCCACCGTGGGCCCCACCTGCTGCTCATGCCGCTTGGTGAGCTCCCGTGCCACCCGCAGCGGGCGATCGCCCAGCAGCTCCAGCAGATCCTCCAGCAGGGCGATCAGCCGGTGAGGTGCCTCGAACAGCACCAAGGTGCGCGGCTCGGCCGCCAGTTCCTGCAGCTGACGCCGGCGCTGGCTGGGCTTGGCGGCCAGAAATCCCTCGAAGCAGAAGCGGCCACTGGGCAGGCCGCTGCTCACCAGCGCGGTGGTGACGGCGCAGGGGCCAGGAATGCACACCACCTCCAGCCCCGCCTGCCGCGCGGCGGCCACCAGCGGTTCGCCGGGATCGGAAATGCCTGGCAGGCCCGCGTCGCTGATCACTGCCAGACGCTCACCCCGCTGCAGCGCCTGCAGCAGTTCGGGCAGGCGGGTGGCCTGGTTGTGCTGGTGAAAGCTCAGCAGCGGCCGGCGAATGCCAAGCCGCGCCAGCAACTGACCGCTGTGGCGGGTGTCTTCACAGGCGATGCGATCGACATGCTCCAGCACCAGCCGGGCCCGGGGCGAGAGATCAGCGAGGTTACCGATCGGCGTGCCCACCAGATAGAGCACGCCGGCCGCCGGTTCGGCGCCAAGCGCACCCCTTGAGGATGTCGCCTTTGCCTCAGGTGCGCCGAGAGGAAGCGGTTCATCACCCGATGGTGCGGCCATGGCTGGCGGTGGGTTGGGGGCAGTGGGCTGCCAGGGGCAGCCCCGTTGACCTCAGACCGCCACCGGTTCCTGGGAGACGCCGCGCAGGGTGAGGTTGATGCGGCCGCGGTTGTCGATCTCACGCACGCGCACGGTGACGGGATCACCCACCTTCACCACGTCTTCGACCTTCTCGACCCGGGCTTCCGAGAGCTGGGAGATGTGGATCATGCCTTCCTTGCCGGGAAGGATCTCCACGAAGGCGCCGATCGGGATGATGCGGGTGACGGTGCCACTGAACTGCTCCCCTTCGCTGATGCGGCGGGTGAGACCTTCCACGATGCGCTGGGCCTCTTCGGCGGCGGCGCCGTCATGGCTGGCGATCGTGACGATGCCGCCGTCCTCGATGTCGATCTTGGTGTTGGTGCGCTCGGTGATGCCCTTGATGGTGCGGCCGCCAGGACCGATCACAGTGCCGATCAGTTCCGGATCGATGCGGAAGCTGAGCAGGCGGGGCGCATGGGGCGACATGGTGTCGCGGGGTTTCTCGATCGCCTCCAGCATCTTCTCGAGGATGTGCAGACGGGCGGGGCGGGCCTGGTTCACGGCCTCGGCCACGGTGGTCACCGCCAGACCGGTGATCTTCATGTCCATCTGTAGGGCGGTGATGCCCTTCTCGGTGCCGGCCACCTTGAAGTCCATGTCGCCGAGGAAATCCTCGATGCCCTGGATGTCGGTGAGGATCCGAACCTCATCGCCTTCCTTGATCAGGCCCATGGCGGCGCCGCTCACGGGAGCCTGCAGCGGCACGCCGGCATCCATCAGCGCCAGGGTGCTGCCGCACACCGAGCCCATCGAGGTGGAGCCGTTGGAGCTGAGGCACTCCGACACCACCCGCAGCACGTAAGGGAATTTCTCTTTCGGGGGCAGCACGGGGGTGATGGCCCGCTCCGCCAGGGCGCCATGGCCGATCTCGCGGCGGCCGGGGGAGCGCATCGGCCGGGTCTCGCCCACCGAGTAGGGGGGGAAGTTGTAGTGGTGCAGGTAGGTCTTCTCGCTCGACGGGTTGAGGTCGTCGAGTTCCTGTGCATCGCTGGGGGTGCCGAGGGTGGCGCAGGAGAGCACCTGGGTGAGCCCACGCTGGAACAGGCCCGAGCCATGCACCCGCTTGGGCAGCACACCCACAGCAGCGGTGATGGGGCGCACCTCGTCGAGGTTGCGGCCATCCACCCGCTTGCCTTCGCTGAGAATCTGGGCGCGCATCAGCTTCTTGGTGATGCCCTTGTAGGTGTTGCCCAGGGCCTTGCCGGCGGCGGCCACGCGGATCGGGTCGTCGTCGCTGAGGGCGCCGATCTTGACGGCCACCTCCGCCTTGATGGCATCGAGCTGGGCATCACGCTCCGCCTTGGTGAGCGTGAACTGCTTGAGCACCTCACCGATGCCCTTGCCGCATTCCTGCTCGAGGAAGGCCGGCAGGGCGGGATCTTCCACCTTCGGCTCGGGGATCACCTGCTCGATGCCCAGATCGCTCAGCAGGGTGAGCTGGGCCTTGATCAGTTCACCCACCGCTTCGTAGCCGAAGTCGATGGCCTCGATCACATCCTGTTCGGGCAGCTGGTTGGCGCCCGCTTCCACCATCACCACACCGGCCGGGGTTCCGGCCACCACCAGATCCAGGTCGCTGCGCTCGATCTCGCGGAAGCTGGGGTTGAGCACGAAATCGTCGCCCAGCAGGCCCACGCGCACGGCCGCCATCGGGCCATAGAAGGGCATGCGGGCCAGCAGGGTGGCGATTGAAGCGCCCGTGACTGCCAGCACATCGGGCGGCACCCGCTCATCCAGCGAGAGGGTGGTGGCCACCACCTGAATGTCGTCGCGCAGCCAGGAGGGGAACAGGGGCCGCAGCGGGCGGTCGATCAGGCGGGTGGTGAGGATGGCCCGCTCGGGGGGGCGTGCTTCCCGGCGAAAGAAGCTGCCGGGGATGCGCCCGGCGGCATACAGCCGTTCTTCGTAATCGCAGGTGAGGGGCAGGAAATCGATGCCTTCGCGGCCTTTGGCGCGGGTGGCCGTGACCAGCACGGACGTATCACCGCATTCAATCAACACCGATCCCCCAGCTTGGGGGGCATACAGCCCTGTGGTCAGCCGGATCTCCCGACCATCGAAGGAGACCGACTGAATTTTTCCTGGCACGTCGTCTTATGTCCGTTTTGTTGTCGAAAGGCAGTCTCGCATCCGGCCCTCCCTTAACCCCGTGGAGCGGTGGTGCAGGAGAGCCGGCGCAGGTTCAGCGGCTCACCAGCTGGACTTGGTGACACCCGGCAGCAGGCCCTTGTGGGCGCGCTCGCGCAGCTGATTGCGGCACAGGCCGAAATCGCGGTAGTAGCCGCGGGGCTTGCCGGTGGCCCAGCAGCGGTTGCGCACCCGGTTGGGGGCGCTGTTGCGGGGCAGGCCCTGGATCTGGCGGTGAATCTCCAGCCGTTCCATGGGATCGGCGGCGGCTTCAAACGCGGCCTTCAGAGCGGCGCGCTTGACAGCGAAACGAGCCACGATTTTTTTGCGCTTCACGTCACGCGCGATCATCGACTTCTTCGCCATGCGGCTGCTTTGCTGTTGCGGATGAGGACCAACCCTACCCTGCGGCAGGAACGGTGCGTCTGCCGCCCGGTCCGTGGTCGGGATGGCTGGGGCAGAGATCAGCCATCGGGCAGCTGCCGCAGCCGGGGTTGCGGGCCCGGCACACGGCGCGGCCATGGAAGATCAGCCGGATTGAGAGGTTTTCCCACTCCGGTTTCGGAAACAGCTTCATCAAGTCGGGCTCGATCTTCACCGGTTCGCTCTGGCGGGTGAGGCCGAGCCGGTTGCTGAGGCGCCGCACATGGGTGTCCACCGTGACGCCGGCATGAATGCCGAAGGCATGGGCCAGCACCACGTTGGCCGTCTTACGGGCCACGCCCGGCAGCTCCAGCAGCTCCGGCATCGAGGCCGGCACCTGGCCGCCGTGGCGTTCCAGCAGCAGCCGGGAGGCGGCCACGATGTTCTTGGCCTTGTTGCGGAAGAAGCCGGTGGATTTCACGTAGGGCTCCACCGCCTCGCTCTCCACGGCTGCAGCGGCGGCCGCGTCGGGGAAGCGCTCGAACAAGGCCGGCGTCACCTTGTTGACCCGCTCGTCGGTGCACTGGGCCGAGAGCATGGTGGCCACCAGCAGTTCCCAGGGGGTGCGCCAGTCGAGCGAGCAGGTGGCTTCCGGGTAAAGCGTGGCCAGGCGCTCCAGGATCAGCGGCGCCCGCTGGCGGGCGGTGGGGAAGCGGGGCACGTCAGCGGCCCAGCAGCTGCTGCACCGCGGAGAGCTGGCTGGTGTCCTTGACGATCAGCACCAGGCTGAGGCCCACCAGCAGCAGGAAGCCCGACTGCATGAAGGCCAGCTGCAGGCGCTGCGGCAGCGGGCGGCCGCGCAGGCCCTCCAGCAGCAGCAGCACGAACTGGCCGCCATCGAGCAGGGGCAGCGGCAGGGCGTTGAGCACGGCCAGGTTGATCGAGATCAGCGCCGTGAACAGAAAAAGGCTGCCGCCACCGTCGCGGGCGAGGGAGGCGCCCATCTCCACGATCTTCACCGGCCCCGATACCTGGGGGGCCGTCTCGCCGAAGTGGGTGACGAGGGAAACGAAGCCATCCACGGTGCGGCGGATCAGCTTGAGGCAGGTGCGGTTGGCATGGCCGATCACCTCCAGCGGGCTGCGGGCAGGCCGGAAGGCCTCGCTGCCGCTGGGTTGCAGTTGGGCGCCGATGCGGCCGATGCCGTTCTGGGCATCGGGCGTGAGCGTGAGCGCCACGGTGCTGCCGGCGCGTTCAGCCACCAGCTGCAGCGAGCGCTGTGGAGCGGCCTTGATGTCGGCCACCAGGCCCTCCACGGCGCTCTGGCCGCCGCCCAGGGAGGTGCCCGCCAGGCTGAGGATGCGGTCGCCGGGGCGCAGGCCGGAGGCCGCCGCCGGCAGGCCGGGTTGCACCGCCGCCACCACCACACCGGGGGTGGCGCTGAAGCCGGCGGGGATGCCGACCACGGCCCCCTGGGCCACCAGCACGGCCCAGGCCAGCAGCAGGTTGGCCAGCACGCCGGCGGCGATCACCAGGGCCCGCTGCGGCAGCGGGCGGTTGCGCAGCAGATCCGGATCGTCGGCCGGGATGTCACTGTCTTCGTCGTCGTCGGGAAAGGCCACGTAGCCGCCCAGGGGGATGGCCCGCAGGGCGAACTGCACGCCACGGCGCCGCCGCTCCAGCAGCACCGGGCCGAAGCCGATCGAGAAGCCGCTGACCCTGATCCCCTGCCAGGTGGCTGCAAAGAAGTGCCCCGCTTCGTGGACGACGATCAGGCCGGCAAGGATGGCCAGGGCCGCGAGGACACCCATTCCGTTGGCTTCAGGCAATTTGTCCATTGTGCGGGGTGCGCCGGGCTGCGTGCGTGCCGGAAACCCCTCCCCCGGCTCCCCCCACACCCTCTTTTCCCCCTACGCCTGCCCACCGGTTCCAAGGCGGCTGTCGGGCTTGTGGACCAGGGAACAGACTGCGTTGCGGGCGATCTTATGAAATGGTGAGAGATCCCCCAGAGCTTTGCTAGAGTTTTTCGATTGAGTCGGTCGTTACGGGATGCCAGGTAGGAATTCGCGCTGCGGCGTGCGTACTGTCATCCCCCCCCATGCTCGGGTTCTCAAGGCCCGATTGCTATTTCATCTCCTCAGTGGCTACGCCCGGGCGGAGAAGCAAACGGGCTCCGTCATGGTGGCGGGGATGCTTGTGATCCTGGCGCTGCTCGTGGGTTCGCTGGGTCTGGTGGCGGTCGTCACCGGCTCCAATCTGGCGTCATTGGGCAGTGGTGAAAGCCGTGATGCCCAGCAGGTGGCGGAGGCAGGCGCCGATCAGATCATTGCCACTTTCAACCAGCCGGAAAACCGCCAGCTGCTGGTGGCAGGGAGCACGCCTCCCAACCAATGGACCACAACCAACGCGGCCCTGCAAAGCCCCTGCATCTCCACCAGCAATGAGCGCCCCGGTGGCACCGGCTTTCCTTCTGCCCGAGCCGTTGGCCTGGCCAATGGCCAGTTCCGCAACCTTGAAAACCTTGCCCAGGTGAACCAGGGCAACCGCCGCTTCGCCCTTCAATCGGTTCGTTATTCCGCTGGCAATCAGGGCGCTCTGGATCGTCGATCGGTGTTTCGAACGTTCGCAGCCAATGGCACAGCGTTAAGCCAGGCCGGAATCATCCCCGCAAACACCAACTTCAACGCTTTGGTGAACCTGGATGATCCCGACGGGAGTGGTGCACTCCGGCCGGGCACGAACACGGGATTCATTGCGGTCACTGTGGAGGGGCGGGTGTACCGGCCGGATGGCACCTTCTCCTCCTCCACCATCACCAAGGAATTTGAGGTGGTGCCGAAATGCTGCGGCGGCTCGTTTGGAACGAATGCCTCTGGTGGATCCACTTCAGGGGCTTCGGCGCCTGGTGATCTGGGGGCCGACAGCCGTTTCTGTGGCATTGAATTCGGCATTATCACCGGCATCAACGGCGGCAGGTTCTTCTCCCAGCTGGCCAACGACCGCTACACCCGTAGAAACACGAACAATCAGGTGGTCAACATTGGATCGATCCTGGGCATCATTGCCGATCCCAGCCACACCTGGGACCGAACCACGGATCAGGTGGTCGGCGGCCGGCAGGTTGGCTTTCGCATGGTTCCCAACACCAGAGACACGGCCAATGATTTGATGCCAGGCGTTCCGGCTGGCAATCTCGCCGCCTTTACTGTCCCAAGCGGTGCGCCCAACCCCTGCCCGACCAGCTGGGGCGATGCGGCATCGATTGCCGGTAGAGCGGCCTCCTGCATTCCAGTGGTGCCGCTGTTCCTCTCGGCCGGGCTTCCATCCATCACCAGCAACTACACCTACAACTGGACGGCCGGCGGCTACCCAGACACCGTCAGCAAGCAGACGGTGAACTCCGCCAACCTTGGCGGTTATCCCCAGATCCGGGCGGATACGGTCGCTGATAACACCGTTAATGTGTGGATTCGTGGCAACGGCGCTACTGGTCTTAACCAAGTAACGCCGGGCCCCTTCCTGGAGTACTGCAACACGAAGTACCTGGCAGGCAACGCCTGTGCCTCAGTGTTCAATGGTTCAACCAATCACACCTGGGCGGTGATCTCCAGGCCAGGTCCTGTAGATGGGGGTATTGGCGATAACTTTGCCTCCAACAGTCTTACTGGCCGCACACCAGACAGCACACCCCGCTGGCCCACCCCCTGGGCGGAGCGTGATACATCAAACGGAACCCCCTCACTTACCACGGGGGATTTGACCATTTCAGGTGGGCAAGTGACCTTCCGGGACGTAGGTGGAGACTTTGGTACCACATTCACCAATGCACCGGCTTTGGCCCGCGCTGTGAATCTTTTCGGCTTGCAAACTCCTGTGTTGGAGTTCACCTTCAGTCGCACAGGTGTAGGCAGCTTTGCCAACATATCCGCACTGCGTTTGGATTATAGTTTTGGATCAGGTGTTACCACTGATGCGGCCATAGACACGGATACCGGCTGGGTTCAGCTGGCCACGTTCAGGGCTGACGGTGACGTTGTGGAGTCGGGAGGTGCTGATGCTGATGACTGTGTTCTTTCCGGATCGACATACACCTGCCGGGTTGAGTTCCCCGAAGCCGCCATGACACCTGCGGCAGACATTACTTCAGCCAATCGCTTCAGCCATTTTGTGAAGTTCAGACTTCGCGCCAACAGCAACTTTGCCACGGGCACGAATCGAATCGACACGGTAACTCTGGACAACGTTGCCATCAAGAGTTCCCTTGCCGGGCAGGTTCCTCAGTATCGAAACGTCTGTGAATATAGTTCCACCTTTCCTGTAACCTCCAGTTTCACTGGTGGATTTCATTGCCTCGGCCCAACTGTGGACATGATCAATCTTGGCAATGTGCTCTGGATCGATACAACTGATCGCTCCACCACGTTCTACTACAACAGAGCAGGAGATACCAGGGGTATCAATGGCAACGACCCATTGATCAATCTGGTTGGTGGAGCAACAATGGCGAATGTGGCATGCGCGAGGGGTAATCCGCTCACAACGGCTCCGGTGGAAAACTGCAAGACCCTGGTGCCTGAAAATGAATTCAATCCCGTCGGCGAGTATGACCGATTCAATATGTTCGGGCGTGACACCGCACCTGCGAACAACTGCACCGATCTGAATCTCAGTAACCAGCCCTGCAACCAGATCATTGCCATTGGTGCCGATTCCAGTGCCAGTTCCGCGAATCGTTCGCGCATTGCAGGGGCATGGTTCTATTTCCCTTGGGGCCTGTTCTCCTTTGCTGTGAATGGATGTTCCAGTATTCCTGCCATTCCCGCTGCAGAGTTTGCTGGCGATGACAGCTGGAACTTTGGCGGCAGGCTCTGGGCCCGCACGATCTATGCCTGCGGACAAAACCACTTCAGGGTTCCGCCTTCGGCATCCACCGACCTCACGCAATTGGTAGGCGCCTCCAACTCTGCCGATCTCACGTTCATTCGCTGGGATGGAATCGACTGGGTGGCGCGTTCCTCAACGGCTGCACGCAAAGGATCCCTGGATTGAGCTGATGCGCAATTCACGCAATCACAGAGGCCATCGCCCAAGCCATGGCCCTTCATCTGCAGCACAGGGGTCCGCCATCGTGGAGGTGTTGGTTTTCACCGTGATGATCACGATTGTGTTGGTCTCCACGGGTGCCATCTTCAACGGCATCAGCCGCAGAACAGTGTCCACGCGGCAGCAGGTGGTGATGCAATCGAGCATCGACGACAACCTGCGCGAAATCAAGACATTGGCCCGCCGCTACACCTGCTGTTCTGGTGTTTGCACTACGACCCCCCCCACCACCTTTGGGGTGATCTCGGGAGTGACCCAGCCCTGTGCCACCAACAATCCTTTGGATGATCGTTACTACTTCCCTCAGGTTGATCTTCTCTCCACCACCGCCAATTTTCCGAATACCACCACCCCTTCTGAGCCCCTTGCGGTGGAGCAGCTCTGTGCGGCGAACAACAACACCGCCTTTCTCACACCCTTTCAAACGGCTGTGAATGCCATTCCGCAGCCTGCTAACGCCACCCGCACCACATCCATCCAACCCGAGCGCATCTTGCGGGTTACCTTTACAGATAACACCCTCAACAACCGCGTTGTTCGCGTTGAGAACATCATCCCCCAGATGGCGTATTTCTGCCCATGAAGTTCAACGTTGCTGGCTCCCTTCGCGCATCCCGTAAGCAGGCCTTCACGCTCGCCGAGCTGATGATCACCGTGTCAGTGATCGGCGTCATCGCCCTGGGGGGCGTGTATGCCTCCTCCCAGGTGATTGCCCGCCGGGATTTTGCCAACACAGCCGCCGCCGAGTTGGTTGGCTGGTTGGAGGCCATTTCTGCACGCTCGGGATCCGTTGGGCCCTGCCGCGTGCAATTCACAACGGGCAATGCGCTGGAACCAGGAGCCACGTTTGCTTCCCTCCAGACCAGCGATGCCAGGTGCACCCCAGAGCCCAACCTGAGGCTTCCCTCCGTCTACGGCAATCGCGTCTACGACGTTGCCGTTACCTACACTCCCGTAGGCACAACATCGTTGGCCTTCACTTCCAGGGGTGGGGTTGTGGCCGGGAATGTGCAAGCCACCGTAAAGATTGCTGTGAGCAATCAATTGCCCTTGCGTTGTGTAAGGATTTCATTCGGCTCGATCAGCACCGGCATCAACAACGCCACTGGGAATGTGGCTCAAACCTGCACCGTTTGGGAGCGCACATGATCAGATCTGCTGCTGCCAAACCCAGGCACGCGAATGGCTTCACCCTGGTTGAACTGCTAGTCGGAGCGGTGCTTTCCATCCTGGCGATGGGATCTGTTGCCTTCCTTTCTGTCCAGCAGATCCGCATCGCTGACAATGTCTATGCGACCAGCACCATCGATCGCAGCTTCAGGCGCGTATCCGATCTGTTGAAAGTGGAGGTTGCAGAAGCCTGCCTTCTGCGCGGTGGGGCCAATCCACGCACAACAGCCACCCTGCCCGATACCCCCTGCAAACCTCAGAATCCTTCTGTGTGCGCGCCCGCTGCCGCCGCTGAGGATCTCCGTCTGCTGGTTCCGGTTCAGGCCCCAGGTTCTAACGCCATCACCTACACCGTGATCAGGTATTACCGCACCGGAACCGAGTTGCTTCGCGATGGCCCCCAAGTGGGAGCCAATGGCCTGCTAACGGCAACAGCAGCCACTGGCAGCCGGGTGCTTACCAACGTTTCCGCTTTCTCAGCCACCGTTTCAGCTGACTGCACCTGGGTGCGGTTAAACGTAGGGCTCACCGTGCCGGGCTCTGAAAACGTGGTCACTCGCACGCTCGATCTCTATTCTGGAGCCTCCCTGAGCATTCACTGAATTGGCTCATGCTGGCTGGGATCACGGCTATCACTCCTCAAGTTCTTATACGAGTGTTTTTTTCCGTGAGCTAACGCCAAGTTGGCTTGATTTTGCAGCCTTGCTCAAGGGCCACTTGCCGCCCAGAGAATCTGAAGGTGAGCCCTTCTTTTTTCTCGATCTTGGTTGCGGCACAGGATTCTCCCTGGTGGTGCTGGCCTCGCTTTATCCAGAAGGCCGCTTTTTTGGGGTGGATTTTCATCCTGATCATGTGGCCCACGGCCTGGATCTGGCCCGCCGCGCCGGGCTGAAGAACGTGGAGATCATCGAAGCTGATTTTCTGGGCTTGGCTGCTCCAGGTGCGCTCCTTCCTTGGTCTGTTGGAGGCTGCCATTACGTGGTAGCCCATGGCATCGCCACCTGGGTCACCGAGCCCGTTCAACAGGCCCTGCTGGCTGTGGCGGCCGCTTCTTTGCGTTCTGGCGGGTTGTTTTATTGCTCTTACAACACCTATCCCGGCTGGCTGGCAAGGAGCAGTTTTCAGCAGCTTCTTACGCTCGAGGTTCCTGCAGCGCACCAGGGGGGCAAAGGGCTCCACTTCCATGCAGCAGCGCGCGTGCTCACCCAACTGCTTGGCGATGAATCGCAACCTTCCCAGTTGGGCGCCTCGTATCCAAACCTGAGAAGAGAGCTGCAGTCCGTTGAGTTTGCACCTGTCGATTATCTCTTTGGTGAGTATGCGAATGCGGGTTGGTCTCCGCTGTATTTCACCCAGATGAGTGCGCGGTGCAAGCAGCACAAGTTGTCTTTTCTAGGTTCGGCCACCTATTCCGAATCGTTCATCGAACTCCTGCCAGCTCCAATGCGCGAGGTGGTGATGAAGGAGCCAAGAACAGAGGCCCGTGAATTGCTGGCTGATCTCGGCACCAACAAGGCATTCCGCAGGGATCTCTTCACCAAGGGCCATGTTCGGCTCACGCCACAGGAATGGAGCCAGCGCCTCGGCACGATCTCTTTTCATCTGCTGCAGCCGCAGGAGGGTTGGTTGTCGCACCCGCTGGAGGCCCTGCGCTTCAGAGCCTGCTTTGGCGAGATTCAGGGAGATCCGCAGGCTTACGGACCCGTTCTCTCCGCCCTCTCGGCCTCACCGGCATCGATTGACTCCCTCTTGCCCATCTGCCAGCAACCGCACGGTGAGCTCGTCGTGATGCTTTCGCTCTTGCTGGAGGCCGGAGCCATCGGCTTCGAGCGTGGCCCCGCTGGTGCCAAGGCTGCTGCGCAGGTTCAGCGCCTCAATCTGTTGCTGCTGGGTCGCATGCAGGAGGGGCGTTCCTACACGCAACTGGCCTTGCCCGCCGTGGGTTCCGCTGTTCCCTTTTCCGTGCTTGAGGCCTTGATCTACCGGGCCCAGCGCGAACAGCTTCAGGAGCCCATGCTCAGCAGCTGTGTGCTGCTGGGGCTCAAGGATCTCGATGTGCAGTTGCTTGGCCGTGATCATCAGGTGGTTGTGGAAACACCCGCTCAGATCGCGAGGATCCAAGAGATCGCTGCCGTGGTGATGGGCAGCAAAGTGCCCCTGCTCCAGCGTTTGGGTGGCCTGCCAACCGCGCCGCTCACGGCTTCCCGATCCACTCGGAGCCGAAGTAAGGCACCAACGCGTAAGGAATCCTGACGCTGCCGTCGCTCTGCTGGCCCGCCTCCAGGAGCGCGGCCATGGTGCGGCCCACGGCCAGGCCGCTGCCATTGAGGGTGTGCAGCAGGCGCGTGTGCTTGCCCTCCCGGTAGCGGATCGAGGCGCGGCGCGCCTGGAAATCACCGCAGGTGCTGCAGCTGGAGATTTCGCGGTAGGTGCCGGCCCCCGCCAGCCACACTTCCAGGTCGTAGGTGCGGGCGGCCGAAAAGCCCAGATCACCACTGCACAGTTCCAGGCGCCGGTAAGGCAGCTCCAGGGCTTCCAGAATCGCCTCGGCATCCCGGGTGAGCTGCTCGTGGGCCTGCTCTGATTGCTCGGGCAGGCAGAACCAGTAGAGCTCCACCTTGTTGAACTGGTGCAGGCGGATCAGTCCACGCGTGTCGCGGCCGTAGGAACCGGCCTCGCGGCGGAAGCAGGGGGTGTAAGCCGCATACTTCAGCGGCAATTGCTCGGCGTTGATCACCTCGCTGCGATGCAGGGAGGTGATGGGCACTTCAGCTGTGGGAGTGAGCCAGAGGTCGTCCTCTGCGCAGCGGAAGCTTTCCTCGGCGAACTTCGGCAGCTGGCCGGAGCCGGTGAGGCTGGCCGTGTTCACCAGGATCGGCGGCAACACTTCGGTGTAACCCCTGGAGGAGTGGCGATCCAGCATGAAGCTGATCAGCGCCCGCTCCAGCCGCGCACCCTGGCCCATCAGGGTCACGAAGCGGCTCTGGGCAATCCGCACCGAGCGTTCGGTGTCAACGATGCCGAGCCGTTCGGCAATCTGCCAGTGCTCTTCGAGCTGCTCTCCCTCGGCGGCCAGCCGCGGGGTGCCCCAGCGCTTCACCTCCACGTTGTCGGCCTCGCTGCGGCCCGTGGGGCAGAGGGGCGAGGGCAGGTTGGGCAGCACCATCAGCTGCTGCATCAACTGCGCTTCGAGGCCCTTCTCCTGCTCCTCGATCTCCCCCACCCGCTGCTTGATCTGCGCGCCCTGCTGGCGCAGCTCCTTCACCTCCGCGCCGCCGGGGGCGGCGCCGGCCTTGATCAGCTCTCCCACCTCACGGCCGATGCGGTTGCCTTCTGCTTGCAGCTCACTGCGTTGCTGTTCCAGATCACGCGTTTCAAGGGCGAGCTGGTGGCAGCCATCGAGATCAGCCACCGCGCCCCGGCGGCTCAGGCCTTCGGCGATCTGCGCAGGGTTGTCGCGCAGGAGGCGCTGATCCAGCACGGCGGGGCTTGCAGATGGGGCGCAGGCTAGTTCTGCGCGGTCCCCCGCTCAGAGCACCTGCACCACTTCGCTCACCTCGGGAATCGATTCGCGCAGCTTGCGCTCGATGCCCATCTTGAGCGTCATGGTGCTGCTGGGGCAGGAGCCGCAGGCGCCCTGCAGGCGCACCTTCACGATCGGCCCGTCGATTTCCACGATTTCCACGTTGCCGCCATCGGCCATCAGATAAGGGCGCAGCTCATCGAGCACACGCTCCACGTTCTCGACCGTGAGGGCACGGGGATCGGCGGCCGGTGCCTCAGCTGTGGGGGCGGTGGTTTCGCTGGACATGGATCGGGTTCGCGGATGCGATCAGCTTAGGCAGGGCAGCCGAAGGCAGGGCTGTTCGGCACGGCCGGCTTGCCGCTCTTCTGCAGAGGGCCTGCGGCGTGGTGTCCCGGCGACGCAGGGACCGCTTTCTAAGATTCGGACACTTCCTCTGAACGGGCTGACCCGCTGCGATGACCGACGTTCCCGTTCAGCGGATCCGCAACTTCTGCATCATTGCCCACATCGACCACGGCAAATCCACCCTGGCCGACCGCCTGCTGCAGGAAACCGGAACGGTGGCGGAGCGCGACATGCAGGCCCAGTTCCTCGACAACATGGAGCTGGAGCGGGAACGGGGCATCACGATCAAGCTGCAGGCGGCGCGGATGGAGTTCCGTGCGGCCGATGGCGAGCTCTACATCCTCAACCTGATCGACACGCCGGGGCACGTCGACTTCTCCTACGAGGTGAGCCGCAGCCTGCAGGCCTGCGAAGGGGCCCTGCTGGTGGTGGATGCCAGCCAGGGGGTGGAGGCCCAGACCCTGGCCAACGTGTACCTGGCGCTGGAGAACGATCTCGAGATCATCCCGGTGCTCAACAAGATCGACCTGCCCGGCGCCGATCCCGCCCGGATCAAGGAGGAGATCGAGGCGATCATCGGCCTCGACACCTCCAAGGCGATCGACTGCTCCGCCAAGACCGGCCTGGGCGTGCCCGACATCCTGCAGGCGGTGGTGGACCGGGTGCCGGCGCCGGCCGACCGGGTGAGCGAGCCGCTGCGGGCGCTGATCTTCGACTCCTACTACGACCCCTACCGGGGCGTGATCGTGTACTTCCGGGTGATCAGCGGCGTGATCGCCCGCAAGGACAAGGTGCTGCTGATGGCCAGCGGCAAAACGGTAGAGCTCGATGAGGTGGGCGTGATGGCGCCCGACCAGCGGCAGGTGGACAGCCTCCACGCCGGCGAGGTGGGCTACATGGCGGCCTCGATCAAGGCGGTGGCCGATGCCCGCGTGGGCGACACGATCACCCTGGCGGCCAATCCAGCCGCCGAGCCGCTGCCTGGCTATGCCGAGGCCAAGCCGATGGTGTTCTGCGGCCTCTTCCCCACCGATGCCGATCAATACCCGGATCTGCGGGAAGCGCTCGACAAGCTGCAGCTCTCCGATGCGGCCTTGAAATACGAGCCGGAAACCAGCAGCGCCATGGGTTTCGGCTTCCGCTGCGGCTTCCTGGGGCTGCTGCACATGGAGATCGTGCAGGAGCGCCTCGAGCGCGAATACGACCTCGACCTGATCGTGACGGCGCCATCGGTGATCTATCAGGTGAATATGATCGACGGCAGTGTTCAGATGGTGGACAATCCCGCCACCCTGCCCGATCCGCAGAAGCGGGAATCGATCGAGGAGCCCTATGTGAAGCTGGAGATTTACACCCCCAACAGCTTCAACGGCGCCCTGATGGAGCTGTGCCAGGAGCGGCGCGGTGAGTTCATCGACATGAAATACATCACCACCGATCGGGTCACCTTGCACTACGAAATGCCGCTGGCTGAGGTGGTGACGGACTTCTTCGATGTGATGAAGAGCCGCACCAAGGGCTATGCCTCGATGGAATACAGCCTGATCGGCTACCGCAAGAACGAGCTGGTGCGCCTCGATGTGCTGATCAACAGTGAGAAGGCCGATCCGCTCACCACGATCGTGCACCGCGACAAGGCCTACAACGTGGGCAAGGGGCTGGTGGAGAAGCTCAAGGAGCTGATTCCACGCCAGCAGTTCAAGATTCCGATCCAGGCTTCGATCGGGAGCCGCATCATCGCCAGCGAAAGCATCAGCGCCATCCGCAAGGATGTGCTGGCCAAATGCTACGGCGGCGATATCTCCCGCAAGAAGAAGCTGCTCAAGAAGCAGGCCAAGGGCAAGAAACGCATGAAGGCAATGGGCCGCGTCGACGTGCCCCAGGAGGCCTTCATGGCGGTGCTCAAGCTCAATCAGTAACTCAGGCCAGCACCCCAAGGTGGCGCAGCAGCGGCAGCCCGGTGGTCTGCAGATCAACCGCCACCGTTTGCAAGGCCTCCAGCTGGGCGGCTGGATCCTCCAGCGGCTGGCCTTCGGCATCTCTGATGGTGGCGCCCAGCGAGGCCAGGCCAGCCTGCACGCACACCGCCAGCAGTTCCCCCTCCATGCCCTGCTCCAGGCCCTGGACCACCATGGCCTGGATCGTGCTGAAGCTCACGCCGTTGCCGAGCAGCGGGCTGGCCAGGGTGGCGAGCGGTGCCCTTTCACCGTGCAGCGAAATCGGGCCAGTTCGGCGCCATCTCCCGGTAGTAGCCGATGGTGTAGCAATCACTGGAGTAGTAGCCGTGATCCCATCCCATCGGTGGTGCCCGGTTGCGTGATCGTTGGGTAGCGGGCGAAGCCTACCGGGTGTTTCCTGAGCTGCCGGGGAGCAAATCAGCCACGGCCGGGAACACTCCCAGGGTCGTGATCATCCATGCCCATGGAGCCGAGGAGAACACGCTGCGGCAGACGGCAACTGACGCTGCAACGGGCCCAGCGGCGCGCGCCCTCGCAGGGCTTTCTGATGCCGTTCAGCTTTGCCGCCTCGCTGGTGCTGCTGCTCAGCGGTCTTTCGGTGCAGACGGCCGCGCTGCAGGCGCGGGCAAGGCTGGAGGCCGAGCTCAAGCGCGATCGGGCCGAAGATGCCCTGGCTTCCGCCGCCCAGCAGGTGGTGGCCCAGCTCAGCGGGCCGTTTGCCTGCCTGCTCCACCTGCCCTCGGAGCGCTGGTCGGGGCAGGTGTGCGCTGAAGGTGTCACAACCGCTGCGCTCGTGGCCGGATCGGTGGCGGGGCTGTCCTATCAGGTGGTGGCCTGGAAACCTGCCGCTGCTGCGGAGCCGGCCCAGCTGCTGCTGCAGCTCGTCGGCGAGCAGGATGGCGATGGCCTGCAACGTCGTTTTGCCGTGAGCCTGGCCGAGGAGGCCGGCGCGGCTCCGATCAGCGCCGTGCGGGGCATGGGGCTGTGACGCTCACCGAAGCGATCATGGCTGTGGTGGTGTTCAGCCTTTCTGCCACCAGCTCGGTGCGGCTATGGGGCTCCAGTGCCGCCTGGAGCCAGGCCGCCGCCGCACGCGAGGCCTTGGCCAGTGGCATCGAGGCGGATCTGCTGCGACGCACCCACCACCTGCGGGCGAGTGTGGCGCGCGACCAGCCCGCTCCCGCCTCTTGCGAAGTGGCGGCGGCATGGATGGTCTCCCGCCTGGCGAGCGGCGCCTCATCCCTGCCGCAGGGCGTGCGCAAGGCGCTGGAGCTGGTTCCGGATGGCGGTGCCGTGTGGCTGATCTACACCGCTGCCGAGGGGCAGTTGGAGCGGCGGCGGTTGTTCAGTGCCGCAGCCCATGGCCTTTGCCCGGTGGTTCCCGAGCTGCCAGAGATGACGGATCTGGAGGTGGGGGCGTGACCCCGCGACGGCCGCAGGCCGGGTACACGGTGCTGGAGGGGGTGATCACGGCGCTGATCCTCGCTGTGCTGGCGGCGCTGGCCCTGCGCGACAGCGGCGAAACGCTGGCCCGCCAGCGGCTGGAGGCGGCGACCCGGCGGATCGCCCTGGCGATCGAGCACGGCCGGGCGGTTGCTGAGGCCAGCGGCCAACCCTGTGCTCTGGAGCTGGGGGAGCAGGGCTGGCAGGCGCCCACGGGGGGCGAGCTGCCCGGTTGCGCGCAGCCGATCACGGGCCTCGATGACGGTGGGCAAGCGGCCGGTGTGGAGCTGAGCCACAACCTGCCAGCCGCCCTGCGCTTCAGCAGCACCGGGCTGGTGCTCGATGGGGGAACGGTGGTGCTGAGCAGTGAGGGCACGGAGTTGCGTCGCTGCCTGGTGATTGCCCTTCCCCTGGGGTTCGTGCGCCTTGGCCGTTATCTGGGCCCGGGCCAGGCCCCTCCCGACAGTGCCGCCTGCGGCCCCGACCCCACGCTTTGAGCCCAATGACGCTGCGTTTGACTGTCGCCTGCACCCGCCGCCCTGCCGCGACGCGCTGGGGGTTCGGGCTGGTGGAGATGCTGCTGGCGATGACCCTGGGCCTGGGCTTCTGCGGGGTGGTGATCCAGGCCCTGGTGGGAGAAGGGCGCCATGCCCAGCAGTTCACCCGTGCGCTGCGCGAACGCGGCAACCAGCAGCGGGCGCTGGCGTTGATCCGCAGCGACCTCGTGCGGGCCCTCTCGGTTGCCGACGACCCTGCCAAGGGCACCAGCCGTTGTGGCCTGGCTGGACGTACCGCGGTGTTGCGCCTGCACACGCCCGAGGGCACGATTGATTACAGCGTGGGAGCCGCGCCGAGTGGCATCTGGCAGGGGCGGGTGCTGGTGCGCTGCGGACCCGCCTATGGCCTCCATGGCCAAGTGAACCCCGGCAGTGTGTTCCAGAGCCGAGTGGTGCTCGACCGCCTTGCTGCTGAGGCCACGCCATGGAAGGGATGCGCCGCCCTGCTGGGGAGACCGGCGTCGCCAGTCGGGGGCCTCCATCCCCACGACCTTGCCGGTTCTTCGCGGTTGCCGTTCTCTGCCTGCCTGGATCGCGAGAGTGAGGTGGTTGGCCTGCGGCTGGAGCAGAGCTTTCCGGGCGGAGCGGGGCGCAGCGCGCAGCGCCTGAGCACAGAGGCGGCGGCCGGAGCGGGCTGATTGTTCTAATGTTGACGCATTATTAGCGTTCAATGGTGTGGGAGGAGACAGCAACAATCCTCTCCACAGCGAGTCTGCTGGTGAGGTGATTTCCGGCCAGGCGACACCTCCCCAGCCAGAGGGGTATCTCCCGTCTGACCGCGCCAGTGTGCGCCGCGTCTTGCCGGAGCCATTGAGCGCCATCATCAGCTTCCCGTCCCTGGAGGGCCAGCCCTGGTTCAACGTGGATGTGCTGGATTTGAGCGAAGGTGGCCTGCGCCTTCAGATCGCCCTGCCTCCTGGCCTGAGCCTCGACAAAGGGCAAGAGGGGGTTATCAGCCTGATCCTTCGGCGTTCAGACCCACCGTGCATTTCCAATTTCACAGTGCGCTGGGTCGAGATCAATTCGCTGATCTCGGTGGCAGGTGTGGCCTTTGAGCAGCCGTTGACCCTGCCGGTCTTGCCCTTCGGGAGCAGCGGCGAAGCGATCCCTGCGGCGAAGCTCTCTGAGCCAACACCCTGAGCCCCGGCCGGGTTCAGATGCCACTGGGTTCATGGGCCACTCGCTTCAGCGGCAACCCGTAGCTGCATCGGGAATCAGGTTCACCACCCTTGACATCATCGTGACGCCGTCCACCGAGACCGTATAGGTCCACTGCAGCCGGTTGAGGTCGGAGTCGGAGATGGTGGGGCCCGTGCGGGTGAGGGAAACACCCGGCGGGGCGGTGGGCGGCTCCGGGAAGGCAGCAATCATGCGTTCCGCCATGCCCCCGTCCGGGCAGGCGTCGCGCTGGTTTTCGGCCGCTGCAAGGGCGGCGCTGCCGCAGGCGCCAGGGGTACCGCCGGGAATGGCCGCCTCGGCACACTCC
This sequence comes from Synechococcus sp. L2F, assembly GCF_024345695.1. NCBI lineage: Bacteria > Bacillati > Cyanobacteriota > Cyanophyceae > Synechococcales > Synechococcaceae > Synechococcus > Synechococcus sp. L2F. Next base: position 898,699 of record NZ_JAGQBP010000001.1, on the reverse strand, counting down.
TCGCCACAGCAGCTGAAGCGACTGTTGAGCTCGCGGATCAAGGCCAGATCCTGAGCGATGAGCCGCTCCAGCTCATCAGCGTTGTCTATCGGGCGACCAGAGCGGTTGTTCGCCATCAACGTGACGGTGGTGCCGCTGACCACGATGGTGATCAGAATGGCTGCCAGCAGAAACTCCATCAGGCTGAAGCCTTCGTTGGCGGTGGCCGCGCCATGGCCTGCCGCGTCAATGAACCGCTGGCGCCGCATCCTCAGGAGCCGCAACCGCAGGAGGTCTGTGGTCATACCGGGCCGAAACGTATGAACCTGAAAGATCGGGAAGAAAGGCGGCGAAAAGTGGGCGAAGTTTGGAAATAGATGAGAGTTGGGCATTGAATGCCTAACCCCTCCTCAGCATAAGCGCGAAAACTTGGTGATGTGTTCAACTTGATGTGTTCCGGACACGCAAGCCATCGTGCGCTGATGACGTTGTCGGGCCGGCTTGGTTGCCACCAGAATCCTGGAGTCTTCCTTGCTGAGCGCCATAGCGGGCCCGTAGAGGGACACTTACACTCTCTTCATACTTGGCAGCTAGGCCCGTCCGGCATGAGACGCCCCTCGCCCGGTCCGCGCGTTGGCTGAGAACCCAGCACCAAGGAGGCGGCGCTCACGGGCCTCGATCCGCCGCCAGCTGCAGATCACAAGCCTGCTCGCCATCCTTGTGGGGTATGCGGTGTTGGTCTTTTCCAACGGGCTGATCGCCAGCAAGGTACGGCGTGACCGCCATCGCCAGACGGTGTTTGAAGTGCATCAGGCGCTGCTGCGCGCCCCGGTTCCCCGCAACGCGGCCGAGATCCAGGCGCGGCTGGATCGGTTGCTCACACCAGGACTGCTGATCTGGGTGGAGACGGCCGCCGGAAAGCCCTACAAAGTGACGCAGCGGGAGAACACCTTCGGGCTCGGCCCACTGGGGCCCCTGGCGGCCCAGCTGGCGCTCATCGCTCGGGGGAAGCCCAATGCGATGTCGTTGCGGCTGAGCGGCAACACCTTTCTGCTCTCCACCCAGCCGGTGCGCCTGTCTGGAGGCGGCGCGCTGGTGCGTTACATGGAGGATTTCACCGCCGATGTGAGGCGCCAGATCAATGCCCAGGACCTGCTGATCGCGGTGGCGGTGCTCACGGCTCTACTCACCAGTGCGTTGATGCGGTTGGCGTTGGATCGGGGCCTCAGCCCGCTGGGCCGGCTCAGCGCCCGGCTGGAAGACGTGACGTTGCCGAACCAGAGCCTCTCGGCGGAGGGCCTGAAGGTGGACGAGCAACCGCGGGAACTGCAGCAGATCGCCGCCTCCTTCAACGACCTGCTCGACCGGCTGGCCACCTCCTGGGAGCGGCAGACCTCGTTTGCAGATGGCGTAGCTCACGAATTGCGCACGCCGATCACGCTGATCAGTGGGTATGCGCAGCGTCTGCGGCGCCAGATCCCTACCAGCGCCCCGGAGAGCCGGCCTCTGGCTTTGATCGAGAGCGAATCCGCCCGCATGGGACGCCTGGTGACCGACCTGCTCGACATCGCCAGAGACGATGCCGGCCGTTTGGATCTGGCCTTGCGGGAACTGGATCTCGACCAGGAGCTGTTGGAAGCCTATGAACGCCTCACCGTCTACACCACCGGTCGCCTGCGGCTGATCCCCTCAGAGGAGCGGGAGCCGCTGCGGGCCTGGGGTGACGCCGATCGGCTGCAGCAGTGCCTCACCAACCTGGTGGAGAACGCGCTCAAGCACACACCGGTGGGCTGCCCGATCGAGCTGTTCGCCGACGGCAGCCAGCGCGAGGTGGTGGTGCATGTGCGCGACCACGGCCCGGGGGTGCATCCCGGCGACCGACGCCGCATCTTCGATCGGTTCGTGCGGGGGGCACCGGCGAGTGGAGTGCCAGCCAACCTGGTGGGCAGCGGCAGTGGCCTGGGGCTCTCGGTGGTGAAGCTGCTGATGGAACGCATGGACGGTACAGCGCGGGTGGCGGAAACCCCGGGCGGCGGCGCCGATTTTCAGCTGAAGTTGCGGCGGATCAGCCCGCACCTGCAGGAGGACCCTCCTTCAGCATGAACCCCACACCTCGCACCGTCTGAATCAAGGTGGGCTGGCCCTCCTGCTCAAGCTTGCGACGCAGGTAACGGATGTAGACGTCGAGCAGGTTGTCGTCGCCGTAGTGGTTGTCGCCCCACACGGTCTGCAGGATCGTTTCGCGCTTGAGCACGCGATTGGGCTCCGAGAGCAGGCAGAGGAGCAGGTCGTACTCACGAACGGTGAGGTTGATCGGGATGCCGTTGCGGGACACCTCGCGGCTGCCGGTGTCGACGCTGAGGTTGCCGAGGCTCACCACCGCGGCGTCGTCGTTGGTGTCTTCTTCGTTGGGGATGGAACGGCGGATCAGGGCCCGCACCCGGGCGAGCAGCTCCTCAAGCGAAAACGGCTTGGTGACGTAGTCGTCGGCGCCGGAATCGAGCGCCTCCACCCGCTCGCGCACGTCATCGCGGGCGGTGAGCATCAGCACGGGGGTTTTGATGCCGCTGCGGCGGATGCGACGGCACACCTCCACGCCTGAAAAATCAGGCAGGGTCCAGTCGAGCATCACCAGATCGAACACTTGGTCGCGAAGCAGCGAGAGGGCGTTCTGGCCGCTGTCGGCCTGCTCAAGGCTATAGCCCTCCACCTTCAGCTCCTGGCTGAGAAAGCGGCGCAGTTCGGGATCGTCATCGACGATCAGGACACGATGGTTTTGGGGGTCCACCAGGTCGGTCATCGCAAACAATCCCGTGTTGGTCAGTGTGCCCTGCAAAGGCCTGGCCGGGAGCTCGGCGCTCCACCACGGAAACGTAATGGGTAGCGGCCGCTGCAGTTTGCCGCTGACCGGTGGCTCTCACCCCTTCCTCACCCTATACTCAGTGCATCTTCTCAGTCAGAAGCCCTGGCGCTTGTGCTGCTGCTGCCGATGAGCCGGTTGTGACCCCCCTCTCCTTTCCACCCTTGAGCCTGCGGCTGTTCAACGGGCGGCCAGCCGGGCTGTCTGGGCGCATCGCCCGCTGGGGCCTGGTGGTGGTGCTGGCGTACGCGCTCGTGGCCTTGCTCACGCCGCTGCTGGTGCAGGCGGGGATGCTGCCGGATCCAAACGCCGGCCTGGAGAACCCGATCTATGCGGGGCCTTCGCTGGCCCATTGGTGCGGCACCGACCGCCTCGGCCGCGATGTGTGCAGCCGCACCCTGGCAGGCAGCGGCGTGGCCCTGCAGGTGGTGCTGCTGGCGCTGGTGGTGGCGCTCACGATCGGTGTGCCGCTGGGCATGGTGAGCGGCTATCTGGGTGGCCCGATCGATCGGCTGCTGGTGCTGCTGATGGACACGCTCTACACCCTGCCGGTGCTGTTGCTCTCGGTGGTGCTGGCTTTTCTGCTGGGCCGCGGCCTGCCCAATGCGGCGGCGGCGTTGTGTGTGGTGTATGTGCCGCAGTATTTCCGTGTGGTGCGCAACCAAACGGCCCAGGTGAAAGCCGAGCTGTATGTGGAGGCGGCGCGTTCGCTGGGGGCTGGCCCGTTATGGATCCTGCGCCACTATCTGCTGCGCAATGTGATCACCTCCGTGCCGGTGTTGCTCACCCTCAATGCAGCCGATGCTGTGCTGGTGCTGGGCGGGCTTGGATTTCTTGGCCTGGGGTTGCCCGAATCCATTCCCGAGTGGGGCGGTGATCTGCAGCAGGCACTCACGGCCGTGCCCACAGGGATCTGGTGGACGGCGCTTTACCCCGGCTTGGCAATGTTTTTGCTGGTGCTGGGCTTGTCGTTTCTGGGTGAAGGGCTGGAGAGCTGGTTGAGCGGCGAAGCCACCTGATTTCTCCAGTTGCCAACTCCTTTTGGGGGCGCTGAAGGTGTCAGCTGATCCGGGCAAATTTGAGGGGCAGGGCACAGCTGAAACTGGGCAGATCGTGGACCTGCCTGCTGAGTGGTTTGCTGGCAATTTCAGGGTTGTTCCTGTGTGTGAAGATCTCCACATCAAGCCACCATCCCTCTACAAAGCCCCCATTTTGGCCGATCCTTTGCTACCATAAGCATGGTTATTCACCAGCTCAACGCCCCATCCAGGCCCATGAAACTTTCTTCCCAGACCCAGATCCAGTTGATTCGCTCCCTCAACGCCCGCCGCGGTATCGCCAAGGCGTTCACGCTCGTCGAGTTGATGATCGTTGTGGCAATCGTCGGCGTGCTGTCCGCTGTTGCCCTGCCCACCTACCTGAACGCCCGTGACGCCGCTCAGGCTGGTGCGGCAGTTGGAGAACTCATTGGTATCGCCAAGGAATGCGCCACTTCGGCAGCGTCGGATGTTGCCATCGGAACAACTGCTGCAGCCGGCACGGGAGTTGCCTTTACGGCGACAAGTAACTGCATCGGTGGTGGCTCTGGTACTGCCGCTCTCAATGGTGTTGAGGGTGTGCGGTGCCTAACGTCTACCTCAACTTCAGCTTTAAACACAACAGCTACTGTTACCGTCTCAGCTGATGGTGTCTTGGGTTGTACTATTTCCTGACTCCTGAATATGCCCGATCTGTTTCGAGTGTATTGATTTAGTTATTGCTTAGGTAGGGCTGAGGGATCTTAGTGATCCCTCATTTTTTTTGACGCATTGTCCCTATTGCTTGTGTTCGCTATTTGAAGTTAAACAAATCTTGTCATCCTTCTGCAAGTTGTTGGTGAGAGTGGCTATTCATCAGTTGAAAAAATTCTAATCACTGAGGCTTTGATTCAGTACGATTTCATTTCAATGATTGCGCTGTCGAGGTGATTCGCTAGGTCACGTGCGTCGAAAAGACAACTGGATAAGACCTCAGTTTGAAGGTGTTCTTTGTTTTCTCGGAGTAACTTCCAGTCTTCTGAAAGTTGTTCAAGAATGCAGCTAAACTGGTGTGGAGTCTCGGTGATCCAATCATGTTTAGCCAAACCTTTGACAATTGAAGAGCTCATTCTCGCCGCCATACATTTTCCGCGGATTGCGATGAGTGGCACCCCCATGGATAATGCATCAAAAGCTGTAGTGGCACTGCTCCATGGCGTTGTATCAAGTGCAATATCAATTTGATTATAACTTTCAAGATGATCTTCCCATTTCCAAGACCAAGGGAGAAAATGTATACGCGATGGATCAATCCCCTTCTCTCTTAGCGAGTTAAGAATTCTTTCTCTTGCAGTTGCTATGTCAGTGTTTCGATCTTTAATCAGGAGCGTGGCAGATGTTACACGTAACATCGCTGAAGCCCAGAATGTCAATGTTTCTTCGCGGATCTTTGCAAGTTGACTGAAGCATCCAAACACAGGCCCTTCAATAGTGTTTGTAGATTTTGCCGTAGGTGGTGCCGTGTAGGGGATGCAGGCCAACCAAGGGCGCTTGAGGCGCCATAATTCTTCTGTGAAGAATGGCTGAAAAGAAGAGTCCGCTGTTTCTTCGTCGCCGATGAAGAAATTTATCGTGTCGAGTCCCGTTGTCGCATGATATCCAATGTAATGGCATTGAAGTGGCGCACATTGGTGTGCGAGCAGTTCAAGTGCTGTTCCACTCGTGTGCCCAGATGTGTCAATAAGTACATCGTAATTCTGATTCTCTAGTAGAAGTCGACTTTCATCCATTGACATGCTATGCAATGAATGGGTGAAACTTGCTTTTCGGGTTATTGACTCTGTTCTGAGGTCGCTCCGAGTCGATGTCAATAAAAGATCAACTTCGAACTTTGAACGATCAAAAAAGCTGAGGTAGGAATCAATGAAACTGCTGACACAATGAAATCCGATGTCGCCAGAAAGAATGCCAACGCGAATTCTTTCTGATGATGTGCGTGTGAGCGGGATATGAAGACCTGGCTTTTTGGTGATTGATGTGCTCCTGATATGATTCCAGTAATCAGTTGATGTAGCTAGCATTTCTGCTTCATACCTGTTTCCGCAAATCGAGTAGCTAAACAAAAGACCTTGAGTAGGCTCTTTCGTGTGAGGCTGATGCATAAGCGCCTTCTTGAATAATGAGATTGCGTTCTCGATATTGCCTTGATTGCGCATGGCAAGGGCTAGGTTGGTTAGCGCAGATGGATTGTCGCCGTTGGTTGCCAGAGATCTGTGATACCAATCAATTGCTTCTTCAAGCTTTAATTGATTTGTGCAGCATAATCCCATGCAATTCATGGCGACGCTATCCTGAGGGTTAAGTGCCAATGCTGATGAGAAATGCTTTTCAGCTTGCTCATAATCACCAAGCTGCTCAAGCGAAGCTCCTAGATGTAGATACAAGCCTGCCTCGGCTGGATTCGAAGCCAAAAGGTATGAAAAGATTAGGGCAGCTTCTGCATGTCTGCCTTGTTCCTGAAGGATCAAGCCAATGTTCCGAGATGCTTGAAGGTGATTGGGCTCGTATCTTAGAATTGCTTCAAATGCCTCAATGGCTTGGTTGAACCTGTTTAGTTCAATAAAGGCTAGGCCAAATTGGAACAAGGCTTCAGTATTTGTTGCATCTAAAGAAAGGGATGCGAGCATCTCGAGTGCTGACATATCCTGATCGAGCTGCAAAAATGACTTGCTTAGATTTAGGTATGCAGCTTTGAAGTCCATCCTTAGTGAAATTGCCTGTTTGCATTGAGCTATTGCGGCATCAACCATTCCCTCGTCGTGGAGTGCTACGCCGTAGTTCAAGTGTCCTTCTGCGAATGAAGGATCAATCTCAATGCTTCGCTTAAAGAGAGACATTCTTTCTGATTTCCGGTTTGTCAGTCCGCAGATGATTCCTAGATTGTTGTGTACCTTTGGATCCATGCAGCCATTTTGCAGCAGGCTCCGGTATGTCATTTCAGCTTCAAGTAGGTTCCCGGCTTCTAGATGCTGTTTTGCTGAGGCAATCTTTTCGATTTCTACGCTTTTATCAAATGACGAATCAAGTGGGGCCAAGGCGCCTAGGGACTCAGTATCTTTATTCTATATGCAAGTCCGAGCGGTGGCCCCATTCTCTGGCGTTACGTCGTCGACACTACGCAAGACTGACACCGCAAAACATTGTCCACCCTGCTCAACCCCCTCTGCCAGAAAAGTTGACGCCTCTCCATCCCGACCAACTAATCCATCAGGGGGCTTGATGGAGCAGAGCAATGCGGCGATACAGCGAGGCCGTCAAGGCTGATGTGAGAAGACGGATGAGTCCACCGCACCGGCAGGGCGTGGCCCAGATCTCAGCAGAGCTGGGCATTCACGTGGTCACCCTCTACAACTGGAGGAAGGCCTGGCGGTTGCAGGGAGAGGTGGTGCCGGCATCCGAGAAAGACCCTGACGGTTGGAGTGCTACTGACACGTTCACGGTGGTGCTGGAGACCGCTGGGTTGTAGCCACAAGGCTTCTGCGAAGCAATACGCCACCGAGCTCAGCGCCTACTGCCGGGAGCGGGGCTTGTACCCAGAGCAGGTGGAGCGCTGGCGGCAGGCCTCCCAGGATGCCAACGAGAAGCCAGTGCTCACCTTGTAGACGCAGTCCGGCGAGCTCCCGCGCCGTAAGAGCAGAAGGAGCTTGAACGACTCCGTGCCCAGGATCAGCGGGAGATCAAGCGGCTCAAACAAGAGCTCAGGCGGAAGGAGATGGCTCTGGCGGAGGCGGCAGCGCTGCTGATCGCCTCAGAAAAGATTCAGGCCTTCTGGGGAGAGGACGGGGACGACTGACCTGCCCGGGAGACCGCCGGAAGGCCCTACAGATCCATGATGAAAGAATTGTTGATGGCGCCCGTGCCCATGAGCTGGCTGTCCTTCGGGGCGTTGGGCTCACCACACTGCAGCGCTGGCGCCGGCAGTTCCCTGGTGCCGGTGATGGTGGGGACCGTCGCAAGGGCAACTACCGCCACGTCGCTCACCGTCTCAGCGAAGAGGAACGCCAGCGGATCCTGCTGACCTGCAACGAGACCGAATTCGCCGCGCTGCCGCCGGGGCCGAGTCAGGTGTGGAGCTGGGACATCACCTATCTCCCCACCACCGTGCGCGGCGTGTGGCTGTACCTGGTGATCGACGTCTGGAGCCGCAAGGTGGTGGCCTGGGAGGTCGCTGAGCGCGAAGATCCAGCCATCGCAGCGGATCTGGTGTGCAGGGCTTGCCTCAGAGAGCGGATCAGCAAAGGTCGCAAGCAACCGCTGATTCTCCACGCTGACAACGGCAACGCAATGCGTACCTCAACGCTGGAGAGCGGGCTGGAGGAGCTGGGCGTGCTCAGATCCTTCTCCAGGCCACGGGTATCAAACGACAACCCCTACTCCGAATCCCTGTTCCGCACGACCCAATACCGGCCTGACTACCCCCGCCGGCCATTCACCAGCAAGGAGGCCGCCTGCCAGTGGGTGACCTCGTTTGTGGACTGGTACAACCAACGGCACCGCCACAGCGGTATCAAAATCGTGACGCCCCATCAGCGCCACTGTGGAGATGCTGTGGAGATCTACCGTCACCGGGCTGTCGTCTACGAACAGGCACGCCAAAGGCATCCCCTCCGGTGGTCACGATCTACACGCTGTTGGCGTCAACCGGAAGTGGTCAGGATCAATCCGCCAACACCGGAAATCCAACACCAACCCGCTACGTTTGCCATGGCTGCCTGAACAGCAGCAGGGGCGTCATCTTTCCTGGCAGTCACCGCGCCAGGCTTCCTCTGCATTGCAGGAGCCAGTAGCGTCAACACAACCTCTGAACCCTTTAGCACTTGTCTCTGCTTCATCCATCGGCTGAACCGGTCGGTTAAAAGCGGGCGTTCACAGTCCCCAGCTCTTTGATGAATCTGGCCGTAATGGCCGTTACTTCGCCAACAACCTGCTTCATGCTGTTGGGTTAGCTCCGCATGTTCAAAGACTTGAAGACATTGGCGACGGGGCCTAGACGCCTGATGCGCTACTGCACGGCGTGCCGCAGTTGCGGATGATCTCCGCTGGATTGTGAGCCTCGCCGCTCATCGCTGCTCCTCTGGCCACAGCAGCTGGCGAGAGGAGTTTCCCATGCCTTGGTGAGTGTTTGATGATCAACGCAGTCGCCGTTGTCTCAGGGAGCACTGGCATAGATCCTGCCAAGACACGTTGGAGCCATAATGTCACAAGGGATCATTCCTCCTATCCATCCATCAAGTGGCCTTGCAGTGCATGGCGAACCCATGATTCCAATCCTTCTGTGATTCCTGGCCGTTCGTAATGGGATCTGTCTATTCGAGCTTTCAAAGGGTTGAATTGACAGGGCTCATTGTTGGACAAATCGAACACTTGGTGCCTTGCTATTGCAGGCTGCTGAGGCTTAACTGTTGATTTGCAAAGAGTAGCGAGCCCAAGTATGGCTCGCAAAAGCGTGCGTCAGAGCGACGATCGAGCTCGGCAAGCAACAGGGCAACCAGATCCACTGAGTTGTAAAGCTCGTGCAAAAGGAAGCTCGCGGCTTTGAGTTGCCGTGTGTTCCAGGCGCTGAGTGTTCTAAAGTCTCGAACATAGATGGCATCTCCCCACAGGTTCTGGCTGATTGATTGAAGCGGTGCGTCTGTAATTCTCAGCGGCTTCAACGGCCTTCCTTGCATGTAGGAAAAGCGATGAAAAACGAATCCTTGTGAGCGGAGAAAGGTGTCCACTTCGGCCATGAGAGGCTGCCCCTCGTAGAGCTCCACAAACTCAACCTCGCATTGAACCACTGAGACACTGCGCAAGACACTTTGTGCATTCTGGAGGATCATGAGCTCAGCTCCCTGGGTATCTATCTTGATGAAATCTGCACCATGTGCTTCGCTGATGGCATCGAGGCGATGTGTTTGCACGGCTTCTTCACTTACAACCTGCATCCATGAGCCAAGGGCTGGAAACAGATCAACCGTAGATCTGGCTGGTTTGAACAGAGAGGTTGTCATTGGTTCATTGGTGATGTACAACGTATGCTCATTGCCATCGCCTAATGCCCATGGGAAATACTGCATGGCCACTCCGTTCGCTTCCGCTTCTGCATTTAGCTGATCGCATGAGGCTTGTAAAGGCTCAAATCCGAGTACTTCTGCGCATCCAATGTGTGCCCAATGTTCCCAGCAAGGGACGTCGCCACTCTTTATTTTCAAAGCGCCTACATCAATGCAGCGAAGCCGCTGCTCTAGGCCTAGAAACCGAAACCAGGCAAGAGTGGATGCACTGGATTCATCAGGTTGTTCCGAAGCGGTGCTGAGTGGCGTGGTTGCCTGCTGAAATAGCGAATGGGCAGAATCTAGGTCTAATGGGCCAAATCGCTTTTTGACTAATTCAATTCGCTTCTTGATGGCCTGTTGATCAAATCCGAGGCGCGATAGTCGTTCCAGATCTTGGGCTGCTGCCGCACCTGTGAAAAAGCCAGAGTAGCTTCCGAATTGTTCTACTGCCGACAAGCCAGCAGCTTCAAGCCAGGCATTGAGCTCGTTGGCGGGATCCACCGTTTCAAAATGTGGGTCGGGACAGAGAAAAGGTTCATCCCCCAAAGCATCGTTTCCCCTTTTGAGCTCTGTAAGCATCTTGCTCAAAGATTGCATTGCTTGTTGGCGTTGTCCAAGTGCCAATGCCACTCTTGCAAGGCTTGCCCAGCGTGTGACAGTGCCCCTGATTTGGCACTCATGATGCAGCAAGGCAAAGCTTCGAGTGAGTGCGCCATAGCGCCTAGCAATCGGTTCACTGCCATCCTGAGAGATTCTCCACGCCGCCAATGCTTGGCGAATGGTTGCCTGTTCCGGCTGATCAACGGTTGTAAGCCACTGCTGCAAAAGCCTCCGAACGTAAGGCTGCTCTTCTACGCCATGGCTCCATGACTCATGCTCATCCACCCGATAAGCCTCGCTGATTTCCCTGTCCTCTACAAGCTTCCCAGCGGCAGCTAGCAGCTTGATCCGGTCGGGTTTTGCTGCGAATAGATTGAGTAGGTATCCATCAACGCCATTGGTGGGATCAAAGGGAGCCAAAGCATCCAGCCCTGGAATGAGGTGGAAGCACTGGTAGCCAATCTCCTGGAATCGGTCAACAAGATCAAGATGCAGTTCGATTCCAGCTTTCACTTCAAACATCACCAACGGTGAGAGATCCTCAAAGAAGCGCATTCCGCCGAGAAGGATGCGCTCCTCCTCTCCTTCAGCATCAATCTTCAATACATCCACCTCGGACCAGCCGAATTGTTCCAGGCAGGTGTCCAGTGTGGTCACTGGCACCTCCTCTCCGGGCCCTGCTTCCGAAGCAGCGCCGCTTGAATCCAAGCTGGCCAGGCTGTTGAGCTCAGACTGCCCTGGCATCTGCAACCAGGCGATGCCTTGCCGATTGGAAAGGGCCTGTTGCCTTACCTCCAGCCAGTTGATGCCATTGGCTGATGCACTTTCCCTGAGCAACTCGGCTGTGCTTGTGGCTGGCTCAAAGGCCCACACATGCCCGGATGAACCCACTTTCTTTGCCAAAGACAGGGCGTAGACCCCGTAATTTGCCCCGATATCCACCACGGTATCGCCAGGCTTCACCAGCGCACGTAAAAACTTGATTTCGTCTTCAAACCAGTCGCCCTGTTCCTGAAGTACATAAGACGTGATGTTGTCCAAAGAATCAGGTACTACAACCTTGGTGCCATCCACCAGTTCAAGCATGATGGTGGGCGCCTGGTGTTCCATGAGTGGTGGTTTTTGCTTGTTGACCAAGCTACAGAACTATTTAGCCATAAATCAAGTTTTACCAGGTTTCCATCGCTGCCGAGGCTGATGAGCCACGCTGATCTGCCACTCTGGTTTTCCAAGGCATACCAACGTGCTTCTCGGAAACAGCCACACACCAAGGATATGTGCATGCAAGCTGGACTTTGTTGCTGGCCCTGATGCTTCAAGCCTACTTGCGGGCAATTACTCGCAGCATGCAGATCGGCACCCACGATGCAGCTCGTTACCAGGAGTCGTTCCACGTGTTGAGTGTTCCTCCTGGCGTTTCAATGGCAGGTCACCACATGAACCATGCGGTGCGGCTGTCGAATCGACTTCCAACTGTGTTGCCTCTTTGGTTCTGCATGGCGAGATTTCCCGCCTGGCTGTTGACTGGCACGGCCTGACTGTTTATGCCCCACTCGGCATGAAGCCACTGGCTTGCGGTAAGCGAGCGAAGTAAGCCGCTGGTCTCTGAAACGGCCGAAACCCTGCATTCGTGCTATCTGTCATTGCAACGCTCACCTGTACGATCCTGGTACCTGCTTATCTCCAGCTAGCGACAAGTGAGTGGCTGCCGACTGAATGCCTCATAGCGGTTCTTCCAGGTTTCCCGCGTTTCTGCTGGGGCCCCGAGCGCTTGAACTCTGTATTTATGGCTTCATCAATATCTGTATTAATGGCTTCATCAATTGCAGCATGGAGGATGGTTGTTCTTCTTCTGGCACTACCTATAGCTTGATGATGACCAGCCCAGCCCTCTATGAACAGTTCACGGCCTTTGACTGCATCCTCATCTAGCAGCTGGATTCCCTTGTGGTTCGTCATGATCTGCAGGCGTGGTTCGCCAAGGTTTATGACCTCTGCAGTTCTGCCTGTCTGATGGGCTCGCAGCCCTGGGTGACGGAGCCCTTCGTGAGTATCGGCGGCCTCTCGTTGCGCAAGGTGAGCAGTTGCCTGCGGGTTTTTCGCCAGGTGGAGGCGTTTGATCCCGGCTTGATTCGGCACTCCCGCGAGCTGCTTGCTTTTGGCCAGGAGGATGAGTGGTGGGACATCAGGGCACCGGCGCGTGATAGCGCCTTTCTGATCAGCCGCTGGTGGAGAACCTTGCTTTTTCCTTGGACGGCAACCCCGCTCCCTATGCCGCCCGCTGCATGACCCTGCCTCCTTTGGCGTTCCATCGCTGGCTGTCAGTGGGCGCGTTGTTGGTCTGCCGCCGCTCCATGGCTTCTCGTTTGCGTCCACTCGTTGCAACGGAGCTCCGGCGTGTGTGGGTTTGGTAGTGGCGGCGGCTCTTTGGCGCCCATGACCCGCCTTAGGGTTAACGGCTGCTCAGCCGCCCTGCCTGTGCCCGTCTGGCTCACCCTGCTTCTGCTCACCGTGTCCGCCATCCTCTGGCTGTCGGGTTCCGGCAACCGCGACGACGTGATCGGTCTGCTGGAGCGGATCCTTTCGGTGGCAGCTCTGTTGGTGGTGGTGATGGTGGGCCGTGGGGTGCCCTTGGAGATCGCCGGTGTGCTGCTGGCCTTCTGGCTGCCTCGTGCCCGTGCCGACCAGGCGCCGCCGCCGATCCCCCACCGCGACGATGTGCTGATTCCGTTTTGATGCCCTGCTGAACCCATCGCTCAGCATGTGTCGCGCTCAATGGCGCATCCTCACGGTGCGCGGCAAGGGTTCGGTGATGGCGCCCTCGGCATCGAGCGGGGGATAGGGCCGCCCCTGCTGCCGGCACCAGCGCGCCACCTCCGGGTATGCCCACTCGAACAGCAGCTCCTGGCGCCGCTCCGCCGGCACCCCTTCGCCGGCCGTGGGCAGCAGGCCCGCCGCCTGCCGCTGGCGCAGTGCCTCGAACAGCAGCACCGCCGCCGCCACCGACACGTTCAGCGACTGCACCATGCCGCCCATCGGCACGAACAACGCCTGGTCGACCGCCGCCGCCGTGGCCTCGCCCAGGCCCCACTTCTCCGCCCCGAGCACGAAGGCCGTGGGGCCGGTGAAATCGCAGCTGCGGTAATCCACCGCATTCACCCCCAGGTGGGTGCCATACACCCTGAAGCCCTGCTGCTGCAGCACCGCCACCGCTTCGGCGCCGCTGGGATGCGGGCGCAGGGCCACCCACTTCTGGCTGCCCCGGGCGGTGTCGTTGAAGGTGCGGGTGCGGCCCGGCAGGCTCACCGCATGGGCCTCCAGCACCCCTACCGCATCACAGGTTCGCAGCACCGCCGAGAGGTTGTGCGGTTTATCCACCGCCTCCAGCAGCACCGTGAGGTCCGCCATGCGGCGGTTCAGCACGGCCTGGAGCCGCTCGAAACGTCGGGAGAGCAGGGGCATGGGCGACGGCAGTTACCGCTTCAGTTCAGCATCCGATTGAGGCGGCTGGCCTCTGCGGACTACTGCCTCCCTTGAAGGTGCCGGCCAGTTGAGGTCTGAAGGGTGACAGGCCCGCTCCTGATGGCATGGACATTCAGATGGACAATGGAGCTCGGTGAAGAATTGCTTTTAGGGTTCACCTGCTATCTCACTATGGTTCGAGCCCGATAGACTGCTAGCGTTCACGTGCTGGGTAGGCCAGCATGGGGTCTGATGAGCCTTTCCTTTGGAGCCAAGCTTGAGCTGAATGCCTCTCTCCGGGTCCGGGATGGCATCGCCACAGCCTTCACGCTCGCTGAGTTGATGATTGCTGTGGCCATTGTGGGCGTTTTTTCTGCTGTGGCACTGCCCACTTATATCAATGCCCGAAATGCCACTGCCGCCGGTGCCGTGGTGGGTGAAGCCGTCGGCTTCGCCAAAGGATGTGCCACCGCTGCTGCTTCTGATTTGGACATTGGCGTTACAACGGGATCAACGAATGTCACTGTGGCTTGCACCACGGCTGGAGGCACTGTCACCGCCATGTTCACACCGGGCGCTGCCGGTATTCAGTGCCTTTCCTCCAGTTCTGCTGCAACCGACGGCACCGCTACGATCACGATTTCCGAGCGAGGCGTGATGACGTGCGCCTTCTCCTGATTGATAGCACTTGGCGTTTTCATCATCTGCACAAGCCACTCATCGAAAGGTGTTCTGGGTTGTTTCCTAAGCAGGGCCCATCGTTAACCTTTGCGGCGGGGCACTCCCCCTGAGAAGGGGCTGCCGCCCATCTGCAAACGCCGAATCCTTAGCCCGAGTTCAAGGCGAGGGTCGTGATGCAGTGATCCGTGGTCGCAAGACATTTGAGGAGATCACGGTCATTCACTGCACGCACCCCGGCGGCGCCGCGGTTGTGCGCCTGCAGCGCCACCCACTTCTGGCTGCCCTTGGCGGCGTCGTTGAAGGTGCGCAGCACTGCCGGGAGGTTGTGGGGTTTGTCCACCACCTCCAGCAGCAACGTGCCCCGGCCTCGCTTCAGTTCAGCACTGGGTCCAGCCCCGGAATCACGGCGATCGCGTCGCTGCTGCTGCGCACTGCCACCCCGTCTCGCAACACGCGGAAGCGGCCGGCGTCCAGCACGCGGCGGCCATCGGCGCTGCGTGCTTCGATCGCCACCCGCCCATCGCCGAAGAAGGCATAGGCGCTGCGGGCGCCATCAGCCCAGGCGAGCTGGTAGAAGGTTTGCCCTTCGGCGGTTTCGCCGCGGCTCAGCTGGCAAGGGATCGAGGCAGCTGCCTCCTCGTCGGGCCGTTTGAACAGGCAGAGCGTGGCGTCGCCAGCGTCATCCGGGGCCTGGGCGATCGGCGGCCTTGAAGGTGCCGGCTCCGCTGCCGAGGCGGGCGGCAGGTCTGCCAGGAACTCCCGCACCACCGCTGCGGAGATCGCGAAGTTGAGGCCCTCGCTGTCCCTGTACTTGAAGGTCGCCACCCCCGCCACGCAGTTGCCGGCATTCAGCACCGGACCACCGGAGTTGCCCGGGTTGATGGCGGCATCCACCTGCAGGATCTCGTCGCTGTCGCGCAGGCTGCTCACCACGCCGCGGCTGAGGCTGAACTCCAGCCCTTTGGGGGCGCCGATCACGAACACCTCCTGCCCCACCGCCGACGGCTGGTCGGCGATGCGCAGCGGCTCACCCCGGGTGCCCTGCACCGCCAACAGGGCCAGATCGCTGCTGGGCGTGTCACCCCGACCGCGCGCCACCACCCGCGCCCCGTCGCTCTTGCCGTCCACCCACTTCAGCCGCACCGTTTCGGTGCCGCGCACCACGTGGGCGTTGGTGATCAGGAACGTCTGGCCATCTTTATGGGCCACCACGAAGGCACTGCCGATGCCGTCGCCGCGCGTCACCACGGCCACCCCCTGCTTAGCGCTGTTGAACACCTGCTCGGCGCTCTGGGTGCTGCTGCTGCAGCTCTGCCCCGCTGGGCCTGGGGCCGTGGCCGCCGCCGCCAGCTTTGGCGTGGGCGCGGTGGCATTGCTGCGCACCGCCGCGCAGCTGGAGAGCAGCAGCGCCAGGCCGGCGGCGCCCGCCGCCGCGGCGCTCCAGGAGCGGCGGCGAGGGGTCGGGGGCTGGTGCTGTTTCTGGTTGGGTGAGGGTTGGTGGGGGAAGGTCATCGGGGCTGTCGTCAGGAGACGATCCAGGTCATGACTTCGTCCTACGCCGCCTGATTCCCCTGTCTCTCACTGGCCTCCGCACGCCTGATGACAGGATCTTTCCCCGCCGGCCTGCGGGGGGATCCTGTCACTGTTCGGCCCGGCTGGGCCGGTCAGAATCTCTGGCCATGGCGAACCCGTTCGATCAACGCGTCTGGGCTGAGGTGGAGCGCATCCCCCATGGGCGGCTGGCCACCTACGGGCAGATCGCCGATCGGATCGGTGCCTATGGCTGTGCTCGGCAGGTCGGCTGGGCGCTGCGGCGGCTGCCGCTGCCGTCGGCGGTGCCCTGGCACCGGGTGGTGAACGCCCAGGGGCGCATCAGCATGAGCCTGGGCCGGGAAGGCAGCGACTGGATCCAGCGCGACCTGCTGCTCGCAGAAGGCATCCCGGTGGCGGACGACGGACGCCTGCCGTTGCGGCGCTATCTGTGGGTTCCACCGCTGCCTGCCGATTGAGCGCCGCCACTCCCGCTTCCACCCCGCCCGCCAGCGCGCCGGCACCGGGTCTTGATGCCCGGCGGGTGGCCTGGCGGGTGCTGCTGGCGGTGGCTTCGGGGGCCTATGCCGATCTGGCACTGGAGCGGGAGTTGCGCCGCCTGCCGCTGGCCTCCCAGGACCGGGGCCTGGCCACCGAGCTCGCCTACGGGGCGATCCGCCAGCGCCGCCTGCTCGACGCCTGGCTGGATCAGCTCGGCAAGGTGCCCGCCGTGCAGCAGCCACCGCCGCTGCGCTGGCTGCTGCACCTGGGCCTCTACCAACTGCTGTTTTCCCAGCGGGTGCCGGCCTCGGCAGCGGTGAGCACGGCGGTGGAGCTGGCCAAACGCGACGGCCTTGCCCGGCTGGCGCCGGTGGTGAACGGTCTGCTGCGCGCCTTCCTGCGCCGCAGCGCCCCCTTGCCGCTGCCGGCGGATCCCGCCGCCGCCTTTGCGTTGCGCCATTCCCTGCCCGACTGGCTGGCGGCGGATCTGCAGGTCTGGCTGTCGGAGGAGCAGGCCGAGGCGTTCGCTCTGGCGGCCAACCAGGCGCCGCCGCTGGATCTGCGTGTGAATGTGCTGCGCAGCAGCCGCGCTGCCGTGCTCGCCGCCTTCGAGGCCGCAGGGGTGCCCGCCGAGCCGCTCGCCGATCTGCCCGCCGGCCTCACGCTCAGCGCCCGCAGCAGCGATCTGCGTGCCCTGCCCGGCTACGCGGAAGGGCACTGGTGTGTGCAGGACCGCGCCGCCCAGACGATCGTCCCCCTGCTGGAGGCGCAGCCGGGTGAGCGGATCCTTGATGCCTGCGCCGCCCCCGGCGGCAAGAGCACCCACATCGCTGAGCTGATCGGCGATGTGGGCACCGTGGTGGCTGTTGATCGCTCCAGCGGCCGCTTGCAGCGCGTGCGTGACAACGCCGAGCGGCTCGGGCTGCGGACGATCCAGCCGGTTCAAGGTGATGCGGCGGCGTTGGCAGCGGATCTGGGCGAGGCGCCGTTCGATCGCGTGCTGCTGGATGCCCCCTGCTCGGGCCTCGGCACCCTTGCCCGCCACGCCGATGCCCGCTGGCGCCTCACCCCCGAGGCCATCGACACGCTGGTGGAGCTGCAGCAGAGCCTGCTGGCCGGTGTGGCACCGTTGCTGCGGCCCGGCGGTCGCCTGGTGTACGCCACCTGCACCGTGCATCCCCGCGAGAACCAGCAGCAGATCGGCGCTTTTCTGGAGGCCCACCCTGGCTGGCAGCTGCGCTTCGAGCAGCAGCTCTGGCCGCGGCCCCAAGGCGGCGATGGCTTCTATGCCGCCGTTCTCGAGGCGGCTTAAGGCGGCGGCGGCGCTACGGGAGCTGGCGCCGGCGGTGGCGCCACGGGCGGGGGCGGGGCCGGTGGTGCGCTCACCGGCGGCGGAGGGGCCGCTGGCGGCGGGGGCTGGCTGGGCGAATTGGGCCGCGACGGCACCGTGGGGATAGAGGGTGCAGGCGCTTCGCTGGGGGCCGATGGGGCGGAGGGGCCCGGCGGTTCGCCCTGGAAGCGGCTGTCGTCGCCGAGGCCTTCCTCCGGGCTGGCGGGCGCGGGCTCCCACGGCCGGTTGGATTCCGCGCCCCGATCGCTGGAGCTGGGCGGCGCCTGCGGCTTGACGCCCCGCACGTTGAAGGTGGAGGTGAGCGTGGGCTTGGGCGGGAACTGACGCACCGGCAGATCCTTCGTGATCACGGCCATGTAGCGGCCCCAGGCGGCTGCCGCCGCGCCGCTGTCGCTGTTGGTCTTGCGGTTGTTGTCGTAGCCGAGCCAGACGCCGGTGGTGAGCTGGGGAATCGAGCCCACGAACCACAGATCCCGGGCACCCTCGGAGGTGCCGGTCTTGCCGGCCACCGGCCGGTTCGGCAAGGACGCCGCGCCGCCGGTGCCGCCGGTCACCACCCGCTGCAGCATCCACACCATGGCGTCGGCCACATCGGAGCTCACCACGCGACGGCCGCGATCGCCCTGCACCCGGCGGCTCCACAGCAGCTGCCCCTCAGGCCCGCTGATTTCCTCGAACGGGGTGGGCGGCACGAAGATGCCGCGGTTGACCACCCCGGCGTAGGCGGCGGTCATGTCAAGCACGGTCTGCTCGTAGGCGCCGATGCCCATCGGGTAGAAGCGGCCCAGCGGGCGGGTGATGCCCAGGCCTTGGGCCACAGAGATCACCTTGTCGAAGCCCACCTGCTGCAGCAGGCTCACCGCCACCACATTCAGGGAGTTCTGCAGGGCCGTGGCGATGGAAACCCGGCCCATGTAGCGGTCGCCGAAGTTCTTCGGGCAATAGCCGGCAAAGCAGCGCGGCGCATCCAGCACCGTGTCTTCTGGTTTCATGCCGGCCTTGAGCGCCGCCAGATACACGAACAGCTTGAAGGTGGAGCCCGGTGAGCGCAGCGCCTGGGTGGCGCGGTTGAACTGGCTTTCGTTGTAGTCCTTGCCGCCCACCATCGCCCGCACCAGTCCAGTGCCGGGTTCGATCGTGACCAGGGCTCCCTCCATGCCCCCGTAGGCGCTGCCCTCGATCACCTGTTCGGCTTCCTTCTGCCAGGCGAGGTTGAGGCTGCTGCGGATCGTGAGCCCGCCCACTTCAAGCTGCTCGGGGGTCAGCACCTTCGGCAGTTCCTGCGCCACCCAGCTGGTGAAGTGAGGCGCTCGGCTGGTCCAGTACTTGGGCTCTGCCGGCTTGAGTGCCAGCGGCGCCGCGTTGGCTTCGGCCTCCTCGCTGGCGTCGATGAAACCGGCCTCACGCATGCGGCGCAGCACCACCGCCCGGCGCCGCTGGGCCAGCTCCGGATTCACCAGCGGCGAATACACCGACGGCGCCGGCGGCAAGCCGGCGATCAGCGCCGCTTCCGGCAGCGTCAGCTGTTCCGGGGTCTTGGAGAAGTAGATCCAGGCGGCGTCCGCCACCCCGTAGGCGCTGGAGCCCAGATACACATAGTTGAGATACTGCTCAAGGATCTGGTCCTTGCTGAGCTCACGCTCCAGCTTTCCCGCCAGCAGCGCTTCCTGCAGCTTGCGCACCAGCGTGGGGTCCTGGCTGAGGAACACCAGCCGC
Source organism: Synechococcus sp. L2F (assembly GCF_024345695.1). Lineage (NCBI taxonomy): Bacteria > Bacillati > Cyanobacteriota > Cyanophyceae > Synechococcales > Synechococcaceae > Synechococcus > Synechococcus sp. L2F. The sequence continues at coordinate 878,905 of NZ_JAGQBP010000001.1, read as the reverse complement.
GCCAGCTGCTGCGTGATCGTGCTGGCCCCTTCCTCCACGGCGCCTCGCTGCACGTTGCGCCACAGGGCCCGGCCGATGCCCCAGGCGTCGATGCCGTTGTGTTCGTAGAAGCGGCGGTCTTCGGCGGCGATGAAAGCCTGCTGCACCAGCTCAGGCATCTGGCCGCCCACCAGCTTTTCGCGCGTGGCTGGGCCCAGCTTCTGCAGCACCTGGCCATCGGCCGAAAGGATCGTGACGGTGCCAGGCCGGTTGAAGGTGCTGATGCGGCTGACATCAGGCAGGGTCTTGTCGAGGGTGCGCACCACGAACACCTGACCCACGGCCACAACCCCGCCGGCACCGGCAGCCAGCAGCGCCGTGACCAGAAGCTGGCGCTGGCGGCGCCTCACATTCCCACCGTCAGCGGGCTGTGCCCGATCGCAAGGGCGGTGACCAGCATGCCGAGCACCAGAAAGGGCTGGGCGCTGGCCTGATATTTCACATCGAAGGCCACAGGATCGCGCAGCAGCCAGATGTCCTGGAAGGTGATCTGCGGCACGATCAGCAGCACGAGCAGCACGGCCGCAAAATGCTGGCCGATGGCGATCAGCACGCCCACCATCGCCAGTTGGAAGAGATCGATCATCGCGGCACTGATCCAGCTGGCCCGCTCGATCCCGAACACCACCGGCAGGGATTGCAGGCCCAGGGTGCGGTCGCCTTCCACACTTTTGAAATCATTCACCACCGCGATGCCGAGGCCCGCGAGGCTGTAGGCCAGGGTGAGCAGGGCGGTGGGCCAGGTGAGCTGTCCGAACAGGGCCTGACCGGCCCACCAGGGCAGGGCGATGTAGCTGGCGCCGAGGGCGTAGTTGCCAAGCCAGCCGTTCTGCTTGAGCTTGAGCGGCGGAGCGGAATAGATGAAGCTCACGAAGGAGCCGCCCAGCGCCAGCAGCAGCAGCACCGGGGTGGTGTGACCGGCCCAGCGATCAAGGCCCCAGGCCACCGCCAGCCCCGCCAGCAGCAATACCCAGATCTGCGTTTTCACCTGCGGCAGCGAAATGGCACCCGAGGGGATCGGCCGGTAGGGCTCGTTGATCGCGTCGATCTCGCGGTCGTAGTAGTCGTTGATGGTCTGGGTGTAGCCGGCCAGCAGGGGGCCGCTCATCAGCATGCAGGCGAAGGAGGCCAGCACGTTCGGCAGAGTCCATTCAAAACGGCCCGACGCCGCCGCGCCGCAGATCACCCCCCAGATCAGTGGGATCCAGGTGACCGGCTTCATCAGCTGCAGCCGCAGCTTCCAGAGGCTGCTGGTGCCACTCGCACCCTTCATGCCAAGCAGCTGGCGGGCGCTGCCGGACGCCTCGGCGGCCTTGCTGGCTTTGGGATCGGGGGTGTCGCTCAAGTGAGAGAGGCGAAGGGGACGCTCAGGCCGGGGTGATTTCGTCGTCGAAGAACCAGCCGGTGCTGCCGTTGCTCAGCTCCACCACCACGCCGATGCCGCTGCCATCCGTCATCTTGAACTCTTTGACCACGCCCGAGGCATCGCTCTGCAGCAGGCCCACCATCTCGGCAGGGATGCGGTCACGCACCCGCTGAATCCGCACTTTCGAGCCGATCGTGATGGCGTTCTGCGACATGAAGCCGGGCCAAAAAAGCCCTGAAACATTACCAGCGCCCTCGCAGCACGCGGCGGGCTGAAACTGGAGCCATCACCCCCCGCTCCCTGACGGCCCTGCGCCGCCGCCCGCCATGGTCGCCAAACGCATCATTCCCTGCCTCGACGTGGCCGATGGCCGGGTGGTGAAGGGGGTGAACTTCGTGGGCCTGCGGGATGCCGGCGACCCGGTGGAGCTCGCCTGCCGTTACGACGCCGCCGGCGCCGACGAGCTGGTCTTCCTCGACATCGCCGCCAGCCACCAGGGGCGCACCACCCTGGTGGACCTGGTGCGCCACACCGCTGAGGCGGTGACCATTCCCTTCACCGTCGGCGGCGGCATCGGCTCCGTGGAGGGCATCACCGAACTGCTGCGTGCCGGCGCCGACAAGGTGAGCCTCAACTCTTCGGCCGTGCGCACGCCCGAGCTGGTGACCGCGGGCGCCCGCCGCTTCGGCTCCCAGTGCATCGTGGTGGCGATCGACGCGCGCCGCCGCCAGCTGCCGGAAGGGGCCACGCCCGCCTGGGATGTGTACGTGAAGGGTGGACGCGAGAACACCGGGCTCGACGCCGTGGCCTGGGCCCGCCAGGTGGTGGCGCTGGGCGCCGGCGAGATCCTGCTCACCTCCATGGACGGTGACGGCACCCAGGCGGGCTACGACCTGGCACTCACCCGTGCGGTGGTGCAGGCGGTGGAGGTGCCGGTGATCGCCTCCGGTGGCGCCGGCTGCATCGACCACATCGCCGCGGCGCTGAGCGAGGGCAAGGCGGCGGCAGCCCTGCTGGCCTCCCTCCTGCACGACGGCGTGCTCACGGTGGAGGCGATCAAGGCCGATCTGCTTGGCCGGGGGCTCGTGCTGCGCCCGCCCGCTCCGCCGCTGGACGGACTGATGGAGGCTGAGCCGGAGCCGGAAGCGGAATCCGGGCTCGGGGCGCTGTAAAGGGTCGTTACATTAAGGAGATTCCTCTTCGCTTGCCGGTCACCCGTTTGCGTTTCGCCGTGCCGGTCGTTCTGTCTCCCTTCACCACCGTGATCTGCCTGGTGATGGTGCTGGCCGTGGTCGGCCTCGTGGCCTGGGCGCTTCAGCTGATGGAGGCGGCCAACGCACGCCGAGAATTTTCGTTGATGCTCGCCGGCTGCATGGTGTGCTCCGCTGCCGTTGGTCTGGCCACGGTGATGGTGATCACCCTCACCAGCCCTGATCGCTTCCCCGCTGCCGGAGTGGCGCGCAGCGAGGCCGATGCCGGCATCAGCCTCAACGCCGTGGCCCTGCCCTTCGACGACTCCCTGGAGTGCCTGGTGGATGCCCGCTTCTGCGCCCCCCTGCCATCCTCCTGAGCAGCCAACACAGCGCGGTTCGCTTTGAAGCCCGGTGATCCCCAGGCGGTGCGTGAGCTCTTTGACAGCATCGCCCCCCGCTACGACCAGCTCAACGACCTGCTCAGCCTTGGCCTGCATCGCGTCTGGAAGCGTCAGGCCGTGCGCTGGCTGGAGCCGGCTCCGGGCCAGCAGCTGATCGATCTCTGCTGCGGCACCGGCGACCTTGCCCTGCTGCTGGCCGCAAAGCTGCGGCCCGGAGGCCGCGTGCTCGGCCTCGATGCGGCCGCCACGCCTCTGGCGATCGCCCAGCGGCGCAGCGCCCGCCAGCCCTGGTTGCCCGTGTGCTGGCAGCAGGGCGATGCCCTCGCCACCGGCCTGGCCAGCGGCCGCTTCGACGGGGCGGTGATGGCCTACGGCCTGCGCAACCTCAACGCCCCGGGGCCGGGCCTGCAGGAGCTGCGGCGGCTGCTGCGGCCCGGTGGCCGCGCTGCCGTGCTGGATTTCAACCGCCCCGATCCCGCCACCCCGGCCGGTGCCGCCGCCGCCAGCTTCCAGCAGCTCTACCTCCGCCGCCTGGTGGTTCCTGCGGCCCGCCGCTTCGGCCTGCCCGAGCAGTACGCCTATCTGGAGGCCAGCCTGGAGCAGTTCCCCAGGGCGGCGGATCAGGAGGCAATGGCCCGCCGCGCCGGCTTCACGCAGGTGCGCCACCGGCCGCTGATGGGCGGCCTGATGGGCCTGCTGCAGCTGGTGGCGTGAGGCAGCGCACGGCTGCCTTCTGACAGGATCGTTGGCCGGTGCTCTGCCCGCGCCTCTTCACGCTTCGCCCCGCACCTCAGAACCCGGCCATGCTTTTTCAGGACATCATCTCCAGCCTGAACCAGTTCTGGGCGGCGCAGGGATGTCTGCTGCTGCAGCCCTATGACACCGAGAAGGGCGCCGGCACGATGAGCCCCCACACGGTGCTGCGGGCGATCGGGCCCGAGCCCTGGGCCGTGGCCTACCCCGAGCCCTGCCGCCGCCCCACCGACGGCCGCTACGGCGACAACCCCAACCGGGCCCAGCACTACTTCCAGTACCAGGTGCTGATCAAGCCGTCACCGGACGGCATCCAGGAAACCTATCTGGCCTCGCTCGAAGCGCTCGGCATCCGCGCCGCTGACCACGACATCCGCTTCGTGGAGGACAACTGGGAATCGCCCACCCTCGGCGCCTGGGGCGTGGGCTGGGAGGTGTGGCTCGACGGCATGGAGGTGACCCAGTTCACCTACTTCCAGCAGTGCGGCGGCCTCGATTGCCGGCCGGTGTCGATCGAGATCACCTACGGCCTTGAGCGGCTCGCCATGTATCTCCAGGATGTGGAGAGCATCTGGGAGCTGCGCTGGAACGAGCAGCGCTCCTACGGCGAGATCTGGCTGCCGTTCGAGAAGGGCCAGTGCGCTTACAACTTCGAGGCCTCCAACCCCGAGCGGCTGCAGCAGCTGTTCGCGCTCTACGAGGCTGAAGCCACGGATCTGGTGGCCCGCAAACTGCCGGCCCCAGCCCTCGACTTCGTGCTCAAGTGCAGCCACACCTTCAACCTGCTGGAGGCCCGCGGCGTGATCTCGGTCACGGAACGCACTGCCACGATCGGCCGCATCCGCCACCTGGCTCGCCAGGTGGCCCAGGCCTGGCTGGAGGAACGGGAGGCTCTGGGCTTCCCCTTGCTGGCCGGATCGGCGGCGCCGCCCCTGCCCGCGGCGGCTGGCACCGCCTCGCGCTGAGCCTTGAAGCGCACGTTGCTGGTGGTGGTGCTGCTGGCCGGCAGCTTCCAGGCCGGCCGGCTCACCGAACGGGCGATCTGGCCCTGCCGGCTGCGGCCGGTGGCCGCCCTGGTGGCGCCCCTGCTGGGCCAGACGATGCCGAGTGAGCAGGTCTGCGATCTGATCCAGCGGCTGCCCAGCTTCTGAAGCCCCGCCGCAACCAGGCCAAAGCGGGGAACCCTGAGCGCACACAGGTGATCAGGAGTGGCCCGCATGCCCTTCGTGGTGGTGAGCGTGGCCCTGGCGGCACTGGCGCTCGGCTTCTGGTCGCACGGCTGGCTGGGCGCGATCCCTCTGGCCGCGGTGGCCTGGTGGTGGCTGGCGCGGCAGGGCGCCGCGCTGCACACCCGGCTGCTGGTGCTGGCGCTGCTGCCCCTGCTGATGCTATGGGTGCAGCTGCGTCTGCCCCAGCCAGGCCCGGCCGATCCGGTGCGGCTGCTGGGGACTGAGCTGTCACGTCCGGCCGAACTGAGCGGACGCCTGCTGGCCGACCCCCGCGCCAGGGGAGAGGGGGGCGGCTGCAGCGTCATGCTGGCCAGCGCCGGCGGGAACACCGAGCTGCGTCTGCCCTCCTGCCTGCCCTTGCAGGAAGGCTGGCGGGTGAGCGTCCGTGGGGTGCTCAGCCGCCCCGCCCCACCGGCCCACCCCCTGCTGGGCAGTGGCGCTGAGCGCCTTGCCCGGCAGGGAGTGTGGAGCCGGCTCACGGTGGCGGCCAGCCCCGATGCGGTGCGGGTGCTCGCCCGTCCGTCCACCCCGGCCGCGGATCTGCGTCGGCGCATGGCCGCCGCGCTGTTGAAGCAGGACGGCCCGGAACGGGGTGGGGTGCAGGCCGCCCTGGTGCTGGGCAGCGCCGTGGTGCCCTTACCGGCCGCGGTGCGGGAGTCGTTCCGCGTGGCGGGGCTTTCGCATGCGCTGGCAGCCTCCGGCTTTCACCTCACGGTGCTGCTGGGCGCGGTGATGGCCGTGGGCCGGCGGCTGCCGCGCCTGCCCCGTTGCCTGCTGGCGGCCGGCGCCATGCTGCTGTTCCTGCTGCTGGCCGGCCCCCAGCCCTCGGTGGTGCGGGCGGTGCTGATGGGGGCCGTGGCCTTTGCCGTGCTGGAGAGCGGCCAGCGCAGCCGCCCACTGGGTGTTCTGCTGGCCTCGGTGCTGCTGATGCTGCTGGCCCAGCCCGGCTGGTTGCTCGATATCGGCTTCCAGCTGTCGGTGGCCGCCTGCGCCGGCCTGATGCTCACGGCCCGGGATCTGGAGCAGGCGCTGGCTCATCGCCTGCCGGGCTGGGTCGCTGCAGGGGTGGCAGTACCGCTGGCCGCCTCGCTCTGGACCCTGCCGCTGCAGCTGCTGCATTTCGGCACGGTGCCGCTCTGGGCCGTGCCCGCCAACCTGGCGGTGGCGCCGCTGCTCACCCCGCTCACGCTCGGGTCGATGGCGGCGGCCGTGGTGGCCGTCACGGTGCCGCCGCTGCTGCCGCTGTTCGCCTGGCCCCTCGGGCAGCTCACGGCCCTGCTGCTCTGGCTGGCCCAGGCCTTCGCCGCCCTGCCGATGGCGCAGTGGCAGGTGGGACGCTCCCAGCCGCTGCTGGTGGCCCTGTTCACGCTGGGGCTGCTGCCCTGGCTGGTGCCAGCACTGGGGCGGCGCCTGCGGGGTTGGGCCCGCCCGCTGGGCCTGGGCGCCATGGCGCTCACCATGGCCGTGCATCTGGCGGCGCTGGCGGGGGATCAGCTGCTGGTGGTGCACCAATGGGGCGGCGATCTGCTGATCGCGCGCCATCAGGGCCGGGCCGCCCTGCTCAGCAGCCGCGCCGATGGGATGAGCTGCGCCAGCGCCGCCCGGCTGGCGGTGGGCCTGGGGGTGCAGCGCTTCGACTGGATCCAGCTGCTGGATCCGGTGGCCACAGCGGATCGGGATTGCTGGCGGGGGCTGAGTGCCCTGGTGCTGGATGCCGGGGATGGCAGCACCTCGCTGCAACCCGGGCAGCGGCTGGAGAGCCGCGGGTTGCGTCTGGCGCCGCTCACCGCCAGCAGCGCCGCCCATGTGCTCACGGTGGGCCGCCACCCCTGGTTGCTGCTGCCCGACCGCCAATCGGTGTGGGCCTGGCAGCAGCAGCTGGCGGAGGGCCATCCAGCGCTGCCGCCTCATCTGGCCGGCCTCTGGCTTGGGTTTGCGCCACAGCACGCTGAACGACAGGCCCTGGAGGTGGTGGGGACAGCCAGGCGCTGGGTGAGCGGTGCCTGGCCGTCCCCACCGGCGGGCTGGAGGGCCAGCGGTTCCAGTGGTTTCCTCGCTGGGGCTGCCGGCTGACCGCTTCGTAAGCTGGGTCGATGCAGATCGCGGCTCCCACCGGAGTGGCAGCTCTGCATTCCCTGGATCCCTGCCTCTTCCGGCGCCTTCGTTGGCATGGGGAGGGCCATCGGTTCCCTGGAACCACCTGGAGAGGTGGCTGAGTGGTCGAAAGCGAACGACTCGAAATCGTTTGAAGGGAAACCTTCCGTGGGTTCGAATCCCACCCTCTCCGTTCTATCCCTCGGCTGAGGGTTGCCATTCCTCCCCGGCGGCATCAAGCGGGGTCAATGCGTAGCGCGCGGGGCTAATGATTCTCACTTGTGCATGGCACGATGGCGTTGTCTCGCCTCATGGTCGAATCCTGATCTTCCCTGCTGCTGCATGGTGATGAGGCACCCAGAACGTGCACCTCTGCCTGAACGTCCTCGTACCTGAAAGCCTGCAGGCTTGCGTGCCGCATTTAGCTTTTTCTCATTCAGGAGAACCACGGCTTCTGGCTTGCCTTGGGACGGTTCTCGGGCACAATTGAATCCATCACCCAGCGGAGCGCTTGTTCCTCTCTGTGCCTCGAAGCCTGAGCAGAGCGCACACCGTTCTGGGCAATGTCCTGGGCAGCATCAGCAAGGGCTGGTCGGGATTGTCCGTTGAGGATTCGCGCACGATCACTACCGATGCCTTCGGGCTTGTTGCCACCGGCGCCTGTGTGTTGGTGGTGTCCACCATCCTTTTCATCGATGGCCAGGCACAGCAGGCGCAACGCAGTTGGCATGCGGAAAGCAATCTGTTGCAGTTGCGCGTGCAATGGCACAAGCTCATGGCCAAGGAATGGGGCCGAAACGATCAGATCAACGCCGCTGTTGCTGGTGGTCCGGCGGATGCCCTGAAGGAAAGGCTGGCCGGTTCAGAGATTCTCCAAGGCGGCCAGAACATGCTGATCGCCGATGCGGATGGCCGGATCCTGTTCGATTCGTTGTCAGGCCCCAGGGGAGAGGCCATGGGTCCGGCGGCCCGTCAGGAGTTGCAGCGGTGCGTTGCCCAGAAGCTCAGCAGGGTGATCGCGCTCCGTCGCTTTGAGCCTGCCACCGCCTATGGCTGGATCTGTCTGGATGCTCACGTGTTTGCGATCGGAGCAGTTGCGGGTGTGCTCGATCAAGGCGCGCAGAACTCGCCAAAGGACTGGTTCTTCCACTTCGGACAGGTGATGGTCAACGATGACGACCCGAACCTTCGCGGCGCCTTCGGCAAGATCCGCGACAACCTTTCCGTCGCGGTCGACGCGGTGCCACTGCTGGGCTCTGGGGTTGAGGGGCTGCGTATCTCCTCTGCCCCAGTGTTTCCGATCAGCGATCTTGAGCCGTCCTCCGCGCCGTGGCGCCTCCAACAGACCGTCCCCTGGAGGCAGTTGCTGGTGGGCTATGGGCTGGATGTGCTCGTCCCCTGGTTCACCCTCTGCCTCGGGCTCGGTGTGGTGGGTCTGTTGCGTCTGAGATCCCTGCGCCGCAGCTCCCACGGCACGCGGCGGGGGCTGCTCACAGCCCCGCGTGCCTTCCGTGTCGCGCGGCCGAAGGGCCTGCCGCACGCCCTGCAGCCCAGCTCGGATCTTGCCGATGCCCTGCCCCTGCTGCCCGCGCTGGTGAAAGCCCACCCCCTGCCCCTGCTGGTGGTGCTCTCCCCTCTGATTCGCGCCTTCGACGGCTCTGTGCCCAGCGGTCTGGAGGCACTGAACCGCACCCTGGTGCTGCTGGAAGAAGGGTTCAGCGTCGCATTCCGGCAGCGCTGCTGTGCAGGAGCCAGGAGCTCGCCCTGGTGGCGGTGGTGCCGCTGCCGGAAGCGCTGGACCGCCACCTGGCAGCCACCCGGGAGGAGCTGGTGGCGCAGGTGCAGGCCATCATCGATCGGGCGACCGACAACGTCCACGCGGTCATCCGGGCGGATGTGAATTCCAACCTGACGTGGCTGAAGCCTGATCGCATCGCAGAACAGATTCTGGATCTCATTTCCATGAATCGACAGATGAAGCATCACTTTCCGCCAGCTTTCCTGGATGCGGATGCTGCTGAGCAGCCCGCTTTGCTGCGATACCAGAGCAGCCAGGATTTTAAAGTTGTGCAGTTGGCAGAGAGTTTCATTGACCACCATTACAGGTTGGAGAATGTGATTCTTTTTGATGGCAATCAGCAGCGCATTGCCTATCGCGAAATGCTTTTCTCGCCCTCCAGGAATCAGCACCCCGATGTGCCGCTCCAGGATTTGATTCGTTCGCTGGAGCGAACGTCGGCCATTCATCTGATCGATCGCTCCATGTTGCGCAAGGCCCTCTCCTTCAGCGCTGAAGCTGTCAAGGATGTGCCCCTGACGGGAGAGTGCCAGTTGCCCGTTGAATCTCGGCAGCGTGGTGAGGTGGGGCTGGTGCGTATGTCAGGGCCGGAGGCCCAGCCTTTGCCGCTGATCGCTACCAACCTTTCTGCGCTCACTATCCAATCGGAGCTGCACCGCAACGGAATCCTCGACATCCTTGAGGCCGCCCCTGCCCCAGTCCGTCAGACCATCGTGATGGAAATCACGGAAACGGCGTTGTTGGGTGAGGAGTCTGTGTGGCTGGATTTCTTCTGCCGCCTCCGCCGCTTGGGGGTGCGGGTGGCGATCGACGACTTCGGTTGTGGCTATGCCGCCCTCTCCTATCTGTTCCGCTACCCGGCCGACTTCATCAAGGTGGACCTGCACTATGCCCGGCTCACCTGCGACCGGCGCGTGAATGCCATGGTGGAGTTTCTGCTGAGTTTTGAGGTGGGCTATCCCACCCGCGTGATCATGGAAGGAATCGAAACGCAGAGCCAGCTCAGCCACTGGCGGCAGAAAGGTGTCACCCATTTTCAGGGCTACCTGTTCGCCTCACCACCTCAGAGTTGACATGCGCTGGTTTGTGAAGCTGGAAGAGGGCACGGTGGATCGCCGCCATTTCGACCAGCACCTTCAGGCGCATCTCGCCTGGGTGCGGGAACTGAAGGTCCGTGGCCACTGCCCCAGCACCGGCTATTGGCAGGAGTGCAAAGGCCAACCTGGGGCAGGAGGCATGTTGCTGTTCCAGGCGGGTAGCTGGGAGGAAGCGGAAGCCATCGTGCGAAGCGATCCACTCATTCAGGCCGGCAGCGTGAGCTGGATCCTGCACGAGTGGCATGTGGTGGCTGGAGCTCTGGGGACCGCCGGGGATCCCGGATTCAGCTGACCGCTGCCGGAACCAGGCCAGGCTCTGTAGCCATAGGGGCTCAGAATCGGGCCAAGGCGGAGATCTTCACGAGCTTTTCTTTCTCGATGCCTTCAAGTTCACCCACATGGAGAAGCCCATCTTTCACGAGGGTGGCAAACATGAAGATAAGGGAGGAATCTCTGAGGTCAAACTTGCCATCCATCTCGTGACGTTTAGCACTGAGAAAATCATGCAAGCTCCACACGTCGTTGGGACTGGCTGCCTGCTCCACGCGATTCTGGAGAGTGGCGATCAACGCAGCCACTTCGCGTTGATAGGCCAACTCCACTGCTTTCTGGGCTGCTTCTTTTTCTTCGGGCGTCCAGCCGGAGTGGCTCACTTCCACCTTTCTTCAGAATTGACTTTGTGTTATTGAGACCCTAACACATCAAAAATCCGACTGAGAGGCACGCGGCGGAGGCTACTTTGCTCGTAGGTGCTAGGTAAAATTACTCACCCTGTAGCCGTGGGTGACCGTTGTGCGACCAGTGTCTGCGATGCAGGCGAGGCAGCTCGTACCAGGCAGCCTCTGGATGTTGATGATGCTCCCAGTGAAAGCCGAAGTGATAACAACTCACCAGGGAGATCAATGCAGGCAGCGGCAGGCTTTCCACCCTGTGAGTGACACCATCACCCGCCTGGACGTGGCGGTGAGGAAGATAGGTGCCGAACACAAACAACTGCACAGAACTGAGCACCAATGGCACGACCCAGAACACAACGATGTTGAGTTGAATTGCTGGAGCTGCTGATGGCATCACTGCTGCAGTACAGATCCAGGCAGCCGCCAGGCTGACAATCTGGGGCATTGAAAGGTATCCCCGCATGAAGTGCAGGTACCAACTGACAGGATGGGAACGGATACCGTCGTGGAAGTCGGGATCGCCTGGGCTCCCGGGAGCCTGGTGATGCTGGCGGTGCTTCCTGAGGCAGTCGCCGTAGGGAAGGCAGGCGTAGAGCGTCAGCGCCAAACGGCCCAGGCGGTGGTTCAAGCGTGGGCGCGCCGGTATCAGGCTGCCGTGCATGGCGTCGTGGGCGACGATGAACAGCCCGGTCTGCAGAAAGGTGCGCACCAGAATCTCGGTGCCCACCCCAGCCGCCGCGATCCAGGTGTGCGGCAGGCGCCAGTGGGCCAGCTCCTGGGCTGGAGTGTGGCGGTCCGTGGCCAGCAGGGCAGTGAGATCTACCTGCAGCAGCAGCAAGAGGCTGGCCAGCCAGGCGACCACGATCAGTGCCGCCAAGGCGAGCCCCACCCACGACCGCTGCTCGGCGCCCATGGACGGCGGGACCGAAACCGAGGCATCGGTTCCCATGACGATCGGCCGAAACAAGCGCACTTGAGGATCCTCGCTGGTTGTTGTGAGGCCAGCGCGCCGTTGCGATGAGGCTTGATGGTGTGATGTGACAAGCCGTTGGCCTGTCCGTTGGTGCGGCTGCCGCTTTGGAGCAGCAGCTGCTCTCAGGTGCTTCCGGATGGAAGCTGCAGCGCGTTCAACACGGCACGTGCGTTTGTACCACCACCCCTCTGCTTGGAGACAGTTCCATGGCGGCGGTGATGGCCACCTTGGAAAGGCACCGGCCTGAAAGCTTCAGCCCCCGTGGTGTAGCCAGGGGCATTTCAGAGAGCGCAGGCTTGTCAGCGTTGACCGAGGCTGTTCTGGCCTGATCAAGGAGCGGTGCACCGATGAACAGCCTCCGGGCAGGGCCCAGGAGGCTGTTCGGTGGTATCAGGCGGAGTGCTCCGCGACGGGCTCAGCGGATGAAATTGAGCAGCTCTTTAGGGGAGGCCAGCAGATCGATCGCCACGAAGAAGATTTTCCCCTGAGGATCGATCAGGAAGCGCCAGGCCACGTTCATCCCCACGCCGGCGCCGAACCAGGGGGTCTGCACCCGACCCGTCACCTTGATCTGGGTGTAACCATCGGCAGCGGGCTCAGTGACGCCTTGCTCAGGCAGCAGCTTGAGGTTCTGGCAATCTTCCTTGAAGAAGCGCAGCACAGCTGCCTTGCCCACGATGGGCCTTTGGAAGGGGGGCTGAAGAGCACCGTCGGGAAGGAACAGCTCAATCAACGCATCGAAATCGTTGGCATTGAGCAGGTTCATGTAGGAGAGCACGGTGGTGTTGCTCACTCCCTTGATGCTCACTTCGCTGCGCTGGGCGGGCTCGGTGGGGGGCACCACCGGCTCGGCGATCCGCTCGGCATCTTCGATCTTGTTCGGGTCGAAGCCCATATCGACCACGGCGTTGCGCAGCACGGTGATCTGCTGACCGCCTTCCAGACCCTTGATGGCATTGAGGATGGCGGCGGCGTTCGCCGACAGCTGATACCCCTGGGGAATCGGGGCCACGGTGCCCTGCTCCATCCATTCGCCGAGGCGATACCAGAAGCCAAGCTTGATGTTCGGCGACCAGATCGAATAGGTGCGGGAGATCGGAGTATCCACGCGGTTGGCCAGATCGCACATCACCTGCGACTGATCCTGGAAGCTGAGTTGACGGATCTGGTTGAGGGTGGGCTCGGCGAACTGCATCCGAGCGGCGCCGGGAGCCGCAATGGTGATTGTTTTTCCCATTTCCAGATAGGCGTACCAGATCAGAGCGAGCTGATCTTCAGCGCTCAGCTGGTTGAATCGCGCAATCGTGGCTGGCACGACATCCGCTGAAAGCGTTGTTGGAAAAATGCCGCGAGCGTCTTCAAGCGTGATGGCCATGGGAATCCTTCGCTGCAGGGATTGTGACTATCGTAACAGTCTTCCTCGCTCTCCCTTTTTCCTCCCAAACAGCTGCGGCGCAAGGGGTGTGAGCCGACGCCGCGCCTGAGGCCTGCTCCGTGCTGGCGACGCCTGTGGCCCCGCGCGCGACACGCCGCTTCGCACCCCCAGGCTCCACCGCTGGGCAGATCTGCGCTCGCGTTTGTGGGCTGGGTTCGTCCAGAGTTGGAACAATCCGTGGTTCGGCGATGCTTCCCAACCCCTTCTGCCCGCTCAGGGGTGCTGCCGTGCTGAGCCTCAAGGCCACGGTGCTGCTGTTGCTCACCCTGTTGATCAAGGCGCGCATCCAGATCCGTTTCTTTTCTGCCCTCGGCGTGCTGTTGCTGCTTCTGCAGACGCTCGCCTTTCTGGCCGCTGGCGGGCTGCTCAGCCTGGCGGGGCTGGGCGTGATGGCCACGGGCCGGCGGCGCTGAGCTGGGCACGACCGGCGGGGACCGGCGCCAGGCCAGGAGCTTTTGGAAACGGAGAGGGTGGGATTCGAACCCACGGAGGCTTTCGCCTCGCTGGTTTTCAAGACCAGAGCCATCAACCACTCGACCACCTCTCCAGGTGCCCCGCGGGGGTGGTCACATTTTCTCATGCCCGCCCTGCCGGCCGGATGAGTCCACCACCTGCCTTGCACCACTCAACGGCCTGGCCAGGGCAGTGGCCGCAGCTGGGCGGGCAGATAGAGCGGATGCATGGGGCAGCCCTGGCGGCTGAGCCGGAGGCAGTGCAACGCCGGCAGCAGGCTGCGGACAGCCTGATCACGACTGGCGAAGCGGCCCTTCACGCCCCAGGCCGCCACCACCAGAGCGGCGCCTTCGGCTTGCTGCTGCAGCCAGCGGTCGTTGGCGGGACCCACCGGATCGGTGGCCGTCAGCATGCTGCGGGGATCGGTGGCGCGAAAGGCGAACAGGTTGCCAAGCCTTAGCCCCCCATAGCCCCAGCTGCGCGCGAAGGCCATACAGCGCCGCACCGTGGGGTCGTCGCTGTGACCATCGGCGCTGCTGGGGTTGAGGCCCACGATCAGCACCACCGGCGCGGCCGACCAGCGGCGCCCGAGCGCATACCGGTAGCTCCGGCACGGACTGAACACGGCCCAGCGCTGCATCACCGCCGGCCGCCCTTCAGAGGCTGGCCTTGCGGCCGATCACCGCAAAAAAGGGATCTCCCTTGCCGCCCAGCCAGCCCAGTGGCCCCTGGGCGGGGGTGTCTTCGGCGATCACCGCTTCCACCGTCCAGCCCTGGGCGGCCAGCACCCGGGCCACGATCTCCAGGTGGTCCCGGTCGCTGCCGTCGGTCCACACCTGGGGGGCCTTCTGGAAGAACATCCGGTTCGAGAAGGCCACGATCACCTGCCCGGCCGGACGCATCACCCGCAGCAACTCGGCGGCAATCGCTTCCGGCTGCTGCAGATATTGCCAACCGGCCACGATCAGCACCGCATCCACGCTGGCCTCGGCCAGGGGCAGCACCTGGTCGCGGTTGAGGTTCTGCACCCAGTGACGATCCAGCCGGGGATTCGCTTCCAGCTCCCGGGCATTGAGGCCATGGCCGATCACCTCGTCGTAGGTGAGGCCTTCGGGCAGGTGGCTCACCCAGCTGCTCATCAGATCCAGCACCACCGCGCAGGGGGGAATGCGCTCGCGGTAAAGCGCCGTGAGCCTGCTGCGGAAGCTGGCATCCAGATGCTGAACGAAACGGGGTTCCGCATAGAACAGGGCGTCGTCGGAGCCATCGAGCTTCGCCCGCTGGGCTGCGCTCAACACCTGCTGAACCATGGCGATGTCCGCCTGCTGTGAATGGCTGGCGCAGCCTGGCAGCGGCGCCTTCCTGCCGCGAGCGGCCACGCCATCCTGGCGGCGGTGTGTTGCTCACAATCCGGTGACTTCCAGTTCTCAAGCGGGCCCGATCGAGAGTTCGCTGGTGCTGGCGGCTGACGATCCCAAGCAGCTCGCCGGCTTCTATGAGCTGTTGCTCGACAGCACACCCCAGCCGGGGCTGAGCGCGCGGCACTGGCGCCTGCCGCTGCCCTCCGGCGGCCGGCTGGAGATCTACGCCCCGTCGTCACGGCGGCCCAGGCCGCGGCAGCACGGCCGGCTGGGGATCTGCGCGACACGGGCGGCCGGAGCACAGCCAGCCCTGCAGGTGCTGCACGACTGGCGGCTGCAGCTGCTGGCCCGGGGGGCCGCTGAACTGGAGCCGGCGCGGCTGGAGCCGTTCGGAGCGGAAGCCTGGATGGCCGATCCAGAGGGCAACCCGTTTCTGCTGCTGGTGCAAGGAGGCACATGCTGAGCTCGATCTTCAGCCTCTGAAGCAACAGAGAATCCGCACGTCCGTTCCTGCAACGTGCCCTGATTGGCCACGGCGCTGTTGTACCAAATGCGCTTCCCAAGCGCGTGCGCCATCACTCAGCAGCGCCATCCCCGCTTGAGCAGCGCCTTCCCTTGGTTGTTGCAATCTGCAGCGCTTTCGCTGCAGGCGTGTGTTGCCGCTCGGTGCGTGGGCCGTTTGCTGAGCGATGGCTACGGTTGCCATGGATCTTCCTGGCTGTAGGCCCCATGATTGAAACCATCGATGATCTGCCGGAAGGCACACTTGGTTTTCAGTTCAGAGGAAAGATCACGGCCGATGATTACAATCTTGTGCTCACTCCGGCGTTGGATCGAGCACTGGAGGAGCACGACCGCATCAAGGCGCTGGCCTGCCTCGGAGACGATTTTCAAGGCTTCAGCCTGGGGGCCGCCTGGGAAGACACCAAAGAGGGATTGCGGCACTGGGACGGCTTTGAGCGGCTGGCTGTGGTCACCGATGTGGCCTGGATGCGGCACGGCCTGCCGGCCATTGCCGTGGCCCTGCCCTACCCCGTGCGGGTGTTCGGCAATGCCGAGCCTGAGGAGGCGCGCCGCTGGCTGAGCGAGGCCCTCGGCCTCATTCAGGTGTCCCGTGACGCCGATGTGGTGACGGTGCGGTTGATCGGCTCGCTGGATGCCGGTGCCTACGCCCACGCTGAGGAGGAGATCGCGGCGGCTTTCGCCGGCCTCGACGGCGTGCGGCTGCTGCTCGAGTTGAGCGCCTTTGACGGCTGGGCTGGGCTGGCGGCGCTGAGCCGCCACCTGGGGCTGATCCGCGACCATCACCGGGCGATCCGGCGTGTGGCCCTGGTGGGCAACAAGGTGTGGCAGAAGCTGGCCGAAAAGGCCACCTCCCGCTTCATCACCGCCGAAACCCGCTTCTTCGCTTCCACGGATGCCGCCTTGGCGGAGGTGTGGATCCGGCAGTGACCGGCGCAAGCGTGAACAGATGTACAGAGCGATGGACGGTTTCGGTCCACCGTTCCATGATTCATTTGTTGGGATTCGGAGGCACCATTTGGCAGATACTCCCCCTGAACATCGATCAGGAGTGCGCTGACGTTTCGGACCCTGCTCCAACAGTCTCGCAGGACATTGTGGCTTTATGGTTGCTCTTTGCAGCCACCCAATGCATCGTTTCAGGTGCCCATGGGTATGGATGAAGCCATTCCGTTGATCACCATGGCCCCAGGTGCCAGCGGCAGCAACTTCGTCCCACAACTTCATCTTTTGCGAATCGATTGATTCGCCCTTGGTTCATCTGATTCACCCGTGTTGAGATCACGCCTGTCCTTGACCCTGGCCTGATCGTCACACCCCAGAGGAGCGAAGCCCGGTGGCAAGGTCACCGGGCTTTCTCATGGCTGTGCACCACCCCAGGCCAGTGCCACTTCAGGCTTCCTCGCCGTTGCCCCTGCATCCGTCCGCTGTGTGCTGCCGCCTCAGGGACCGCAGCACCGGCTCCAGCCGCAGGCGGTTGTAGCGCTGCAGCCACAGGCAGGGCAGGTTGAACAGGGTGGCGAAGCCGAGGCTGATCCACGCACCCAGCGGCGGCAACCACAGGGCCGTGAGCAGCCAGAAGGGCCAGAGCGCCAGGTGCACCAGCTCGGCGCGCCGGGTTTCCGCCACCAGCCGTTGCAGGGTGGCGGCATCCCGCCGTACCAGGGTGTTTTTGCGCACGCCACCCGGCAAGGCGTCGCCGGCATCGGGCAGCAGGGATTTCCAGCGCCGGATTCCCAGCCGGCGCTCGTAGCCCTGGGTCGTTTCCGGCCAGGGTCGCCGCGCGGTCAGCCAGGTGTCACGCTCAAGGGCCGCCAGCGGCAGCCGCTGAGCGAGCCAGCCGATCAGCAGCGACCACAGCAACCAGCCCAACGCACAGGCGAGGGCCGCTAGCGCGTTGGAAAACGCCTGCCTTTCCATTCGATCGTGCCGCGCTCAAGATTCAGGATGGCCAGGAGGAACACCGCCAGGAAGAACAGCACCGGCAGCGGAAAGATCAGGCAGATCCAGCCGAAATCCCCCACCCGCCGGGTGATCACCAGCAGCTGCAGGGCGAACGCCAGGTAGAGCACCAGGTTGGGTGCCAGGGAGGCATCCCCCACCATCGGCCAGCCCAGCAAGGCCGCCGGCAGGCACCAGGCCGCCCAGAACAGACCAGACAGCCACAGCAACACCGCCAGCATCCACAGCCAGCGCACCTCACCGGCGGCGGTGGCGAAGTTCTTGGCGAAACCCACCACCATGTCGTGGAGGCCGCCGGGGTACATGCGGTATTCGATCAGCCCATCGCCGATGTAGGCGCTCACCGGCAGGCCGGCCTTTTCGTAGAGATGGCCCATGAACCAGTCTTCGACCACCTTGCCTGCCACCGCCTCATGGCCGCCGACCCGGTCGTAGTCGGCGCGGCTGGTGGCCATCGCCGGACCGAACGCCACCCCGCACCCCGGCCCCATCGGCACCGCCATCAACCCCACCAGGTTGAACAGCATCGACAGCTGTTCGTAGGGCTTTTCGGTGCGGTGGAACGGTTGCACCGACACCAGCCCGCCCAGAGCCTGACGGGTGGCCAGGAGCCGCTCCAGGAACTCGGGCCGCGGCTCGGTGTCGGCGTCGAGGAACACCAGGATCTCGCCCGTGCTGGCGCGCACGCCATGGTGCAGGGCCCAGGTCTTGCCGCACCAGCCCTCGGCCAGCGGCGGCGGTTGCATCACCTTCACACCGGCGGACCGGGCGATGGCTGCCGTGCGATCGCTGGAGTGATCGTCGACCACAATCACCTCCAACCCCTTGAGGCTCTGAGCCTGCAGGGCTGGTAGCAGGTTGGGCAGGGTTCGCTCCTCGTCGCGGGCGGGGATCAGCACGGAAATCGTCTGCTCGCCCTGCAGCCGGCGCTCGGGAAGCCGCGTGAGCCGCTGGCAGAGGGCCCAGCCCAGCAACCAGCGCACCACAAGAGAAATCGCCACCAGGTCCAACGGTCGGCTCCGGCGGTATCTCTCCAGGCTAGGTAGGCCGCCTCATGGTGAGAACAGGGCGGCAGGGTTGACCTGCTTACCAGGCGAGTTCTGGCAGCTCCCGGAACACTTTGCGCACGCCCGCACTCCACTCGCCGCTCAGCTGCTTGAAGTAGCTATCTCCTTCCGCGAAGCGGCGGCGCTGCTGGATCGCCAGGCTGTCCCGCTCGTAGAGCAGCAGGTCGATCGGCATCCCTACCGACAGATTGCTCCGCATGGTGGAGTCGAACGACACCAGCACGCATTTGGCCGCTTCCGCCAGGGTGGTGTCGCGGTCGATCACCCGGTCGATGATCGGTTTGCCGTACTTCGCCTCGCCGGTCTGCAGGAACGGGGTGCCTTCGCTGGCCTCGATGAAGTTGCCTTCGGCGTACATGCGGAACAGGCGTGGGGCTTCCCCCTTGATCTGCCCGCCCACCAGGAAGGAGGCATTGAAGCCGCCGGCCGCCCCCTTGAGGTAAGGGCCATCGCGCTCTTCGATCGCCCGCACCGCATCGGAAACGAGGCCCATGACATCGAACATGGTGCGGGCCGTCCACACGTTGGGCGTGCCGTCGTCGGCGTCAGCGCGCTGACGCAGCAGGCTGATCACCGCCTGGGTGCCGGCCAGGCTGCCGGAGCTGAGCAGCACCAGCACCCGATCGCCGCGCCGCTCGAACACCGTCATCTTGCAGAAGCTGGCGAAATCATCCAGGCCTGCATTGGTGCGTGAATCGGAGGCGAACACCATGCCGCTCTCCAACAGCACCGCCACGCAGTAAGTCATGCCGCCCATACCTCGAACGACTCCAGCACCGACGGCCCGAAGCTGGTGGTGAGGGCCACATCCGCCGCATCCCTGCCCCGGGCGATCAGGATCCGCCCGATCCGCGGGGTGTTGTTGCGTGGGTCAAACACGTGCCAGCCCTGGCCGAGATAGGCCTCGAACCAGGCCGAGAAATCCATGGCGGTATGGGGCGGTGGCACCTCGATGTCACTCAGGTAACCGGTGCAGTATCGCGCCGGGATGTTCATGGAGCGGCAGAGGGCAATGGCCAGATGGGCGAAATCACGGCAGACCCCCACGCGGCTTTCGAAGGTCTGCAGGGCCGATTTTGTCGGGCTCGAGCGGTTGTAATCGAAGCGCACGTGCTGATGCACGAAATCGCAGATCGCCTGCACCCGCCCCCAGCCTTCGGGCGCCTGGCCGAACTGGGACCAGGCGAAGTCCGTGAGTAGGTCGCTCTCGCAGAAGCGGCTGGCCAGCAGGAACAGCAAGGCGTGATCCGGCAGTAGTTCCACCGGCTGCTGCTCCAGCCAGGGCAGCACCGGATCCGGCAGGCCACTGTCAGCCACCAGGCCACGGCCCCGCAGGCGCATCGGCCCGGCGGGGGTCAGCAGCCGGTTGCAGTGGTTCCCGTAGGTGTCCACGTACGACTGGCAGGGCACCTGCGGCGATAACTGCAGCGGGTCCGCTTCCAGCAGATCGCCGGCGCGGGAGTCATGCACCCCCAGGATCACGATCATCGGCGTGGGCCGCTGGCAGCGCAGCAACAGATCAAACCCCACGCGAATCTGCAGCGGCTGAGTCGGTGGCGTCGGTTCCGCTGGGATTGGTTCCGCTGGCGGCGGGGTGGGGCGTTCAGGTATTTCCATGTCCCAGCTTAAGAACGTCTGCTCTCAGGGAAGCGGCGGGAATCCCTCTGTCAGCGCATCCAGCAGCACGGCGGCGAGCCGCTCCACCCACTCGCGCTGCCCGGCGTCGCTGGCCAGCAGGTCCTGGCGGATTTCCAGTTCCACATGCGGAATCCGGCGCTGCTCGCCATGCACGACCACTGTGTAATCGCTGGCGTCGCAGACCGCGTAGGGCTCGTTGTTGCCCACGCACAGCCCCTGCTCCCGCTCCAGCCGCTCGCGCACCCGTCCGGCCAGGCGGCCATCGCGGCCGTGCAGCACGCCCACATGCCAGGGACGCACGTCGCCGGCATGCACTGGCGTGAAGCTGTGCAGCGCCACCAGCACGCTGGGCCGGGCCCGTTGCTGGCGGGCCTCCAGCTCGGCGCCGATGCGCCGGTGGTAGGGCTGGAAGAGCTCCTCCAGCCGCTGCTGCCGCTCGTCTGCGGAGAGGTCGGCGTTGGCGGGGATGGGGGTGTGCTCGCTGAGGCACACGATCGAATCGGGCGCCTCCGGAGGGCGGTTGGCGTCGATCACCAGCCGTGAGTAGTTGTGCAGGATCAGAAAGGCGTCGAGCCGCGCCGACAGCCCCAGCCCCAGCTGGGCCACCCCCAGATCCCAGGCCACGTGCGTGTCAAGCACCGTGTCGCTGAGGTTGAGGCGGTTCAGGCGGCGCGGAATGGCACGGCCGGCGTGGTCGGCCGTGAGCAGCACCGCCGAGCGGCCGGTGGGGCGCACGACGCGGAACACCGGCGGATCCGCCGCCTCCAGCAGAGGATTCAGTGGCAAGGCCTGGCCGTCAATGGGGTGCCCCAGACGGGCCTGTCCGCCCCGTGGCCGTCGCCTGGGAATAGATCAGCACGCTGTAGGGCGCCAGTGCCACGGCGGCTGACCAGGGAAGCCCGTCTCTGCTCTGCGCCACTGCTTCAACGTCACCGCAGAGGTGATCATCGAACAGATCGCTGTAGCCCTGCCAGTTGCTGTTGAAGCGCAGCTCCCAGGTGCCTGCTCCAGGGAAGCCCACGGTGTAGTTGTCCTGGAAGCCGTTGAGGAGGTTGGCGATCACCACCACATCATCTCCCGCACCACCTTGATCCCAGCGGTGAAACGCGATCACGTTGCGCTCCTCATTCAGGTGAAACACCTGGGTGAACTGCCCACACAGCCCACGTGACACACCCTCACGGTTGAGACGAAGGCGGATCAGATCCCGGTACATCCGCACAATCCCCCGGAACTCATCCCGTTGGTCCCAGTCGATGGGCACCGAATCACGAAACCAGCCCCCCTCCAGAAACTCCTGCCCCTGAAAGAGCATGGGAATGCCCGGCGAGGTCAGCACCAGGGCTGCTGCCATGGTGGAGCGCTTCTGGGCAAACCAACCCGTGGGATCGTCGGGGTTGACATCCTGCGGTACACGTGACTGGCCATTGGCCACATCATCGTGGGATTCGCTGTAGATCACGCGCTCAAAGGCGTCGTCGTTGTAGCGGTAAAGGATGGCCTCTCGAATGCTGTGCAAGGAACGGCTTTCATCCTGCGTTGTGATCATCGCCTGGCGAATCGCTCGCACGAACTGCGGATCCCACTGCGAACCGAAGCCAGCGCCTCCAGCGCCTACATCCTTGGTGATCCAGGCGTTGCTTTCCAGATCTTCGCCGATGGTCAGGAAGCCGGGTTGAAGCTGAGCGGTGGTTTCATTGATGGCCTGCAACAGGCTCCAACCGTCCGGAAGATCTTCGGTGCCCGCATCATCGATGCTTCGGATGAACAGCGTGCTGTCGAGGCGCAGGCCATCGAGGTGGTACTCCGTGATCCACATGCGCACGTTGTCGAGGATGTATTGACGCACTTCCCCGCGGCCGTAATCGGGACGGGTTGCCCCCCAGGGCGTGAGCGCGCGGTGGTCGTTGTAGAAGTAGATGCCTCCTTGATCGTTTTCGCACCAGCCATCAAATCGCCAGAGATCCAGGTCGCTGGGGCCGAAATGGTTGTAAACAACATCAGGGATCACTGCGATGCCAGCCGCATGGGATTCCTTGATGAACTGCTTGAAGCCCAGGGATCCGCCGTAATCCGAATCCACTGCAAAGATGTTGGATGGGTTGTAGCCCCAGGAGCGCATCCCTGCGAACTGGCTCACTGGCATGATCTGAATGGCATTGATGCCAAGTCGCTTCAGGTGCTCCAGCCGAGCTGTGATCGACATGAATTTGCCTGGGCCGCTCGATTCGTCATTGAAGGTGCCAACATGCAGCTCGTAGATGACGAGCTCGTTCCAGCCGCGCATGGAGAAGCTGTCTTCTCCCCAGTGGAAGCTGGGATCATGAATCACCCCATTCCCTGCGGAGTTGGTCACCTCATGGGCATAGGGATCGATGCGGTAAACTGTGTCTTTGCCGGTATCAATGGCGTATTTGTATTGATCAGCAATCCCTGCATTCGCCACCTTGGCGTACCAATAGCCTCCCTCCTCCGCTTGCATTGGAGTCACGCGGCTGTCCCAATCGTTGAAGGTGCCGATCACGGCCACCCCCCTGGCATTGGGCGCCCATACGCGGAACGCCACGCCATCCGCGCAAAGAATGGTTCCCATGCCTGTGACGGCTTGCTGCTGCCCCATGGCTGGCTCCCGATGTTTCCACTCTTTCACAAGGAAGAGGCTTCAGATCGCTTGCTTGAGCGTTCGAATTGGAACGACAGAATGACTGGTAAGTCAGCTTTTCAGGCGCTGCAATCACGTGCAGTCCGATGCGATGTGCAGCGGATTTACCTCGCTTCAACATGTGGAAAGTGGCATGGCTCTGTCAGCAGCAGTCAGCACAAGGAAGGATCAGGAGCAACCATCCGCGGGTCTCACCCGGATCCTGCATCGGCAGGAAATCCAGAGCAAGCCTCCGCAGGGAGAACGGAGCAAGGATCAGCAGACATCGCCCGTAGCAGGACCCGTCAGCATCGTCCGCAAAAATGATCCACCGGCATCATTGCCTTCACGCATCAGAAGCCGTATCCCTGTACGCCTCTGAGCATTCACACCGGGAAAGGCTCTGCAGATCCCCATCAGATGCCCCCTTCAGCAAGCCTCCGCCCGTGATGGGCGCCTGGGCGCCGCTTAGCTTTCCTACGACCGCAGGGGCCACCGGTGAACGCGAATCGTTCCTCACCCTGCGGCGCTCCGAGCGACCACGACCGCCACCCCAACCCCAACCAATCTCACGGCCGTTCCCACGGCCACCAGCACGGCCACCAGCACGGCGGCAGCCCTGCCGGCGCCTTCAAGTGGAGCGTGCTGCTCAACACCGTGCTGACCAGCCTGCAATTGGTGATCGGCCTGAGCTTCGGCTCCCTGGCCCTGGTCGGTGACGCCCTGCACAACCTCGGAGATGTGGTGGGTCTGGCGCTCGGCTGGGGGGCGGAGCGGCTGAGCCAGCGGCCGGCGAGCGGACGCTTCACCTTCGGCTATGGCCGCACCACCCATATGGCCTCGCTGGCGAACGGGCTGTTGATCCTGGTGGCCGGTGGCGTGGTGGTGGTGGAAGCCATCGAGCGGCTGTCTGCGCCCGTGGCGCTGCATCCTGCGCCAGTGGCCTGGGCGGCGGCGGCCGGTGTGGTCATCAACCTGCTGTCGGCGCGCCTGTTCGGCCAGCACCATCACCACGACCTCAACCAGCGCGCAGCTGTGCTGCATCTGCTCACCGATGCGGCCGTGTCCGTTGCCGTGCTGGTCAGCACCCTGCTGGTCGGTCTCACCCAGTGGGCCTGGCTGGATCCCCTGACCGCCATCGGGGTCGGCATTGTGGTGATGATCAGCGCCCTTTCTCTGTTGCGTGAGGCGATTGCCGTGAGCCTCGATGCCGCGCCGCGGGGCACCGACCTGGCGGCGATCCGCGCGGCGCTGCTGGAGTTGCCGGATGTGGTCGATGTGCGCGATCTGCACGTCTGGGGGGTCAGCACCTCCCGGCTGGCACTCACAGCCCATCTGGTGCGCCACGACCATGCATCCACCGACGATGGCCGTGCTCTGTTGACAGAAGCCCGCCAGCGGTTACAGGCGTTGGGAATCCGGCAGAGCACGCTGCAGCTGGAAGTCAGCCACGACGACTGCGCCGCTTCCCCTTGAGCGCCGTTCGTGCAGCCGGTGCTGGCTTGACGACGTCGGACTGTTGCGCGGCCACTTGCCGCCACCGCTGCTTGCGGCAACGCTGAAGCAAATGCAGCGGGCGCCATGAGCTGGAGCGAACTGGAGCGATTGGTGGCCGAAGCGGAGCAGGATCCGGCGCTGCGATCACCGCTGCGTCACTGCCGCTCCCTGAAGGAATTCCTGCTAGTGGCGCGCAAGCTTGGCTACGCCGTCACCCGCCACGATCTGCGCCTTGCCCGCGAGGAGCATCGCCGGCAGCCTGCCGGCCCGGCAGCCCTCAAGGCCTGAGTAGTTCCAGTCCAGTCCAGAACAGTTCCAGCCCAGAACAGACCCACCGGCCTCGGCGTTGAGCGCGGTTTTGGCGGCGGATTCGCTCCCTCAGCGCGTGGGCACCCATGAGAACGTCCGGCAGGATCAAGCGTGGTGGGGAGAAGCCGCATGGAATGCATCCCGGCAGCAGCGCCCGAGCGGCTGCTGTTTCTCCCCGGAGCCTCCGGCAACATCTGCTTCTGGCATCCCGTCGCTGAACGGTTGAGCGCGGCTGGCCTGCCGCACCGCCACCTGGGCTGGCCAGGCTTCGGTGGCACGCCCCGCGACCCCGCCATCAACGGCTGGTCGGATCTGCTGCAACAGGTGCTGGCCCAGCTGGATGGTCCCTGCGCGCTGATCGCCCAATCCATGGGCGGAGTGCTGGCCGTTCAGGCCGCCTTGCAGCGGCCTCGCCAAGTGACCCATCTGGTGCTCGCTGCCACCTCCGGCGGCCTGCCGATGGCCCGCCATGGCGCACTCGATTGGCGTCCGGGCCTCCTCGCCAGCCACCCCGACCTGCCAGCCTGGTTCAGCGAGGCTGCGGTGGACCTCACTGGCCAGCTGTCCCAGCTGCGCCTGCCCGTGCTGCTGCTCTGGGGCGATGCCGATCCGATCAGTCCCGTGGGTGTGGGCGAGGCGCTGGCGCAGGCGATCCCCCGCAGCCGCTTGCACGTGATCCCCGGGGGAGATCACGATCTGGCGATGACCCACGCCGCCGTGGTGGCTCCGTTGATCACCGCCCATCTGCAGCTCCAGCCATGAGCAAATCCACCATCACCTACTGGAATCCCTTGTTGCCGGCGGAGCAGCACCGCTGGCGCTGGATCGAAGGACTGGAAGGCCAGGTGCAGGAGCTGATCCTCAGCCACGACCCCAGCAGCGGCGAGATCACCCGCCTCACCCGCTTTCTGCCGGGAGCCGACACCACCCCCTTCGGCGCCAAGGCCCACACGTTTCCCGAGGAGATCTTCATCGTGAGTGGCCGCCTTCACGACGCCGCCTTCGGGATCTGGCTGGAGGCGGGCCATTACGCCAGCCGTCCTCCGGGGGAACTGCACGGCCCCTTCCGCAGTGACGAGGGGTGCGTGGTGCTGGATGTGTCCTTTCCGCAGCGCAATGAGGAAGCGCACCATCTTCCTTGTTCAGGGTCTGCGGATTCGCCGCGTCTATCGGCTTCGGACCGGAACCTTCCCACAGCCGCACCGTGATCCATTCGATCGGATGCTGGTGGCCCAGGCAGAGACTGAGCGGCTGATGCTGCTCATGGCCAATCCCGCCCTGGCGGACGTTCCCTACCCATCCCGACCTGACGGCCTTCCCTTCCCTCCGGCGACGCCGCACCGCAGGATCACCCCCTTACACATCTGCGCTACGAGCACTCCTTCGCGGCTGCCGAGACTTATCCCCTCGTCCCTGACAAGAACACTCTGGCGTTCGCGACGCGACACCAACGACTGAACGTCAAGAACAAAGCCAAAAGCCAGAGCCAATGGAGGTGGAGGTGGGGAAGCCCGATTGATCGACGCCGCCGAACGTCATCCTGCCAATCGTGGTGACACCAATCCTGGCGGCGGAAATCGTGATCCTGACTGATCGTCCCACTGGCGCCCTGGATGACGCCCATCGTGACGCTGGCTGATCGTCACCCTGACGAATCGCTGCTCAGATCAATGGTGAGCCTGAACATTCGTCAGAGATAAAGAGATGCCGCCAAAACTGCGGCGAGTGGAATGAGAAGAGAAAGCCGGTGATCGGACTTGAACCGACGACCTACTGATTACGAATCAGTTGCTCTACCACTGAGCTACACCGGCAATCCATGGAAACTAGCATCGAGCCCTACCCCAGCGCCTGCCGATGCCACCCACCCCGCCCAGGCCGCTCGATCCCGAACTGCGGGCCCGGTTGCTGGAGGAAGCACGCACGCCCTGGCGCGGGCTGCGCCGAGGCCTGTGGTTTGCCTTCAGCGCCTCAGCGGCGATCGGCCTGGCCACCATGGCGATGCGGGTCTCGGCGGGAGGAGAGCTGGCCTCAGGAGACCTGATCATCCAGAGCGGAGCCCTGCTCCTCTTCGGCGTTCTGCTCTGGCGCGATCGCTGAGTCCACCTCACTGGCCGTGATGGAAGTGGTGGTGGGTGAGGAGCTGGAGCTGGTGGCTGGAGCAGGAATCGCTAGGGGCTGGGCGGGCAGCAGCTCGGCCAGCAGCAGGGGCTCGGGCAGCAGCAGCGGCAGACCCAGGCAGAGGCGCTCCCTGGCGGTGGCCTCCAGGCTGAGGCCACCTGGCGCCGCGCCTGCAACCACCGCTTCCGGCCGGCTCAGCAGCCAGGCGGATTGACACAGCTGCTGCCACTGCCACAGGCAGACGGCCAGCAGGGGGATCGTGAGCAGCAGCGTCACCAGCCTGGAGCTGCCCGCCAGTGGTGACACGGCCATGGCCAGCCCGGCACGATCGTCCATCAGCCAGACCAGTGCCAGCAGCAACGCCGTGCCGGCCGCCCCCACCACCTTCACCGCCAGGGGTGCCTGCAAGGCACTCAGGCGCCGCTGCAACTCCCGCCGCCCTTGCAGGGGGATCTGCACCACCAGCAGCGACCACACATCGGGTGGCTGGCGCCAGAACAGCACCGCCGGAAGCAACGCTCCCAGCGACCAGCACAGCACCCTCTCCAGGCCGGGTAGCGGGCCTGGGTCAGCCCCGGCGAGCAACAGGAAGGCCAGCAGCAATTCGGCGGGAAGTGCTGCCAGGCCGAGCAGTTGAATCCACAGCAGAGGCTCGCTGCGGGGGTTCATGGTCAGTTGGTGCTGAGGGTGCGGCGCTGGGTGACGAGCTTGTAAGCCTCCACCCGGTCGCCGTCCTGCCAGTTGGCGAATCGATCACAGCCGATGCCGCACTCGAAGCCGGTGGCCACGTCCTTGACGTCGTCCTTGTTGCGACGCAGGGAGTCGAGGTCGCCCTCGAACACGATCTGCTTGCCGCGGTGGACGCGCACCTTGCAGTTGCGTTGCAGCTTGCCGTTGGTGACATAGCAACCCGCGACGGCGCTCTTGCCGATGCTGAACACCGCGCGCACCTCCGCTTCGCCGAGTGTTTCCTCCACCATCTCCGGCTCCAGCAGACCTTCCATGGCCAGCTGGATGTCCTCGAGCAGCTTGTAGATCACGTCGTAGTCGCGCACATCGACGCCGGTGGCATCGGCGGCGCGCTTGGCGCCTGGTGCCATCGAGGTGTTGAAGCCCACGATCACCGCACCGGAAGCGGCCGCGAGGTCCACGTCGGTTTCGGTGATCTCGCCCGGTGCCGAGAGCAGCACCCGCACCTGTACCTCGCCCTGAGGCAGCTGCTCGAGCGATCCGAGAATCGCCTCCACACTGCCCTGGACATCGGCCTTGAGGATCAAGTTGAGCTCCTTGAGGTCGCCCTCGCTCGCCTGACCCGACATGGAGGCCAGCGACACCCGCCGGGAGGCCATCTGCTGGGCCAGCCGGGTGGCGCGGGCTTCGGTGGCCCGTTCCCCCACCACCGAGCGGGCTGTCTTCTCATCGGGGTAGACCTCGAACTCGTCACCGGCGGTGGGCACTTCGCTGAAGCCGAGGGCTTCAACGGCCGAGGACGGACCCGCCGTCTTCACCCGCTTGCCGGTGTCATCGACCATGGCGCGCACCTTGCCGAGCACAGGACCGGCGGCCACTACGTCGCCGGCGCGGAGGGTGCCGTTCTGGATCAGCAGGGTGGCCACCGGGCCCTTGGCCTTGTCGAGGTGGGCTTCGATCACGGTGCCCTTGGCCATCCGGTCAGGGTTGGCCTGGAGGTCTTCCACCTCCGACACCAGCAGGATCATCTCCAGCAGCTTGTCGATGTTCTCCCGCTTGATGGCGCTCACCGGCACCATCACCGTGTCGCCGCCCCAGTCTTCGGCCACCAGTTGCTGAGCGGAGAGCTCCTGCTTGACGCGGTCGGGCTGGGCGCCTTCCTTGTCGATCTTGTTGATCGCCACCACGATCGGCACTTCGGCGGCACGGGCGTGGCTGATCGCCTCGAGGGTCTGGGGGCGCACGCCGTCATCGGCAGCCACCACCAGCACGGCCACGTCGGTGACCTTGGTGCCGCGGGCACGCATGGCGGTGAACGCCTCGTGGCCCGGGGTATCGAGGAAGGTGATGCGGCGCTCTTCGCCGGCGTGGGGAATCGTGACCTGATAGGCCCCGATGTGCTGGGTGATCCCGCCGGCTTCGCCGGCGGCCACGCGGGTCTTGCGGATGGCGTCGAGCAGGCTGGTTTTGCCGTGGTCGACGTGGCCCATCACGGTGACCACGGGCGGACGGCGGATCAGGTGCTGGAGATCGCTCTCCTCGATCATGTCCACCGTCTTCTTGGCGGCTTCCTGGACGTCGTCTTCGAGCACGGGAACGCCGAACTCCTCAGACACGGTTTCGATCGTGGAGAGATCGAGGGTCTGGGTGACCGTGGCGATGATGCCCTTGAAGAAGAGCGACTTGATGATCTCGGAGCTCTCCACGCCCAGGCGATCGGCGAGCTCCTGCACCGTGAGGTTGCCCTCCGGCACGATCAGCATTTCCGGCCGTGTGGCCTTGGCCTCGCGGGCGGCGCGCAGCTCCATGGCCCGGCGCCGCTGGCGCTGGCGGGTGGTTTCCTTCTTGCGCTTGCGCATCGCCACCACCGGCTTGGCCGCCGGGGCGCTCTGGCGCGTGCGTGGTTTGGCAGGGCGGGCCAGGCTGGCCTGAAGCACCTGGGCCTCATGCTCGCCGGCGAAACCGCCGGTTTCCGCCGTGAGCGCATCATCGTTTTCGCCGATGATGTGCACCTTCTGGCGCAGCTTCTGCGGCGACTTGCTGCGCAGTGCTTCGAGCTTGGCGCTGTCGTCCCATTCCGGGCGACGGGCCTTCCCGGCCGGCTGGGGTGTGCGGAAGCCAGGGCGCCGTGGCGCGGCCGGTGGGGTGGCCGTGGGCCGTGGGCCGGCATCGGCAGGGCTGGCGATCTCGCCGCGTTCAGGCCGGCGCGGGGGCGGGGCAGTGGGGCGGGTGCCGGGTTTCTGCAGCTGCATGAGCTCGCCGGGCGCCACCGGCTTGCGCATGCCCTGAGGCATGCCGCCGGCCCGGATCGGCGGGCCCGGCTTGCCGGGAGCACCAGGACCAGCGGCGTCGCGGCGGATTGGCTTGCCCACCAGCTCCAGGGGGCTGCGGGCCTGCACCGGCCGGGGGCTCGGCGCTGGTGTGCGCTGCGGGGCGCCAGCCGGGCGCTGGCTGAGGGCTGGCCGCCCCGAAGGCGGAGCCGGCCGGTTGCTCGTGCCGGCGGAGGGGCTGGGTGCGGCCGGGCGTGGTTGGGGCTGACCGGGTGCCACCCGTCCGATCACCTGGGGCTTGCCGCCACCGTCGGCGCGGGTCGGCGCGCTGGGGCGCTGCGGCGGCGCCGGACGGCTCGACGGGGCATTGCCGCGGGGCACGGGCCGGGGGCTGGTGCTGGGCCGGGGGCTGGTGGCGGGTGCGGCGACCGGACGTGGGCTGGTGGGCGTGCTGGCCGCAGGCGCTTCGGGTTTGCGTGCCGGCATGGCCGGGGCCTTGCTCACCGGGGTGGCAGGGCGCGCGGGAGGGGCCACCGGCCGTGAGGGTGCCGGCTTGGCGGCAGCCGAAGGGGCGGCAGCTGAAGGGGGCGCGGCAGGGGGCCGGGAGGGAGGCGATGAGCCGGCGGCCGGCGCACGTGTGGGCAGCGGCGCCGTGGGCCTGGCTGGTGGCGGAGTGGTGGAGGGGGGCTTCTGAGCCGCAGGTTGCGCGGCAGATTGCACCAGAACAGGTTTCACCGGCGCTGGCGGGGAAACCGCAGGGCGGGCCGGCTGGGCAACGATGACCGGAGGAGCCGGCGGCCGGGCCGGGGGGGGTTCAGGTGCGGCAACAGATGAGGCGGCCGCGGTGGCCGGCGGCGTTACAGGAGCCGCTTTCTTCACGGCCAGGATCGCTTTGCCAGGCTCCGCCAGCGGCGGTGTCGCGGGCTTCGGGGCGGTCATGGAGGGCGGCGTGGGTCGGGAGATGCCGCTGCCGTTGGGGCGGATCAGCTTCCGGATGCGGGCAGCTTCGTCATCGCTGATCGAGCTGCTGTGGCTGCGGGCGGCAATGGACAGCTTTTCGGCAGCGTCGAGCACGTCCTTGTTGTCCAGGCCCAGGTCCTTGGACAACTCATAGATTCTCACTTTGCCGCTGCTGGTCATTCAGGTCTCCGATCGGTCGGGGCCGCAGGTGCCGCCGGGCCCCACACGCGGTGCAGCCATCAATCATCTTGCCTCAGAGGCTGCTGCCGGAGAGCGGTTCAGCCGCTGTTCAAGCGCGGCATAGGTGGATTCCGCCACCGCGCAGCGCAGGGCGCGTTGCACCCGCTTTCGCCGCTTCGCCTCGTCAAAGCAGGCCCGGGTGGGGCACAGATAGGCCGAGCGGCCCATGCCCTGATCCAGGGCGATGCCGCCACCCGCCAGGCGGATGACCCGCAGGAACTGGTCCCGGTCGGCCAGCAGGCGGCAGCTCACACAACGCCGCAGGGTGGGGGGGGGTGCCATCGGGTGACCCTCAGCCGTTGAGCGGCTCAGCTTCCGCATCGGGTTCGCCTTCGGGCTCCAGGTCAGCTGCCGCTTCCGCGTCGGCCTCAGTTTCAGCGTCTTCCCCAGGCTCGGCTTCACCTTCATAGACAGGCTCTTCGTCTTCTTCCTGGAGGTCGAGCTCGTCTTCGGGCAGGGGATAGAGCTCCCGCAGGCGCGCATCCTCCTCCGCGCGGTTGGCCTGCTCCACCGCCAGGCGGGCTTCCGCCTCGGCCTGCTGGCGCTCGTCTTCCTCGCGCAGGGCGATCAGCTCGGCGGCGCGGGCGTCCTCGCTCACCTGGTCGTATTCGGCCGCGTTCTTGATGTCGATCTTCCAGCCGGTGAGCCGTGCGGCGAGGCGCACGTTCTGGCCTTCCCGGCCGATCGCCAGGCTGAGCATGTCCTGCGGCACAAGCACGTGGGCGTGATGCCCTTCCGGATCCACCAGCCGCACCATCTCCACCCGTGCCGGGCTGAGCGAATTGGCGATGTACTGGGCCGGATCGGGAGACCAGCGGATCACGTCGATCTTCTCGCCCCGCAGTTCGTTCACCACCTGCTGGATGCGGGAGCCGCGTGCACCGATGCAGGCCCCCACGGGGTCCACTTCGCGCTCCACGCTGTCCACTGCCACCTTGGTGCGTGGCCCCACGGCCCGTGACGGGGGGTTGGCTTCCCGCGCCACCGCCACGATGCGCACGGAACCTTCCTGGATTTCCGGTACTTCGTTTTCGAAGAGGTACACCACAAGGCCGGCGTTCGCCCGGGAGACGAACAGCTGCGGCCCGCGGCGCGCCACCTCGCTCACCTCCTTGAGGAACACCTTGAAGGTGGCATTGGCGCGGTAGTTGTCGTTGGGAAGCTGGTCGCGACGAGGCAGCTCCGCCTCCACCTCCGGCCGGCCAAGCCCGGAGCTCACCGCCATGATCACCGACTGGCGCTCGAAGCGGATCACCCGGGCGGTGAGCACGGGATCCTCCAGATCGGCGAACTCCTCCTGGATCATGCGGCGCTGCTGGTCGCGCAGTTTCTGGGCCAGCACCTGCTTGGTGGTGGAGGCGGCCATGCGGCCGAAATCGTCCTTCTCGGGGGTGACATCGAGCACCACGGTGTCGCCGATCTGGGCGTCTTCCGCCACCTGCTGCACCTCGGCGAGGGCGATCTGGTGGTCTTCACTCTCCACCTCCTCGACGATGATCTTGCTGGCGAGCACGCGGTAGCCCTCCTCATCAAGATCGAGGGCCACATCAAAATTGCTGAAGTAGTCCTCCTCGAACGGGTCCTCGCTGATGCCGAGATAGAGGGTGCGGCGGTAACGCTCGTAGCCCTTCAGCAGCGCCTCGCGCAGGGCCGCTTCCACCACCTGGGTGGGCAGCTTCTTCTCATCGCTGATGTCCTCGATCAGGTTCTGCAGACCGGGGAGAAGAACGAGCGCCATGGGATGGGAAGAGGGGTTGGAACAACAATCGGGTTGGGAAGCGGCGCGCCGCTCAGGCTGAGGGCGGAGTCACTCGCTCGGCCGGGTGAGGCTGACGGTCAGCACGTCTTGGCGGGGAATCCGCTGGCGGCGGCCACGGACGTTGAGGTGCAGGAAGGCGTCGTCGCGCTCCAGCAACAGCCCGGCACGGGTGCATTCAGCTCCGCTGGAATCCCGGAACCGCACCTCGATCGGGAAACCCCGAAAGCTGTGGAAGTCACGGTCTTCAACCAGCGTGTCGCTGAGACCAGGACTGCTGATTTCGAGAACATAGGCCTCGCTCAGCAGCTCTTCGGCCTCCATCGCCTCAGCCAGGGCACCACTGAAGGCGGCGCAATCGTCGAGGGTCACATCGCCGCCATCACCAGTGCGGATCTGCACCAGAACGATGCAGGGATGGCGATGGGTCTGGATCTGCGCCTCCACCACTCGAAATCCGGTTGTGTCAGCCACCCGGCGCGCGAGGGATTCCAGTGCGGGAAGAAGGGGGTGGGGCACCGGGGCGGGTCAGGAGCAGTGGAGCGAGCCCGACCGGCTCCTGCAGAGAACTGCCCCGGACGCTGGAGCAAGCTCATGCGCCTGGGTATGCCCGCCGGGCACTTCGTCATCCTAGAGGTCGGTGCTCCAGCACCGCCCAGCGGCCAGGCGACGCCTCACTCCGTGGTGCCCAGGCTGGTGCTCGGAGCGCCGCCGAACAGGCCGAGGCTGGGGGCCTCCCCGTAAAAGTCGTCCACTCCCGCTTCACCGCGCAGGGCCGCGTCCTGGTTGATGCAGCGCTGCGGCTCCTTCACGTATTGGCAGACCCTCGCCCAGAGCTTGGCGCGGGTGCCGGGAGCGCCCTGGCTGAAGAGCACCTGGTCATTGCCACCGACCATCCCCTGGATCTCCACCTGACAAAGTGCGCAGCGCACGCGGGTGCCGGGGGGGATCGAAGCCATGGCATGGCGGCGGTTGGAGGCAACTTAGGCTGCTATCTGCGGGCCCGGGCCCCACTGTTGCGACGTCGAAAAGGTGCGACGTCAAAAGTTCCCGTTGCCAGCTGTGCGCCTCCTTCAGCTCAGTGACCCCCATCTGCTGGCCGATCCGCACGGCTGGCTTCATGGCTTTCAGCCGAACGCGTCGCTGGCCAGTGCGCTGGAGCAGGCCCTTGCGCCGGGCGAAGCTCCCTTCGATCTGCTGCTGATCAGCGGCGACCTCTGCCAGGACGAGTCGTGGGGTGGCTATGTGCGGTTGGGGCAGCTGCTGAGCGCCCGGGGCTGGCCGGTGGCGCTGCTGCCCGGCAACCACGACCACCCGGCCCTGTTGCGGGCAGCGTTGGGCCGGCAGGCCGTGATCGCACCGGCCGCCGTCGATCTGGGCGAATGGCGGCTGCTGCTGATCGACACCCACCTGGCTGGCCGCGTCGATGGTGGGCTCGGCCCGGATCAGCTGCGCTGGCTGCAAGCGCAACTGCAAGCGGCCGACCGCCCCCTGCTGGTGGCCCTGCACCATCCGCCGGTGCCCATCGGCCACGGCGTCATGGATGGGATCGCCCTGCGGCACCCTGCTGCCCTGCTTGAGCTGCTGGCGGCCTGCCCCTGGCTCAGGGCGGTCACCTTCGGGCACATCCATCAGCACTGGCGGGGGGTGCTGCCCGGCCGGCCCGACGTGCAGCTGCTGGGGTGTCCTTCCACCCACCGCCAGTTCGAGGCGGTGCAGGCCTGCCCGCTGGGCCGTGCCTGCGATCCCGGCGGGCGCGTCTGGGAGCTGGCCCCGGACGGCCGCTGGCAGCAGCAACTGCGGCGCTGGCCTGCTGCTGCTGCAACCGCCGCTGCTACCGCCACCCCCACCGCCACTGCCGCCCCCGGCTCGGCGCCAGCGGGTGAAGCGTCACCCCCCTAGCGTCAGTGGCCTCACGTCTCGGGCCCGTGTCCTCCGACTCCAGCGTGCTCCGTACCCTGTGGCTGCGCCTGTTGGCCTTGCCGCTGGCCTTGCTGCTGATCACGGCGGGCCCGGGATCCGCCCTGGCCGTCGCCCCCCCCTCACCGGCGGCGCCAGCGGCCACCGTCCCGGTCCCAGCTACGTCCAACACGGCTGCAGCCAGCACAGCCGGAGCCGATACGGCCGCGCCTCCCAGTGCCCCGCCCCCAGCGGCCGCAACGGTTCCACCTCACAGCTTCGTGTCGCAGGCCGCCCGGCGGGTGGGGGAATCGGTGGTGCGGATCGACACCGAGCGCAGTGTGGCGCGCCAGGCCTTCGACCCCGCCTTGCTCGATCCATTGCTGCGTGATCTCTTCGGTGACCCCTCCAGCAGCACCCGGGAGCGGGGTCAGGGCTCCGGCGTGGTGATCGACGCCTCCGGGTTGGTGCTCACCAACGCCCATGTGGTGGATAGGGCCGACCTGGTGGAGGTCACCCTCGCTGACGGCCGCCAGCTGGATGGCCGGGTGGTGGGCGCCGATCCGGTCACCGACCTCGCGGTGGTGCGCATCGACGCCTCGCCCGATCTGGTTGCCGCTCCCCTTGGTGATTCCGAGGCCCTGGAAGTGGGTGACTGGGCCATCGCCCTGGGCAGCCCCTACGGACTGGAGCGCACGGTCACACTCGGCATCGTCAGCAGCCTGCACCGCAACATCACCAGCCTTGGCTTCGCCGACAAGCGGCTTGATCTGATCCAGACCGACGCCGCCATCAATCCCGGCAATTCCGGGGGGCCACTGATCAATGCCAGCGGAGAGGTGATCGGCATCAATACCTTGGTGCGCTCCGGTCCCGGTGCGGGTCTGGGCTTCGCCATCCCGATCAACCTGGCCCGGCGGGTGTCCGACCAGCTGCGCACCGGTGGCCAGGTGGTGCATCCCTACCTGGGCCTCCAGCTGGTGCCGCTCACTGCCCGCCGCGCCCGTGACAACAACCGTGATCCCGATGCGATTCTCCAGCTGCCGGAGCGCGATGGCGCGCTGGTGCAGCGCGTGCTGCCCGACAGCCCGGCCGAAACCGCCGGCCTGCGCCGCGGCGACCTGGTGGTGGCGGCGGCCGATCGGCCGGTGCGGGATCCAGCCAGCCTGCTGGAGCAGGTGGAGGCTTCCAAGGTCGGTGAAAGCCTGCCGCTGAAAGTGGTGCGCGGTGCCCGCGAACTGCAGCTCTCGATCCGTCCCGGCGCCCTGCCCCACCCCGCCTGAGCCTGCCCGCGCCCTTGCTACGGTCACGGCCTTTGGCGCGCCTTCGATGTCAGATCTGCAGGACCGCATGAAGCAGGCGGTGGCTGCTGCGGCCGTTGACCAGATCCGGGATGGCATGGTGCTGGGTCTGGGCTCAGGCTCCACGGCCGCCTTGATGATCAAGGAGCTGGGCGCCAAGCTCAGCCGTGGCGAACTCACCAACATCGTGGGCGTGACCACGTCGTTTCAAGGCGAAGTGCTGGCTGCGGAGCTCGGCATCCCGCTGCAGAGCCTCAACGCGGTGGAGCGGATCGACCTGGCGATCGACGGTGCCGATGAAGTCGACCCCAACTTCCAGCTGATCAAGGGCGGCGGTGCCTGCCACGTGCAGGAAAAGCTGGTGGCGCGCCGAGCCCAGCGCTTCGTTGTGGTGGTGGATTCCACCAAGCTCGTGGAACGACTCAATCTGGGTTTTCTTCTGCCGGTGGAGGTGCTGCCCGCCGCCTGGCGTCAGGTGAAGTCGGAGCTGGAGGTGATCGGCGCGGAGGTCGAGCTGCGCATGGCCGTGCGCAAGGCCGGCCCGGTGGTGACCGACCAGGGCAATCTCGTGCTCGACCTGAAGTTCCCCGGCGGGATCGGCGACCCGGTTTCGCTGGAGCAGGAGATCAACAACATCCCCGGCGTGCTGGAAAACGGTCTGTTCGTCAACCTGGCCGACCAGGTGCTGGTGGGTCAGATCACCGACGGCGTGCCCGAGGTGAAAGACCTGCCGAAGCGCTGACCGGCGTCAGCGGTTGTGGCGGTGTGACAAGAGCGGTTGCGGCGGGCTTCAGTTCAGCCGCAGCCGCACCGATTCCGCATGGCTGTGCAGGCCTTCACTGTCCGCCAGGGCGATCACGGCGGGGCCGGTGGCCTCCAGGGCCTGGCGGTTGAACTGGATCAGGCTGGTGTGGCGCAGAAAGGTTTCCACGCTGAGGGCGCCGGCGAATCGGGCCGTGCCTGAAGTGGGCAGGGTGTGGTTGGGGCCGGCCAGGTAGTCGCCCACCGCCTCAGGGCTCCAGGGGCCGAGGAAGATCGCTCCGGCATGACGGATGTGGTCGGCCAGTGGGGCTGGCCGCTCCACCAGCAGCTCAAGGTGTTCCGGGGCGAAGCGGTCGCTGAGCCGAGCCGCCTCTTCCAGCGATGCGCAGATGCCGATCAGCCCCCAGTCGCGCAGGGCGGTGGCCGCCAGTTCCGCCCGGGGGTGGTTGCGCAGCTGGGCTTCCACCTCATGCTGCACGGCCTTGGCCACGGCGGCACTGGTGGTGAGCAGGATTGCCGCCGCCATCGGGTCGTGCTCCGCCTGCGCCAGCAGATCGGCCGCCACATGGGTGGGATTGGCGCTCTGGTCGGCGATCACCAGGACCTCGCTCGGGCCGGCGAGGGAATCGATCGCCACCCGGCCGTACACCGCCTTCTTGGCCAGGGTCACGTAAAGGTTGCCCGGGCCGGTGATCACATCCACGCGCGGGATTGAATCCGTGCCGTAGGCGAGCGCCCCGATCGCCTGGGCCCCTCCGACGCGGTAGATCTCACGGATGCCGGCCAGGTGGGCCGCTGCCAGCACGATCGGGTTGGGCCAGCCGTCGGGACCCGGTGGGGTCACCATCACCAGGCGCTGAACGCCCGCCACAGTGGCGGGGACCGCATTCATCAGCACGGTGCTGGGGTAAGAGGCCCGGCCGCCAGGCACATACAGCCCGGCCCGATCCACCGGGCTCCAGCGCCGGCCCAGGCGCTCGCCATGCACGCCGCTGACGCTGATGTCGCGGGGCAGCTGGCGCTGGTGGAAATCGAGGATGCGGCGATGGGCCAGCTCCAGGGCACTGCGCAGGTCTGCGGGGCAGGTGCGCCAGGCTTCGGCGAGCGTTTCCGCCGGAATGCGCAGGGGGTCGGGCCGCACACCATCGAAGCGTTCGGTGAGATCCAGCAGCGCTTGATCCCCTTCCAGGCGCACCCGCTCGAGGATCGCGTCCACCTGCCGTGCGGCCTCGCTCATCTCGGCGCTGCCGGTGCGCTGGGCGATCTCCTCCAGCCGGCTGCCGATCGCCTCCGGTTCCTGGAGCACCTGCATCGCCAGAGCTGCTGGTGCGTTGGTCACCGGGGGCCTCGTGCGTGTCGGTTCAAGCTAGATCCCCGCCCCTGGGCAGGTCGGCAGGGTTGAAGGTAGGATCAGCGACTGCCGATTCAGCGCCGAACCCGCCTGTGGCCAATAACAAATCCTCGAAGAAGCGCATCCTGGTTGCCGAGCGCAACTGGCTGAAGAACCGCTCCTATAAGTCGGCTGTGCGCACGCTCATGAAGCGCTGCCTCACCGCCGTCTCCAGCTACGAGCAGCAGCCTGGCGATGAGGCCAAGGAAGCGGTTCGCAGCTCCATGAATGCGGCCTTCAGCAAGATCGACAAGGCCGTCAAGCGCGGCGTTCTTCACCGCAACACCGGCGCCAACCAGAAGTCCCGGCTCAGCCACGCCGTGAAACAGGCGATCGAACCGGCAACCGCCCCCAAGGCCTGATCGCCCGCCGGGGTTTCTCTCCTTTGTTCATCAACGCAGCTCACTGCTTGAGCTTGCAGGCACTGCAGCCCCGGCAGATGTCCTACAGGTGCCACCCCCTCCAAGCTGCCCTCCCCTGCAGGGCTCCTTGCAGTTCAGGGCACCACCTCGTCTCCACCTCTCTGTCCGGTCTACGCCGCTGCCCTTCCACGCCGCCGTCATGACAGGCCAGTCCGCGCCAGCACTGACCACGCCAGCACTGATCGACAGCCACTGCCATCTGGTGTTTCGCAACTTCGAGCACGATCTCGAGGAAGTGATTCAGCGTTGGCGCCAGGCCGGGGTGGTCTCCCTGCTGCACGCCTGCGTCGAACCTGCCGAGATTCCGGCGATTCGCGCCCTCGCCGATCGCATCCCTGAGCTGCGCTACTCCGTGGGGGTTCATCCGCTCGACACCGAGCATTGGCAGGACGACACCCCCGCGGTGCTGCGCGCTGCCGCTCAGGCCGATGGGCGGGTGGTGGCGATCGGGGAGCTGGGCCTTGACAGCTTCCGCGCCACCAATCTTCAGGTGCAGCTTGACATCCTGCGTCCGCAGCTGGACCTGGCCGTGGAGCTGGATCTCCCGGTGATCATCCACTGCCGCGATGCGGCCGAACCCATGCTGGCCGAGCTGCGAGCCCGGCAGAGCGAAGGACGCTGCCCCCGCGGGGTGATGCACTGCTGGGGCGGAACCCCTGAAGAAATGGAAGGGTTTCTGGAGCTGGGGCTGCTGATCAGCTTCAGCGGCACCGTCACCTTCGCCAAAGCCGAAGCCACCCACGCCTGTGCCCGCCAGGTGCCGGCCGACCGCTATCTGGTGGAAACCGATTGTCCGTTCCTCGCACCGGTCCCCCGTCGGGGCAAGCGCAATGAACCCTCCTTTGTGGCCTCCGTGGCCGAGCGGATGGCTGTGTTGCGCGGGGAAACCCTCACAGAAGTGGCGGCTTGCAGCACCGCCAATGCGGTAGGTCTTTTTCGACTTCCTGTGACATCCATTCCTCAATGTGTATGATGTTTTATTGGTCTGGCAGCGCGAGCGCTCCATTGTCGACGTCAGCAGTCTTGAACAGAGCTCCATAGGCCGGATTCAGGCGGGCCGCCCCTTCCGGCTCCACCCGCCTGATCCGCCCGTTTCCAGCGCGCAGGCGGCTCATTCCCCCTTGCCTTGAGCCCCAGGGCATTTCAAGCCGCTGACGCCCCCGTTCCAGGTCACTCCTCCCCCTCCGTACTGCAGGTCCCCGCATGAGCAGCGCGATCCAGGTCGCCAAGACCGCCACTTACCTGCCCGATCTCGTGGAGGTACAGAGGGCGAGCTTCAAATGGTTCCTGGAGAAAGGCCTGATCGAGGAGCTCGACAGCTTCTCCCCGATCACCGACTACACGGGAAAGCTTGAGCTGCATTTCGTCGGCGATCAATACCGGCTGAAGCGCCCCCGCCACGACGTGGAAGACGCCAAGCGTCGTGACGCCACGTTCGCCTCGCAGA
This sequence comes from Synechococcus sp. L2F, assembly GCF_024345695.1. Taxonomy (NCBI): domain Bacteria; kingdom Bacillati; phylum Cyanobacteriota; class Cyanophyceae; order Synechococcales; family Synechococcaceae; genus Synechococcus; species Synechococcus sp. L2F. Next base: position 839,142 of record NZ_JAGQBP010000001.1, on the reverse strand, counting down.
TGTATGTCACCTGCCGGTTGGTCAACAAGGAAACCGGTGAGATCAAGGAGCAGGAGGTCTTCATCGGTGAGCTGCCGCTGATGACCGAGCGCGGCACCTTCATCATCAACGGCGCTGAGCGCGTGATCGTCAACCAGATCGTGCGCAGCCCCGGCGTCTACTTCAAGGAAGAGCCCGACCCCAAGACCGGCCGCAAGACCTACAACGCCAGTGTCATCCCCAACCGCGGTGCCTGGCTGAAGTTTGAAACCGATAAGAACGAGCTCATGCACGTCCGGGTCGACAAGACCCGCAAGATCAACGCTCACGTGCTGATGCGGGCCATGGGCCTCTCAGACGTCGACGTGCTCGACAAACTGCGGCACCCCGACTATTACCGCAAGACGATTGAAACAGCCACCAACGTCGAGCTGATCACCTCCCAGGATCAGGCTCTGCTGGAGCTCTACAAGAAGCTGCGTCCAGGCGAGCCCCCGTCGGTAAGCGGTGGCCAGCAGTTGCTGGATTCCCGCTTCTTCGATGCCAAGCGCTACGACCTCGGCCGGGTCGGCCGTTACAAGATCAACAAGAAGCTCCGGCTCACGGTTCCCGACGAAACCCGGGTGCTCACCAAGGAGGAGTTGCTCTCCACCCTTGACTACCTGATCGGCCTGCAGCTGGGACAGCCCGGCTACGAAGTCGACGACATCGATCACCTCGGCAATCGCCGTGTCCGCTCGGTGGGCGAGCTGCTCCAGAACCAGGTGCGCGTCGGCCTCAACCGGCTGGAGCGGATCATCAAGGAGCGCATGACCGTCGGTGAGACCGAGTCGCTCACCCCGGCTCAGCTGGTGAACCCCAAGCCCCTGGTGGCGGCGATCAAGGAGTTCTTCGGCTCCAGCCAGCTCAGCCAGTTCATGGACCAGACCAATCCTCTGGCCGAGCTCACCCACAAACGCCGCATCAGCGCCCTCGGCCCTGGGGGCCTCACGCGGGAGCGCGCCGGCTTCGCCGTGCGTGACATTCACCCCTCCCACTACGGCCGCATCTGCCCGATCGAAACTCCGGAAGGGCCGAACGCCGGTCTGATCGGCTCGCTCGCCACCCACGCGCGGGTTAACGAATACGGCTTCATCGAAACTCCCTTCTGGCGCGTTGAGGATGGCATCGTCCTGAAGCAGGGCGACCCGATCTATCTCTCCGCCGACCTCGAAGACGAGTGTCGCGTTGCTCCTGGCGACGTGGCCACCGACGCCGAGGGACGCATTCAGGCCGAACTGGTTCCGGTCCGCTACCGCCAGGATTTCGAAACCGTTCCACCCACCCAGGTGGACTACGTCCAGCTGTCGCCGGTGCAGGTGATTTCGGTGGCCACCTCCTTGATCCCCTTCCTGGAGCACGACGACGCCAACCGTGCCCTGATGGGCTCGAACATGCAGCGTCAGGCGGTCCCCCTGCTCCGGCCCGAGCGGCCGCTGGTGGGCACTGGTCTTGAAACCCAGGTCGCGCGCGACTCCGGCATGGTGCCGATCACCCGTGTCAACGGTGTGGTCACCTTCGTGGATGCCACGGCGATCGTGATCCGCGATGTCGACGGTGTCGACCATCCCCACCTGCTGCAGAAGTACCAGCGCTCCAACCAGGACACCTGCTTGAACCAGCGCCCGATCGTCAAGCAGGGCGATGCGGTGATCGCCGGCCAGGTGCTGGCGAATGGATCTGCCTGCGAGGGCGGTGAGATTGCCCTGGGCCAGAACGTGCTGATCGCCTACATGCCCTGGGAGGGCTACAACTACGAAGACGCCATCCTGGTGAGCGAACGGCTCGTGCAGGACGACCTCTACACCTCGGTGCACATCGAGAAGTACGAGATCGAAGCCCGCCAGACCAAGCTCGGACCCGAGGAGATCACGCGGGAAATCCCCAATGTGGCGGAAGAGAGTCTCGGTAATCTCGATGAAATGGGCATCATCCGTATCGGCGCTTATGTCGAATCGGGTGACATCCTCGTCGGCAAGGTCACGCCCAAAGGGGAATCCGATCAGCCGCCGGAAGAGAAGCTGCTGCGTGCGATCTTCGGTGAGAAGGCTCGCGATGTGCGCGACAACTCTCTGCGGGTGCCCAACACCGAACGGGGCCGCGTGGTGGACGTGCGGATCTACACCCGCGAGCAGGGCGATGAACTGCCGCCGGGCGCGAACATGGTGGTGCGCGTCTATGTGGCCCAGCGCCGCAAGATTCAGGTGGGCGACAAGATGGCCGGTCGCCACGGCAACAAGGGCATCATCAGCCGCATTCTTCCCCGCGAAGACATGCCCTACCTGCCCGATGGTTCCCCCATCGACATCGTGCTGAACCCGCTGGGTGTGCCCTCCCGGATGAACGTCGGCCAGGTGTTCGAGTGCCTGATGGGCTGGGCTTCCTCCCACCTGGGTTGCCGCGTGAAGGTGGTGCCCTTCGATGAGATGCACGGGGATGAAACCTCCAAGAACACCGTGCAGAAGTACCTCGAAGAAGCTGCCAATCAACCCGGCAAAGACTGGGTCTATGACCCCGAGAACCCCGGCAAGATCCAGCTGATCGACGGTCGCACCGGCGAGAAGTTCGACCAACCGGTCACCGTGGGCTATGCCCACATCCTCAAGCTGGTGCACCTTGTCGACGACAAGATCCACGCCCGCTCCACCGGCCCTTACTCGCTCGTCACCCAGCAGCCTCTCGGCGGCAAAGCCCAACAGGGCGGCCAGCGGCTCGGGGAAATGGAGGTCTGGGCCCTGGAGGCCTACGGCGCTGCTTACACGCTGCAGGAGCTGCTCACCGTCAAGTCCGACGACATGCAGGGCCGCAACGAGGCGCTCAACGCCATCGTCAAGGGCAAGCCCATCCCTCGCCCCGGCACACCTGAGTCGTTCAAGGTGCTGATGCGCGAGCTCCAGTCCCTGGGTCTGGACATCGCGGTGTACACCGACGAAGGCGTTGAGGTTGACCTCATGCAGGACGTCAATCCTCGCCGCAGCACCCCCAACCGGCCCACCTACGAGTCGCTCGGCGTCGCGGATTTCGACGACGACTGAAGATCCACGCCTGATCCGTTCCGTACTCCTTGACGTCCGCGCGACACCCCGGCCATGACCAACAGCAACCTCCGCACCGAAAACCACTTCGACTACGTCAAGATCACGCTCGCTTCCCCCGAGCGGATCATGCAGTGGGGGCAACGCACCCTGCCGAACGGTCAGGTGGTCGGTGAAGTCACCAAGCCTGAGACGATCAACTACCGCACGCTCAAGCCCGAGATGGACGGGCTGTTCTGCGAAAAGATCTTCGGCCCTTCCAAGGATTGGGAGTGCCATTGCGGCAAGTACAAGCGGGTGCGCCACCGCGGCATCGTCTGTGAGCGCTGCGGGGTGGAGGTCACCGAGAGCCGGGTGCGTCGTCACCGCATGGGCTTCATCAAGCTGGCGGCTCCGGTGTCGCACGTTTGGTATCTGAAGGGGATCCCCAGCTACGTGGCGATCCTGCTGGACATGCCCCTGCGGGATGTGGAGCAGATCGTTTACTTCAACTGCTACGTGGTGCTCGAAAAGGGCGACCACAAGGACCTCACCTACAAGCAACTGCTCACGGAAGATGAGTGGCTGGAGATCGAGGATCAGATCTACGCCGAGGACTCGGAGATCGAGAACGAGCCCATCGTGGGCATCGGTGCGGAAGCTCTCAAGCAGCTGCTTGTCGATCTCAACCTCACCGAGATCGCTGAACAGCTCCGCGAAGACATCGCCGGCAGCAAGGGTCAGAAGCGGGCCAAGCTGATCAAGCGCCTGCGGGTGATCGACAACTTCATCGCCACCAATGCCCGGCCGGAGTGGATGGTGCTTGATGCCATCCCCGTGATTCCGCCGGATCTGCGCCCGATGGTGCAGCTCGACGGTGGCCGTTTCGCCACCTCCGACCTCAACGATCTCTACCGCCGGGTCATCAACCGCAACAACCGCCTGGCGCGGCTGCAGGAGATCCTGGCTCCCGAGATCATCGTCCGCAACGAAAAGCGGATGCTGCAGGAGGCTGTCGATGCCCTGATCGATAACGGCCGCAGGGGCCGCACCGTGGTGGGCGCCAACAACAGGCCGCTCAAGTCCCTCAGCGACATCATTGAGGGCAAACAGGGGCGCTTCCGCCAGAACCTGCTGGGCAAACGGGTCGACTATTCCGGCCGGTCCGTGATCGTGGTGGGCCCCAAGCTGAAGATGCATCAGTGCGGTCTGCCCAAGGAGATGGCGATCGAGCTGTTCCAGCCGTTCGTGATCCACCGGCTGATCCGTCAGAACATCGTCAATAACATCAAGGCGGCCAAGAAGCTGATTCAGCGCGCCGACGACGAAGTGATGCAGGTGCTTCAGGAGGTGATTGAAGGTCACCCGATCCTGCTGAACCGGGCCCCCACGCTGCACCGTCTCGGCATTCAGGCGTTCGAGCCCAAGCTGGTGGACGGACGCGCCATCCAGCTGCACCCGCTGGTGTGCCCTGCGTTCAACGCCGACTTCGACGGTGACCAGATGGCCGTGCACGTGCCACTGGCGATCGAAGCTCAGACGGAAGCTCGCATGTTGATGCTGGCCAGCAACAACATTCTTTCGCCGGCCACCGGCGAGCCGATCATCACCCCCTCCCAGGACATGGTGCTGGGCATCTACTACCTCACGGCTCTCGATCGCAATGAGGCGAAGCCGGCCTTCGGTGACAGGAGCCGCACCTTCGCTGGCCTGGCCGATGTGCTCAATGCCTTCGATGAGAAGCACCTCGCCCTGCACAACTGGGTGTGGGTTCGCTTCTCCGGTGAGATCGACGACGAGGACGAAAGTGATGTTCCCCTCAAGCAGGAAACGCTCAGCGATGGCACCCGCATCGAGCAATGGAAATACCGCCGCGACCGCTTCGATGAAGACGGTGCTCTCATCAGCCGCTACCTGCTCACCACTGTCGGCCGCGTCGTGATGAACGTCACCATCATCGATGCGGTGGCCGCCGTCTGAAGGCTCAGTTCCGCCCGAGTTGTTTCTGCCCTCCTCCACCCGCCTTCCTCCGCGCCCCCCCATGACCAGCACACCTTCCACCTCCACGTCCGATCAGGGTCGCCGCAACGCTCCCCTGACCAAAGAAGCCCCCCGCTTCATCAACAAGGAGATCAACAAGAAGGCGTTGCGCAACCTGGTGGCGTGGGCCTATAAGCATCACGGCACAGCGGCCACCGCCTCGATGGCGGATGAGCTGAAGGACCTTGGCTTCCACTACGCCACCCAGGCGGCCGTTTCAATCTCGGTGGAAGATCTGCGGATTCCGGTGCAGAAGGTGCGCCTCCTCGAGGAAGCCGAGCAGCAGATCACCGATACCGAAGAGCGCTATCGGCTCGGCGAAATCACTGAGGTGGAGCGCCATACCAAGGTGATCGACACCTGGACTGAAACCAACGAGCGTCTGGTCGAGGAAGTCAAGAAGAACTTCAACGACAACGACCCGCTCAACTCCGTCTGGATGATGGCCAACTCCGGCGCCCGGGGCAACATGTCCCAGGTGCGGCAGTTGGTGGGCATGCGCGGCCTGATGGCCAACCCTCAGGGGGAGATCATCGACCTGCCGATCCGCACCAACTTCCGCGAAGGGCTCACGGTCACCGAGTACGTGATCTCGTCCTACGGCGCCCGCAAGGGTCTGGTGGACACGGCTCTGCGTACCGCCGACTCCGGCTACCTCACCCGCCGTCTGGTGGACGTGGCCCAGGACGTGATCGTGCGGGAAGACGACTGCGGCACCACCCGTGGCATCCCCATTCAGGCCGATGAAAAAGGCCGTTTCCAGGCCAAGCTGGTCGGCCGCCTGGCTGCGGAGCCTGTGGTGGCTTCCTCCGGCGAGGTGCTGGTCGAGCGTGATGGCGAAATCGATAAGCCGATCACGGCGCTGATCGAAGCCGCCGGTGTGCGCACCGTGCTGGTGCGCTCTCCGCTCACCTGTGAGGCCGCCCGTTCGGTTTGCCGCAAGTGCTACGGCTGGGCTCTGGCCCACAACCAGCTGGTGGACCTGGGTGAAGCCGTCGGCATCATCGCTGCTCAGTCGATCGGTGAGCCCGGCACCCAGCTCACCATGCGCACCTTCCACACCGGTGGTGTGTCCACGGCCGAAACCGGCGTGGTGCGCTCGCTGCTGGAAGGGGTGGCGGAATTCGGCCCCAAGGCCCGGGTGCGTCAGCACCGCACGCCCCATGGCGTGGAGGCTCAGATCGCCGAAACCGATTTCACCCTTTCGGTGATTCCGAGCGCCAAGGGCAAGGTGCAGAAGGTGGATGTCACTGGCGGCTCCATCCTGTTCGTCTCCAACGGCCAATCGATCCCGGCCGACACGGTCCTGGCCCAGATCTCGGCCGGCACGTCCGTCAAGAAGAGCGTGGAGAAGGGAACCAAAGACGTGATCTGTGACCTGGCCGGGCAGGTGCGCTATGAGGATGTGATCCAACCTCGGGAAGTCACCGACCGCCAGGGCAACATCACCCTCAAGGCTCAGCGCCTGGGCCGGATGTGGGTGCTGGCCGGCGATGTGTACAACCTTCCTCCCAATGCCCAGCCCGTGGTGGCCGGCAACAAGCCCGTCACCACCGGCGATGTGCTCGCCGAGAGCCGGCTCGTCAGTGAGCACGGTGGCGCTGTGCGCCTGCGGGAATCGGCGGGCGATTCGCGTGAAGTGCAGATCGTCACCGCCAGCCTCACCCTCAAGGATTGCAAGCTGGTGCATGAATCCACCCATTCGGGGGAAACCTGGCACCTGGAAGGCAAGGACAATTCCCGCTACGTGGTGCGCACCCACCCTGGCAGCAAGATCGGCACCGGCGAAGTGATTGCCGAGCTGGCCGATGACCGCTTCCGCACCCAGACGGGCGGCATGGTGAAGTACGCCCCCGGCCTCTCGATCAAAAAGGCCCGGTCGGCCAAGAACGGCTACGAGGTGTCCAAAGGCGGCACCCTGCTGTGGATTCCCACCGAAACCCATGAGATCAACAAGGACATCTCCCTGTTGATGATTGAGGACGGCCAGTGGATTGAAGCCGGCACTGAAGTCGTCAAGGACATCTTCAGCCAGATCGCTGGCATCGTCACCGTCACCCAGAAGAACGACATCCTTCGCGAGATCATCGTTCGCTCCGGCACTCTCCACCTCGTCTCGGACAGCAAGGTGCTGGGCCGCTACGCCGATGAAGGCAAGCTGCACAATCCTGGGGAGGAAATCGCTCCGGGCCTTGTCACCGAGGCGATGGTGTATGTCGAGGCAGTGGATACTCCCGAAGGAGGGGCGCTGCTGCTGCGTCCAGTTGAGGAATACACCATTCCCGATCAGGCCCACCTGCCTGAACTGGGCACGATCAAGCAGAACGGCGGACCGTCGCTCGGTCTCAAAGCCACCCAGCGTCTCACCTACAAAGACGGTGAGGTGATCAAGTCGGTGGAGGGCGTGGAACTGCTGCGCACCCAGCTGATTCTTGAAACCTTCGACACCACCCCCCAGATGACGGTGGATGTGGAAGTGGTGCCCGACAAACGTGCCAAGACGATCGAACGCCTGCAGCTGGTGATTCTCGAAACCCTGCTCGTGCGCCGCGACACCCTCTCCGACGCCAGCCACGGCTCCACCCACACCAAGCTCCAGGTGGAGGACGGCATGGCCGTCAAGAGCGGCGACGTGGTCGCCACCACCCAGATCCTCTGCAAGGAGAACGGCCTGGTTCAGCTGCCTGACCCGGTGGATGGGGAGCCCGTCCGCCGTCTGATCGTCGAGCGTGCTCACGACACCAAAGACGTCGACTGCGGCTCGGCCGCCATCGCTGTCACGGTCGGTCAGCGCCTCGTCGATGGTGAGCTCCTCGCCGAAGGCATCCGCGCCGACTGCTGCGGTCAGGTGGAGGCGATCAGCGGCAGCACGATCACGATCCGTCTCGGCCGCCCCTACATGGTGTCCCCCGATTCGGTCCTGCACGTCCGCGACGGTGAACTGGTGCAGCGCGGTGATGCTCTGGCGCTGCTGGTGTTTGAGCGCCAGAAAACGGGTGACATCGTTCAGGGTCTGCCCCGCATCGAAGAACTGCTCGAAGCCCGCCGTCCACGTGAATCAGCGGTGCTCTCGCGCAGGTCGGGCACGGTGCAGATCAAGCAGGGCGAAGACGACGACACTGTGACGGTGACGGTGATCGAATCCGACGACGCCCAGACCGACTATCAGCTCTCCCATGGCCGCAATGCCATGGTCAACGACGCGCAGCAGGTGAGTGCCGGTGAGATGCTCACCGACGGCCCGATCAACCCACACGAACTGCTCGAGTGCTACTTCGAGGATCTGCGTTCCCGCAAGCCTTCGATGGAAGCGGCTCAGGAAGCCATCTCCAAGCTTCAGTTCCGCATGGTGCAGGAAGTGCAGAACGTGTACAAATCCCAGGGCGTCACCATCGACGACAAGCACATCGAAGTCATCGTCCGTCAGATGACCAGCAAGGTGCGCATCGAAGATGCCGGTGACACCACCCTGCTGCCGGGCGAACTGATCGAACTGCGCCAGGTGGAGCAGGTGAACCAGGCGATGGCGATCACCGGTGGCGCTCCCGCGGAGTTCACACCAGTGCTGCTGGGTATCACCAAGGCGTCGCTCAACACCGACAGCTTCATCTCTGCCGCCAGCTTCCAGGAAACCACCAGGGTGCTGACCGAAGCAGCGATCGAAGGCAAGAGCGACTGGCTGCGCGGGCTCAAGGAGAACGTCATCATTGGTCGGCTCATCCCCGCCGGTACTGGTTTCGGTGGTTTCGAGGAAGAGCTGCGCAGCGAAGCCGGCCCCCATCCCGACATCCTTGATGAGGAGTCCGGCGGTTACCGCCGCGTGGCCAACCTGCGTCCCGATTACACCGTGGAGATGCCGGCAGCCACGGCTGTCGCCGCCCCCGCGGTGCTCGATGACCCCTCCGAGGACGAGCTCGATGCGGTGCGCAGCAAGCGGGGCATCGAAGCCACGGCCAGCACCTTTGCCGCCTTCGCCCGGCCCAGTGTCGAGGAAGGTCTGGAAGAGGAGCTGATTCCTGATCCGGCCGCCGTGGAAGGATTGCTGGAAGAAGGTCTCCTGAGCGACGACTGATCCATGGTTCTCCAACCCCCGATCGTCCCGCAGCGCCGCCTGCCGCGCTTCGGCTTCCACCACCACACCGAGCTGTTGAACGGCCGCCTCGCCATGCTTGGCTTCATCGTTCTGCTGGCCGTGGAGTGGAAGCTGGGTCATGGCCTGCTGGTGTGGCCCTGACGGCTCCTCCCACAGTTCCCTTGCTGGGCCTCAAGCTTGAGGCCCTGGAAGCCTGGGCGGTGGCCCAGGGCCAGCCCGCCTTCCGCGGCCGCCAACTCCACGAGTGGATCTACGCGAAGGGCGCCCGGCGCTTTGCCGATGTCACCGTGCTGCCGAAGCTCTGGCGTGAGCGGCTCGGCGGCAATCCCGACGTCGAGCAGGCCGATCCGATCGGCCGTTCGCGCGAATTGATTCGCAGCGTGGCCAGCGACGGCACCACCAAACTGTTGTTGGCCACCGCCGATGGGCTGAGCCTCGAAACCGTCGGCATCCCCAGCCGGGACCGGCTCACGGTCTGCGTCTCCAGCCAGGTGGGCTGCCCGATGGCCTGCCGCTTCTGCGCCACCGGCAAGGCCGGCCTTGATCGCTCCCTGGCGGTGCATGAAATCGTTGATCAGGTGCTCACGGTGCGCGAGGTGATGGGGGAGCGCCCCAGCCATGTGGTGTTCATGGGCATGGGTGAGCCGCTGCTCAACATCGAGGCCGTGCTCGGCGCGATCGACTGCCTGTGCACTGATCTCGGCATGGCCCAGCGCCAGATCACCCTGAGCACCGTTGGGGTCGCCCAGACCTTGCCGCAGCTGGCCGAGCGGGCCCTCGAACGGCTCGGCCGCGCCCAGTTCACCCTGGCGGTGAGCCTGCATGCGCCTGATCAGTCGCTGCGGGAGCAGCTGATCCCCACCGCCCGCGCCTATCCACTCGAACGGCTGTTGGACGATTGCCGCCGCTACGTGGCTCTGACCGGTCGGCGTGTGAGCTTCGAGTACATCCTCCTGGGCGGGCTCAACGACCACCCGCGTCAGGCGGTGGCCCTGGCCCAGCTGCTGCGCGGTTTCCAGAGCCACGTGAATCTGATCCCTTACAACCCGATTGAGGAAGAGGAGTTCCAACGCCCCAGCCTGGAGCGGGTCGAGGCCTTCCGGCGTGCCCTCCAGGACCGCCATGTGGCCGTGAGCGTCAGGGCCAGTCGGGGGTTGGATCAGGATGCCGCCTGCGGGCAACTGCGGCGACGGTTGGCACCGACCGGCTGAGGCCTTTCCCCTGAGGCCACTCCGCTGTGGCGCGCGGATGAGACAGGCGCGCCGCCGTTGTACGGCATGCCAGCGCGTCTTTTGCAGACGGCCTCACCCAGGCACGCTGAAGCCGCTGGATCAGGGCCGCTCTCACCCCCAGCCAACAACGACCGTGGGTCACCCGTCAGGTGGCATCGCGGGAGGGATCGAACGCCCCGCGGGCTTCCGCTTCGCTCCAGGGCGTGAGCTGAAGCATCAGCAGGAAGGCCGGCAGCGCTGCCGCCACGGTGAACAGGAAGAACGGTCCCCATCCCGCCCGCTCGGCCACGAGCCCGGCGGGTGCCGCCAGCACCGAGCGGCTCATGGCGTAGACGCCGGAGAACAGGGCGTACTGGGTGGCGGAGAAGCGCGGGTTGCAGAGGCTCATCAGCAGGGCCACGAACACCGCGCCCACCATCCCGCCGGAGAGATTCTCCAGGCTCACCACCGTGATCAGCCCTGCCAGCCCGCCGCCGAACTGGGCGAGTGCCCAGTAGCTGAGATTGCCGAGCGCCCCGGCGACGGCGAACAGCCACAGGGAGCGGTTCATGCCCAGCCGGCTGAACAGCACGCCCCCCAGCACCGTGCCCGCCATCGTGGCGGCCACCGCCCAGCCGCCTTGCACCAGGCCGATGTCGGCGGGGCTGAAGCCCTGGCTGGTCAGGAACGGGATCGCCATGGCGCTCAGCAGGCCATCCGGCCAGCGGTAGAGCAGCACCAGCAGCAGCAGTTGCCAGGAGCGGTTCGGGCCGCTGCGCCGCAGGAATTCCCGGGCTGGGCCCAGCACCGCCTGGCGCAGGCTGGTGACCGGATGGTCGATGGCGGGCAGCCGCGGTGCCGTCAGGGTGAACGGCAGCATGGCGGCGATCAGCACCGCCGAGCCGAGAAAGGCCGCCGGCCAGCCGAAGCGCCCGGCCAGCAGGAATCCCCCTGCCCCCACTGCCAGCATCGCCGCCCGGTAGCCCAGCGAGGCGGCGGCCGCACCGGGCCCCCGCTCCAGTTCCGACAGCAGGTCGGTCCGGTAAGCATCCACGGCGATGTCCTGGGTGGCGCTACAGATCGCCAGCACCAGCGCCATCACGCCGATGGCGGCGAGGCTGGTGGCGTCGGTGCTCGGCCGCAGCAGCGCCATCGCGGCGGTGACCACCACCAGCACCAGCTGCAGCAGCACCAACCAGCCCCGGCGCCGGTCGGGCCAGGGGATCGGCCAGCGATCCAGCAGCGGCGCCCAGAACAGCTTCAAGGTGTAGGGCAATTCGGCCAGGGGAATCAGGCCGATCAACCCCAGCGGAACCTGGCTGGCGCTCAGCCAGCCCTGCAGCAGGCGGCTGCCCACCATGTAGGGAGCACCGCTGGCCACACCGGCGGCCGCCACGGCCACAAGCCGGCGCCAGGACGGAACGGTGGGGGCAGGGCTGGAAACAGGCGGCAAGGGTCCCGTTCACGACTGGGCGAACCCTATGCCTTCAGAATGCCAACACCACCAGGACTTTCCGTGTCGTTCTTTCGCTCCACCCTGCTGCCGGCCGGAATCGTGCTGCTCTTCGGCCTGGCCCTGTTCGCCGTGAGTGCGAGGATCTGGCTTCCCGGCGACATGGCAGCGCCTGCGCCGATTGGATGAGGAGGGGCAGTCTGGTGCCCATGGAAGACGAAGCCAGCAGCGAATCCGTGCCGCCGTTCTCAAGGAGCCCGGCGGAACTGGCGTTCGATCCGGAGCTGCTGGCCGGCGAGCTGGCACAGGAACTGGCTCTCGATCCGCTTGATGCCATCGACACGCTCGAGCCTGGCCAGGGCGACATCGCCGCTGAGTGCGATCTGGGCCTGGAGCTGCTGGCCGGCAGCCACGACCAGTGCATGCAGGGGCTGCGCATCTTCTGCGAACACCGCGATCCCCGCGCCGTGCCATGGCTGCTGCCGTTGCTGGCTTCCACCTGCCCGATCCTGCGGATGAGCGCGGTGTACGCCCTCGGGCGCAACCCCGATCCGCGGGCGGTGGAGCCCTTGCTGGCCCTCCTTCAGGACGATGCCAACGGTTACGTGCGCAAGGCGGTGGCCTGGAGTCTGGGCAATTACCCGGAAGCGCCGGTGCTCAACCCCTTGATCCGGGCGCTTCAGCTCGACATTGCCGCTGTGCGCCTTTGGGCAGCTGGGTCGCTGGCGGATGCCGGCAGCACGGGAGCGGCCAAGGCGGATCAGGCGGCTGCCCAGCTGCTGCTGAGTCTGCGGATCGACAGCGAGCCGGTGGTGCGCAGCAACAGCGCCTGGTCACTGGGCCGCCTGTACGACCATCTCGTCCCCCCACGCCAGTCGGAGCTGGTGGGTGTGCTTGTGGACGTGTTGCTGAACGACAACGACGCCACCGTGCGCGACGAGGCCCGCGTGGCCCTGGAGCAACTTGAGGATCCCTCCGTGCTGGAAAGGTTGCAGACACTGGTCGATGAGGGCCTGCTGAACTGAAGCGCCGCACGGTTTGATCGATCCGGCTAGCATTCGGCCACGCTTTCTGCCGCAGGATGGCTCAGCACACCATCCGATTTCGCATCCGGCCCGACGGCACCGTCGAGGAGCTGGTCCAGGGATTTCGTGGTGAGGGCTGTCAGCAGCTGACCGAGCGGATCGAATCCAGCCTCGGCAGCGTTCAGCAACGCAGCAGCACGGCGGAAGCCTTCCAGAGCCAGATCCAGACCTCCTCGGCGGCTTTGCCGGTCGAGCAGCGTTCCGCCTGAACCCTTCACCGTTCGCCCCCTGTTTCGATGTCGCACTTCAGCACCGTCAAGACCGAGCTCCGCGACCGTGAGGCCCTTCTCGGCGCCCTGCGTGATCTCGGCCATGAGCCCGATCCGAGCGAGCGTCCGGTGCGCGGCTATCGCGGCCAGACCGTGCTCGCCGACCTTTGCGTGGCGCAAAGCGGTGGCGGCGACATCGGCTTCCGCTGGAATGCCACCAGCAACAGCTACGAGCTGGTGACCGACCTCGATCTGTGGAAGCAGCCCGTGCCTGTGGAGCGCTTCCTGGCCCAGGTCACCCAGCGCTACGCACTCCGTTCCATTCTTGCCGCTTCGGCAGCGGAAGGCTTCCAGGTCACGGAGCAGACCCAGGCCGTCGACGGCAGCATCGAGTTGGTCGTGTCCCGCTGGGACGCCTGAGTCCGTGCCGCCTGACCGGCCCGAGTCCGCCACGGCAGCCACCGGCTCTGCTGCAGTCCCGGGCGCTGCTGCAGCTGCTGATCCTTCGCTGGCTTTCACGGCCGCGGCCACGGCACGCCCTGTGCCCACCGGGCGTGAACCGCTGCTGGGCGGGCGTCTGCGTCAGCGGGCCGTCTGGGTCGACGAGGCCGTTTGCATCGGCTGCCGTTACTGCGCCCACGTGGCCGGCAACACCTTTCTGGTCGAGCCCCTGTGGGGACGCTCACGTGCGATCCGTCAGGACGGTGATAGCACCGAGACGATTCAAGAAGCGATCGATACCTGCCCGGTCGACTGCATTCACTGGGTGCCCTACGAGGAGATCCCGGCGCTGGAGGAGCAACTGCGCCAGCAGGAGCTTCACCCTCTGGGCCTGCCCTGCGCGGCACGGGTCAAGCGCACCCTGCCGCGGCCCTGAATCTCCCCACCCGTCCCGCAGCAGCACCGGTGATGCCGCCCATCCCCACGCGCCGTTTCGGCCGCACCGGCCTGCCCATGCCGGTGCTTTCCCTCGGCGGCATGCGCTACCAGCAGAGCTGGAGTGACCTTCCCGGCGACCAGATCACCCCGGCCAGCCAGGCGAATGTGGCGGCCACTCTGGAGCGGGCCCGCGCCCATGGTCTGCATCACATCGAAACGGCGCGCCACTACGGCACCTCTGAACGGCAGCTGGGCTGGCTGCTGGGGCCCACGCCGGATCCGCAGCGCATCCTCCAGACCAAGGTGCCGCCGCACGAGGATCCCGCCGCCTTCGAGGCCGAGCTGGAACTCAGCTGTGCGCGGCTCCAGGTGGAGCGGCTCGATCTGCTGGCCATCCATGGCGTCAACCTGCCGGAGCACCTGCAGCAGACCCTGCGCCCGGGCGGCTGCCTGGAGGTGGTGCGCCGCTGGCAGCGCGACGGCAGGCTCGGCTCTGTCGGCTTCTCCACCCATGCTCCGCTGCCGCTGATCCTGGAGGCGATCGAAAGTGATGCCTTCGATTACATCAACCTGCACTGGTATTTCATCCGCCAGCAGAACAGCGCGGCGATCGAGGCCGCCCGCCGCCATGACATGGGCGTGTTCCTGATCAGCCCCACCGACAAGGGGGGGCACCTGCACAGCCCCTCGGAGCGGCTGTGTGAGCTGTGCGCGCCACTGCATCCGATCGTGTTCAACGATCTTTTCTGCCTCGCCAACGCCGAGGTGCACACACTCAGCGTCGGAGCGGCCTGCCCCCAGGACCTCGACCTGCACCTGGAGGCTGTGCAGCGGCTCCCCGAGGCTGATCAGCTGCTGCCGCCGGTGCTGGAGCGGCTGGAACAAGCGCGGCTCGACGTGCTCGGCGCTGCCTGGCTGGCCAGCTGGCAGGAGGGGCTGCCCGACTGGAGCGACACCCCCGGTGGCATCAACGTGCCGGTGCTGCTCTGGCTGTACAACCTGCTGGAAGCCTGGGACCTCGAGAGCTTCGGCCGCGCTCGCTACGGCCTGCTGGGGCAGGGGGGGCACTGGTTCCCCGGTGCCAATGCCGATGCCCTCGATGCCGAGGTGAGCGAGGCGGCGTTGTTGGCGGCTCTCCAGGCCAGCCCCTGGGCCGCCCAGATCCCCGAGCTGCTGCGCCGACTGCGGCGTCGGCTCGGAGGTACCCCGCACCAGCGGCTGATGGCCGGGGAGGCGGCCGCCTAGCCCAGCGGCAGCTTGGCGGGTACGCCCACGGGACGGGGGTAGAGCCTGGGGCACGGTCCAGTGGAAGCCACCACCACGGCATGGCGCACACCACGGCCTGACGGCAGCTCCTGCCGCTCCACCCGCCGCAGCTCCGCCCGCAGGGGCAGCACGGCCCGCTCCATGGCCTGCTGGTCTTCGGCGCCCCACTGGCCCCGGTAGAGCAGCGCCTGGCCCCCGGGCCCGAGCAGCGGCACCAGATATTCGGCCACCACCGGCGCCGCGGCCACGGCGCGGGCCAGGGCCCAGTCGAAGCGGCCGCGGCAATCACGGCTGTGGCCTGTGAGTTCCGCCCGCTCGCACCGCACCACCACCCGCTCGCCCAGATCCAGCGCGGCGGCCATCGCCTGCACGGCCGCCGCCTTGCGGCCCACCGAATCCACCAGGGTGAGCCGCGCCTGGGGCAGGGCGATCGCCAGCACCAGGCCGGGGAAGCCGCCGCCGGTGCCCACGTCCACCAGCTGCAGCGGCGCCGCCGGGCTACATAGCAGGGAGCGCCAGGGCCAGAGGCTGTCGAACACCTGGGCGATCCAGTAGTCGTCGCCCTCCACCAGCCGGGTGAGGTTGAGGCGGCCATTCCACTGGCGCAGCTCCTGCTGCAGCGCTTCGAGTGCGCCCAACTGCGCCGCGTCGGGTTGCCAGCCGAGTGCGGGCCAGATCGAGGTCAGGTCTCTGGCCTGGTCCGGGGGGCTGAGGGGATCGAGCGGAGCGTTCATTCCCTAGGAGGTCACCATCCGCGCCGGCAGAACCGACTGAGATCTCTAGGATCTCGCAGACCCGGTGCGGGCTTGGTGGCTGCAGGCGAACGTCCAGGAGGGGGGCAGACCCACTACCAGTTGCTGCGTCTGTCGACCACGGCGACGGCTCAGGAGCTGCGCCTGGCGTTCCGCACCTTGAGCAAGCTGTACCACCCCGACACCACCACCCTGCCGGCTGCGGAAGCAGAGCAGCAGTTTCAGCGCCTGCAGACGGCCTACACCACCCTCAGCGACCCCGACAGTCGCCACGCCTACGACCGGCAGCTGCGGCTGCTGCAGCTGCAGAAAGCCGCAGCGCTCCAGAAGGCCACGGCCGCCCCCGCCGCCCCCGGCCTGGGGGTTCCCGCTGGGCAGCGCGCCCTCTCCGCACGCCGGGCGCTTTCGGGCGGTGAGTGGTTCGCGCTGGTGCTGCTCGGTGCCGCCCTGGTGTGCAGCCTGGTGCTGGGGCTCGGTCTGGCCTGGTGGCGGGGAGTTGATCTGCTGGTGTTGCCCGTGTCCGTGCAGACTGCCCCTCCATCCGGTGATACCGCTGGGGATGAACGCCCTGCCTCCGCTTCAGACGCCCCTCTACAACCATCCGTTGCCGGCCCTGGAGCAATGGCTGCGGCAGCTGGGAGCGAGCCCCAGCCGCAGTGACCGCAGCTCCTGGGATCTTCATCAGCCGCACTGGAGTGCCTTGATCGAGTTCGCGGTCGAGGACATCCGCGTGACCTGGCACCAGGACGGGCGCAGCACGGTGCGGCTGTTTCCCTATGGCCTCACCCGCGCCGATGTGGAGTCAGCGATCCTGGCCGGGCCCTGAGCCGCGCTCACAGGGCGGCCAGACCCTCCTGGATCACGGCGTAGCAGTGGGCCAGCTGGTCGTCAGTGAGGCACAGGGGCGGCAGCAGATAGACCACCTGCCCCAGGGGCCTGATGAACACGCCCCGTTCCAGCGCCAGACGCTGCAGCACCCGCCCGCTGCGGTTCAGGTAGCCGGGGTCGGCCACCTTCAGGTCGAAGGCGGCGATGGTGCCGCACAGGCGCGGCCGCTCCACGCGCGGATCGGCGGCGAGCGCTTCGAGATGCGGCCGGTGCCGCGCTTCGAAGCCCGCATACCGCTCCGGAGCTCCGGCCAGCAGGGCCAGGCTGGCGTTGGCCGCGGCGCAGCCCAGCGGGTTGGCCGTGAAGCTGTGGCCGTGGAAGAAGGTGTGGGTGGGGTCCCCGCTGATGAACCCCTGGTAAAGCTGCTCGCTGGCCAGGGTCACCCCCATCGGCAGGAAGCCTCCGGTGAGGCCTTTGGAGAGCGCCACCAGGTCGGGGCGGATCCCCGCCTTGCGGCAGGCGAACAGCGCGCCGGTGCGGCCGAAGCCGGTCATCACCTCGTCGGCGATCAGCAGGGCACCCGCCTGGCGCACCCGCTGCTCCACCGCCTGGAGAAAGCCGGGACGCACCATCGCCATGCCGCTGGCCCCCTGCACGAGCGGCTCCAGGATCACCGCCGCCGTGGGACGTTCCAGCAGGCTTTCGAGCGCCTGTAACGCTGCCTCTTCCTTCTCTGCCACCAGCGGATCGTGCCACCAGGTGGAGGGCCAGGGGGCCCGCGCCACCGGGCAGAGCAGCGGGTCGAAGGGCGCCGAAAACAGGGACCGCTCCCCCATCGCCATCGCCCCGAAGGTGTCGCCGTGGTAGGCCCCGTCAAAGGCGATCCACTGCGGGCGGTCCTCGCCACGATTCCGCCACCACTGCCAGGCGATCTTCAGGGCCACCTCCACGGCCGTGGAGCCGTCATCGGAGAAGAACAGCCGCTCCAGCCCGCTGGCGGCGCTGAGGCTTGTGGCCAGCTGCTCGGCCTGGGGATGGCTGAAGTTGGCGAAGATCACCTGCTCCAGCTCCGTCACCTGGCTGGCCACCGCTGCCGCGATCGTGGGCTCGGCATGCCCGTGCAGGGTCACCCACCAGCTACTGATCGCGTCGATCAACTGGCGGCCGTCATCGAGTTCCAGCAGGGCGCCCCGGCCGCGCACAGCCCGCAGCGGCGGCTCGCTCGTGGCCACCTGGGTGGTCGGATGCCAGAGATGGGGATGCCAGCTCATCGGGCAGGAACGGCGGCCTTCACCGGCAGCGGCGGGCTTCGCGCTCACCTTCGGCGGCCAGGGGGCCGCAGTTCACCCACCGCACCACCGAGATCTCGATGTCGGTGAAGATCACCAGCACGGCGGTGCAGATCGCTGCCGCCACAGTGCTGACCAGCGCGTGCTTTCGGGTCATGCGCCAAGGTTACGGGGCGCCGAGGGCGCTGCTGAGGCCGCTGGTCTCCCAGGCCTCGGCCAGCGCGGCGGCGCCCAGCAGCGGCAGCGGCGGCAGGCAGCCCAGCAGCGGCGCACCGCTCAGCTCGCGCAAGGTGCCGGGATTGTCGGCATGCGGGGGGCCGTTGAGCACGAGGCCCAGCAGGGGGATCTGGCGGCTCCGCAGCGCCTCGACCGACAGCAGGGTGTGGTTGAGGGTGCCCAGTCCGCTGCGGGCCACCAGCACCACCGGCAACCCCCAGCGCTGGATCTGATCGATCTGCATCAGGTCACGGCGCAGGGGCACCAGCAGCCCGCCGGCCGTTTCCACCACCAACGGTCCGTCCACGGCGGGAAGATCCAGCCGCTCCCGCTCGAGATGCTCCCCTTCCAGCTCGGCAGCCCAGTGGGGCGAGACCGGCGCGGCGAAGCGGTAGGCCTCCGGCAGTAATCGCTGCTCGATCTGCGCGGCGGTCAGCCCCAGCATCCGGCCCACCCGGTCACGGTCGCCGCCGTCCTCGAGCCCGCACTGCACCGGCTTCCAGTAGTGGGCGCCCAGCCCCAGGGTCAGCAGGGCGCTGACCACGGTCTTGCCCACGTCGGTGTCCGTGCCGCAGACGATCAGTTGCTGCTTCATGAACGTGCTGCCTCGTTCAGATGCTGCTGGTGCATGAGCTTGCTGCCTCCTGCCGGGGTTGCTTCATCACGCCACAGTGCCAG
The DNA here is from genome assembly GCF_024345695.1 of Synechococcus sp. L2F. NCBI lineage: Bacteria > Bacillati > Cyanobacteriota > Cyanophyceae > Synechococcales > Synechococcaceae > Synechococcus > Synechococcus sp. L2F. Next base: position 820,111 of record NZ_JAGQBP010000001.1, on the reverse strand, counting down.
CCTGGCGCCACGGGCTGGGAGCGGGCCGCTGACCGATCAGTACCAGCACCTCCCAGGTGAGGAGCTTGCGCGGCCGGCCGGCTGGGCTCAGGGTGGGCTCCGCCGGCCAGGCGGCCTCCAGCCGGCGCCACTGGCCGGGTGTGAGTGGCGCCGCAGGCGTGCTGCCGGCACCGAGCGCCTGGATCTGCCGCAGAAAGGTGAGCGCCGTCGGCGCGAAGCGGCTGAAGCGCAGGCGCCGCTGTGCCTTGAGCTTCAGGTGGCGCTGGGCGCCACGCACCAAGGCGCCGGCATCGGGCAGCGGCAGGGCGCTGCAGGGCCCCCGCGCCCCCGCCGCCGCCTGGAGCCACTGGGGGAAGCTGCCGGCCGTGGGCACCGCCAGCACCAGCCAGCCGCCCGGGGCCAGGCGGCGGCACCAGTGCTCCAGCTGATCCTGCGGGCACTCGAGCCACTGCAACGCAAAGCTCGACACCAGCAACGAGGCGTTCTCCAGCTGGGGCGGCAGGCCGGTGTTGAGGTCCCACAGCAGCGATTCCCCCCCGTCCCTTGCCCCTTGGTGCAGCAGCTCGGCGCAGAGGTCGAGGCGCAGGGGCTGAAGTGACGGCCGCAGTTGCTGCACCGCCCTGCTCAGCAGGCCGCTACCGGCGCCGAGGTCGGCGCAGGGGCCGGCAACCAACGGCAGCTCGCGGCAGTGGCGGGCCAGCCGCCAGGCCACCGCCCGCTGCAGGCTGGCCCGTTGCTCATAGGTACCGGCGTGGCGGCCGAACGCCTTGCGCACCTGCTCCTGCAGGGTCATGGCGCCTCCAGCCAGCTGAGCACCGGCTCGATCAGGGGCGCGCGCAGCAGGCTGTGGCCCGCTCCGGCGATCTGCCAGATGGTGGCCGCGGGCACGGCCCGACGCAGGGCGGCCCGGCTGGCGGCGGCGACAATCCGGTCATCCTCGGCTTCCACCAGCAGCACCCGGGCTGCGAGTGGAAACGCTGCCGGCAGCCTGTCGACCCGCCCCAGCAGGTCCAGATCGCTGCGCAGGCGCTCGATGCCCGCTGCCGTCAGTGGCTCGCTCCCCGGGCCCGGTGGCAGCAGGTCGGCGGGATCGGGTGCTGCCGCCTGGCGAAGGAAGTCCGCCAGCAGGTCCGCGGCCTGCCCGCCGGCCAGCCGCGCTTCCATGCCGGCCAGGGCAGCGCGCAGGGGGCGGCCTTCCCTCCCTGACGGCACGAAGGCCGCGAAGCTCGCCAGCAGCACCACCGCATCGGCGGAGGCCAGCACGGCTGGAGGCAATAAGTGCAGCCCGAGTGAATGGACAAGCACACCGCGCCTGCCGGGGGGCGATCCGTTCTCCCAGGCGGGGATCCGGGGCAGCAGCGGTCCGTAGCCCCGTTCGCCGCAGTGCCAGCGCCAGCCGCGTGGCTCGGCAGCCGCCCGCCACGGCTCCCAGGCCCGGCTGTCGCCGGCCCAGCCATGCATCGCCAGCAGTTGCCCGCTCATCGGCCGCCACCGGCCACCGGCGTGCCGAGGGCGGCCAGCAACCGCGCCAGCGTGCCGGTGGGCAGGCTGCGGCGCAGCACCAGTCGCAAGCGGGAGGTGCCCTCAGGCACCGTGGGCGGGCGGATCGCCACGCTGAGCAGACCGTCCCGCTCCAGCTGCGCCTGCAGCGCCAGGGCGGCCCCGTCATTGCCCACCAGCAGCGGCAGCACCGGCCCGGTCCCTTCCGGTCGCTGCCAGCCGGCTGCGGCCAGGCCGCAGCGCCAGCGCTCCGCCCGGTTCAGCAGGGTCTGCCCCAGGCCGGGATCCTGCTGCAGCAGCTCCAGGGCCGCCAGGGCAGCCGCCGCTAGGCAGGGCGCTAGGGCCGTGGAGTAGCGGAAAGCGCCTGAGCTCTGCAGCAGCCAGTCGGCCAGGGGGGCATCAGCCGCCAGAAAGGCGCCGCCGCTGCCGAAGGCCTTGCCGAAGGTGCCGCTCACCAGGCTCACCCCTGCCAGGCCATGGGCCAGGCCCCGTCCGCCCGGCCCCAGCACGCCGAGCCCGTGCGCTTCATCCACCAACAGCCGCGCCCTCTGCTGCCGGCAGAGGCGGGCGATGGCCGCCAGATCCGGGCTGGTGCCCTCCATGCTGAACAGGCTCTCGGTGATCACCAGCGTCTGGCGCTGAGGCTCCGCTGTCCGTTGCTGGATCAGCCGCCGTTCAAGGTCGGCGCTGTCGTTGTGGCGGAACCGCAGCAGGCGGGCGCCGCTGGCCTGCACCCCCAGCAGCAGCGAGTGATGGATCAGCCGGTCCGCCAGCACCACCCCGTGCCGCCCTGTGAGGGCGAGCACGGCCGCCAGATTGGCCTGAAATCCGCTGGGGAACAGCAGCACCTGCCCACGCCCGAGCCAGTTGGCGAGGGTTTCGGCCAGCAGGGTGTGCACCGGCCGGGTGCCTGTCACCAGCGGAGAGGCGCCGGAGCCGGTGCCGTCTCTGGCGATGGCGTCGCAGGCTGCCTGCTGCAGAAGGGGGTGATGGCTGAAGCCCAGATAGTCGTTGCTGGCCAGGTCCAGCAGTGGCGCTGCCGCCTCACCGGCGCCCACCACGGCCTTCAGCCCGCCGCCGGCCGTGGTGGCAAAGCTGCGCAGCCGCCGGCGCCGGTCGGGGGGGACGCGGCTGAGGGATGGCCACAGGGAGCTGAGGGGATCGGCAGGATCACCGGCCGGGAGCACGTTCACCACCCACTGGGGGCCACGGGGCCCACCAGTCTGCCCAGCCGCGCCGGGGCTCATAGAATCTCTGCATGCTCACTGCCGGTACCGACGCTCCGTCCGCTGCGACGACGGTTCCCCCCGCGGTGCCTGTTCCGGAGCCCCACCACGAGCCGAAGCCTGTGTCTCCGGTGGAGGAGCTGTTCCCGTTCCCGCTCGATCCCTTCCAGCTGGAAGCGATCGACGCCCTCAACCAGGGGCATTCGGTGGTGGTGAGTGCCCCCACTGGCTCCGGTAAAACCCTGGTGGGCGAATACGCCATCCATCGGGCGCTGGCCCACGGGCAGCGCGTTTTCTACACGACGCCGCTCAAGGCCCTCTCCAATCAGAAGCTGCGCGATTTCCGCCAGCAGTTCGGCGAGGAGCGCGTCGGCCTGATGACCGGCGATCTGAGTGTGAACCGGGAAGCGGCGATCGTGGTGATGACCACGGAGATCTTCCGCAACATGCTCTATGCGGAGGTGGATCGGGGCGACGATCCGCTCGCTGACGTGGAGGCGGTGGTGCTTGATGAGTGCCACTACATGAATGACAGCCAGCGCGGCACGGTCTGGGAGGAGTCGATTATCCACTGCCCACCGGCGGTCCAGCTGGTGGCCTTGTCGGCCACGGTGGCCAACGCCGGCCAGCTCACTGACTGGATCGAGCGGGTGCACGGTCCGACCACGCTGGTGATGAGCGACCACCGGCCCGTGCCGCTGGCCTTCAGCTTCTGCAGCGCCAAGGGCCTCCATCCGCTGCTCAACGACGAGGGCACGGGGCTCCACCCGAACTGCAAGGTGTGGCGTGCCCCCAAGGGCGATCGCCGCAAGGGCAAAACACCCCGGCCGCCCCAGCCGGAGCCGGCGCCGCTGCCTTTCGTGGTGGCCCAGCTGGCCGAGCGCGAGATGCTTCCGGCCATCTACTTTATTTTCAGCCGCCGCGGCTGCGACAAGGCCGTGCGGGATCTGGGCCGCAGCAATCTGCTCAACGCGCAGGAGGCGGAGGTGGTGCGCCGTCGTCTCGACGCCTTTGTGGCCGTCACCCCGGAGGCCGTGCGGGAGGGGGGCCATGCCGAAGCCCTGCTGCGCGGCATCGCCGCCCATCACGCCGGCGTGCTGCCGGCCTGGAAGGAGCTGATCGAGGAATTGTTCCAGCAGGGTCTGGTGAAGGTGGTCTTCGCCACCGAAACCCTGGCGGCGGGCATCAACATGCCGGCGCGCACCACGGTGATTTCTGCGCTCTCCAAGCGCACCGAGCGGGGTCATCGACCTCTGATGGGCAGCGAATTCCTGCAGATGGCGGGCCGGGCCGGCCGCCGTGGCCTCGATGTGCAGGGCTATGTGGTCACGGTGCAGAGCCGTTTCGAGGGGGTGCGTGAGGCGGGGGCGCTGGCCACCAGCCCTGCGGATCCCTTGGTGAGCCAGTTCACGCCCAGCTACGGCATGGTGCTCAACCTGCTGCAGCGCTACGACCTGGCCAAAGCCCGGCAGCTGGTTGAGCGAAGCTTCGGCCGCTATCTCGCCAACATCGACCTGTTAGAAGACGAGGCCCGCATCGCTGAACTGCGCCAGCAGCTGGAGCAGCTCACGGGTCTCGGCGACGACGTCCCCTGGGAGGCCTTTGAGGCCTATGAGAAACAACGCGACCACCTGCGCGAGGAGCGCCGGCTGCTGCGGATCCTGCAGCAGCAGGCCGAGGAGACCCTCGCCCACGAGCTCACATTGGCGCTGCAGTTCGCCAGCGAAGGGACGCTGGTGAGTCTGAAGTGCCCGCAGCTCAGGGGCCGGGTCACCCCGGCGGTGATCGTGGAGAAACCCATGGGGCCCGGTCAGTTTCCGCTGCTGCTCTGCCTCACTGACGACAACATCTGGATCCTGGTGCCCTGCAATGCGGTCGTGAGCCTGCATGCGGAGCTCAGCTGCCTGCAGGTGACCACGATCGCGGCCCCGGAGCTGCGCCACGTTGGCGAGCTTCGTCATGGCGATCAGCACAGTGGCGGTCTGGCGCTGGCGGTGGGCTCGATGGCCCGCCGCCACGACATGACCACACCCCAGTACGACTTGGCCGGTGAGGTGCGCGATCAGGCCCTGCGGGTGCAGCAGCTGGAAGCGGAGCTTGAGCGTCACCCTGCTCACGCCTGGGGTGACCGCCGCCAGCTCAAGAAGCAGCGGCGCCGCATGGAGGAGCTGGACGCGGAGATCGAGGAGCGGCAGCGGCTGCTTCATCACCGCTCCAACCGTCACTGGGACACCTTCCTGTCCTTGATCGAGATCCTGCGCTTCTTCGGCGCGCTGGCGGGGCCGGATGGTCTGGTGCCCACGGAGGTGGGCCGCACCGTTGCGGCCCTGCGCGGCGACAACGAGCTCTGGCTCGGACTGTCACTGATGAGCGGCCATCTCGACGAACTCAGTCCGGCCGAACTGGCCGCCGTGTTCGAAGCGATCAGCACCGAGGTGAACCGCCCCGATCTCTGGAGTGCCTACGACCCGCCACCGCTGGCGGAGGAAGCTCTGCGCGACCTTGGTGGCCTGCGGCGGGAACTGTTGCGCCAGCAGGAGAAGGCGGCTGTGGTGGTTCCGGCCTGGTGGGAGCCGGAGCTGATGGGCCTCGTGCATGCCTGGGCGTCCGGTACCAGCTGGGTCGATGTGATGGCCAACACCTCGCTGGACGAGGGCGATGTGGTGCGCATCCTGCGCCGCACGGTGGATCTGCTCGCCCAGGTGCCGTACGCCGAAGCCCTCAGTGAACTACTGAGAACAACGGCGCGAAAGGCATTGAATGCCATCAACCGCTTCCCGGTGTGTGAGCTTCAGGATCTACCCGGCGCCACTGCCTCTGCAGCCCCCAATCCAGCCATCACCATTCCAGCAGCACCCTCTCCCCCATCGCTTGCAGATGAATGAACTAAAGGGGTGGAATAGTGGTCTGGGTGGGTAAGACTTCCATTCATCTCGATCAACGGCAATCATAAGCTTCTGTGGGATCAACTTCGTGACCATCGCCCACACGTGCTTAGGGAGAACCTGCAAATTCCAGGCACTCGTTTAAAATCCCCTTGTGATTGCAGATGAGAGCTGGGTTCAATCGGTGGCAATAGCTCTAGACCGCTTCTTGGAAGTCTGCGCCTACGGTAACTCTGATCAGATTCCTGCCAAGAGGCGCACGCTTCCTGTGGTCGATGGCTTGGCGAAGCCTCTGTCGCGAGATGTGTCTGGCGGAGATGGATCTGGTGGCGTATCTGAAAACGTCCATCAATCTGAGCGACCCACAGGACTCCTCTCTGCCAGTAAAGATGACACCTCTCCACACGGATGATCCTGCCGCACCGGTAAAGCGTGGTCAGGATTTCCCAGGAGCTGTGCATTCATGTGGTCACCCCCTACAAATGGAGGAAGTGACGTTGACCCCGAAAACCGGTCCAGGGTGAATGAGATCCTCAGCCGGCCAGATTGGGCCGGGGATTCGACCATGAAACGCACCATGCACACAGCCGAGTAGATCATCCGCGAGCTGAAAACGGCGTAGCAACTGATCGCCCAGGGCAAGACCGTCGCGGAGGTCTGCCGCGTCATCGAGGTGACGCAGCCGACGTACCACCGCTGGAGACAGCAGTACGGGGGATGCAGGCCGAGGAAGCCAGACGGCTGACTCAGCTGGAGAAGGAGAACGCCCGGCTGTAGGCGAAGCCTTCTCGAAGAGAAGCAGTAGGACCTTGCGGTGCGACGGGAAACTTCTGAGCCCGGAACGTCGGCGCTGGGCTGTTGAGGTCTCGCGCGCACACTTCCGGGTTTCGGAGCGGCTGCCTGCCGTGTGGTGGGCCAGCACCGCAGCACCCATCGCCATGGGGGCAAGGTGATCGAACTGGAGGTAGTCAAGCTGCGGCATCGCTTGCGGCAGATCGCGGCTGACCACATTCGCTGTGGCCGCCGCATGGCCTACCGCCTCCTGCGGCGGAAGGGCTGGACGGTGAACCAGAAGCGGGTGCAACGGTTCTGGCGGGAGGAAGGCCTGCAGCGGCCCATTCCCAGGACACGGAAGCGGGCACGGCCCGCCGACGGCTCGGTGAGGCGTTACCGGGCGGAACATCCCCACCAGGTATGGGCCATGGACTTCCAGTTCGACGCCACCGCCGATGGCCGCCGGCTCAAATCCCTGAACGTGATCGACGAGCACAGCCGCCTCTGCCTGGCCATCCGGGTAGGCAGGCGCTGCAAGGCCAAGGACGTAGTGGCGGTGCTGAAGGCGCTCACGGGCCTCTACCAGGCACCAGCGTTCATCCGGTCAGATAACGGGCCTGATTCATCTCCCAGGCCTGACGTGGCTGGTGCGAGACCAGCGGAACAACCACGGCCACCATCGAGCCAGGATCCCCGTTGCAGAACAGGTTTGCGGAGTCGTATGAGCTCCGCTCGACTTCGTCTACAGGCCACACTCGGCCCTCCAGGGGCGTACGCCCCTGGAGGCAGCTCAACAGGGAGCTGCCGCATGACCACAACCATCCACTCTCATCAGGCCTGGACCGATCAAGGGGGGCACGTCGGGGTCCAGGTCCATGCCCAGGCAGATGGCAAAACTCTTGATCTTCCAGCTTTTGGAGAAAAAACCCTCTCGTCACTGGTCAGCTTTGGAGTGAACAGCAGTGGACCTTCGATCGCAAATGAGCTCACATTGATGAGTGACCATCCTTGGGGTTTCCTTTGGTTGGCTGCAATGACATGCCGTCGTTGAGGTAGAGCAGATTGAGATCTGTGATTTCCAGTTCGCCACGTGAGGAGGGAGACTCTTGGCTCTTTCAACCACAGTGTTGTCATAAGAATAGAGCCCCGTCAGTGCGTAGCGCGGCTTTGGTTTTGCCGGCTTCTCTTCAATGGAGCGCACTTGACCGTTGGCTTCAAACTCCACAACCTCATAGCGTTCAGGGTCGCTAACTGGATAGGCAAACACGGTGGCTTCAGGTTCTCCAACCCCTGCCGACAACAGTTGTGGCACCAAGTCGTGTCCGTGGAAGAGATTGTCCCCGAGCACCAACGCGGCATGCGAGTTGCCCAGAAAGTGCTCGCCGATGAAAAAAAGCCTGCGCTAACCCACCAAGGCTGGGTTGAATGGCGTATTCCATCGTGATTCCCCATTGTTTTCAATTGTCCAGCAATCTGCGAAAAGCTTCTTGGTCGTTGGGGGTGGTGATGACAAGGATTTCAGTGATTCCTCCCAGTATTAAGGTGCTGAGTGGGAGTAGATCATAGGCTTGTCGTAAACAGGCATCAGTTGTTTGCTGATGGCTGTGGCCAGTGGCGTCAAGCGAGCTCCACTTCCACCGGCAAGAATGATTCCTTTTCTGTTTGGATGAGGTGGAGCTTGTTGATGTGTTGATGTAGTCGATTGAGCTTTGCTCGTGTTCTACAGTGTCATTGTTGTATTCAAGCATGCCATTTTTGTGTTGCGTCGCTGGAAATCAACGCATGATTGTTTCGTGGGATTCGCCATGGGGGCTGCGGCGTGATCTTTATTGGCTGCATAAGCTGTGCTTGCCACAGAGTGTCAATGACTCCAGTAGCGTGCAGAGCGATAAGGGTCAGAGTCAAGCTTGTGGTGTCAGCTGCCAGCTGGCGATGGCAGGATCTCTCGGGATTCCAGTTCGCGCATCACCAGATCTACGCACTGGTCCACATTTAATGTTCCGGTTTCCACGCGCAGTTCCGGGGCAGCCGGGGCCTCATAGGGGCTGGAGATTCCCGTGAACTCTTTGATTTCACCGGCACGTGCTTTGGCATAAAGCCCCTTCGGGTCCCGATTTTCGCAGGCCTGCAGGTCGGCGGCACAGTGAATCTCTATGAAATCTCCCTCACCGACAAGCCCCCGGGCTTTGTCACGATCGGCGCGGAAGGGGGAGACGAACGCCGTAAGAACAATCACGCCCGCGTCAAGGAACAGCTTTGCTACTTCTCCGATCCGCCGGATGTTCTCCTCCCGGTCGTGATCCGAGAAGCCCAGGTCTTTGCAGAGGCCGTGGCGGATGTTGTCGCCGTCCAGCACGTAACTGCTGAGCCCGCGGGTGAACAGCTCCGCATTCACCGCATTGGCAAGGGTGCTCTTGCCGCTGCCCGAGAGCCCGGTGAACCAGAGGATGGCACTGTTGTGACCTTGCCTCTCCGCCTGGCTGCTGCGATCCACCGAGGCCTGATGCCAGACGATGTTGCTGGATTTGATCACGTTGCTGGCTTCACCGCTTGCATTCACAGGCATGGAAGGATCGGCAGGGTACAGGAGTGGAGAGCACCGCCAGTTCAGAGCGCTGCCGCCGGATCAATGCGGGCCATGGCTGCTGCCGCGGCATCGCAGAGAACCTGGTGGGCAGGTCCGTGGCTGGCAATCAGGCAACCGGCCTGGCGGAAGTCCCCAGTGTTGTACAGCAAAGGCCGCCCATCGGCGTGAGTGAAGGCGCCACCTGCTGCCAGCAGCACCGCTTCGGGAGCCGCCATGTCCCAGTCCTTCGGAGCTGTCTTGCCGGACAGGGAGATGTAGAGGTCGGTTTCGCCGCGCAGGATCGACGCCACCTTCCCCCCCACACTCCCGCGCGCGATGCCGCTGGCGATCGGCAGTGAGGTCATCAGCTGTTCCAGCCGGTCGTCGCGGTGGCTGCGGCTGGTGACCGGAATCAGGCTCGACAGTGCGGTGCGCCCGCTCAGGGAAGGGGCATGACGTTCCCCGTCCGGCGCTTCCTTCCAGGCGACGGGTGGCTCGATCCCGTCGGGGTCGAGCCACCCGAACCAGAGCTCATCGAGCTCTGGCAGCAGAACCACCCCGAGGGCAGGCCGCTGCTGGTGCACCAGGGCCAGATGTACGGCGTATTCGCCGGTGCCCTGAAGGAAGTCCTTGGTGCCATCGAGGGGGTCGAGGATCCAGAGCCAGTCGTTGGCGATGGCCTGATCGGCGGGCCACTGACCCGTGGTCTCCTCGCTGAGGATGGCCCAGGAGGCTGCTGGGAAGGCGCTCTGCAGCCCCTTGATCAGATGCTCGTTGACGGCAAGATCGGCTGCCGTGACTGGTCCTTTGGGATCCTCATCCACCGAGAGGATCGGCGGATAGCCGAACGGAGGGGTGTCGCCGCGGGCATAGGCCCGCAGGATGGCCGCCGCCTCCCAGCACAGCCGCCGAACGGCAGTGAGAACCGCGGCGACTTGATGGCCGGCGAGCGTGCTGTCTGCGAAGTAGAGCTCCTTCATGGTTTCTGGGGCTTGGCCAGCGGCAGCAGGCATTTGTCGGAGTCGCAGCCGGCTGGACCCGCCTCCACCAGTTCGCCGTTGTCGTAGCGCTGCAGGGAGGCGAAGAAATCGAATTCGCGGCGCCGCGCCGCCACCTCCTCCTGTAGGCGCTGGTAAGTGGCCTGGTCGATCGGCTCGAACGGCAGGCGGGGGAAGGTGGCGTTGGCATCGAAGCGGGCCAGCAGCGCCGCCGAGATGTATCCCTTGCCTTGATCGATCGCTGCGTGAATGGCTTCAGCGAGAGGTTCGATTTCGTTTTCGCGGAACTCGACCGTGGCTGAGGTGTTGTGGGCGGTGTAGTGCTGTTGGACCTGCATGTAGAAGTCAAACTGGGCCAGCGCCGAGAAGCTGTTGATCTCCACGGCGTCGGCGCCGGGCAGGTTGGCCCAGCTCACTTCGGTGGGGATTTCCACCAGCCACTCGGTGCAGCGGGGATCAAACGGATCATCCAGCAGGCGGCCCTGTTCATCCTTGTCGCTCTGGCTCGGCACGATCGTGTAGCCGTAATCCATGCAGGCGAGTGCCACCGGATCGTTCTTGCGGAAGGTGATGCGGCGGATGAAGCGCTGGGCCTTGGGCGGATGCCAGCCGGGGCTGGCGCCGGTGAGCAGGCTCTTGGTGCCGGCGGGCTGAACCGTGGTGCAGCGGTTCGGGCGGCGCAGACCATGGCGGTCGCAGTAGTCCCACACGGCCTCGTTCACCGCCGTCTTCCAGCGCGATAGGTAGGCGGCTTCCTGTTGCTTGAACGCCAGCCCGGCCTCGCTGTCCGGACGGCCCTCCTCCCACCAATTGAGCCAGGGGGTGCCGAAGGCATGCACGAAGAAATCGAACAGGCCCGTGAAGCTCACACCCACGATCGGATCCCAGGCACGGCTCTGGCGGTAACGCTCCACCTCAAAGCGGTGGTTCAGCAGGCAGGCCACCGCCAGACCGGCGGCGCGGAAGGCATCCGCCTGGCCCTCGTGGTCGGCGGGGTCGATCTGGTTGAGGTGAATCTCCGCCAGGTTGCAGTGGAAATCGGCGCCGAGGATCTCGCCGCAGGGGTTGAGGCCGTAGCGGCTGAGGCGGTGCTCAAGTTCGGCGTCCGTGATCTGCGGATGGTTCAGCTGCAGCCAGCGGCCCGCTTCCTCACGGCCCTGATCGCAGTAGATGGTGATGAACTCGCTGCGCAGTTCAGGGGTGGACAGCAGGTCGGCATTCGAGCGGGCGATCGCCTCGGGGGCGAACTGGATGGCGCCTTCGCCGCTCTGAAACTGCTTGAGCACCGCCTCCCGCACCACCTCGCGGCTGGGGCGGGTATGGAACACGCGTGTGTGGTTGGCCATGCGCAGCGCATCGCGCTCGGGGTCGATGCGCCAGTTGCCTTCCTCGTCCTGCTGCCAGAGGTTCTCCTTGGCGCCGGCTGCGGAGGCGTCGTCTGCGCAGAATTGCCGCATACCTGCACTGCGGCGGATGTTGCCGGCCACGATCGTGACGGCTGCCTCATCGATCAGCAGGCAGCATTCCACTGAGCTGAGCTGGCGGCCATGGGCCTTGTTGAGGATCTCGGCGACGCGCCCGTAGAGGTCTTTGAGCTTCACCGGGTTGGCCATGCCGCCGAACCCCTTGAGCGTTTCGCCCACAGGACGCACATCGGAGAGGTCAACGCTGACCGTCACCTCACCGTCGAAGCGGACATCGCTGCTGAGCTCCAGCAGGAGCTGGTAGCTGTCCACCCAGCCGCGGCGGGTGTCGCCCACCTTGATCGCCACGTCGTGGCCCGTAATCGTGTGGGTGGTGTGCTCCTGGCGCTGGCCGGCGGGAGTGGCGCCGATGTCGGTGACGGAGGTGATCCGCAGGCGGTTGCGCACCGCAGGCAAGCGATCGATCAGCCGAGGCTCGATGATGGCGCCCGTGCCGCAGCCCATCATCGCCAGGTCCATCATCAGACCGAAGGCTTCCCAGTCGATCAGGTTGGTGGAGGTGCAGTTGTAGGCGCCGGAGAAGTTCTGGGGCTGCTCGATCCAGTCGGTGCCACCGATCCACAGCCAACGCCCTGAGGGCAGAGCCTGCTGCCGTTTATGCATCCGGCGCAACAGGGCCACTTCCTCGGCGTTGAGGTTGCCGAGCCTGCGCAGCCCTTCGAGGTTGCGCTCGCTCACCTCCTGCCAGCTTTCGCGTCCGTTCGGAGTCTTGCGGCTGTAGGTGCGGTAGAAGACCGGGTTCGCCGCCGGCGCCGTGACGGGGAAATCCGCAGCGGCGGCTTCTGGCAGGCCAGCCAGCCGGGTGAGCTCGGCTGCGGTGGCAGGCGTGGCGGAGAGGGTCACGGAAACAGGGGCAGCGTGGCGCGTGGAGAAACCTTAACCCCACCTGTGGGGTGCGCAAGGTTCATCCTGCACCAGCGGCAGTGTCTGTACGGCTCTCCAGGGGCTGACCGCCCCACCAGCGCCGGCTGCCGCCCCGCCAGGCCTGCGCCAGGCTGGCGGCGCTGCGGTGGTGGCCATGGAGCGGATCTGCGAGCCCGAGCTGATGGACGACGCCGAGCAGGCGCGCGCCTATGCCGACGCCGACTTCGCTGCCGGTGACCGCGCCCTGCTCAAGCGCACCGAGGACCTGTTCGGGCCACAGCTGGGGCCGCGGATCATCGATCTGGGTTGCGGACCCGGCAACATCAGCTTCCTGCTGGCGGAGCGTTATCCCACGGCCCGGGTGCTGGGTCTCGATGGCGCCCCCGCCATGCTGGCGATCGCCGCCGCGCGCCTGCAGGCCACGCCGGACCGCTGGCCAGGGCTGAGCTTTCAGCACCTGTTGCTGACGCCGGGGGGTGCCCTGCCGCAGGAGGGCCGCTGGACGGCGGTGGTCAGCAACAGCCTTCTGCACCATCTGCACGATCCGCTGGTGCTGTGGCAGGCGGTGCGCCGGCTGGCGGCCCCCGGAGCGGCCATCTGCATCAAGGATCTGCGCCGCCCGTCGGATCCAGCGGCCTTGGAGGGGCTGGTGCAGCGCCATGCCGCCGGTGCTCCGCCCGTGCTGCGGCGTGATTACGCCCAGTCGCTGCGGGCGGCCTTTCGCCGTGTGGAGGTGGAGGCGCAGCTCCAGCAGGCGGGGATCGAGGGGTTGGCGGTGCGGGAGCTCGACGACCGCTACCTGGAGGTCTGGGGACGATTGGCCTGAACGGCGGGGAGCCACCGGCTGCCGCTAAACCAAAGGGGCTCCGTCGTTGCTGCACTTCTCTCCGTGCTGCCCCACGCCCGCCGTTGGCGCCGGCCCTGGGGGCCTGCCCTGGCGCTGGCCCCAGCCACCGGCGCCGCCACCGCGGCTGTTCTTGCCATCGCGGTAGCCGCCATGGGCCTTGTGCCACTGGCGAGCGCGCCGGTGGTGGCACAGGCTCTGCGCCCCCCCGCCTGGTTGCAGGCGCCTCCGGCCAGCATCGGTCCGATCCAGCCCACCTGGGAAGCGCTGCTGTTCGCCCGGCTCGATGCCGGTGATCAGGCCTGGTTGCCCCGCCCGCAACGGTTGCCCGATGGCCGACTCCGCTACGTGTATCGGCAGCGCCGTGGTGAAAGAGATCTCACCATGGCCCAGATCCACGACCTGCTGCGCAATCCGCCCCGCTATACCGCCGAGCGGTCCGCCATCACTTCCCTGCTCGCCCAGCTGTGGGGCCTGGGGGTGCGGGTGGAGCTGACCACCCCGCGGGTGGCGGCGGCGGCCGGCGAATGGGTGCCCCGTGAGGCGGTGATCCGGATCCGGCCGGATGTGCCCGACCGCGGCACCCTTGATTTCGCCGCTGTGCTCAACCACGAGGCCATCCATGTGGCCCAGAGCTGCCGAGCCGGCGGCCTCAGGCGGCCGCCCACCCCCCTGGGCCTGCCGGTACGCCTGTCGCCGGAAGCGCGGGAACTGCTCGCCCAGCCTCTCTACGCCCGCATCCCCCCCCTGGTGCGCCAGCTGGAGCTGGAGGCCTTCAGTCATCAGCGGGATCTGGCCCTCGGTGCCCACCTGCTGCGCAGCCTCTGCCGGCCGGACAGCCGCCTCGGCCTGGCAGGCTGAGACCATGACCAGCGCCTCCCCCCCACCCGTTTCCCCCAGCGACGACATGGCCGGGGTTGCCCTGGCTGAAGCGGTGGCGAAGCGGCGCAACTTCGCGATCATTTCCCACCCGGACGCGGGCAAGACCACCCTCACCGAGAAGCTGCTGCTCTACGGGGGGGCGATTCAGCAGGCCGGTGCGGTGAAGGCCAAGGGAGAGCAGCGCAAGGTCACCTCTGACTGGATGGAGATCGAGAAACAACGCGGCATCTCGATCACCTCCACCGTGCTGCAGTTCGACTACGCCGGCAGCACGGTGAACCTGCTCGACACGCCAGGCCACCAGGATTTCTCGGAAGACACCTACCGCACCCTCGCCGCTGCCGACAACGCAGTGATGCTGGAAGACGCCGCCAAGGGCCTCGAACCACAGACCCGCAAGTTGTTCGAGGTCTGCCGGCTGCGCAAGGTGCCGATCTTCACCTTCATCAACAAGATGGACCGGCCGGGCCGCGAGCCACTCGAGCTGATCGATGAGATTGAAAGTGAGCTGGGCCTCACCTGCTGGCCGGTGAACTGGCCGATCGGCAGCGGTGATCGTTTCCGTGGCGTGATCGATCGCCGCAGCAAGGACGTGATCCTGTTCGAGCGGGCGGAGCGGGGCCGCCAGTCGGCGGAGAAGCGCCTGGCGGCCGGCAGCCCCGAGCTGGCTCGGCTGGTGGAACCGGAACTGCTGGCGGCGGCGCTGGAGGAACTGGAGCTGCTCGATGGTGCCGGCGCCGAGCTCGATCTGGAGCTGGTGCATGCCGGCGAACTGAGCCCGGTGTTCTTCGGTTCGGCGATGACCAACTTCGGCGTGCGTCCCTTCCTGGATGCCTTCCTGGAGCTGGCGCAGCGGCCGGTGGCGCGGCTGAGCAGCGACGGCCCGGTGGATCCGCTGCGGCCGGAGTTCAGCGGCTTCGTGTTCAAGCTGCAGGCCAACATGGACCCGCGCCACCGCGACCGCATTGCCTTCGTGCGGGTCTGCAGCGGCCACTTCGAGAAGGACATGAGCGTGCGGCATGCCCGCAGCGGCCGCACCATCCGCCTCTCTCGTCCCCAGAAGCTGTTCGGGCAGGACCGTGAGGTGGTGGAGGACGCCTATCCCGGTGATGTGATCGGCCTGAACAATCCCGGCATGTTCGCCATCGGCGACACCCTCTATGCCGGCAGCAAGGTGGAATACGAAGGTATCCCCTGCTTCAGCCCTGAACTGTTCGCCTGGCTGCGCAACCCCAACCCATCGGCGTTCAAGAGCTTCCGCAAGGGGGTGAACGAGCTGCGGGAGGAGGGAGCCGTGCAGATCCTCTATGACACCGATGCCAGCAAGCGCGACCCGATCCTGGCGGCCGTGGGCCAGCTGCAGATGGAGGTGGTGCAATACCGGCTTCAGAACGAATACGGAGTCGAAACGCGACTCGAGCCCCTCGGCTTCAGCGTGGCCCGTTGGGTGGTGGGCGGTTGGGCGGCGCTGGAGGCGGTGGGGCGCATCTTCAATTGCAAGACCGTGCGCGACGCCTGGGACCGGCCGGTGCTGCTGTTCAAGAACGAGTGGAATCTCAACCAGCTGCGGGAAGACCACCCCGCCTTCGAGCTCAGCGCCGTGGCGCCGGTGGTGAGCGGCGTGGAGCCGATCGCCCTCTGAGCATTTGCTGATGCGGGTGCCCACGGCGCTGCTCCCGGCCCGCCAGAATCTTTGCAACGAAAGAT
This sequence comes from Synechococcus sp. L2F, assembly GCF_024345695.1. Taxonomy (NCBI): domain Bacteria; kingdom Bacillati; phylum Cyanobacteriota; class Cyanophyceae; order Synechococcales; family Synechococcaceae; genus Synechococcus; species Synechococcus sp. L2F. The sequence continues at coordinate 804,381 of NZ_JAGQBP010000001.1, read as the reverse complement.
CACAGCCATGGCCGAGCCCTTCTGGCTGGTTCGCCCCCGCCACGACGGAGGCTCCGACTACGTGCGCTTCCTCCCCAGCCAGGAAGCCGTCGAGGTGCGCGAAGGCAGCCACCTCCCGCCCCAGATGCCTTTACTGAAGCGGCGCCAGTGGTTGCCGCTCAAAGAGGCAGAAGCCTGCCGCCGGCATCTTCAGCAGGAAGGCGGTTTCCACTCCAGCGAACCTTTGTTCTGAACCACTGGTTCGGTGGCAGCGGAGGCCTCCGGATGGGGCGCGCCTCGATACGCTCGTACCACGACCCTGCTCACCGCACCGGAGGCCATGACCAACGGTTCTGCCCTGCCCCCCGGCGCGACCGGTGGCCCCAGCGATGGTTCCAGCCCCTACGAACGGCTCGGCATCGCTTCTGATGCCAGCTTCGACGAAGTTCAGGGAGCGCGTCAGCAGTGCCTTGATGCGGTAGGAGACGACCCCCAGGCCCGCGCCCGCGTGGAAGCCGCTTACGACGCCGTACTGATGGAACGGCTGCGGGAGCGGCAACAGGGGCGGGTCAGCAGCGCCGCCCTCAGTGCCTCGAAGCGGGAAGAGGTGAAGCCGGCCGTGATCGCCCGGGCCCCCTCCAGGCCTGCCCTGCCGGCCATGCCTTCCTTGCCCCAGCTCTCTGGCGGCAAACTCACGCGGCCGAAGTTCTCGATGCCCCGCCTGGCCCTGGCCGAGGGCCGTGAGCGCTGGGTGCCCCTGGCCGGGCAGGGGGCGATCCTGCTGCTGCTCCTGGTGTCCCCCCCGTCCTCCGACACGGTGCTGCTTGCCCTCTCCACCCTGCTCACGGTGGTGAACCTGCAGCGGCGCAACGGCCGGTTTCTGGCGGCGGTGGGCTGGAGCTTCGCTCTGCTGGGCCTCGGCCTGCTGATGGGCGGCGTGCTCGCCCAGCTCGTTGATCCGGCCCTGCCGCTCGGGCTGCCGCTGGCGGGCGAACAGCTTCAGAGCCTGCCGGCTCTGATCCTGCTGTTGCTGGGTGCCCTGCTGCTGGCCTGACGGCTGCCGAAGGTTTGTGCCGCCCTGGTTGAGTCTGGTGGGGTCACGCCAGTGATGCCCCTAGGGCACGCTCACGGCTCGTGCACGCCTCCATGCCTGCCGGGTGCAGACTTTGCCTCCGCACGCTCAGTTGAGGGCTGTGAGGCTGCAGTTCGCTTCCGGCTCAAGTCGCCAGTGGCCTTCAGACAGCCGCCAGCTCCTCGATCAGTTCCCGCAGCTCAGGCGCCTCCACGCCGTACACCTCGTTGCAGAAATGGCAGGTGAGCTCGGCGCGGCCGTCTTCGCGCAGGATCGTGTCGAGCTCGTCACGCCCCAGCAGCCGTAAGGCATTGACGCTGCGCCTGCGGGTGCAGGGGCAGTGGAAGGTGACGTTCTGGCTGGCCTCGGCATCCTCCAGGAGCTGGGGATCGAGGTCCGGAAAGATGTCTTCCAGCAGGCGTTGCAGATCGCCGCTGCAGTCGGCGAGCCGCTGGCTGAACCCCTGAATCTCGCGGCAGCGCTCCTCCAGCAGGGCCACCAGCGCCGGTTCCCGGGCCGCCTTGGGCAGCACCTGCACCAGCACCCCACCGGCGCAACGCACACCGCTGCTGTCGATCTGCTCACCGACGAACACTGCTGACGGGGTCTGCTCGGAATGGAGCAGGTAAGAGGCCACGTCATCACCGATGCCGCCGCTCACCAGCTCCACCGTGCTGCTGAACGGCTCGCCCTTGCCCTGGTCGCGCACCACGTGCAGATAGCCGGTGCCCGTGGCCTTGCGGAAGTCGAAGCGGTGCAGGCCCTCGGGCGTTTCCACCAGATCGAGCTCCAGGCCCGGCGCCCCCACGTAGCCGCGCACGGTGCCGTCCCGGCCCGCATCCACCATCAGGCCGCGCAGCGGTCCGTCCGACTGGATGCGCAGGTTCACCCGTCCGTGGGCCACCTTCATCGAACTGGCCAGCAGCAGACCGGCGGTCATCGCCCGGCCCAGCACGGCGGTGGTGAGGTACGAGAGGCCGTGGCGACGACGGGCGTAGCGCGTGGTGACGGTCGTGAGGGCCGCCACCATGCGGATGCCGCCATCGGCGGCCGTGGCCCGTACCAATCGATCGGGCATCGCCCCGCCCCAACTCAGGGCATCGTACGGAGCCTCGGCAGGGGCTGAAGCGCCCCGCCCTGCAGCCGCCAGCCTTCCTTCACCCAGCCCTTGAACAGCTCCGGTTCGTGGGTCACCACCAGCAGCACCCGGTCCCGCGCCAGCAGTTGCAGCAGTTGCAGCACCTCTTCCCGCACCGACCAGTCGAGGCCGGCGGTGGGTTCATCCAGCAGCAGCACACGCGGATCGCGCAGCAACTGCACCGCCAGCGCCAGTCGCCGCTGCTGGCCGCCGCTGAGCCGCTCCGGCGGCTGCTGCAGCGACAGCCCCTGCAGCCCCACCCGGGTGAGCACCTGTTCGACCCGTTCCGACGCCAGCCGCCGCTGACCCAGCTTCAGCTCCTGGCCCACCGTGAGGCCGAGGAAATGGCGCTCGGGAAACTGAAACACCAGGCCGCAGAGCCCGCGCCGCTGCCTGGCGTTCAACGCCTGCCCTTCCCACAGGATCGCGCCGCCATCGGGGTCCGCCAGACCGCAGATCAGCTCCAGCAGGGTGGTCTTGCCTGAGCCGCTCTGCCCGGCCACCAGGGCGGGCCGGCCCGGCTCCAGGCGCAGCTCCACCCCGTCGAGCAGGGCGGCTGGGGTGGTGGCCGGGTGGTAGCGCAGGGATCGAAGCTCGAGCATGGCGGGTTTCGCTTCCCCCAGCTTGCTGGATGCGTGTTTGATGGGGGCAAGCACGCTGCCTTCTCCCATGGACGTCCGCTTTCGGGATGTGGATCCCTTCAACTGCTGGATCTGGGTGCGTTTTGCTGCTCCGCCCGGGCAGGGGGAGCGCGGCTACATCGATACGACCTTCGAGAGCTGGTTCTTTCTCGGCAAGCTGGGCGGCTTCAATGCCGAGAACCTTCAGGTGCATGAGGAGGGCGTCGATCTCAGCTGGATGACCTACGACGGCGACGACGCTGAACGGGCCCTGCCGGCGTTGATGCACAACATGGGCGAACTGGAATACCAGGAGGACTGGGCCCGCTGCTGGGTGGATCTCGGCACCAGCGATGGCGTTGCCCTTGATGTGCTGATCAACGCCCTGCGGCAGCTCGACAACGACGTGGTGGAGATTGAGGAACTGGTGATCGGCGGTCTCAACGACGACTGGCCGGTGGAAGACCAGCCCGATGCGATGTTCGCCCCCGGGGTCAATTGAGCGCGGTGTGACCCGGGAGCTGCGTCGTCTGTTGATCGAGCCCGGGCGCCTTGCCCGGGCGGCGGCTCAGCCGCCAGATTCCTCGGCTGCGGAAGTAGCTGCCAGCGGTCAAGCTGCAGCGCCCGGCTGCGAGGGTGCTCTGCCTATCCTCCGCTTGGAAGACGGCGAAAGCCACTACCTCACGCGGGTGCTCCGCTATGGCCCCGGCGATCGCTTTGCGGTGGTCGACGGCGTCGGCCAGTTGTGGAGCGCGCTGCTGACCGACCGCAGCAGCGCCCGGCTGGAGCAGCCGCTGGCGGCCCCCCTTACGGTCGAGCCCTTGCCCTCGCCCCTGCTGGAGCTGGCGGTGGCAGTGCCCCGCCGCGATTTCGACACCGTGCTGCGCATGAGCTGCGAACTGGGGGTCGACCGCCTTCAGCCGCTGCTGGCCGAGCGCGGCGTGCGGGGGGCGGAAACCGGTGGCCCGGGCCGATGGGAACGCTGGCAGGCGATCGTGCGGGAGGCCTGTGAGCAGTGCGAGCGTCTGTGGCTGCCGCAGCTGCTGGAGCCCATGGCCGCCGCCGCCTGGCTCCAGAATCCGGCTTCGCTGGCCAATGGCGCCGCGTGCCTGGAGCAAGGTCAGTGCCGATGGCTGGCCACCACCCGGGCGGCCGACCTGCCGCTGCTGAGTGAGCTGCTGGGGACGGGAGCCCTGCCTGCTGGCACAGAGCTGCGCGGCGTGGCAGAGCTGGGTGGTGGAGCAGTACAGCGGACCGGGTTAGAGCTGGGTGGCGCTCAAGCCCCGGGTGCGCATTGTGTTGGCATCGCCCGCCTGGCGATCGGGCCTGAGGGGGGGTGGACGCCGGCGGAGGAGAAGGTGGCGGTGGACGCGGGCTGGCAACCGGCGAGCCTGGGCCCGACGATCCTGCGCACCTCGACGGCGGCTGTGGCCGGCCTGAGCCTGCTGAGTGCCTGGCGAGCGGGATCCAGGCGAGCGAGATCAAGCGGCGGCTGAATCGGCGGCTGGATCCCTGGGGCGCAGATTGCCGCGCTCAGCTCTTCATCAGGCTGGCGGCCATCGCCTTGAACGGGCCGATGTTGGCCCCGGCCAGCCGGCGGCGGCGGGATAGGGCGCCGGCGGGGGTGAGGCACTCGGGCGAGAAGGTGACCAGCGAAGGAGGCGGCAGGTTGTCCTGTTCACGCCGCAGCTCGGCAGCCATCGCTTCTGCGGTGGTGAGCACGCTGCCCGCTGCAGCGACGCCGGCCTCTGCTGCTGGCCCTGCGCTGGCTGCAGAGGGTTCCGCGCTGGTGGGTGGAGCCACAGGAGCCGCCGGAGCCACCGTCACAGGGGCCACGGTCACCGGCTCAGCGGTGGCGTTCTTGTCGAAGTCGATGAAGAACGAGCCCTTGCGCTTGAACAGCATGGTGATCCGAAGACGGGACGTTGGCTGTGATTATCCGCCGGCACCTGCAGGGGACCGACGCCGCTTAGGGGAGTGCAACAGAGAGCGGCAGCCCACGCCACTGCTGAAGAGACTGGGGCCTGTGCGGTCTGCCCCCTTGAGCGTTCTGCTGCTGTCGGCCGTGCCGGTGCCGGTGTCCCCCTTCACGGGCCTTGAGGCGTTGCTGGGGGCGCCACCGCTGCTGCCGGCCCAGACCCTCCAGCACTGGCTGCTGGCGCTGGCGCTGCATGGCCTGTTGATCAGCGCTGTCCAGCGGTTCCCCCTGCTCACCCGCTCCGGCTGGGTACACGCGGGTGTGCTCGGCACACTGCTGTGGGGCGCGCTCGGCTGGCGCGGCTGGTTTGCGGTGGTGGGCTATCTGGTGCTGGGCTCCCTGGTGACCCGGCTGGGCTTTCGCCAGAAGCAGCAGCAGGGGCTGGCCGAAGCGCGGGGTGGCCGTCGGGGGCCGGAGAACGTGTGGGGCTCCGCAGCCACCGGGGCCGTGCTCGCCCTGCTCACCACCGTGCCTGGAGCGCCGGTGCCGCTGCTGCTGCTGGGTTTCGGGGCCAGTTTCGCCGCCAAGCTTGCCGACACCTGCGGCAGTGAGATTGGCAAGCGCTGGGGGCGTCACACCGTGTTGATCACCTCCCTGCGGCCGGTACCCGCCGGTACGGAAGGGGCGGTCAGTCTGGAGGGGACGGGTGCCAGCCTGGTGGGCAGCGCGGTGATGGTGCTGGTGCTGAAGTTGCTGGGGTTGCTGGGATCGCTCCCCGCGCTGCTGTTGGTGTTACTGGTGGGGGTGCTGGCCACCCTGCTGGAGAGCTGGATCGGCGCCACCCTGCAGGCGCGGCTCGCCTGGCTGACCAACGAGCTCGTGAACGGAATCCAGACGCTGCTGGCGGCGTTGATCGCCATGGGGCTGGCCTGGGGCGCCGTGGCGCTGGGTCTGGCCGCCTGATTCAGGAGCGCTTGACTCAGGCCTGGGCGAACAGATCCCCCCATTCTCTGCTGAGTTCCTGGCGCAGCCGCGCCGCCAGCCGTTCGAAGCGGCGTTGGGCCACCCGCGCCCGGATCCCCAGCTCTTCGCCCAGCTGGCGCCAGGAGGCCCCATCCAGCACTCGCCCTTCCAGCAATCGCCGCTCGCTGACCTCCAGATCTTGCAGCCGCTGCCTGAGCCAATGCTGCGGTTCCGGCTCGGAGCAGGAGGATTCGCTCAGACGATCGGCGCGGCAGGGATGGGGGGCTTCCCGGGCGCTGAGCTTCTCCACCAGAGGGGTGCTGGAGGCTTCAGCCGTGCCAACCGGCGCATCGAGGCTGGAGCACTGCAGGGCCCAGTGCAGGCTGCAGGCCTCCTGCCACTGGGCGACAGGGCAGCCCAGGGCGGCCGCCAGCTCCGCGTCGCGGAGCGCGGGCTTCTGCTGGTGAAGGCGTTGCTGCTGGAGGGTCTGCCCGCGCTGATGCAGGTCGCGCAGCAGGCGTGAGGCTTTCAACGGCTGTTCGTTGTCGCGCAGGTGGTGCTGCATGGCCCCGCGGATGAAGGGCACGGCGAAGCTGCTGAGGGATGTGCCCTGGGCCGGATCGAAGGCTTCCACCGCGCGGATCAGACCGATCGAGCCCTGTTGCACCAGATCGTCGAACGGCACGGCGGTGTGGGGCCGGAGGCGGTTGGCCACCTGCCGGACCAGGGGCAGGTTGAATTCCACGATCTTGTTGCGATCGCGTGGATGGCCGCTGCGCTGGTATTGCGCCAGCAGCTCGGGATTGCGGCGTTGAAAGATGGTGAGCGTCATGGTGGGGAACCGGAGGTGCCAACGGGAAGTCCTTGGAATCACCTTCTCGCCGGCTGGCCCTTCCCCACCATCCCCACTCCCGGTGATTTCGCCTCCCCCGTAGGGGTGAGATCAAGGAGGTTGCCGCTGGCTCTGGCGGGCAGTCAGGCGGGTGATGAGCAGCTCGCTCAGGCAGGGGTGCGGCTCTGTTGCGGCTCCAGTGAGGCCCAGCGCAACAGGGCCGGCCAGTGTTTCAGACGCTCATAGAGACGCCGGTGTCCGGCGCTGTTGAGGTGCAGCCCGTCGCTGTCGAGCAGCCGCAGCCAGTGCGGATCCTCCAGCAGGCCATCGAGCAGCGGTAGGAACGGCACATCCGCTTCGAGGCAGGCTTCCTCCAGCAGGCCCTCGTAGTGGCGCACGGTGGCCAGGTCGTACCAGAGACAGCCGGCGAAGGGCATCACCGCCTCATCCACTGGGGTGAGGCCGATCACCATCACCGGCGCCAGCTGCCCGGCCTGGTGCAGCAGTTGCTGCAGGCCGAACAGGAACGCCTCCGGGGCCAGTTGGTGGCGCCCATCCGGGCGCCCCACGCGGGCCGTGTCGTTCAGCCCGATGCCCAGCAGGATCCCCTGGGGCCCCTGGCGCCGCAGCTCACCGCGGCAGCGCACTTCCGCCTCCAACCGTGCCGCCAGGCGCTCCAGGCCGTCGCCGCGCACGCCGAGGTTGTAGAGCACGGGCCCGCCAGGGATCTCCATCCAGTGGCGCCGCAGCTGCTCGCACCAGCCGCCCCCATCGGGGTCTCCCCAGCCGTACACCCCGCTGTCGCCCAGCACGATCAGCTTGCGGGGCGGGGGTGAGGCCGCAGTGCCGGGTGCCGGGAGAGTCAGAGACGGTTCAGGAAACGGCTGAGGCGCTGCAGGCCGTCGTCGATGGTGGCTGGAGAGGCTGCACACGAGAGGCGGATGCAGCGGTCGTCGCCGAAGGCCACCCCGGGAACCACCGCCAGCCCCTGGTCCTCCAGCAGCCGGTTGGAGAAGGTCATGGAATCAAGCCCATGGCCGCTGATGTCCGGGAAGGCGTAGAAGGCCCCTTCTGGCTGCTGCAGAGTGAGGCCGGGCAGAGCCATCAGGCCGGCACTCAGCAGCGCCCGGCGCTGGTTGAACTCCTGGGCCATGGCATGAACGCAGTCACGCGGGGCGGTGATCGCCGCCAGCGCGCCGTACTGGGCGAAGGTGCAGACGTTGCTCGTGCTCTGGCTCTGCAGGGCGCTGGCGGCGGCGATCACATCCTTGCGGCCGGCGAGGTAACCCACCCGCCAGCCGGTCATCGCCCAGCCCTTGGCAAAGCCGTTGACGATGAAGATGCGGTCGGCGAGGTCGGGGGCGAGGGCCGCCAGGCTGTGGTGTTCCAGGCCAGGTGCCAACAGGAATTCGTAGATCTCATCGCTCACCACCGCCACCTGCGGATGACGACGCAGCACGGCAGCGAGCTGCTCCAACTCCTGCCGGCTGAGCACCAGACCCGAGGGGTTGGAGGGGCTGTTGATCACCAGCAGCTTGCTGTTGGCCGTGATGGCGGCCTCGAGCTGGTCGGGTTGGAGCCGGAAGCCCTGAGCGGGTGCGGTGGGCAGCACGCGCACCGTGGCGCCGGCCAGGTGCGCCATCTCCGGATAGCTGAGCCAGTAGGGGGCCGGCAGCAGCACCTCGTCGCCGGGGTCGAGCAGCACCTGGAAGAGGTTGTAGAGCGCCTGCTTGCCGCCGTTGGTGACCAGCACCTGATCGGCCGCGGTGGGCACACCGTTTTCCTCGCTCAGCTTCTGGGCCAGGGCTTGCCGCAGCAGGGGTTCGCCGGCGGCGGGTCCATAGCGCGTGGCACCTTCCTCCAGCGCCCGGCTGGCGGCCTGGCGGATGAAGGCGGGCGTTTCGAAATCCGGTTCACCCGCGCTGAGGCTGCAGATGTCATGGCCGTCGGCCCGCAACTCGCGCGCACGGGCGGTGATCGCCAGGGTGAGGGACGGCTGCAGGGCCCGGGCCCGGGCTGAAAGTGCCAACGGGCTGGTCATCAGCGGAGGCGGTGCGATCGGCCGCGACATGGGCGCCGGGGCACTCCAGCGTTGGAATGCCTTCGATAAGGGGATTAGACATCCTGCCTGACGTAGTGGCCGCTTGGCTTCGTCCCCGCGCAGGTTGTCATCAGCGGCCCCTGGACCCGTTCCATAGGATTCCTTTCACGCTGGGCTGAGGCGGGGATGGAACCGAGCGAACCCCTGCCCGGAGTTGTGGTGCAACCCAGCCTGTTCGGCGGCAGGGCGGTGGATGCCGGAGGGCAGGCGTCCGGCGGGATGCCGTTGGTTGAGGCCGTGATCGCCAGCGCCCCCCGTCATGCAGCCGCTGAGCCCCCCGATCCAACGGCGGCCCTGGCCGCTCTGCACGGCGCCTGCGAAGCCTGCCGCCGTTGCGGGTTGGCCCTGGGACGGCAGCAGGTGGTGGTGAGCCGCGGCAATCCGGCCGCCTCGCTGATGGTGATCGGCGAGGGTCCCGGCGCCCAGGAAGATGCCAGCGGCTCGCCCTTCGTGGGCCGCGCCGGCCAGTTGCTCGATCAGATGTTTGCCAGCGTGGCGATCGACACCCGCCAGGACGCCTACATCTGCAACGTGGTGAAGTGCCGCCCACCCGAGAACCGCAAGCCGACGCCGGAGGAAATGGCCGCCTGCCTGCCCTGGCTGCTGGAGCAGATCGAGCTTGTGCAGCCCAAGGTGCTGGTACTGGCCGGTGCCACGGCGATGGAGGGGGTGCTGGGCCTGAAGGGGGGGATCACCAAGCTGCGCGGCCAGTGGCGGCAGTGGCGGGGGCTGTGGTGCCTGCCGATCTTTCATCCTTCCTATCTGCTGCGCAACCCATCGCGCGAGCGCGGCACCCCCAAATGGCTCACCTGGCAGGACCTCCAGGACGTGCGCCGCCGTCTCAATCAGCTGGAGGCAGGCTCTCCCTATCTGGATGCAGACGGGGCCTCAGCTGGGGCGACCCCCGCGATCACACCAGCGACCACTCCGGTAGCGGACATCTCCGCCGACTGAGCACGCCGCTTGCACGCCTGTCTGTGGCAGTGTTGGGGCCAGTTCCCCGGCTTCCAGCTCCGATGACCGGCACCGTGGCCCGGCCCCAGACCGCCCCGGCAGGTCTGCCCACTGACTGGGCCAGCAACCCGCGCTACGACACCGTGATCCGCCGCCGCAAGACCCGCAGCGTGCGGGTGGGCGATGTGTGGGTGGGCAGCGACCACCCGGTGGTGGTGCAGTCGATGATCAACGAGGACACCCTCGACATCGCGGGTGCCACCGCCGGCATCCGTCGCCTCCATGAAGCCGGCTGCGAGATCGTGCGGCTCACGGTGCCGAGCCTGGCCCACGCCAAGGCGGTGGGAGAGATCCGCAAGCGCCTCGAAGACAGCTACCGCCCCGTGCCGCTGGTGGCTGACGTGCACCACAACGGTATGAAGATCGCCCTTGAGGTGGCCCAGCACGTCGACAAGGTGCGCATCAACCCCGGGTTGTATGTGTTCGACAAACCCGACCCCAACCGCACGGAGTTCACCCCAGAGGAGGTGACCGCGATCGGTGAGCGCATCCAGGCCACGCTTGAACCGCTGGTGAGCCTGCTGAAAGAGCAGGACAAGGGCCTGCGCATCGGCGTGAATCACGGCTCCCTGGCGGAGCGGATGTTGTTCACCTACGGCGACACCCCGCTGGGGATGGTGGAGAGCGCAATGGAGTTCATCCACATCTGCGACCGCCTCGACTTCCACAACATCGTGGTGTCGATGAAAGCTTCGCGGGCGCCGGTGATGCTGGCGGCCTACCGGATGATGGCCGACCGCATGGACGCCGAAGGCTTCCACTACCCGCTGCATCTGGGCGTCACCGAGGCGGGTGACGGCGACTACGGCCGCATCAAGAGCACGGCCGGCATCGCCACCCTGCTGGCCGAGGGCCTGGGGGACACGATCAGGGTGTCCCTCACCGAGGCCCCAGAGAAGGAGATCCCAGTCTGCTACTCGATCCTGCAGGCGCTGGGCCTGCGCAAGACGATGGTGGAGTACGTGGCCTGCCCCAGCTGCGGCCGCACCCTGTTCAACCTGGAGGAGGTGCTGCACGTGGTGCGCAACGCCACCGCCCACCTCACCGGCCTCGACATCGCCGTAATGGGCTGCATCGTCAACGGCCCCGGCGAGATGGCCGACGCCGACTACGGCTACGTGGGCAAAACCCCCGGCACCATCTCCCTCTACCGCGGCCGTGAAGAGATCCGCCGCGTGCCGGAGGCGGAGGGTGTGGAAGCGCTGATCGCTCTGATCAAGGAGGACGGCCGCTGGGTCGACCCCTGAGGCCTTGGCCGCCTGACGCCACGCTGCCAGTCACATTCGGAAGCCCCTGGATCCCTGACCCACCCTGTCCTGTGCCCCCTGGCACGGGCTAGTTTGAACACAGCACAAACGCTCACGAGGCCGAGAGCATGTCCAGGGGTAGCACCAGCATTCTCGTCCTGGCTGGGCTCGGCGCCTGTGCGGCCGCAGCCGTGGTGGGTGGCGAATGGCTGATGGCCCCCAGTGCTGCCTCCCTGATCACCGACAGCCCCAAGGAGGTGATGGATCAGGCCTGGCAGATCGTCTTCCGCGATTATCTCGACACCACCGGCAAATACACCCCGGAGCAGTGGCGCAAGCTGCGCCGCGATCTCCTCGCCAAAACCTACGGCAATACCAAAGAGAGCTACGAGGCCATCCGGGGCATGCTCGGCACCCTCGATGATCCCTACACCCGCTTCATGGATCCGCGGGAGTTCAAGGAGATGCAGATCGACACCTCGGGGGAACTCTCCGGTGTCGGTATCCAGCTGAGCCTCGACAAGGACACCAAGGAACTGGTGGTGGTGTCCCCGATTGACGGCTCCCCAGCTTCGCGGGCCGGCGTGATGCCGAAGGACGTGATCATCTCGATCGACGGCAAGAGCACCAAGGGGATGAGCACGGAAGACGCGGTGAAGCTGATCCGCGGCCAGGCTGGCACCAAGGTGACCCTGCAGGTGCGGCGCAAGAATCAGGTGCTCGAGATGCCGCTCACCCGCGATCGCATCGAGCTGCACGCGGTGGAACATCAGGTGAACACCACCCCTGATGGCTTCAAGGTGGGCTACATCCGCCTCAAGCAGTTCAACGCCAATGCCTCCAAGGACATGCGTGCCGCACTGCGCGACCTGGAAAGCAAGGGGGTGCAGGGGTACGTGCTGGATCTGCGCAGCAACCCCGGTGGCCTGCTGGTGGCGAGCATCGAGATCGCCCGCCAGTGGCTCGATGAAGGCATCATCGTGTCCACCAAAACCCGCGACGGCATCCAGGACGTGCGGCGCGCCAACGGGCGGGCACTCACCAAGGCTCCTCTGGTGATCCTGGTGAATGAGGGTTCCGCCAGTGCCAGCGAAATCCTCTCCGGTGCCCTGCAGGACAACAAGCGAGGGGTGCTGGTGGGTCAGAAGACCTTCGGCAAGGGATTGGTGCAGTCAGTGCGGGGGCTCTCCGATGGCTCCGGCATGACCGTGACCATCGCCAAATACCTCACCCCCAGCGGCCGCGACATCCACAAGCACGGCATCAAACCCGATGTGCAGGTGAAGCTGAGCGAACAGGAGGCCCGATCACTCAAGCTTGAAGAGATCGGCACCCGCAACGATCCTCAGTACCGGGTGGCTGAAAACACCTTGGTGAAGCAACTGCGCACGGTGGGCAAGGCGCCCGGCAAGCCCTACAACCCCTCAAGTGCCAACCTGCCGGCTGCTCTCGGACCCACTAACTGATCAGGGGTTATCCCTTGAGCTCGCCATCCTTCTAAGGGCACTATTTTCGGGGCACATGTCACGGGCAAGCATTTGCACACCCCTTTTACGGGGCAAGGTGTATAGGGAAAGTCTTTAGTTGCAATGTTTATGGGTAAGTCTTAGGTGGCAACGTTTATTGGGCAAGTCTTGCGGAGCAGCGGCTTAAGACCAACTTGTGTGCGCCCTTAGCGCGCACCGATAAATCCATGGAAGAAAGCCCTGCTGCGGGGATTCCCGCAACAGGGCTTTTGCTTTCTCTGAGGCCGGTAAGCGCTGTGGATCGGAGCTTCAGGCCACCGGCTGCATGAGGCCGCCGCCGGGGTTGGAGTCGTCATCGTCGTTGTTCTGGTTTTCGTCCTGGAACAGGGCGAACAAACCCAGAGCGATCACGCTGATCAGGGCCGAAACAAGGCCCACACCGCTCTGCAGCCCTGCCGAAACCCCACCGGAAGCAACGAATTCGCCCATTTAGCCCAAACCTTTCCGGAACTGTAACGAAGTTTTGCGGGGATGAGGGTGAAGAGAATCGGAAGCTTGTCGGGGGGTGGCCAAGCAACACGTCCCCCCCCTCAAACCACCAACACCGCCGCATTCCTGGCGGCTGCCTGGTCCTGGCGCTGGGCGTCGGTGAGGCCATCAGCGGCGGGGATCTGGCCGGCCATGGCGGTGAGCCACTCCATCAGGGTGTCGAGCTGCTTCTCGGCGGGGAGCACGCTGAGGCCGCGGGCCAGCACTTTTGCGGTGCTGCCGGCGCCGCCCTGATACACCAACCGGCCGTGCAGGTGCTGGGGCAGGCCCTGGCGCAGCAGCCGGAAGGCGGGCTCCTCCATCGGGGTTTCCAGCACGATGTTGGGCTTTTCGGGCTTGAGGCGTGAGAAGCCGCAGCGTTTGGCCAGCAGTTTGAGTTCCATCAACTGCAGCAGGCTCTGCACCGGCGCCGGCAGGGCCCCGTAGCGATCCACCCAGTCGGCAGCCAGCTGGAGCAGTTCGCTCTTGGCGGTGCAGCCGGCAGCAGCCCGGTAGGCGGCCATCTTTTCGTCCGCTTCGGTGATCCAGTCGGCGGGGATGAAGGCGGTGATCGGCAGATCGATCTGGGTGTCTTCCACCACGGGGATGTCCTGGCCCTGGATCTCCGCCAGGCTTTCCTGCAGCATCTCCATATAGAGGTCGAAGCCGATCGCTTCGAGCTGGCCGCTCTGCTCCACCCCCAGCAGGTTGCCCACGCCGCGGATCTCCATGTCGCGCATCGCCAGCTGGTAGCCGCTGCCCAGTTGCGCGAACTCCTGGATCGCCCGCAGCCGCTGCCGTGCCGCCTCACTGAGGGCGCCATCACCGGGATAGAACAACCAGGCATGGGCCTGGATGCCGCTGCGGCCCACCCGGCCGCGCAGTTGATAGAGCTGGGCGAGGCCGAATCTGTGGGCGTCTTCCACCAGAATCGTGTTCACCCGTGGGATATCCAGGCCGCTTTCGATGATCGTGGTGCAGAGCATCACATCGGCTTCGCCGGCATTGAAGGCCACCATCGCGCTCTCCAGTTCCCCTTCGGCCATCTGGCCGTGGGCCACCAGCAACTTCAGGCCCGGCAGCATCTCGCGCAACTGGCCCGCCACCTCCTCGATTCCCTCCACCCGCGGCACCACGTAGAACACCTGGCCGCCACGATCCAGTTCCTGGCGGATGGCGCTGCGCACCGCCTCATCGTCGCGGGCGGCCAGGTGGGTCTTGATCGGGCGGCGCAGCGGTGGCGGCGTGGTGATCAGGCTCATCTCCCGGACCCCCGACAGGCTCATGTAGAGCGTGCGTGGAATCGGCGTGGCGGAAAGCGTCAGCACGTCGACGTCTTTTCGCAGCGCCTTGATCTTCTCTTTCTGGTTCACACCGAAGCGCTGCTCCTCATCCACCACCAGCAGCCCCAGTTGCTTGAAGCTGGTGCCCTTGCCCAGCAGCTGGTGGGTGCCCACCACGATGTCGATCGTGCCGGCGGCCAGCCCTTCCTGAATCGCCTTGCGCTCCAGCGTTGTGCGGAAGCGATTGAGCAGCGCCACCTTGAGCGGGTAGGGCGCAAAGCGTTCGCTCAAGGTGCGCCAGTGCTGCTGGGCCAGCACCGTGGTGGGGGCCAGCAGCGCCGCCTGGCGTCCGGCGGTCACCGCCTTGAACAACGCCCGGATCGCCACCTCGGTCTTGCCGAAGCCCACATCGCCGCACACCAGCCGGTCCATCGGCTTGGCGGTCTCCATGTCGCGTTTCACTTCCGCGATCGCCTTCAGCTGATCCGGCGTGGGCTCATAGGGGAAGGAATCCTCCAGCTCGCTTTGCCACGGGCCATCGGGCGGAAACACGATGCCGGGGGCCTGATGGCGCTCTGCGTACAGCTTCACCAGGTCGAGCGCCACCTTGCGCACCGCCTTGAGCGCTCTTTCCTTGGCCCGCGCCCAGGCCACGCCCCCCATGCGGTTGAGCTCCGGCGGCGTGTCGGTGCTGGCGCGGTAGCGGCCCAGGCTGCCCAGCTGGTCGGCGGCCACGCGCAGGGTGCCGTCGGCGTACTGCACCACCAGGTAATCGCGGCTTTCGCCGCTGATCGCCAGCTTCTCCAGCTTCAGGAAGCGGCCGATGCCGTGATTGCGGTGCACCACGAAATCGCCGGGTTGCATCTTGCCCGGATCCACCGTGCGGCTGGCCGCCTTGCGGCGCCGCCGCACATAGCCGCTGGCGGCCAGGCTGTGCTGGCCGAAGAACTCCCGGTCGGTGAGCAGCACCAGCTTCCAGGCCGGCAGTTGCAGCCCTTCCAGCTCGGCGGTGCCCTTGAGCTTGAGCGCCACAGGTGTGTTCTGCTCCACCAACCGCTCGATCGCCGGGAAGTCGTGCGGGTTGGGCACGAAGCGGGCGATGCAGTCGTGCTCCTCCAGCAGCGCCACCGCCCGTGACGGCTGGGCCGAAAGCAGCCACACCTTCGCCTTTTCCTGTTGGTAGCCCTTCACCAGCGCCGCCAGGCGGCCGAAGGCGTTCGGATGGGCCGGCACCGGACGGCTGGAGAGATCGAAGGCGTTGGGGTGGCGGTCGGTTTCCGCCAGTTCAGCCAGATCGAAACCGGCGAACGCCTCGACATCCTCAAGGGCCTGCTCGGGCGGCCGGTGCAGCAGGGCGGGCAGTAGCACCGGCTGGCCGCAGGCTGCCGCCAGCTCCGCCTGCACCTCGCCGTGGTGGCTGTCGGCGTGATCGAACCACTGCTGGCCGTGGGCGCGACAATGGCGCCGCTCATCCACCGCAATCAACGTCCTGGCGGGCAGGTAATCGAGCAGGGAGGCGGGCCGCGCCCAGGCCAGACCCATCAGCCGCCGCATCCCCTCGGGCGTGCCGCCCTCCAGCAGCTGATCGAGCGCTTCCGGCTGCAACAGCCCCTCGAGCCCCACCGGCATCGTTTCCCGCAGGGCATCCGCCACCAGCGGGCCGTAGCCACTGGGGGTGAGCCGCACCGCCTCGGTGGCATCGAGCGAACGCTGGGTGGCGGGGTCGAATTCCTTGAGCTTCTCCAGCTCCTCGCCGAAGAACTCCAGCCGCACCGGCAGCTCGGCGCTCACCGGAAACACGTCGACGATGTCGCCGCGGCGGCTCCAGCTGCCCTCCTGCTCGATCGTGGGCACCCGCTCGTAGCCGAGGCGGCTGAGGGTGTCGGCCAGCTGCTCCAGGTCCACCGTGTCGCCCTTGCGCAGGCACAGGCAGCGGGCGGCCAGGGCCGCGGGCGGCGGCAGGTGGGGTTGCAGGGCCCGCTCGGTGGCCACCACGGCCCCCTGCCACGGGTGGCTGTTGCCGTCGGCGCTTCCCGCATCCACCAGCTCGGCGAGTACCTGCAGTTGCCCCCAGGTGATCTCGGTGGTGGGATCGAAGGGTTCGTAGGGCGAGCCCTCACTGGTGGGATAAAGCTGGGCCGTGGGCCAGCCCATCAGTTCCAGCAGCGCCGCCCAGCGGCCCGCCTCTTCCAGCGTGGGCACGATCACCAGCAGAGGCGTCTGCCGCTGCCGGGCCAGGGCACTGGCGATCAGGGCACGGCCGGCCCGGGAGGCGCCCCGCAGGCTCAGCCGTTCTTGGCGCTCGATCCGTTGCAGCACCTCACCGGTGAGGGGCACCTGCTCGAGCTGGCGCACCAGGGCGGTGAGGGGCATTGGGTCGTGAGGCGCAGGGATCCCGATCCTGGCAGTTGCACTCCTGCCGCTGCTTTGCTGGTGCAGATCGACCATCATGAAGGTCACGTTGATCTCTGGGAGTGAGCCGGCACCATCCCCCGCGTGGATCGGGCGCTCCCGTGCTGCCGCTGACGCTGTTGGCCGCTGGTCTGCTGCTGGCGGGCCTGGCGGTGGCGCCTCCCGAGCGCAGGGGCGAAACCCTCGGCGCACTGGAAGCGCTGCCGTTTCAGGTGTCGGACACGCTGTTCGCCCGGCCCCCGGCCCCCCTGCGGCCGGGCGATGTGGCCGTTGATGCCTTCATGGCCGGCGATCTGATGGCGCGGCTGGAGCAGGCCGATGTCGACTGGCAGCCGCAGGCCGAGGTGCTGCCTGACGGCGGTGTGCGTTACCGCTACCGCCGCCGCGAGGGAGACCCCAAGCTCTCGATCGAGCAGATCCGCGCGCTGATGCTCGATCCGCCGCGCTTCGAGCGCGAGCGACAGGCGATCCGCGATCTGCTCGATCAGCTGCAGCGGGTGGGGGTACGGGTGGTGCTGGGCCCGCCCCGCAAGGCCGGCGCCGCCGGTGAGTGGGACCCTGCCGCCCGCACCATCCGCATCAAGCCGGAGGTGGTGGACCAGGGCAGCGCCACCTTTGCTCTGGTGCTGAACCATGAGGCCATCCATGTGGCGCAGAGCTGCCGCCGCGGGGGGGTGTCGGCCCCGCCCAAGCAGCTTGGGCTCTCCATTACCGCCAGGCCCCAGGCCCAGGGGCAGCTCAACGACCCGATCTACGCCAATCTCTCGCCCCTGGAGCGCCAGCTCGAGCAGGAGGCCTATGCCAACCAGGACCAGCTGGAGAAGGGGGCCGGCCTGATCAGCCAGGAATGCCGCCCACCGGTGGGTTGGTCAACTGCCTGGCCCAGCTGAGCGGCCGGCAGCGGTTCCACTGAGCTTGGGGCAGCGGACTCTGGATTCAGTCGGAAGGGATCCGCACTGCAGCGGGGCACCCACCGCAATGGCGCTCTGGCTCCTGCCAAGCAGGGAGTATCGCCGGGAACGGGAGCTGAGGCGCCGCCTGATGGTCCGGCTCCAGCCGAAGGCGATGCCTGCGCCCAGGACCGGCAAGGGGGCCGGCACGGGAACGGTGTTCAAGGTGAAGCCCGTGCAACCGAGCCCATCCGCAGGAGAGTTCTCCCGCTGGCGACCCGCCAGGCGAGAGAGCCTGATGACAAGCGCTTTGTCATCTCCAGCGCCGGCCTCCGCTCGCTGTATCTCTGGAATCCAGAGCCCGCAGCACCGCGGGGCCGCGGCGTGCCCGTGCCTATCGACGGACCGGGTTAGGCGTTCATGCTCTGGTGGCCAGTTGATCTTCCAGCAGCATGTTGAACTGCAGCAGCTGCTGATCATTGAGCTGCTGGCGGCTGTTGAGCTGAAAATGCCGCTCCAGGAAGACGCGCCCCTCTGCCGCTCCCCACTGCAGCTGGCCGAGTAGCTGGTCGCTCTGATCCAGCAGGTCGCGGCGACGCAGGGGTGTGGCGGCTTGCTCCGGCCTGCTGCCGGGTGCCAGTTGCTGCAGGGCATTCAGATAGCCCATCAGATCCAGGTAGCGCACCAGGCGGCTGCGGCTCGGATGGTTGAAGGCCCGCGCCAGGTACGCCGCTTCTTCCTCCCGGCCCCATCCCAGTCGCTTGAGTTCCAGCTCTACCTGCGCCAGTTCATCGCTCCAGTCTTCGGGATCGGCTGTGACCTCCGGCTCCGATGGGGGAAGGCCCTGGGGCGTGGGCGCCGCAGAGGCATGGGCTGGCGCTGCTGGTGTGGCCGGCGAGGCGCAAGCCTGATCGGGTGCCGGGGACGCCTCCATGGGCACAGGAGCCTGGGCGGGTGGCGCTGGAAGCGGAGCGTGTGAAACCACAGGCATCACTGCCGCCTGCGCCGGCACACCCACACGGCTCAGCGCCAACAGCGGCTGCTCTGCCTCAACCGCGCTGATGGCTGGCTTCTGGGGTGGCGCTTTCGCCGCACCCACCGGCTCCGGCCTGGCGAGGGCAGCGGCGCCGCTTGGGGACCATCGCCTCTGCAGGCGCTCGATGGCGCGGTCTTCCGCCAGTTCCGCCGTGGCGGCCTCGCCCAGAGCGCTGCCGATCAGGGCGCCCTGGTCCCAGGCGCTCACCTTCACCACCCGCTGTCCGGGTTCGGCGTGCACCAGTTCCGCCTGCAGCTGCATCCCGGCTCGGGCTTGGTTTGGCTTTCCTAGAGTGACCGATTCGCGCGCCGCCACTGCCTATGGAAGCGGAGTCGATCGAGTCACTCACACCGCTGCTGCAATCGGCAGACCAGTGGGGGGAGATTCTGCTGCTGCTTCCCCTGCTGGTGGCGATGGAGGCCGTGCTCTCCGCGGACAACGCCATCGCCCTGGCCGCCATCGCGCGTCACCTCGACGATCCGGCCCGCCAGCGCCGCGCCCTCAACCTCGGCCTGCTGCTGGCCTTGGTGTTCCGGATGGCCCTGATCGTGGCGGCCCGCTGGGTGCTGGTCTTCTGGCCGCTGCAGTTGCTGGCGGCGGTCTACCTGCTCTGGCTGTGCATCACCAACCTGGCCGGATCCAGCGAGGCCGGCGGTGAAGCGGCAGGCGCTGCAGCCATCAGCCACGTGGAACCGGCGGTCCAGCGGCTCCACGGTCAGACCCTGGGCTCCGTGGTGGCCACGCTGGCGGTCACCGATCTGGCCTTCTCGCTCGATAGCGTCGCGGCGGCGGTGGCGGTCAGCGACCGGCTCTGGCTGGTGATGACCGGCGGCGTGATCGGTGTGGTGGCCCTGCGCCTCACGGCCGGTCTGTTCATCCGCTGGTTGGAGGAGTATCGGCATCTGGAGCGGGCCGGCTATCTGGCCGTGGGTCTGGTGGGCGTGCGCCTGCTGCTGCGCCTGGCCCTGCCCCAGATCGTTCCCCCCGAATGGGCGCTGCTGCTGGTGGTGGCCTGCCTGTTCGTCTGGGGGTTCTCGCAGCGCAGTGAGCAGCAGACCGGGGAGGTCAGCCCCTGACGCCCCTGCACGTGGATCTGCGCCAGGCCGGCACCGAGCGGTTGCTGGAACGCTTTGAGGTGGCCCACCTGGGCGAGGTGCCCCAGCCGGGCCGTTGGATCGAGCGGGGTGAGCGTTCGTTTCTGGTGCTGCAACGCCACCACCGCTACCAGCTCCGCAACGGACGCTACGAGCTCACCGAGGTGGCGCTGCAGGTCAAACCACAACGGCAACCGGCGGATGCCACCTGGTGGAACAACCACTGGGTGATCGGCGACCCCAGCTGCCGCTTCAATGCCCGCTCCCCGCTGCTGCGCTGCGCCGTCTTGCCTGAAGGCCCCTGCGAGCGCTGCCTGCATCGTGCGCCTGTCTGAGCCGCTTCATGGGAGCACAGTCAGCGGGATGAAGCGCTGCACCACTGCCATGTAAAGCGGGATCCCCACGACGATGTTGAAGGGGAAGGTGACACCCAGGGCGCTGGAGATATACAGGCTTGGGTTTGCTTCCGGCACGGTCATCCGCATGGCAGCGGGAACGGCGATGTAGGAGGCGCTGGCGCACAGCACCATGAACAGCAGCGCATTTCCCTGCGGCAGGCCCAGCCAACGGGACAGCAGCAGGCCCACCGCAGCATTGAAGAGCGGCATCAGCACGGCGAAGGCGATCAGGTAGCTGCCGGCACGCCGCAGATCGCCGAGCCGCTGTGCCGCCACGATGCCCATGTCGAGCAGAAAGAAGCTGAGGGCGCCGTAAAACAGCTTGCCGGTGAAGGGCTCCATTGTTTCCACCCCCAAGGGGCTGAAGGCCGCCACCAGCAGGCCGATCACCAGACTGCCGATCAACAGCAGCACCGAACTGTTCAGGAAGGCTTCATGCAGCAAGCTGCCCCAGGCCACGCCCGTGCCGATGCCGCCGGCGTGGCGTTGATGACTGGTGAGTTTCACCAACAGCAACCCCACGATGATGGCCGGTGATTCCATCAGCGCCAGGGCCGCCACCATGAAGCCGTCATGGGGGATGTCAGACACCACCAGAAAAGTTTCGGCGGTGATGAAGGTGACGGCACTGATCGAGCCGTAGGTGGCGGCCACAGCGGCCGCATTGGAGGCGTCGAACTGCCGCCTGAGCACCAGGAAGCTGTAGAGCGGCACCACGGCCGACATCACCACAGCGGCGGCGATCGTGGCGATCACCTGCACGCCCAGGCCGCTGTGTTGCAGCTCCACCCCTCCTTTGAAGCCGATCGCCAGCAGCAGATAGAGCGAGAAGAGCTTGGGCAGGGGGGCGGGAATCTCCAGATCCGATCGCACCAGCACCGCAATCACCCCGAGAGCGAAGAAAAGAACCGGCGGAGAGAGCAGATTCTGCAGAATCAGACCGGTCTGCATCGAGGTTCCCGTGATCGATCAATGGCGCACCGGCAGGCTACAGGTCTGGGCCTGGGCGCTGGGATCCTGGCGACCGGGGATGGTGGGGGATCAAATTGTGAGCGCCGTAATCGTGAGCGAAGGGACAGCGAGTGCCGGAAAAGCGAGCGCTGGGTTCAACCCTTCACACCATCGCCGCTGGAGCTGGGAAGGATATAACGTTGAAGCGCAATGAACAGCACCAAAACTGGCAGGATCGACACCACTGAACCCGCAGCCACAAGCCGCCAGTCGAGGGAGAAGCTGCTGGCAAGCTGCTGCAATCCGAGCGGCAGTGTGTAGAGATTCGGATCATCGAGGATGATCAAGGGCCAGAGAAAATCACTCCAGGTGCCGATGAACACGAACATCGCCAGGGTGATCAGATCGGCCCGGGCCGCGGGAATCATCACGTTCCACCATTCACCCAGCGGCGTGCAGCCGTCGATGCGGGCGGCTTCTTCCAGCTCCACGGGCACTCCGATGAAGCTTTGCCGCAGCAGAAAGATGCCGAAGGCGGTGGCGGCCTGGGGAATGATCAAGGCCAGCAGGGTGTTGCGCAGGCCCAGCTGCACCATCAACAGGTAGAGCGGAATCATCACCACCTGGAACGGAATCAGGATCGTGGCCACCACCAGCGCCAGCACCAGGCCACGGCCGGCGAAGCGCATCCGCGCCAGCGGGTAGGCCGCCAGGGAACAGAACAGCAGGTTGCCCACCACTGCCAGCAGGCTCACCACCGTGCTGTTGAACAGGTAAAGGCCCAGCGGATGTTCAGCGAACAGGCGCCCATAGGCCGCCAGGCTGGGCTGCGCTGGAAACAACGACGGCGGCGAGGCGAAGATGTCTTCGGCCGGACCCTTCAAGGACGTGCTGACCAGCCACAGCAGCGGCACCAGCACCATCAGGGCCACCAGCAGCAGCAGCCCCAGCTGCAGGGCAGGCAGCCACGGGGTCCGCTGGGGCTGCAGCCTGAGGGGAGAGCGGCTCACAGGCGGGGGCGTTCCGCCACCGGCAGCGGTGCGCGCTGGGGGTGAAGAGGCAGCCGTTCGGTGCCCTGCACCAGCCGGTTGAGCGCGTGGATGAAGGCCTGGGCGGCAGCCACCACGATGTCGGTGTCGGCGGCGTGGCCGGAATAGAGCACCCCTTGGTGGCGCAGCCGGATGGTGACCTCCCCCATCGCATCGATGCCCTCGGTGACCGACTTGACGCTGAACTCCACCAGCTCGTTGGGCACGCGTGCCAGCGCATTGAGCGCCTGGCAGACCGCGTCCACCGGGCCTGTGCCGATGGCGGCGCCGGTGAGCTCGGCGCCATCGGCCGTCACCAGGGTGACCGTGGCGGTGGGCTGCAGGTTGGTGCCGGTGCTCACCTGCACCAGCTTCAGCGTGTACTGGGCGTCAGGCTGCTGGGCCTGCTCGCTGACGATCGCCTCAAGATCCCGGTCGGTGATCTCGCGCTTGCGGTCGGCCAGCTCCTTGAAGCGGGCGAAGGCGTCGTCGAGGTCTTCGCGCTCGAGGCCGTAGCCGAGCTCCTCCAGCCGGGCGCGGAAGGCACTGCGGCCGCTCAGTTTGCCGAGCGACAGCCGGGTGCTGCTCAGACCGATCGTGCGGGCGTCGATGATTTCGTAGGTGAGGCGGTTCTTGAGAACACCGTCCTGGTGGATGCCGGATTCGTGCGCGAAGGCGTTGGCCCCCACGATCGCCTTGTTGGGTTGCACCGCCATGCCGGTGAGGTTGGACACCAGCCGGGAGGTCTTGGCGATCTCCTCGGTGCGCACGCCGGTGAGCGGCTCGGTGCTGGCGGGGTCCTGGCCGAGGAAGGGGTTGAAGTAGGCGCGGCGCACATGCAGCGCCATCACCAGTTCCTCGAGTGAAGCATTGCCGGCCCGTTCACCGATGCCGTTGATCGTGCATTCGAGCTGGCGGGCGCCGTTCTTGACCGCCTCAAGGAAATTGGCCACGGCCAGCCCCAGGTCGTTGTGGCCGTGCACAGAGATCACCGCCTGAGCGATGTTGGGAACGTGGCGATCAATGCCGGCGATCAGGGCACCGAATTCCGCCGGAGTGGCATAGCCCACGGTGTCGGGGATGTTGATCGTGGTGGCCCCGGCGGCGATGGCGGCTTCGATCACTTCGTAGAGGAACTCCGGGTCGCTGCGGCCGGCGTCTTCGCAGGAGAACTCCACGTCCTCCACCAGGGAGCGGGCATAGGCCACCATCTCGGCGGCGATGTCCACGACCTCGGGCCGGCTCTTGCGCAGCTTGTGCTCCAGGTGGATGTCGCTGGTGGCGATGAAGGTGTGGATGCGCCGCCGCGCCGCCGGCGCCACCGCATCCGCGCAGGCCTTGATGTCGCCGCGCGTGGCCCGGGCAAGCCCGCAGATCACCGGGCCGTCGGCGGTGCCGACGGTTTCGGCGATGCGGTGCACGGCGTTGAAATCGCCCGTGCTGGCGAAGGGGAAGCCCGCTTCGATGATGTCGACCCGTAGGCGCGCCAGCTGCTGGGCGATGGCCACCTTTTCCTCGAGGTTGAGGCTGGCCCCCGGCGATTGCTCACCATCCCGCAGGGTGGTGTCAAAAATCAGAACCCGGCCGGGATCCTTGGCCATGGCCGCTGCAGGTCGAAGTGAGTACGTGTTAGGGGGGATCCTAGACCGAGGGTCCGATCACCACTTCCCGAGGTGAGGGCTCAAGGGAGGCAGCGTCCGGGCGGATCACCTGGTGGCGCACCGGTTCCGATCGCGGAGAAGCCTCCGGGATGCTGCGCTGGAACACCGGTGCCTGGACGGCTTCCATCTTCTCGAGCTGGGGCTTGAGCTTGCCCAGGTCGATGAAGCGATCCACCGCATTGCGCAGCTCGCGCGGCACCATGCCATCGGCGTTGATCAAGGTGATCTTCAGGCCTTGGGCGCGGAGCATCTCCACCAGCCGTTCAAGGTCGCGGCTTCCGCTCATCAGCCACAGCTCATCGGTGCGGTGGGCCACGGCCATCAGGTCGAGGCAGATCTCCACATCAAGGTTGGCGCGCGCGAACTGCCGCTGGTCGGGGTCGGTGCCGAACTCCCGCAGCGGTTTGGTTCGCACGGTGAAGCCCAGGCTGGTGAGTGCGTCCCGGAAGGGGCGTTGGTCAGTGGGATCCTTCAGCCCCGTGTACCAGAAGGCGCTGCCAAGATCCGTGACGCCTTCCGCGGCCAGCTCCAGCAGGCGGCGTGGATCGAAGAACCAGCCGAGCTTCTGCTGGGCGTAGAACATGCCGTGCCCGTCAACTGCCAGACAGCGACGCATCACTCGTTTCGTTAAACAAAAACTGTAGAGACCGCCCTCTGCCAGCTGTGCCCCCGCCGACCCCGACCGCGCCGCTGACCATTTTCATGGCGAAGCTCGTGGCGGAGGGCGTCGTGGTGGAACCGTCCCCGTACACTCCCGTGAACGGCTGGAATGGCAATGGCCACAGGCGAACTGGCCCTGGTCCTCCATGCCCATCTCCCATACGTCCGCAGCAGCCAGCCCGGCTCGCTGGAGGAAGACTGGTTCTTCCAGGCACTGCTGGAGAGCTACCTGCCGCTGCTCGAGTTGCTCGAAGCTGCCTCTGAGGATCCCGCCCAGGCGCCCCGTCTCACCCTCGGCCTTTCCCCCACGCTTCTCTCGCTGCTGAGCGCGCCTGACCTGCAGGCCCGTTTCCCCGCCTGGCTTGATCAACGCCTGGCGTTGTTGCCATTGGCGCTGCCCCCGCATCTGGAGGCGGCCGAGGCTCTGGAGGCCCAGCTCACCCACACCCGCCAGCAGTGGCAGGCCTGCGGCGGTGATCTGCTGGCTCGTTTCCAGCGGCTCTGGCAGCTGGGGGTGGTCGACCTGCTCACCTGTGCCGCCACCCACGGCTACCTGCCGCTGCTGCGGGCCACCCCCGAGGCGGTGCGAGCCCAGCTGCTCACCGCTATCCGGGAACATGAGCGGCTGCTGGGCGCACGCCCGCAGGGGATCTGGCTGCCGGAGTGCGCCTACTTCGAAGGGCTCGATCAGCAGCTGGTGGCCTGCGGTCTGCGCTACGCGGTGCTCGATGCCCATGGGCTGCTGCACGCCCTGCCCCGTCCGCGCTATGGCGTGTATGCCCCGATCTGTTCGCCCGCCGGGGTGGCCTTCTTCGCCCGTGATGGGGCCTCCACCCTGCCGGTGTGGTCGGCCTCGGAGGGATACCCAGGCGATGGCGCCTACCGGGAATTCCACCGGGATCTGGGCTGGGATCTCTCCAGCGAGGCCCTCACCGCGGTGGGAATCGAGACCCCCCGGCCGCTCGGTCTCAAGCTGCACCGGGTGTCAGCCAGGGGCACGCCACTGGAGCGGAAGCTGCCCTACCTGCCGGGGCCGGCCGAGCAGCGGGCCGATGAGCACGCCGCCACCTATCTGCGCGGGCGCGCCGGGGAGCTTGACCATCTGAGCAGCGCCATGGACCGGCCACCGCTGCTGGTGGCGCCGTTCGATGCGGAGCTGTTCGGCCACTGGTGGTACGAGGGGCCCCGCTTCCTGGCCCAGCTTTTCCTGCAGGCGCCTGCCCTCGGCATCGGTTTCACCACCCTGCGCGATGTGCTGCGCCGCGGAGACGGGCTGCAGATCTGCCGCCCCTCCCCCTCCAGCTGGGGCCAGGGGGGGTACCACCACTACTGGCTCAACGAAAGCAATGCCTGGGTGGTGCCCGAGTGGAACCGGGCCTCGGCGGCCATGGTGGAGCGGGTGAACCGGGGGGTGGGCAGTGCCTCCCAGCTCCAGCGCCTCAACCAGGCGGGCCGTGAGCTGCTGCTGGCCCAGTCCTCCGACTGGAGCTTCATTCTCAGGGCCGGCACCACCACCGAACTGGCGAAGGAGCGGATCCGCACGCACCTGGATCGCTTCTGGCGCCTGCTGGCGGCGATCGACAGCGGCAACGATCCCCCCGGTGGCTGGCTGGCGGCGGTGGAACGGGAAGATCCGCTGTTCCCGCTCATCAACGCCGCCGACTGGGCCACACGGCCGCCGCGTTAGCCCGGCCGACGGCCCGAGGCTCGCAGAACACAGCCGACACCCCTCACCGCCGCCCGAGGGCTAGCGCTCGCAGCTCAGAGGCCAGAACGCACAGCCCGCAGCCCACTGACCAGGGCCCACAACCCGTGCTCGAATCAGAGCGGAGCCGTTCCGCTCTGCGTGGAGTTTGGCCATGTTTCAGCATCTGCTCGTTCCCACCGACGGCTCCCGGCTTTCGCTGGCCGCCGCTGCTGCCGCCTGCCGTTTCGCCCGTGAGGCCGGAGCCCGCCTCACCGTCCTCAACGTGCGGGCCAATGCGCCGCTTGGGCTCACCTACGGCGCCGGTGAATGGATCCAGCCCAGCACCCTGCAGGAAATCGAGGACGTGGGCAGGGAGGCTTCCCAGCGGGCCCTGGCGGAGGTGATGAGCCTCGCCGCAGAGGAAGGCGTGGAGGCGGCGAGCGAAAGCGTGGTCAACGACTCGCCGTCGGAGGCGATCCTGGCGGCGGCGGACCGCCACGGCTGTGACCTGATCTTCATGGCCTCGCATGGGCGGCGCGGCCTCACCGGGCTGCTGATCGGCAGTCAGACGCAGCGCGTGCTCGCCCAGGCCAAGCAGCCAGTGCTGGTGTTCCGCTGATCCCGTCAGGGTCAGCCCAAAGTCTCGGCTCGGGAGTGTCAGCCCAGCAGTTTCAGCCCGCCAGCGCCCGCCAGGCCAGGGCCAGCTCCTTGCCCTGCGGCAGCATCAGGCCGAGCCGAACATCGCTGGGGGCCTGCCCGAACAGGCCCAGCATCGCCTGCACCAGCTGCGGCACGGTGAGGGTGTTGGCCAGAAAACCGGTCCACTGCGGCTGGGGCAGATGGAAGAAGGTGTCGAAGAAGTGGCAGAGCTCCGCGTGCGAGAAGCGCATCAGCTTTTCGAGCCCGAAACGGTAGATCGCCTGCTTGCGCACCAGCTCGGCAGACCAGAGCGTCTGCCAGGCCTGCTGCGCCACTTCGCGTGAGGAGGTGGTGTGGTTGGCCAGGCCGGCGGCAATCGCGGCCGCCAGGCAGGGGGCGCGGCGCAGCAGCCCCCCCACCATGTAGCCCGAGGCGGGGTGCACCATGCTGGCGGCCCCACCGAAACCCACCACCTGCTGGGTCAGATCCGGCAGCGGCAGAGTCATCGGGAACAGGCAACGCTCCGTTTCCCGCACCTGCTCCACCCTGATGCCCCGGTGGGCCAGCCGTTGGTGCAGACGCCGCTCCAGCAGGTCGAACGAGAGCGGCGGGGCGAGGGCGAGGGAGGTTTCCTCCACGAAGAACTCCCCCTGCCCCAGGTCCATCGCGTAGAGGAAGGTGGGCGGCTCCAGCCGCTCCTCTGCCTTGAGGTGATCGTTGCGGTAATCCATCAGCACGAACTGCCCTTCCGCCACAGGGTCGGCGGAGAAGCGGCCCACGAGGCCGAAGGCGGCCTGCTGGGCGACCGGGCCGCGCTCGGGGCGGCGGACGAACACCGGCGCATGGCCACTGGCATCCACCACCAGCCGGGCCGTCAGGCTGGTGCCCTCGGCGGTGGTGACCGCCGAGCTGTGGGACTCATGGCGGATGGCCGTCGCCTGGCCGCGATGCCAGCGGAGTTGTCCGGCGCAGGCCTCGAGCCAGTGCCGCTGCAGCCGCTGGCGATCGAAGAGGCCGTAGTCGTGATGCAGGGCCAGGGGGCCCGCCCCGAAATCGGCCACGCAATCCGACCAGCGATGCCCGAGCAGATCGCCGAGGCCGAGGGCATCGAGTTCCCGGCCCCAGATGCCATAGGTGTTCTGCCAGGGGCTGAGCGGATCGGTGGCGACCAGGGCCTCCACCTCCAGCCCCTGGCGGCACAGTTCGGCGCCGATGGCCAGAGCGGCCGGGCCGGAGCCGATCAGCAGGACGTCGGCGCTCAGCTGTCTCCCTCGCCGGTCAGTTCCGCGGCTTCATCGGTGCGTTCCATGGGTTCGCCGGTGGGCGCCACGCTTTCGGCGGTGAGGGCCAGGGTGTCGCTGACAGGCTCCAGCGTTTCGCTGCCGTCGTCTTCGGCGGCAGGCGGCACCAGCACCACTTCCGTGAGCCGGTCGCCGGCATCGAGCCGCTGCAGCTTCACCCCCGTGGCGGCGCGGGACTGCTGCGGAATGGCGTCGGAGGGCATCCGCACGATCACCCCCTTTTCGCTGACCAGCATCAGCTCTTCGCCGGAGCCGAGCACCTTGAGGCCCACGAGTACATCACCATCGCGACGGAACTTGATCGCGCGCAGCCCCAGACCGGCGCGCCGCTGCAGGCGGAACTGGTTCACCGGGACCCGCTTGCCCAGGCCACTGGCGGAGGCCACCAGCACCCAGGGTCCTTCGCTCACCGCCACTTCGGCGTCGGCATCCCCATCGGCTTCGTCGCCGTCCTCCTCCGCGCTGCTGCTGGCGATGCGGTCGGCCAGCTCGGCCGGCAGCACATCCATGCTCACCAGTTCGTCGCCGGCGCGCAGTGCCATCGCCCGCACGCCGCGGGCGGTGCGGCCCAGCGGACGCAGTTCCCCGTCGGTGAGGCGGAAGTGGATCGTCATGCCCCTGAGCGAGCCGATCAGCACGCTGTCGCCCGGCAGGGCCAGACGCACCCAGCGCAGGGCGTCGCCTTCCTCCAGCCCGATCGCGATCAAGCCATTGGATCGGATGTTGGCGAAGGCCGAAAGACGGGTGCGCTTGATATAGCCGCCGCTGGTGAGCATCAGCAGCTGCACGTTGTCTTCGAAGGCGCTGACCGCGAGCAGCGTGGTGATCTGCTCTTCCCGTGGAATCGGCAGCAACTGCACCACGGGGGTTCCCTTGGCAGCGCGGCTGCCCACCGGGATGCGATAGGCGGGCACGGCATACACCACGCCCCGGTCGCTGAACAGCAGCAGGGTGTCATGGTCGTTGCAACTGATGAACAGCCGCACCGCTTCTTCTCCCTGACTGCGGGTGCCGGCCTTGCCACGGGTGCCGCGGCTGGTGGCCTCGAATTCGCTCACCGGCATGCGCTTGAGGTAGCCGTTCTCGGTGAGTAACACCACCGAGCGCTCATTGGCGATCAGGTCGATGTCCTCGAGGCCGCCTTCGAGATCGAGGATCTCGGTGCGACGGGGGGAGTCGTAGCGGGCACGGATCTTGCCGATCTCCTCCCGGATCAGGCCCAGCACCCGTTCACGCCGGCCAAGGATGTCCTTGTAGTCGGTGATCTTGGCCACCAGATCCTCGTGCTCGAGCCGGATCTTGTCGGCTTCCAGCGCGGTGAGCCGGCGCAGCTGCATCTGCAGGATGGCGTCCGCCTGGATCTCGCTGAGGCCGTGGCGCTCCTGCAGCTGTTGCCGTGCTGTGGCGGTGTCGGCGGCGGCGCGGATCAGGGCGATGATCGGATCGAGCTGCTCGAGCGCCAGCAGCAGGCCCAGTAGGATGTGGTCGCGCTCTTCGGCCTTGCGCAGCAGATAACGGGTGCGCCGCTCGATCGTTTCGATGCGGAAATCGAGGAACACCTGCAGCATCCGCCGCAGGGTGAGCAGGATCGGCTCCCCATTCACCAGCGCCAGCATGTGAGCGGAGAAATTGCACTGCAGCGGCGTGAGCTTGAACAGGTTGTTCAACACCACCTGCGGATAGGCATCACGCCGCAGTTCGATCACGATGCGCATGCCATCGCGATCGCTTTCGTCGCGGATGTCGGAGATTCCTTCGAGCTTCTTGTCGTTCACCATCTCGGCGATGCGCTCGATCATCGCCGCCTTGTTGGTTTGATAAGGAAGCTCAGTGATGATCACCGCATCCCGATCTGGCCGACCGGGGACTTCAAGTGTTTCGATCGCCGCGACACCGCGCATGGTGATCGATCCTCGGCCTGTGAGATAGGTTTCACGGATTCCGCTGCGGCCGAGAATCTGGCCGCCGGTGGGGAAATCCGGGCCGGGAATGATCGCCATCAGCGAGCGATCGTCCACCTCGGGATTGTCGATCAGGGCCAGCAGCCCATCGATCAATTCCGTGAGGTTGTGGGGCGGAATGTTGGTGGCCATGCCCACCGCGATCCCTGAGGACCCATTGAGCAGCAGATGAGGAACCCGCGCCGGCATCACGGTGGGTTCCTGCTGTGATCCATCGAAGTTGTCGATGAAATCGACCGTTTCCGCCTCGATGTCCTCCAGCAGGCTGTCAGTGGTGAGGGCCTGCAGCCGCGATTCCGTGTACCGCATGGCCGCCGGTGGGTCGTTGTCGACCGAACCGAAGTTGCCGTGCCCATCAATCAGGGGCATGCGCATGGAGAAGTCCTGGGCCATGCGCACCAGGGCGTCGTACACGGCGGTGTCGCCGTGGGGGTGGTATTTGCCGAGCACTTCGCCCACCACACGGGCGCATTTCCGGTAAGGCCTGTCGCTGGTGAGGCCGAGTTCGTACATCGCATAGAGAATGCGTCGATGCACCGGCTTGAGGCCATCGCGGGCATCGGGCAACGCCCGACCCACGATCACGCTCATCGCATACTCCAGATAGGAGCGCGACATTTCGTTTCGCAGGTCGGTTTGGATGATCCGCCCGTCGGACTCGCCGGGTCCTGTTGGGTCCGCCATCTCTCACCACTTATCCGTGAGCCACTTTAATCGAGGCCCAGCCGCCTTGTTCGGTTCCGGTTTCCAACGCCCTCCTCAGCCTTGATCCGGCCGCCGATGTCCCTGGCTCCCCGCAGCGAAGCCGATCTCCAGCAGCGCCAGCGCAGCGGTGATCTGCGCGTGCTTGCTGCCGCCGATTTCCGGGTGCTGGTGGCGACAGGCGGCCTGGAAGCGGCCTACGCCGCCACCGACGTGGTGGTGGCCGCCAATGCGGAGTTCACCGACCAGGCCACGTTGCAGCTCAGCCTCGGGCCGGTGGATCCGCCTCTGCGCATCCGTGAGGCCCGGCTCGACGGGGTGCTCGCCCAGGGGGCGGGTGGCACCGCGGGCCTGTGTCTGCCGATCGGCGGCGGGCTGGGCGAACCGCTGCGCCAGGGGGGCGCCCAGGTGCTGGACGCCCTGCTGGCCGGCCTTGAACTGGAGCTGACACTCACCGGTGAGGCCACCGCCTCCCACCCGCGCCGTGAATACCGGGGCCGCCTCTCGCTGGAGCGCCTGGGCGGCGCACGCCTGCTCCTGCATCGCGCCATCGCCGAAAACGGGGTGGTGGCGGTGAGCAGCGCAGAGGGGGTGGTGCGGAGCCCGTACGGACCCTTGCTCGGTCCCTACGGCAACGCCCTGTACAGCAGTTCGGGCAGCAGCAGCATCGGGCTCACCATGCCCTCACTGGCCTGGCTCGGTCCGGGCTCGCCCGTGCTGGTGGCGGGGGCGGTGGGCTGGGTGATCGGGGCCGGCCATGGGCATCAGCCCGGAACGCGGCGGCTGCCCAGCGGGCATGCGCGCACTCCCGGGGCGGTCGCGGCCGTGAGCGTCGACCTGCACGGGCTGCGGCCCGAATGGATCCGCGCCTGTTTCTTCGAGGGACACGGCAGTGCCCTGATGGTGCCGATCGCCGTTCCCGTGCCCCTGCTCGATCTCGCCGTGGCCCGCCGGGCGTCGATCGGCGACGACCATCTGGAAGCGCCCGTGCTTGATTTCTCGATCCCGCGCCGTATTCGCCCCGGGTTCGGTTTTGTGCCCTACAGCCACTTGCTGGCGGGCAAGATCCAGGTGGATGGTCGCCGCATCCCCTGCGCGCCGGCCCACAGCCCGCGCCTGGCCCGGGAGATCGGCACCTGCCTGATCGAGCTGCTGCGGCAGGGACGCTTCCCGCTGCGCGGCCCGCTGGAGCCGCTGTCGGCGCGCCCGGGCCTGATCCCTCTGGAGGGCTGATCGCCCTGCCAGGGGCTGCTGTGCCGGCCTGCTGCAACGGTCTGCCGAAGCGAGGCCTCGCCCTGCCGGAAGCGCCGTAGGCTCCCGGTGCGGTTTTTCTGGCAGTCGATGACCGAGCCTTCCGCTTCCTCCAACGCGCCGTTCCTTCCCGGTGAGCAACCGTCGGCGCACGAGCCCGTCGGGGAGGTCGCCGCTCCCATGCCCACCAGCGGGGAGCACGGCGTTGCCGACCCCGCTGATCTGCCCCCAGCCGACCCCGCCGCTGTCGTTGGCGCGGATGCTGATGCCGCGCCCATGTGGCACTCGGCCCCGGAGCCGATGCTGCAGCCTGAACCGCTGACCCAGCCTGTGGCGGCAGTGGAAGCTGAAGTCTCGCCTCTCCTGCCCACGGGCGCGCCCGTGGATTCGGAGGTTGGCTCCCAGCCGGCTCCGGTTGATGCGTCGCCAGCTGCAGACCCGGTGAACGCTGCCGCGTTTGCTGCAGCACCTACTGGAGCAGGTGGCCAAGCCTCTGCCGAACCGCCTGCCACGCCCGCCGAGCTCCTGCCGGAGCCCACACCAGCCCCCACCCCTGAACCCGCTGTGGCGGCCACCGTGCATGTGCCGGCCGCACCGGACACCGCTGAGGGCGGTGGCGAATGGGACCTGCTGCTGGCCAAGCTGCGCGAATGGATCGGCAGCGGACGCCTCCAGCAGATGCTGGTGCAGTACCAGGGGCCCTTGCGTGCGGTTGCTCTGGCGCTTGCCCTGGTGCTGGTGCTGCGCCTCTACGGCGCCGTGATCGGCGCGATCGACAGCCTGCCCCTGCTGCCGGGTCTGCTGGAGCTGGCCGGGGTGATCTGGCTGAGCCGCTTTGCGGCCACCCGCCTGGTGCGCAGCAGCGACCGTCAGGAACTGATCGCGTCGCTGGAGCAGCGTTGGCGGGCATTCCGCGGCAACGACTGAGGCCGCCCGTCGGGCTGGGCCGTGCCGGATCTGGAGGCTGACAGGCCTGTTGATAGCTTGGCCCGACTGCGACGACCATCCACCGGTGACCATTCAGTTAGGCGGGAAGCGCACCGTCCGTCGTGCCTACGGGATCGACGAGATCGCTCTGGTTCCCGGAGGTCGCACGGTCGACCCGGAGGTCACCGACAGCCGCTGGAGCCTCGGAGGCATCGACCGTGAGATTCCGATCATCGCCAGCGCGATGGACGGGGTGGTGGATGTGGCGATGGCCGTTGAGCTCTCCCGCCTCGGCTCACTGGGGGTGCTCAACCTCGAAGGCGTCCAGACCCGCTACGAAGACCCCAACCCTGCGCTCGACCGCATTGCGGCGGTGGGCAAAGAGGATTTCGTTCCCCTGATGCAGGAGCTGTACAGCCAGCCCGTGCAGGAAGAGTTGATCCGTCGGCGCATCGCCGAGATCCGCGAACAGGGCGGTATCGCCGCAGTCAGTGCCACCCCTGCGGCAGCGCTGCGCTTCGGCAAGGCTGTGGCGGAAGCCGGTGCTGATCTCTTCTTCGTGCAGGCCACGGTGGTGTCCACCGAGCACATCGGCCCGGAGGGCCGCGAGCGGCTCGATCTCGCCACCCTCTGCCGCGACATGGGCGTGCCGGTGGTGATCGGCAACTGCGTCACCTACGACGTGGCCCTGGAGCTGATGCGCGCCGGTGCCGCCGGGGTGCTGGTGGGCATCGGCCCCGGTGCCGCCTGCACCTCCCGCGGGGTGCTCGGGGTGGGCATCCCCCAGGCCACCGCTGTCGCCGACTGCGCCGCCGCCCGCGACGATTACGAGCGGGAAACCGGGCGCCGTGTGCCGGTGATCGCCGACGGCGGCATCGTCACGGGCGGCGACATCTGCAAGTGCATCGCCTGCGGAGCCGATGCCGTGATGATCGGCTCGCCGATCGCGAGGGCGGCCGAAGCACCGGGCCGCGGCTTCCATTGGGGCATGGCCACACCGAGCCCGGTGCTGCCCCGCGGCACCCGCATCAGCGTCGGCACCACGGGCAGCCTCGAGAAGATCCTGCGTGGCCCCGCCAGCCTCGATGACGGCACCCAGAATCTGCTGGGCGCGCTCAAGACATCGATGGGCACCCTGGGCGCCCGCACCCTGCGTGAGATGCAGCAGGTGGAGGTGGTGGTCGCCCCTTCCCTGCTCACCGAAGGCAAGGTGTACCAGAAGGCCCAGCAGCTGGGCATGGGCAAGTAGAGCCCTTTTAGAGCCCTTTCGCATTGCCCGATTCGCTGCGGACTTTCCGGCGGTTTTCCAGCAATGAGACGCCGCTGGACAGGCCGAGACGGGGGCTAGTCTCGTGCCGTGGGGGCTACGGCTCGCACACTCCTCACACCACCCCGCCCGGCGCGTCCGGGCATTTTCTCTTCCAACGTTCGGTGGCGGTTCCGGGAATGATGCCAAGGCCGTTGCTACATTGGCAAAACCTTGTCCCTCCCTCGAATGTCCAGCGCCACTGCCGTCACCGACGCCTCTTTTGAGCTGGATGTGCTCAAGAGTGATGTGCCCGTGCTGGTGGACTTCTGGGCTCCCTGGTGTGGTCCCTGCCGCATGGTCGCCCCGATCGTCGATGAAATCGCCAAGGAATTCGAGGGCCGTATCAAGGTCTTCAAGCTCAACACCGACGAAAACCCCAACGTCGCCAGCCAGTACGGCATTCGCAGCATTCCCACCCTGATGGTCTTCAAGGGTGGTGTGAAAGTCGACACCGTCGTTGGTGCCGTGCCGAAGAACACCCTCTCCGGCACCATCACCAAATACCTCTGAGTTCTCCCCTCGCCCCTCCCGGCGTGTTGTCGCAGCCTGCCTCCGCCGCCACGCCGGATCCACGTCCTTCGCTCTCCACGGCGGCGGAACGCTCAGTCGGCTCCATTCCGCCGCCCTTCAGTGTCGGCCAGCCAGAGGCAGAGAGAGCGTGGGAGCATCAAGCCCCAGAGCTCAGCAACCACCCCCAGCGGCTGCTGATCGATCGGTCGATCGCCACCTTGATGCGGATCGCCGGTAGCGGCGCCGATGGGGAAGATTGGGGGCTGATCAGTGGCACGCTTCAGGACATCCAGCAGGCGCTGCAGATGTTCGAGCAGCACCGGCGCACCCGCAAGGTCACGGTCTTCGGCTCAGCCCGCACCGTCCCGGGCACCGCTTGCTACAGGCTCAGCGAAGAATTGGCCGGCCGTGCCATCGCGGCAGGTTTCGATGTGATCACCGGCGCTGGTGCCGGTGTGATGGAGGCGGCCAATCGTGGTGCCGGCAGCGAGCACGGTTTCGGCCTGAACGTGCAGTTGCCGTTCGAGCAGCAGCCCAATCCCTACATCGCCGGTCGTAGCGATCGCCTGGTCGACTTCCGCTACTTCTTCACCCGCAAGCTTTTCTTCCTGCGCGAGTGCGATGCGCTGGTGGTGCTGCCGGGAGGTTTCGGCACGCTTGATGAATTGTTCGAGTCGCTGACGCTCATCCAGACCGGCCGCATTGCTCCGATTCCCGTGGTGCTGCTGGCCCCTCCCGGTGATCCCTTCTGGACCAACTGGCAGCACACGGTCCGCCACGACCTGATCGATCGTGGGCTGGTGAGTGAGGCGGATGCTGCCCTCTTCTGCGAAGCCAGCAGCGCCGCCGAGGCAATGGCGCAGATTTGCCGCTTCTACCGCGTGTTTCATACAGCCAGGCTGGTGGATGATCGCCTTGAGCTGCTGCTGCACGCCCCGCTCACGCCTGCGCAGCTGGCCGTGCTGAACCAGCGTTTCGCCGATCTGGTGGACAGCGGGCAGATCGAGCACGATGAAGTCTGCGATCTTTCCGATCAGCTCCGCCCTTCGCTGCGCTTCGATTTCAACGACCGCAAGGTGGGCCGGCTCTATCAGCTGATCGAGCATCTCAACGGTCTCGACATTCAGGGCGCGCCGGAACCGCACCACCCAGAACAACGTCGCTGTACCTTCACTTCCTGATGGCCCTTCTTCTCTTTCTTCCTCCCCCAGTTCTTCTGCCGGGGGCACATCGGCTGCTGACTGATCCCCTGCAGCTTCTGCTGCTCAGGACACAGCTGCCGGCGTTTCGCTCGCCTTCACCGGAGAGTCCGCTGCCATGAGCCGGATCGGATTGATCGATTACGGCATGGGCAACCTCCATTCCGTGCGCCGCGCGATCGAGCGCCTCGGTGCCGAGGTGGTGCCCGTGCAGGACGCTGCCGCGATGCAGGCCTGCCATGCCTTGATCCTGCCGGGCGTGGGCGCGTTCGACCCCGCCATGCAGCGGCTGGAGCAGGCGGATCTGATCGAACCGCTCAAAGGTTGGTGTGGCTCCGGTGGACGCCTGCTGGGGATCTGCCTGGGGCTGCAGTTGCTGTTCGAGAGCAGTGAGGAGGGGGAGCGCGAGGGCCTGGGTCTGCTGGCCGGACGGGTGCGGGCCCTGCCGCGCACGCCCGATCACCCGATTCCTCACATGGGCTGGGCGCCGCTGCTGCCGGGCGCGCCATCACCGCTGCTGCCAGCGGACCAGCCGCCTGCCTGGGTCTACTTCGTGCATTCCTTCGCCGCCGATCCCTCGGAGGCCGCCTGCATCACCGCCCAGGTGGACTACGGCGATGCCCGGGTCACGGCCGCGGTCTGGCAGCAGAACGTGGCGGCCTGTCAGTTCCACCCGGAGAAATCCGGGCCGGTGGGTCAGCGTCTATTGCGCCGCTGGCTGGGCTGGGTGGAGAACGCCGCCGCATGACCCTGCGGATCAGTGGCGGCCGCCGGCTGATCAGCCCAGCGGGCTTGGCGGCCAGACCCACCACCTCGCGGGTGCGGCTGGCGGTGATGAATCTGCTCAGCGCCAGGCTGGAGGGGGCGCGCTGGCTCGATCTCTGCTGCGGCAGTGGGGTGATGAGCTGCGAGGCGCTGCAGCGCGGTGTGGCGGCGGTGGTGGCGGTGGATCAGGACCGGGCGATGGCGGCCACGGCCCGGACCAACCTGGAAACGGTGCGTGCGGGGCTGAGGCGGCCGGTGACGGTGGAGGTGCTCTGCCGGCCGTTGCCGCGCTGGCTGGAGGGTGGTGGCGCCTGCCGTACGGCTGGCGGGCCGTTCGATCTGATCTATGTGGATCCGCCCTACGGCGCGGGGCTGCACCAGCCGATCGCGGCAGCCGTGCTTCAGCACAGTTGGATGGCCGCTGGCGGGTTGTTGGTCTGGGAGTGCGGTAGCGGCCGTGTGCCTGAAGCACCGCCCGGCTGGGAGCTGAGCCAGCAACGCCGCTACGGCAGCTCGGAAGTGGTGGTGCTGAGGCCCCTTAGCCAGCAAGAGAGCCCCGCAGAATCCTCAATGGAACAGGGTCCAGCGGAGCGCCTTTGAGGGGCTGCGAGTGGTGGCCTGGGAGTCCCGGACCCGCTGGCCTCCTGAGCCAGTGGTCTGATCACCTGCTGGCCTCATGACCAGCTTGAAGGATGTTCAGGACGCCCCAGTCGCTTGGTTCAGGCAAGCAGCGCCGGTTCAGCCGCCGAGGGCGCTGCCACGGCGGTACTGGTTCCAGGCCGCCACGAACAACCCCAACAGGGTGACGGGAATCAGGCCCAGCACGATGCCGCAGAGCAGGGGTTCGATCATGGAGAGCCAGCCACACAGAAGTGACGCAATTGTTTCACGTCTGCGGCAGTGTGGTGGGAGCAGCGTGGCGTTCCTTGACAGGTGATCTGACCCCGACAACGGCTCCTGAGGGGGCAGCGGAGGCCACCTTTCGCCGTCAGGGTCTGATCACAGCGATGGCGCTGATGGCGGCTGCTGCCTGCGCGCTGCTGGCCCTGGGGCTGCTCCCCTCCATCCAGGGCGACCCCTACACCCGCCAGACCCTGGATCTGGTCGGCTCGGCCGATCGCGGCAGCCGGCTGTTCCTGATCAACTGCGCCGGTTGTCATGGCATTGCCGGCCAGGGGCTGGTGGGCCCGAGCCTGCATGGCGTCACCCAGCGCAAGAACGACCGCCGGCTCGTGCAGCAGGTGGTGAGCGGCCGCACTCCGCCCATGCCCCGTTTTCAGCCTGATCCCCAGGCCATGGCCGACCTGATCGCCCATCTCCACGCACTGGCGTGACGGCCCCTGCGCCCGCTCCCTGCCCACCGGTGGTGGTGTTGGTGGAACCTGCTGGGCCTCTGAATGTGGGCAGCGCTGCCCGCCTCTGCGCCAATTTCGGCATCGTCGAGCTGCGCCTGGTGGCGCCCCGCTGCGATCACCTCGGCGATGAAGCCCGCCGCATGGCCGTGCATGCCCAGCCGCTGCTGGAGCGGGCCGTTGTGTTTCCCGCTCTGGCCGCCGCCATCGCCGATTGTCGCCGCGTCGTGGCCGCCAGTGGCCGGCCGGAGGCGGCACCGGTGGCCGTGGTGGACCCGCCCGAGGCTTTTGCCTGGCTGGCGGCGGGTGACGGAGAAGGCGATGGCGACGGGGCCTCAAGTGCGGCCCGCGGCCCCGGCGGCTCCCGTGGTCCCGACAGCCCTGGCCGCCCCCACAGCCCTGCGGATGCCCCTGGCCCGGCGACGGTGCCGAAGGTGGCTGCCCTCGTGTTCGGCCGCGAAGACCGGGGACTGAGCAATGACGAACTCCTGCAGGCCGGACGGGTGCTGCGCATCGCCGCCGATCCCGGCTACACCTCGCTCAACCTGTCCCATGCGCTGGCCATCGTGTTGCACGAGTGGCACCGGTTCCACGCCCGCCCGCCTGGTCCAGGCCCCGGGCCCATCACGGTGCTGCCCACACCGGCGCGCCGCGCCGACTTGGAGGCTGCGCTGGCTGATGCCCAGGCGCTACTGCTGGAGGTGGGCTTTCTGCTGCCGCACACGGCCCATGCCCGCATGGCCAAGGTGCGAGGCCTGCTGCAGCGGGCCCAGCTCGATGCCGATGAAGTGGCCATGGTGCGCGGCATGGTCCGGCAGCTGCGCTGGGCCACCGATCGCCGGACCCCTTAACGTCCTGCCAACCCTTTTCGTTTGTCTGTGCGCTCGGGCCGCCCCCCCCGATCCGGATCCACCGGCTGGTTCCAGCCCCTGGCTCTGGTGCTGCGATTGCTGGTGATGGGCGTCGGTCTCGGCGTCATCACTGGCACGGTGCTGAAACAGCTCGCCCCCCGGATGGCCCAAGGGGCGATGGACACGCCGCGCATGGGAGCTGCCACCACGCCGGTGTCGCCCCTGCAGCAGGGCATCCCGCTGGGCAGTTTCGAACCGCGCAAGGAGCTCACGGCTCTCAGCACCCGCTGGAAGGCCCTGGCGGCGGCCCAGAAGGACCTCAAGGTGGGAGGGTTCCTGCTGGTGCTTGATGACGGCCGCTTCGCCCAGCTGAATCCCGATACGCCCCTGCCTGCCGCCAGCTCGATCAAGACCCCGATCCTGCTGGCGGCGCTTGAGGACCTCGACCGCGGCAAGTTGCGCTGGGGCGAACCCCTGCCACTCACCAAGGAGGTGGTGGGCGGTGGTGCCGGCTGGATGGCCAATCGTCCGCTCGGCACCCGTTTCCCCTTCTACGAAGCGGCCACCGAGATGATCCGCGTCAGCGATAACAGCGCCACCAACCTGCTGATCAAACGGGTGGGCGGGAAGCTGGCCATCAATGCCCGCTTCCAGGCGCTTGGCCTTCCTGCCACCGTGGTGAACAACTGGCTTCCCGATCTGGAGGGCACCAACACCACGAGCCCCCACGACCTCGCCCGTTCCATCGCCCTGGTGGATACCGGCGCCAAGCTCAGTCCACGGGCACGGGATCACTTCCGCACGATTCTGGGCACCTCACGCACCAATACCCTCCTGCCCGCCGGGGTGCTCAAGGGGATCGGTGGCGATTCCAGCGACCCCGACAGCGAACTGCTCGCCCGCGGCATCACCGTGCTCAACAAGACCGGCGACATCGGCATCGCCTACTCCGATGCCGGACTGATCGAACTGCCCAACGGTCAGCGGGCCGTGGCGGCCTTCATGGTCAAGGGCCCTTTCAACGATCCCCGCTCCACCGATCTGATCCGGGCGATGGCCGCGGCCATGAGCGAAACCCTGATCGGCCGTTCCCCTGCTCCCACCCCGCGATGAATCCGCAAGCTCCCCGCAACCGCCGCTGTCGGTGGCTGAGCTCCCTGCTGCCAGCTGTTGCCGGTGGCGTCCTGGCGCTGGGCGCGAGTGGCGGGGCCGCCGCCGCCGATCCGCTGACCACTCTGGCAGCCACTCCCGCGGCCAAGCCGGCAGCGAATCCAGCGGCCGCTGCGGGGCCCACCAAGCCAGCTGCGGCGCCTGCCCCTGCTCCCGCCCCCGCTGCGGCTCCCACCACCGTGCTGCGGCCCCAGCAGGTGCGGCCGCTGCCCGGAAAGCTGGATCAGGTGCCGTTGATCAATGACAACAACCCCGAGCTGATCACGGCGCCCGGCATCCTGCTCTCCACCTTCGATGGGGCCGCCACCCTGGGCGGACAGCCTCTCGGTGTGCCGGCGGCTCACCTCAACCGTCCCCTGAAGGGCCGCTTCGACCTGTTCAGCCACCACGTCTACGCAGGGCGGCCCGAAACCGTGGATTCCACCCTCTGGCTGGGGGTGGTGGCGGCACCCAGCGGCCCGCGGCCGGTGCGGCTGCAGTTGATCAGCGGTTCCACGGCGCTGTCGCAGGCCACCGACCCGAAGCAGGCGGACGCCCCCTTCCTGCCCCTGCCGGCTCTGGTTCCCCACGACGGCACCTCCGCGTTTTCCGGCCCGGGCAGCCGGGTGGCGGCTGAACTGCTGCAGCAGCGCCGCAGCCCTGAGATTCCGGCCCAATGGCAGCTGCCGGCCGGAGAACTCACCACCCTGGTGGCAGTGCCGATCCCGGTGCGCGGCCTCGACCCCCTGCTCAACGGCCGCAACCTGCAGCTGCGGCTGGTGAGCGACGGGCCGGTGCAGGTCGCCACCCTGGCCGCTTTCGGCGGTGACCAGCCCCCATCGGACGCCACCTGGCTGGAGCTGTTGCGGGGCGGGCTCAGCCCCAAGGAGCACCAGCCCACTCCGCGCGGCGCCAAGGGGCGGATCATCTATTCACGGGTCAGTGGCGTGCAGCTGGGCAGCCGTTGGACCGGCACGCTCACCGATCCCGGCAGCCCGGTGCTGTCGGTGCGCAGCGCCCCGGTGTCGTGGCCGATCGCCGGGCTGGAGCTGGGCACCCTTGGCACCGGCCAGGTGCAGACCGCCGAGCTCGATCCCTTCTATCCCGGCACTGCCTGGGCCGCCCACGGCAACTACGGCGTCGAGTACGACCTGCGCCTGCCGCTGCGGAACGACAGCGACCAGCCGAGCGTGCTTTCGCTGGCGCTGGAGTCGCCCCGCAAGACGGACAAGCCGCTGGGGGGGTTGAGCTTCAACGCCACCGAGGCCCGGCCGGTGATGTTCCGCGGCACCGTGGAGGTGAGTGGCCTCGACGATCCTCAGGGCCGGCGGATGGGCCGGCGCTGGTTCCACCTGGTGCAGCGCCAGGGGCAGCAGGGGCCTGAGCTGGGCCGCGTTCGGCTCCAACCTGGAGAGCGGCGGGAGCTGCGCGTGCGCTTGGTCTACCCGGCTGATGCCACCCCACCCCAGGTGCTCACCCTGCTGCCGGTGCCCGCCGCTCCGGCGGAAACCTCAGCTGTGAAACAATCCGAACCCGTGCCGAGCTGTCGTCCGTGAGTCAGACCCGCAAGCGCAGGGTGTTCCCCTTCACCGCCATCGTCGGCCAGGAGGAGATGAAGCTCGCCCTGCTGCTGAACGTGATCGATCCCCGCATCGGCGGCGTGATGATCATGGGCGACCGGGGCACGGGCAAGTCGACCACCATCCGCGCTCTGGCCGATCTGCTGCCAGCCATCCCGGTGGTGGCCGGCGACCCCTACAACAGCTCTCCCACCGACCCCGACCTGCAGAGCAGCGAGGTGCGCGCGCGGGCCGAATCCGGCGAGACCCTGCCGGTGGAACCTCGCCAGGTGCCGATGGTGGACCTGCCGCTGGGTGCCACCGAAGACCGTCTCTGCGGCACGATCGACATCGAGAAAGCCCTCAGCGAGGGCATCCGGGCGTTTGAGCCGGGCCTGCTGGCCAAGGCCAACCGCGGTCTGCTCTACGTCGATGAGGTGAACCTGCTCGACGACCACCTGGTGGACGTGCTGCTCGACTCGGCCGCCTCGGGCTGGAACACGGTGGAACGGGAAGGCGTGAGCGTGCGGCACCCGGCGCGTTTCGTGCTGATCGGCTCCGGCAACCCGGAGGAAGGGGAGCTGCGGCCCCAGCTGCTTGATCGCTTCGGCATGAGCGTGGAGGTGCGCACCGTGCGCGATCCCGAGCTGCGCGTGCAGGTGGTCGACCAACGCACCGGCTTTGATGCCGACCCCGAGGCCTTCAGTGCCCAGGTGCAGGACGTTCAGGAGGCCCTGCAGGCCAGGGTGGTGGAGGCCCAGAACCGGTTGCCGTCGGTGGTGATCGACGACGACCTGCGGGTGCGCATCTCGGCGGTGTGCGGCGAACTGGATGTGGATGGTCTGCGCGGCGACATCGTCACCAACCGGGCGGCCCGGGCCCTGGCCGCCTTTGAGCACCGCAACGAGGTCACCGACGACGATGTGGCCCGGGTGGTGGCCTGCTGCCTGCGCCATCGCCTGCGCAAGGATCCACTCGAGCAGATCGACACAGGCGATCGGGTGATCAAGGTGTTCTGCAAGGTGTTTGAGCGGCCTGAGCCAAGCGACCGCAACGGTTTCGAACTGGCCCTGGCGGCCTGAGCCTGTCGGCTGCTCAACTCCCGCAGGGCGCGGATAATTCGCCCCATGCGCATCCTCGGTATCGATCCTGGTCTCGCCCGTGTCGGCTACGGCGTGATCGAGTCCGGCCCGCCCCAGCGGATGCTCGACTGCGGCATGATCCAGACCCTTCCCGGCCGCTCTGATGGCGCGCGGATGGTTGAGATCGCCCGTGACCTGCGCTGGCTGGTGCGGCGCTGGCGCCCGGAGCTGGCGTCGGTGGAGAAATTCTTCTTCTACCGCTCCAGCACCACGATCTCGGTGGTGCAGGCCCGGGGCGTGGTGATCATGACCCTGGCGCGGCTGCAGGTGCCGGTGGTGGAGTTTCCGCCGATGCAGGTGAAGCTGGCGCTCACCGGTTCGGGCCATGCCGGCAAGGAGGAGGTGCTCGACGCCGTGATGCGCGAACTGTCGCTGGATCACCCCCCACGCCCCGACGACGCTGCCGATGCCCTAGCTGTGGCGCTCACTGGCTGGTTTCAGCGGTGAAGCAGCCCGCTGCCGGTGATGCTTCTCCCGCTGACGCTGTGGCCGGTGGGGCAGGTGCCGACAAGGCAGCCCTGCGGAGCCACTGGCGGCAGCAGCGCTTGGCCCTGCTGATGGAGGCGCACCCTGCCCTGCAACAACAGGCCGTTGCGGCGCTGGCTCCCTGGCTGGATCGCCCGCAGCGGTTGGGGCTCTACTGGCCCCTCCGCGGCGAAGCTGACCTGAGGCCGCTTCAGGAGCTGGGATCGGCTTCGCTCGCCCTGCCGGGGGTGCGGCCGGCAGCGGGCCTGGAAGGAGACCCGGCCGCAGGAGCGTCGGGGAGGGGCGCCGCCGCACTTCATTACGTCGCCTGGAACCCGGGCGCGCTGCTGCTCCCTGATCACTGCGGCATCCCGGCCCCACAGGGGCCCAGCCTCGAGCCCAGCGCCCTGGGCCTGCTGCTGGTGCCGGCGCTGGCCTTCGACCGCCGCGGCTTCCGGCTGGGTT
Source organism: Synechococcus sp. L2F (assembly GCF_024345695.1). Taxonomy (NCBI): domain Bacteria; kingdom Bacillati; phylum Cyanobacteriota; class Cyanophyceae; order Synechococcales; family Synechococcaceae; genus Synechococcus; species Synechococcus sp. L2F. The sequence goes on along the minus strand of NZ_JAGQBP010000001.1, from coordinate 760,856 downwards.
CGGGCGGCGGCTGGTACGACCGCTTGCGGCAGCACCCGGCCTGGCGCTCCGTGCCGGCTGTGATCGTGGCGCCCTACGGCTGTCTGGTGGAGGCCCTGCCCACCGACCCCTGGGACATTCCCTTCGACGGATGGCTGAGCGAGCGGGGCCTGGAATGGTTGCAACCTGTTGAGTGATGACCACCCCAGCCCGCCTGACGGGGCTGCATTTGCCAGGATCCCCGCAGTTGAAGCCTTCCTGTGGTGCTCTCCTCGGATTCGTCCGCTCAACCGCCAATGGGCCTGATGCAGCCTGCGGTGGCCCGGATGGATGCCGATGGCACCAGTGGTCGGCGCCTTTCCCCAGCGCTGCGCGCCGGAACCGCCGCAGCGGCAGGCCGCACCGTGGCCGATCGCGTGATGGCCGCCGAGCTCGGTCACCGCTCCGAGCCCAGCGAGGCCCTCTCGATGATGGTGAGCTCGATGGTGCGGATGGTGCAGGCGGGCAAGGCCCATGCCGCCGGCAACCGCTGGTCGGCCTCCTGAACCCCACTTACGCTGGAATGCCTGGCCCTCCTGAAGCGCGGCCGGCCCTCCGCTGTTTGCTCAATCGCCCGTGACCTCCTGCCAACGCCTGGTCGTGCCATGCCTGGGAGCGGTGGCCCTGGCCCTGCTGCCGGTGGCAGCCCGGGCCCATGCCATCGAGAGCAGCCTCGATCAGCTCCGCTCCCTCAACGACTCCCTGCTGCTGGAGAGCCGCTTCTCCTCCGGTGAACCAGCGGCCGGAGCACAGGTGCGCGTGGTGCCGCCAGGAGGCGGCACGCCGGTGACGGTGGGCCAGCTGGATGCCGACGGCAAGCTGTCCTTCGTGCTGCCGAGCGGCGCCGATGGCACGTGGGAGCTCCAGGTCGACGACGGCCCCGGCCATCGCGACTTCCTCGACCTGACGGTGAAGAGCGGCCGCCCTCTGATCGACAGCCTCAGCGGCCGCCCGGCCGAGCCGACGGCGCCCTGGACCTCCCCCTGGCTGGTCGGCACCGTGGTGCTGGGCGGCCTCGGCAGCGTCGGCGGGGTGATCGCCGGTCTGAGCGCCTGGTCCGCTGCGCGCCGTCGCCTTCGATGAGCGCCGGCACCGAAGCGCTCGATCGGATCGTTGAGCGACTGCGCGGCACCACTGACCCCAAGCGCCGCTACGCCTACGTGCTCTGGCTGGCCCAGAAGCTGGAGCCGCTGCCGGATGAGTTCCGCGTCGACCCCTTCAAGGTGAAGGGCTGCGTGTCGCAGGTGTACGTGGTGGGCGAGCTTCAGCAGGGGCGGCTGCACTGGCGTGGGGATTCCGATGCCCAGATCACCAAAGGGCTGCTGGCCCTGCTGATCGAAGCGCTCGAAGGCCTGACGCCTGAGCAGGCTGCCTCCGTTGATCCTGCCTTTCTGGCGGACACGGGCCTGCAGGCCAGCCTCACCCCATCGCGGGCCAACGGCTTCCTCAACATCTTCAAGATGATGCAGGCCCAGGCCCGCAGTCTTGCCGGCGGCGAGTCCAGCGCCGGTGCGGCTTCCGGCGCCGCCTCCTGATGACCAGCGGCGCCGGCCTGCAGGAGCAGCCGCGCTGCAGCCAGGTTTCTAGGCTCGGACGTTTCCAGGCGAGACAGGCATGACCATCGGCATCGGCTTGCTGGGTCTGGGCACGGTGGGAGCGGGCGTAGCCGCCATCCTGTCCGCCCCGGCGGGTCGCCATCCGCTGGTGGACCAGCTGCGGCTGCAACGGGTGGCTGTCAGGGATCTGAGCCGCCCGCGCCCGCTGGAGCTGGATCCGGCCCTGCTCACCACCGACCCCGAAGCGGTGGTGCAGGATCCGGCCGTCGACATCGTGGTGGAGGTGATGGGCGGACTCGAACCCGCCCGCAGCCTGATCCTCAGCGCCATCGCCGCCGGGAAATCGGTGGTCACGGCCAACAAGGCGGTGATCGCCCGCCACGGCCAGGAGATCGCCGCGGCGGCCGCCGCGCGGGGCGTGTACGTGCTGATCGAGGCCGCGGTGGGCGGCGGCATTCCGATCATCGAGCCGCTGAAGCAGTCGCTGGGTGCCAACCGCATCCAGCGGGTGAGCGGCATCATCAACGGCACCACCAACTACATCCTCACCCGCATGGCGGATGAGGGGGCCCTTTACGGCACGGTGCTGGCCGATGCCCAGGCCCTCGGCTACGCCGAAGCCGACCCGGCCGCCGATGTGGAGGGCGGCGATGCCGCCGACAAGATCGCCATCCTGGCGGGACTGGCCTACGGCGGCGGCGTCGAACGCTCCGCCATCCCTACGGAAGGCATCAGCGGCCTGCAGGCCAGAGATGTGAGCTACGCCGACCAGCTGGGATTCCGCGTCAAGTTGCTGGCGGTGGCGCAGAGCGAGGGCACCGATCCCGACGGCACCGAGCAGCTCGATGTGCGGGTGCATCCCACCCTGGTGCCGAAGGATCACCCACTGGCGGGGGTCAACGGCGTCAACAACGCCATCCTCGTGGAGGGGGATCCGGTGGGGCGGGTGATGTTCTACGGGCCTGGTGCCGGGGCCGGGCCCACCGCTTCGGCTGTGGTGGCCGACATCCTCAACATCGCCGGCATCCGCCAGGTGGGCGGCCCTTCCGCCGGGCTTGATCCGCTGCTGGCGGCCGGCAGTTGGCGCCGTTGCCGCCTGGTGGATCCCGCCGTCACCCGCCACCGCAACTACCTGCGCCTGCAGACCACCGACCAGGCGGGCGTGATCGGGCGGATCGGCAGTTGCTTCGGCCAGGAGGAGGTGTCGATCCAGTCGATCGTGCAGTTCCAGGCCTCCGGCGGGGAGGCTGAGATCGTGGTGATCACCCATGACGTGCAGGAGGCCCGTTTCCGTGCGGCGCTCACGGCGATCGCCGCCCTGCCCGACGTCAAGGCGGTGGCGGCCTGCCTGCGAACCCTCTGAGGCAATGATCCGCAAACCCTCTGCCGGGACATGCTGAGCGGCCTCACCTGATGGGAGTGATCAGCAGCACCGATCCTTCGGTCGCGATCCCCTCACCGGGATTTCTTAAGGTTCATAGCGAACGCCTTCCCCTCTCCAGCCCCGAAATGCTGTCGACACACGCCCCCACCACGGGCGACCCGCAGCGCCGTCAGGCCCCATCCCCCCTCGCCACCCCCCTCCCTACGGACACCCCTTCAATCCGCACCAGCCCGATGAGCCTCCACCAGGGTGATTGCATTCACCTCGCCTCGGATTCGAACCTGTACCAGGTGATCGCCGTGGATCCGCCCCACGACCGCTGCTGGGTGCGCCGCTGGCCCTTGGCGCGGGGGGGCTCCCCAGTGTTCGAGGTGTCCTTGCAGCAGGTTCACAACAGGCCGCCTTCCCTGGCCCTGAATGGCCAGCCGAGCCTTTGAATGGCCGCAGCGAGCGTCACCGCCCCCCATCGCCCCCTTTCCTGATCTGAAGCGCTGGCTGACGCTTCCCCTGGTGGGAATGCTGAGCCTGGGCCTGCTGTCCGCCTGCCAGCCCGTCCGTCCGGTGGACCGGCTGGTGGTGGCGGGGCGCAGCCGCATTGATTCGGTGGATCCGGCCGCCACCTTCAGCATCGGCGCGATGCAACTGCTGAGCGCTCTGGGCGATCCCCTCTACGCGATCAGCCCCGACGGCGAGCTGCAGCCGCGCCTGGCCGTGGCGCCGCCCCGGCTCAGCGCCGATCGCCTCACCGCCTGGGTGACGCTGCGTCAGGGCGTGCGCTTCCACGACGGCAGCCGCTTCGATGCCGCCGCCATGGTGTTCACGCTGGAGCGCTTCCTGGCGATCGGCAAGCTGAGTTACCTGCTGGGCGACCGGATCGTCTCGGTGCGGGCCAGTGGGCCCTACGAACTGGAGCTGCGCCTGCGGCGCCCGTTCACGGCCCTGCCCCAGCTGCTCACGGCGGTGAATCTCACGCCGCTGTCCCCCACGGCCTACCGGGCCCACGGCCGCCGCTTTCTGAACGAGCGCTTCGTGGGCACCGGGCCCTACCGGCTCACCTTCTTCAACGATCAGCAGCAGCGGCTGGAGCCCTTCGCCGACTACTGGGGGCCGAAGCCAGCCAATGGCGGCATCGATCTGGTGAACCTGAGCAACTCCACCGCCCTCTACGGCGCCCTTCGCAGCGGTGAGGTGGATGTGCTGCTCTCCACCAGCCTGGAGGGCGACCAGCAGCTGTCGCTGCATCGTCTGGCCGAGGCCGGCGCCCTGCGCGAAGGCAGGGGGCCGGCCCTGGAGATCGGCTATCTCACGCTGCTCAGCGACCAGCCGCCCCTGAAGGATCCACGCCTGCGCCGCGCCCTGGCGTTCGGCCTCGATCGGGAGCTGATCAGCCAGCGGGTCAGCCACGGGCTGCGCCCGTCCCTGCGGGAGCTGGTGCCCCCGACGATCCCCGGCTCCGATCCGCAGGCCTGGCCTGCCTTCGATCCGGCCCAGGCCCGCGCGCTGTTTCGCCAGGCCGGCTACTGCAGCGGCCGGCGGTTGAGCGTGCCCCTCACCTTCCGCTCCAACATCCCCTCCGACCGCCTGTTCGCGCTCACCTGGAAGGAGCAGCTGGCCCGTGACCTCGGCGACTGCGTGCAGCTGGAGATCAGCGGGATGGAATCCACCACGGCCTACCGGCAGCTCGGCGAGGGCGCCTTCACGGCGATCCTGCTGGAGTGGATGGGCGATTTCCCCGATGCCGACAACTACCTGATTCCCCTGTTGGGGTGCGAGCAGGCAGAGGGCAACCGCTGCCTCAAGGGGGCCAGCGCCGCCAGCGGCAGCTTCTGGACCCAGCCGGGTCTTGAGCAGGATCTCAAGCGCAGTGAAAGCCTGGAGGGCGAGGAGCGCGTCGCCCTGCTGCGCCGCCTGCAGCAACAGGTGGCCCAGGCTTCCCCCTACATCCCGGTCTGGCTGGTGGCCCCGCGCGCCTGGGCCCGCCCCAACCTGCAGACGCCCCGCTTCGATGGGGCCGGCCGGGTGGTGTTCAGCCGGCTGCAGAAGGAGCGCCACCCATGAGCCGCCGTTCCCAGCTGTTGCGCTACGGCGCCAGCCGCCTGCTGCTTGGCCCGGTGATGCTCTGGCTGATCGCCTCCCTGGTGTTCCTGCTGCTGCGGCTGGCGCCGGGTGACCCGATCGATGCCCTGCTCGGCATCCGCGCTCCGGAGGAGGCCCGCGCCGCCCTGCGCCAGCAACTCGGGCTTGATCTGCCGCTGCTCACCCAGTACGGCCAGTTCCTGCTGGGTTTGCTGCGCGGGGATCTGGGCGCCTCGCTCACCAATCAGACACCGGTGGCCCAGGTGATCGGCCAGAGCCTGCCGGCCAGCCTGGAGCTGGGCGTGTGCGCGCTGTTGATCGCCGCCGTGCTGGGCCTGGCGGTGGGGTTCTCCGGCATCGCCCGTCCCGACGGCAAGCTCGATCTGGCCGGCCGCCTCTACGGCATCGGCACCTACGCCCTGCCGCCGTTCTGGGCGGCGATGGTGGTGCAGCTGGTGTTCGCCGTCTGGCTCGGCTGGTTGCCGGTGGGTGGGCGCTTCCCGGTCACGCTGCTGCCGCCCACCGGCTCCGGCTTCTACCTGTTCGACAGCCTGCGGGCCGGCAACTGGCAGCAGTTCAGCGGCACGGTGCGGCATCTGGTGCTGCCCGCCACCACGCTCGGCGTGCTGCTCAGCGGCATCTTCGATAACGCGCTGCGGCTCAACCTGCGCCGGGCGCTCCGCTCCGACTACGTGGAAGCGGCCCGCAGCCGCGGCCTGAGCGAACCAAGGGTCGTGCTGCGCCACGCCCTGCCGAATGCCCTGTTGCCCGTGCTCACGATCACCGGGATCACCGTGGCCTCCCTGATCGGTGGCGCCCTGCTGATTGAGGTCACCTATTCGTGGCCGGGCATCGCCTTCCGGTTGCAGGAAGCGATCGCCCAGCGGGATTACCCCCTGGTGCAGGGGATCGTGGTGGTGGTGGCGGCGCTGGTGGTGGTGGTGAGCGTGGTGGTGGATCTGCTGGTGGCCCTGCTGGATCCGCGGATTCGGTTCTGACGCTTGCTGCTGAAGCCGGTGCTGAACGCTGCCGCTGGTGCCTTTTTGCGCCCTGCTGTGGGAGCGGATGGTCTGCCCCGTCCCGCTGTTGCCGTTCAGCCGTCGAGGCGCCGGTGCCAGTGGCGGGCTGCCTCCCGGTCCAGCACGTAGGCCCGCACGGTGCCCTGCAGGCGCTGCTGGCTGGCCAGGACAGCGGACCCGTCGAGGGAGCCGAGGAAGTCGGCGGTGAGGTTGAGCAGCAGCTCCTGCACCTGATGCGGTTCCACACCGACCAGCTCCTCGCCTAGCTGCAGCAGCGCGGGGTTGTCGTCACCGAGGCGCACCACCGAGAAGTGGCTGCCTCCCTCCACCATCACCAGCCGGCTGCGGGGGTTGTGCTGCTGCAGGAACAGCTCCAGCTGCTCGCCCACCGGCGGCGTGACCAGATCAAGGCCGCCACCCACCATCAGCAGCGGCGTGCCGTTGAGGCGATCGAGGCCGCGGCCTGGCCAGAGCAGGCTTCCGAAGGGATTGAAGCTCACCACCGCCGCCACCGGGTCGCGCCCGTCGCCGCTGCCCACCTTCGGCAAGGGCACCTCCGGCAGCTGGCATTGCAACAGCCGCGAGAGGTTGTTGAGCGGGATCCCTCTCATCGCCTGCTTGCAGCGCTGGTCGAGGCCTGCCACGGGCCGGGCGCCTCCGGCCATCAGAGCCGACAGCCCACCGAGCGAATGGCCCAGCAGCACCGCGGAGGAGCCCAGGGGCGGCAGCCGGCCGTCCTGCTCGGCTTTCAGCACCGCCTCCACATCCGCCAGGCGGGCGGGGAGCGTCTCGGCGCCGGGGGGCGGGCGCTGCCCATCGAGCAGTTGCCGCACGACGTGTTCGTCGCTGCTGGGGTCATCGATCAGCAGCACCGGGTAGCCGCGCTCCGCCAGCCCGCGGGCCAGCCAGTTCAGCTGGGCGCCGCTGCTGCCCAGCCCCGGCATCACCAGCAAGTAGGTGCCACGAGCGGGCCCCACCGCCTCCCACAGCTCGATCTTGAGGGGGTCGGGCCGGTGGGTCACCGCCAGTTCCAGCAGGCGGGGCATGGGAACGGCGCCGGTGGGCTGCAGGGCCGGCGCCCGTGCGGTGCTGGGGGTGGCGGTCAGGGGCAGTCGCAGCTGACGCAACTGCCTCAGGGCCTGGCCCTGCAGTTCCACCTGCCGGCGCCATTGCTGCGCCAGCTTCAGCACCTCATCCACCTCCAGGGTGAGCCGGGGGGTGGGCACGGCCCGCAGCAGGCTCAGCGGGGTGACCGGTTCAGGGCGCTGTAGCAGGCCGCGGAGTGTGTTCACCAGCAGAGGGCCGCTGCCGCTCTGGTCGGTACTCAGCAGTGCCCCCATCTCCTCGACCACCTGCCGACCCGCCCAGCTCTGGATCAACTGCAGAGCCAGGTCGCGCTCCTCCAGGATCGGCGTGAGCAACAGGCGGCGCAGATCCTCGCGGCTGCGGGGGTCGAGCAACTCGAACCACACGCCCAGGTCGTTGCCCCGGGAGCCGGGATCACGGCTCCAAGCCTCCAGCTGGCCGATGTCGATCGGCAGCGAGAACCCGTCGAGCCGAACGATCAGTTGATCTGCGGCCTTGGCCGGACTGCCCCCCCCGACCAGCAGACTGGTGAGAAGCACGAACAGCGGTCGGAACCGGTTTGACACGACGTCGCGCAGGGGCAAGCGGCCTCGGCTGGTTCCTCCAGTTTCCCGCGCCCCTGCAGCAATTGTGCTGGATGCGGCTGCTGAGCGGCCTTGGCGGCGGCGGCGTGATCTATCTCACCGCTGTGGTGTTCCACAACGCCGGCTTCTCCGCCACCGCGGTCGGGCAGGGGCTGGCGGCAGCCGCATTGGCCGGTACGGCCGGTCGCTTGCTCTGCGGCTGGTGGCTCGACCGCGGCCGCTCCTGCAATGGCCCGATCGTGCTGGCTGCCTTGATCTCGGTGCTGGCCGACGCGCGCCTGTACAGCGCCACCAGCTTTCCCGCCTACGTGAGCGGGCAGATGCTGATCGGACTGGCCCTCGGGCTCTGGTGGCCCGCGATCGAGCTTGCCGTGACCCAGAGCTGCGCGCCGTTGCCCTCCAGCCGCGCCTTCGCGTTGGTGCGCACCGCTGATGCGCTTGGTATCGCCACCGGCGTGCTTCTGGGCTCTGGGCTGGCGGCCCTTGGCCGCTTGCGGGGCATCTTCCTCGTCGACATCGCCTGCATGGTCGTGCTACTGAGCCTGCTGCTGCGCCGGCCGCTGCCGCCGGCACCAGTCCGCAGTGCCGACATCCGACTCGATTCCTGGCAGGGATGGGTGCGGCCCCTGCTGCCCCTGCTGGCGATGACGGTGCTGTCCACCGGCATGGTGGCCCTGCTGCAGGGCGCCCTGCCCCTGGATCTGGTGCGCGGCGGGCTGGCCCGCCCCCCCCTGCCGGAGAGCACTGGTGCCCTGCTGCTGGCGCTGCAGCTGGGGCTCCTGCTGGCCCTGCAATGGCCGCTGGGGCGCTGGCTGTCAGAGCGTTCGGTGGCCTTCGGGCTCGGACTGAGCCTGCTGGGCTTCGCGCTCGGTAGCTCCCTGCTGGCCTTCTCCAGCCTGGGCTGGCACAGCCTCACGGTGCTGCTGCTGGCCCAGCTGCCGCTGGCGGCGGCTGTGGCCGCCTTTCTGCCCACGGCCACCGAAGCGGTGGTGGAGATCACGCCCCCCGCCCATCAAGGCATGGCCATGGCGTTGTTCTCGCAGTGTTTTGCGCTGAGTGCCTTCTTAGCGCCGCAGGTGGCGGGCCTGTTCCTCGATCAGCAGCGGCATGGGGGCGGCCTCTGGCTGGCGATGGCGGCGCTCTGCCTGCTGGGCCTCACCCTGGTGCGTCCCTTAGCCCGCGTCCACCCCCACGCCAGCCCCTCCAGTGTGATCTGAGGCCCCGGCCCCGCCAGGGGCGGGCCGGGAGATCCAGCCCTGCTGCTCGTGAGGCAGGGGCTCGGTGCCGTACTCCCAGTCGTCGTAGTCGGGGTCGTTGCGGATGCGCTGGTGCAGTTCCTTCTGAATGTCGAAGTTGTGTGCGCCGGGATTGCGCGCACCGGTGGCGGATCCCGCACCTCGGTCAGGGGTCGCCGCGGTGGCGCTCGTGACCTCGGCCAGCGGCGGCTCAGCGGCAGGCCGATTTGCAGGCGCTGCCGCGCTGCCAGCAGAGGGCTCCTGGGAGGGGTTCATCAGGCTTCGCCTCGTCGGACACCATTCTCGCCGAAGGCGGCCGCCGCCCCGGTCACGGAAGCCAAAGAGGAGGGCGGCTCAATGCTCTGCGCCTGCCTCAGCCGCCGAAGCGTCTGCTGAAGTTGAAACCGCTTCAGACGTTGAACAGGAACTCCATCACGTCGCCTTCGGCCACCACGTACTCCTTGCCCTCGCTGCGCAGCCAGCCTCGGTTGCGTGCTTCCGACAGGGAGCCCGCTTCAATCAACTGCGCGTAGGCCACGGTCTGGGCGCGGATGAAGCCCCGTTCGAAATCGGTGTGGATCACGCCGGCGGCCTGAGGCGCGGTCATGCCGGCTGTGATTGTCCAGGCCCTGGTTTCCTTTTCGCCGGTGGTGAAGTAGGTGCGCAGGCCGAGCAGCTGATAGGTGGCGCGGATCAGGCTCTGCAACCCGCCCTCGCTCACCCCCAGCCCGTCGAGATAGTCGGCGCGCTCGGCTTCGCCGAGTTCAACGAGTTCCGCCTCCACCTGCGCCGAAATCCGCACCACCTCAGCCCCTTCACGCTGGGCAAGGGCCACCACGGCCTCGCTGTGGCCGTTGCCTGCCGCCAGGTCGTCTTCCGACACGTTGGTGGCGTAGATGATCGGCTTGAGGGTGAGCAGGCCGAGCGGACGGATCGTCTCGCGCTCGTCGGCGCCGAGGGCAACCCCGCGTGCCGGTGCGCCGGCTTCCAGCGCAGCGGCGATGCGGCCCAGCACCTCATCTTCTGCCTGGGCTTCCTTGCTGGTGCGAGCCTGCTTCTTGAGCCGTTCCCGCCGCTTCTCCACCTGGGTGAGGTCAGCGAGAGCCAGTTCCAGATTGATGATCTCGGCGTCCTGGGCGGGATCCACCTGACCAGCCACGTGGATCACGTCGTCGTCCTCAAAGCAGCGCACCACGTGCACGATCGCGTCCACCTCGCGGATGTTGGCGAGGAACTTGTTGCCGAGCCCTTCGCCCTGGCTGGCGCCCTTCACCAGGCCGGCGATGTCGACGAACTCCACCCGGGTGGGCACGATCTCGCGGGAACTGGAAACGTCTGAGAGCATTTTCAGGCGCCCGTCGGGCACCGCCACGGAGCCCACGTTCGGCTCGATCGTGCAGAACGGAAAGTTGGCGGCCTGGGCCTGGGCGTTGGCCACCAGGGCATTGAAGAGGGTGGATTTGCCCACGTTGGGCAGCCCCACGATTCCGGCTTTAAGCATGGGGCTAAATCTAAACGGCGCCCCCCGGGCCTCCCATGGCCACGTTTTTCGCCGCGACCATCAAGACTGGTTACAGCGACCGCTGACCGTCATTCCCCGCTCCGACCTTCGCCCTGCGCCGGTGCTGACACCGCCCCAGGAACAACCGGTCCCGGCCGCCCCTCGCCGGCCCGGTCCCAAAAAGCGGCGCTGGCCTCTCTGGGCAGGGGTGGCCGCGGCAGTGCTCGTGATCGGCGGTGTGGCCCTCTGGCAGCGCCAGCGCAGCACCACCCAGCAGCAGCAGTCGCTGGCCGCCTATGTGGTGAAGGCCGAGCGCGGCAGCCTGCCGGGCATCGTCACCTCCAGCGGGGAGCTGGAAGCGGCCCGCAGCGTCAACGTCAGCCCCAAGCGGGGCGGCGTGCTCGCCGACCTGTTCGTGGATGAGGGCGATCTCGTGCAGGCTGGCCAGCCGATCGCTCTGATGGACAGCGGTGACCTTCGCGATCGGGAGAATGAACTGCTGGCCCAAGAGCGGCAGGCGGCCGCCGAGTACGCCCGCAGCCGCTCGGAGTTCGAACGTCGCCAGAAGCTGTATCAGCAGGGCGCGATCAGTCAGGACGACATCGTCAGCTTCCGCACCCGCATGCTCACCAGCAAGGCGGCCCTTGATGCGGCCCGGCAGCGCAACGCTCAGCGGGACGTTGAACGCGGCGAGCTCACGATCCGCGCCCCCTTCAATGGTGTGATCACCCAGCGGTTCGCCGACCCCGGAGCCTTCGTCACCCCCACCACCTCCGCCTCCGCTAACGCGGGCGCGTCCAGTTCATCGGTGGTGGAGCTCGCCCGCGGCCTGGAGGCGGTGGCCAAGGTGCCGGAAAGCGACATCGGCCGCATCCGCCTCGGCCAGATCGCCACCGTGCGGGTGGATGCCTTCCCGGACCGCCGCTTCACCGCGCGCGTGCGCCAGATCGCCCCCCGTGCGGTGAAGATCAACAACGTCACCTCCTTCGATGTGAAGCTGCTGTTCACCGATCCCCACAGCGAGCTGCGGATCGGCATGACCGCCGACATCGACTTCAAGACCGGCACCCTGCCGGCTCAGACCCTTGTGCCCACTGTGGCAGTGGTCACCGAGGAAGGGCGGCCTGGGGTGCTGCTGGTGGGCAAGAACAACCAGCCCACCTTCCAGCCGGTGACGCTCGGCTCCAGCAGCGGCCGAAACACCCAGATCCTCTCCGGCCTCAAACCGGGTACCCAGGTGTTCATCGATCTGCCTCCCTGGGCAAAGAAACGCCCCGGCAGCTGAATCACGCTCCGATCAGGCCCACTGCCAGCTCAGGCCAGTGGCCAGCTCAGTTACGTTCTGCCAGGAAGGCACGGCAGGCCGCCACGATCCTGCCGCTCGCCTGGCCGTCCCCGAAGGGGTTGTGAGCCATGGCCATGGCCGCGTAGGCGGCAGGGTCGTCGAGCAGGCGCCCGGCTTCCGTGGCGATCGCTGCCGCATCGGTGCCGATCAGGCGCGCCGTGCCCGCAGACACCGCTTCCGGACGTTCCGTGGTGCGCCGCAGCACCAGCACCGGTTTGCCCAGGGCTGGGGCCTCTTCCTGCAGGCCGCCGGAGTCGGTGAGCAGCAGCGTGCAACCGCGGATCGCTCCCACCAGCTCGTCGTAATCGAGCGGCTCGGTGAGAAAGGCCCGCGGGTGATCGCCCAGCATCTGCTGCAGGGGTTCCCGAACGGTGGGGTTGCGGTGCAGCGGAAGGAGCAGGGCGGTGTCGGGGTGTTGCTCCAGCAGTCGCAGGAAGCCATCACCGATGGCGAGCAGACGCTCTCCCCAGTTCTCCCGGCGGTGCACGGTGGCCAGGATCACCCGCTGCTGGGTCCAGTCGAGGCCAGGAAGCTGCAGCAGCGGCGCCTGCTTCGCCATCAGCAGCAGCGCATCGATCACAGTGTTGCCCGTGACCAGCACCCGGCCCACCACCCCGGAGGCCAGCAGGTTCGCCTCCGACACCGAGGTGGGGGCGAAGTGCAGTTGGCCGATCTGGGAAATCAGCCGGCGGTTGGCTTCCTCGGGGAAGGGGTCAAGCAGGTTGTCAGTGCGCAGGCCGGCTTCCACGTGCCCCACGGGGATCTGCTGGTAGAACGCCGCCAGAGCCGAAGCGAAGGCGGTGGTGGTGTCGCCCTGGACGAGCACCAGATCCGGCCGGTGCTCAGTGAAGTCCTGCTCCAGCCCCATCAGGGCGGCACAGGTCACGTGGGTGAGCGTCTGGCGGGGCGTCATCAAGGCCAGGTCGCGATCAGCGGTGAGGCTGAAGAGCTCCATCACCTGCGCCACCATTTCCCGATGTTGGCCGGTGAGCACAACCCGGGTGCGAAAGCCTTCGGCTTGTTGGAAGGCGCGGATCACCGGTGCCAGCTTGATCGCTTCGGGCCTGGTTCCCAGCACGATGCTGACGAGCGGAGCGGTGGTGATCAAAGAGCCCATGCGGGGGTGTCGATCCTAAGGAGAGCCGGTGTCGCATTCACGTGGCGGAGCATCCCCGTACCGATCAGCAGCTGCATGTGAACTCAGGCGAGTACTTGCCCCAAAATGGCTGCAATGCTGTCCAGCCGATGACCAGTTCCCTGTTTCCCCCTAGCTCGGTGCCTGCGCCCGACTCCCACCCCGCCGGCGTGGATGGTGTAGATCCGGCCCCAGCGCCACCACGGCCATCCGTGGCTACGCCCTGCACACTGGAGGAGGTGGTGCGCGTGGCTTTTGAGGCCAAGTGCTCAGATGTGCACCTCGGCGTCGGTGAGGAACCGCGGCTGCGCTTTCGCGGCGATATGCAGATGACCGGTTGGCCGATCATCACGAACCAACGGTTCTCGGAGTGGCTGAATGAGATTCTCTCTCAGGAGGATCGTCAGGCTTTTCGCAGCGATAAGGAATTCGACGGATCACATTCTTTCGGTTTCGTGAGGGTGCGGATCAACCTCTTTGAATCGCTTCTTGGTCCAGCCATGGTGCTGCGGCTTATCCCCTTTGAGGTCCCCACACTGGAATCCCTTGGGTTTCCGGATGTCTTTAAGCATCTTCTCAAGTACACCAAGGGCCTGATCCTGATGACAGGCCCCACGGGCTGCGGCAAATCCACCACTCTAGCCGCAATGATCAATTGGATGAATTCAACTCAGTCGAAGCACATCCTCACCATTGAGGATCCAGTTGAATTCGTTCATGTCAGCAAATCCTGTCTGGTGCGGCAGCGTGAGATCGGCCACCACACAAAGTTGTTCTCCACTGCTCTGCGGGCGGCATTGCGGGAAGATCCTGATGTGTTGCTGATCGGGGAGATTCGCGACCAGGAAACCCTCTCCACTGCCTTGGAGGCTGCTCAGACCGGCCACTTGGTCTTCGGCACGCTCCACACTAACTCCGCCGTAAAAACCGTTGAGCGGATGCTGGGTATGTTCCCGTCCGAAGAACAAAAATCAATCCGCACAAGTGTGGCCGAATCGTTGTTGGCGGTGATCTCGCAGGGGCTGCTCAAAACGATTGAAGGTGGCCGAATCGCTTACCACGACATCTTCATCAACACCGATGCCTGCCGGGATTACCTCCTTCGCGGCGAATTCGACGAGGTGGAGGAAATCATGAAACGCAGTTCGTTTGAAGGCATGAAAACATTGAACCAGTCCCTTCTTGAGCTGGTAGTGGCAGGCAAAGTGAGTGCGGATGAGGCGTTGGCCGTGAGCCTCAAGCGTGGTGAGCTCTCCCAGGCCCTACGAGGCCGCGAATAGGGCGGAGTCCACTGGCAAAACGTTTGTTGACTTGGCCTGGTTCAGTGGGCCCTGGCCAGGCGGAGAAGCAGCAGGGTGGCGATACCCAGCGAGAGCCCGAGCATGGCCAGGCGGCCATTCCAGATCTCGGCTTGGGGGGTGAAGCCCCGGCGCCAGGCGTTCAGCTCTTCCGGCCCCACTTCAACGGGCTGGCTGGAGCCGAGCCCCTCAGCAGCGGCTGGTGATGCTGCAAGAGAGCTGTTCGGCAGCAGTGCATTCTCTGTGGTGTCAGCTGAAGCCATCCACCCCCTTAACAACGGGTTCGGCCACCATAAAGGGATCAAAAGCAAGGCTGTTGCTCGTAGAGCGCGTCGCTTTGCTGCAATGGCAGGCGGGCCGCCACACCCAGGGCCGTGCTGCTGCTGGATCCGGCGGCAAGCCGCTGGGCTGCTGCCACGCCGATCATGGCGGCGTTGTCGGTGCAATAGGCAAGTGGTGCCCGGCGCCAGTGCAGCCCCAGCGCGCCGCAGCGTTCCTCCAGCCGCTGGCGCAGGCGTTGGTTGGCGGCCACCCCGCCCACCAGCACCAGGGTGCCGAGTCCCTCGTCGCGGGCGCAGCGGCAACTGCGCTCCACCAGCACGTCGACCACGGCCAGTTCGAAGCTGGCGGCCACATCAGCCAGATCCTGCGGAGCCAATTCCCCAATTGAAGGCGGATCCGCCGGCCCCGCGGCACCGGTGCCGGCGCGCAGCGACTGCACAAGGCGGAGTACGGCCGTCTTCAGCCCGCTGAAGCTGAAGTCGTAGGGGTGGTAGCCCCCTTCCGGCCTCGACACGCGCCCTTTCGGCAGTGGAAAGCGCAGGGGATCCCCCAGCGCTCCGGCCGCCTGGATCGCCGGACCGCCGGGATACCCCAGCCCAAGCAGCCGTGCCACTTTGTCGAAGGCCTCGCCGGCCGCGTCGTCGTGGCTGCGGCCCAGCCGCCGGTAGTGGCCGGCGCCGTCGACGCGGATCAGCTCGGTGTGGCCGCCGCTCACCAACAGCACCAGGAACGGACCCTCCGGCAGGGGGTCTCCCAGGTGGACGGAACAGAGATGGCCTTCGAGGTGGTGCACCCCCACGAAGGGACGATCGTGCAGCCGCGCCAGCGTGCGGGCTGTGACCGAGCCCACCAGCAGGGCCCCCACCAGGCCCGGCGCCACGGTGGCGGCGATGCCGTCGAGGTCGGCGAAGCCGAGGCCGGATTCGGCCATCACACTGGCGATCAACTGGGGCAGCGCCTCCACGTGCCGCCGCGAGGCAATCTCGGGCACCACGCCTCCCCAGCGGGCATGTTCGGCGATCTGGGAAGCCACGGCACTGGCGAGCACCTGCTCGCCGCGCACCACGGCCGCCGCTGACTCGTCACAACTTGTTTCGACGGCCAGAACGGTGTTCAAGTGCCTCCATGGCCTCCCTTACTCTCCGCAAGTGACATCCTGCCCGCTGGCAGGCCTTTCCCCGGATCCGGATACGATGCGCCGCCTTTTCGCCGTTCTGATTTCCGCCCTGCTGATCTTCGGCTTCGCCCCTGTGGCCCATGCCGATGTGGCCGGGCTCACCCCCTGCTCCGAAAGCCCCCGCTTTCAGCAGCGTGCCGCCGCCGCTGCCACTCCGCAGGCCAAAGCCCGCTTCGAGATGTACAGCCAGGCCGTGTGTGGCACCGATGGCCTGCCCCACCTGATCGTTGATGGCCGCTGGAGCCATGCCGGCGACTTCATGATCCCTGGCATCGCCTTCCTCTACATCGCCGGTTGCATCGGCTGGGCCGGTCGCGTGTACCTGCAGGCCATCCGTGGCAGCAAGGACGCCACCATGCGCGAGATCCAGATCGATGTGCCCCTTGCCCTGAAGAGCACCATCGCTGCAGCCACCTGGCCTCTGGCGGCCTTCAGCGAATTCACCAGCGGCAAGCTGCTGGAATCCGATTCCAAGGTCACCGTTTCACCGCGCTGAATCTCGGTTCAGTCGCCCCACCCCTCTGTTCTCCATCCGGAGCACGCCCATGAAGAAATTCCTCACCACAGCCCCTGTTTTCGCTGCGATCTGGTTCACCGTCACCGCCGGAATCATGATCGAATTCAATCGCTTCTTCCCGGATCTTCTCTTCCATCCCCTTTGATCCGCTGGCTTCCAGCCGGAGGCTCTGAACGTCAAAAGCGGCCGTAAAGGCCGCTTTTTTGTGACTTGCACGTTGTGGCTGGCGCTGGAGCTTCAGCTGCCGGCCAGTTGCAGCAGGGCTTCCAGCTCGCCGATGGCGGTCTCCAGGTCGCCGTTCATCACCACGGCGTCGAACTCAGCGGCGGCGGCCAGTTCCTCCCGGGCCCGGCGCAGGCGCCGTTCGATCGCGCTGTCGTCGTCGGTGCCGCGGCCGCGGATGCGCCGCTCCAGTTCCTCCAGCGACGGAGGTTCGATGAACACCTGGAATCCCTGCGGGAAGCTGCGCCGCACCTGGCGGGCCCCCTCCAGTTCGATTTCCAGCAGCACCGGTTGCCCCTGGGCCAGATGCTCGCTGACGGGCGCCCGTGGCGTGCCGTAAAGGTTGCCGGCGAATTCCGCCCACTCCAGCAGCCCTTCGGCAGCCACCTGCTGCTCGAACTGCTCCCGGCTCATGAAGAAGTAGTGCTCCCCGTCCTGTTCGCCGCTGCGGGGCGCGCGCGTGGTGGCGGACACAGACAGCCAGATCTGCGGATGGCGCCGGCGCAGCGCGGCCACGAGCGTGCCCTTGCCCACGCCGCTGGGGCCGGTGATCACCGTGAGTTGTCCCGGACCCGCCGCTGCTGCCTTTGTTGCTGCCATTGCCACTGCCGCTGCCTCCGCCATCAGGCCCTCGCACGTGAGCCAGCAGAGTAAGGGGCTTCCCTGTCCACGCGGTTCCCTTGACCTCCCGGACGCTCCAACCCATGGACGTCACCACCTTGCGGGCGGTGCTTGCCGAGCTGCGGCCGCAGCTGTTGCCCAGCCGCTTCGAGAAGGCCCAGCAGCCCAGCGCCCACAACCTCCAACTCGGCTTTCGCGCGCTTGATGGTCGTCACTGGCTGGAGCTGAGCTGGTGGGCGGATGCGCCGCGCCTGCTGCCGATCGACCCTCCCGCCCGGCGCGGTGAGGGCAGCACTCTGGCCCAGCAACTGCAGCACGGCCTGGGCGGCCTGGCGCTGGTGGCGATCGATCAGCACGGCTGGGAACGGGTGGTGGAGCTCGGCTTTGCCCCCCGCCCCGGTGAGGCGATCTGCCGCACGCTGGTGGTGGAGCTGATGGGCCGCCACAGCAACCTCTTTCTCCTGGATGGCCAGCGTCGGGTGGTGGCCCTGGGCCGCCAGGTGAAGCCGAACGAATCCCGGCTGAGGCCGATTGCCAGCGGCGACACCTACAGCCCGCCGCCGCCCCTGCAGGCCGATCCCCCCGATGCCGGCGAAGCTCTGTGGCACTGGCGTCGGCGCCTGCAGCTCCTGCCGCTGCCGCTGGGCAAGGCGCTGCTGCAGAGCTACCAGGGGATCAGTCCTGCCCTGGCCCTGCAGTTGGCCGGCGATCATCCCGACACATCCACGGCGCTGCTGAAGCTGCCGGTGGAGCAGCTCAGCGAGCTGCAGTGGAGTGCCCTCTGGGTGGCCTGGCAGCAATGGCTGGGCGACCTGGCGGCGGACCGCTTTGGCTTCGTCACCGGTGGAGCCACCGCCTACCGCTGCTGGGGCGCCGAGCTGGCCGGCCCGGTGGGGCGCCCGCTGGCGCAGCTCTACGACCGGCAGCTCACAGCCCAGGCCTTCCAGCTGCGCCACGATCAGCTGCAGCGGCGCCTGTTCACGGCCCGGGATCGCCAGAGTGCCCAGCGAGCCGAGCAGCAGGCGTTGCTGGAGCAGGCCGCCGGCTGCGACCAGTTGCGGCGGCAGGCGGATGCCCTGCTCTGTCTGGCCGACCCCAGCCGCGAGCAGGTGGCTGAGGCACAGGCTCTCTATAAGAAGGCGCGCCGCCTGCAGCGCTCCTCCGCCGTGATCACCACCCTGCTGGAGCGTCACGACCAGCAGCTGGAGCGCATTGAGGCCAGCCTGGCCTTTCTGGAGCTGCACCGGCCCGAGGAGACCACCCCCCATGCCCTGCGCGGGGCGCTGGAGGATCTCGCCGCCCTCGAAGACGACGTGGAGGAACTGCTCAGCGTCGGCGGCCGCGAGCGGGACAAGGGACGAAGCAAGGCGCGCGCCCGGCGGCAGCCCCTTCCATGCCAACCGCTGGAGTTCCTCACTGCCGGAGGGCTGCGCGTGCAGGTGGGCCGCAACCATCGCCAGAACGAATGGATCAGCCTGCGGCAGGCGCGGCGCGGTGATCTCTGGTTCCATGCCCAGGAGTGCCCGGGCAGCCACGTGATGCTCAAGAGCTCGGAAGCTCCCGCCACCGACGCCGACCTGCAGGCGGCGGCCGATCTGGCCGCCCGCTTCAGCCGTGCCCGCGGCAATGCCCGTGTGCCCGTGGTGATGGTGCCCAGCGACCAGCTGCAGCGCATTGCCGGAGCCGGACCCGGCACCGTGCGCCACCGGGGTGGTGAGGTGCTCTGGGGCGATCCCGGCCGCGGCGCCACCCTGTGCAGTCGCTCCTTAGGCTCAGCTCCAGCGCCTGCGCCATGAGCGACTCCCCCCTCCCCGCACCTCCCCCACCGATCCGGGTGCCACCGGCGGATGAGTTTCCCGCCGAGGTGGAGATGAGCCTTGTGGACCACCTCGAGGAGTTGCGGCGGCGGGTACTGCGCAGCCTGCTGGCGGTGGTCGTGGCGGCCGGCGGCTGTCTGCTGCTGGTGAAACCGCTCGTTCGGCTGCTGGAACTGCCCGCCGTGGGCATGCGCTTCCTCCAGCTCGCCCCGGGTGAATTCCTGTTTGTGTCGATCAAGGTGGCCGGCTATGCCGGCCTCACGCTGGCGCTGCCCTACGTGCTCTACGAGGCGCTGGCCTTCGTCTTGCCGGGTCTCACGCGCCGGGAGCGGCGACTGGTGGCGCCGGCCGTGGCGGGGTCGGCGGTGCTGTTCGCCGCAGGGCTTGCCTTCGCCTGGTGGGCGCTGGTGCCGGCGGCGCTGCGGTTCCTGGTCAGCTACGGCGCGGATGTGGTCGAGCCGATCTGGTCGATCGAGCGCTACCTCGATTTCGTGCTGCTGCTGATGGTGGCCACTGGCCTGGCCTTTCAGCTGCCGGTGCTGCAACTGCTGCTGGGTGCCTTCGGCCTGATCCGCTCCGACGCCATGTTGAAAGCCTGGCGCTGGGTGGTGCTGGTGGCGGCCCTGGCCGGCGCCGTGCTCACTCCTTCCACCGACCCCGTCACGATGCTGCTGCTCACCGGCTCGATCACGGCCCTGTTCCTGGTGGGTGTGGCCCTGGTGGCCCTCACCGAGCGGCTCCGGCCTGCGGCCAGCGGCGCCTGAGGCCAGGTTCAGAGCAGGAATTCACTGCTGCGCCCGCCCTCGGCCGGCTCCAGGGTGAGGCTCATCGCCCGTCCCAGTCGGGGTTTGTCGCGGGTGGTGGTGAGCCACTGGCGCACCTGATCGGCCACCCCGAGGCCGTTGAGCAGCTCGATCAGCTCCTGCAGCTTGGCCTCATAGCCCTCGGCATCGAGCGGAAAGGACTGCTGCTCCAGGTAGGCCCACATCACCTGCAGGTAGAGGCGGCCGCGCCGCTGTACCAGCTGGAGGTCGTAGGACGCGTGCCAGCGCTCACGCAGCACCTGCAGCACTTCATCGAGCCGGAGGGGGGCGAAGCGGCCGCTGGAGCCGGGCTCAGCAGCCGGATCAGGCAGGGACACGGCGGCGAGGGTGAGGACACTCCACAACAGCATGTTGCGCCGCAGGCGCAAGCTGCGTCCTGGCAAAACGTGACGGCCAGGGCAACGTCCATAATGGGCGCCTCGTTGCTTCGGCACCCAGGAACGTTCCGTATGACCCAGATCCCAGTGAGCGATGTGCCCGGAATGGGCCGTCGTCAGTTCATGAATCTGCTGACTTTCGGCTCCGTCACTGGTGTCGCACTGGGTGCTCTCTACCCCGTCGCCCGCTACTTCATTCCCCCCCGGCCCGCCGGCGGTGGCGGTGGCACCACCGCCAAGGATGAACTGGGCAACAACGTCACCGCCTCGGGCTGGCTCAGCACCCACAAGGAGGGAGACCGCAGCCTCGTGCAGGGCCTGAAAGGTGACCCCACCTACCTGCTGGTGGAAGGTCCCGACGCCATCGGCAGCTACGGCATCAACGCCATCTGCACCCACCTGGGTTGCGTGGTGCCCTGGAACAGCGGTGCCAACAAATTCATCTGCCCCTGCCACGGGAGCCAGTACGACCCCACCGGCAAGGTGGTGCGTGGTCCTGCTCCGTTGTCGCTTGCCCTGGCCAACGTCTCCGTCGAAAGCGACAACGTTTTCCTGAGCACATGGACCGACACCGATTTCCGCACCGGTGAAAAGCCCTGGTGGGCCTGATCGTCCGACCGTCCATCTCCTCCCGTCGCCCGTCCGCCCACCCCATGCGCCGCACCCTTTCCCTGCTGCTCTCCACCGTCCTGGCTTCGGCCGCCCTCTTCCTGGCGCCTTCTGCCTCCTGGGCCTACCCCTTCTGGGCCCAGCAGAACTACGAGAGCCCCCGCGAAGCCACCGGCAAGCTCGTCTGTGCCAACTGCCACCTCGCCAAGCTGCCCACCCAGGTGGAAGTGCCCCAGGCCGTGATGCCTGACACCGTGTTCAAGGCGGTGGTGAAGATCCCCTACGACACCAGCGTTCAGCAGGTGGCCGCCGATGGCAGCCGCACGGGCCTCAACGTGGGTGCGGTGCTCATGCTCCCCGATGGCTTCACCCTTGCTCCCGCTGATCGTCTCAGCGACGAGCTGAAAGAGGAAACCGCCGGGGTCTACGTGACCCAGTACAGCGACGACAAGCCCAACATCCTGCTGGTGGGCCCCCTGCCGGGTGATCAGCACCAGGAGATCGTCTTCCCGATCCTCTCCCCCGATCCCGCCACCGACAGCGCCATCCACTTCGGCAAGTATTCGGTGCACGTGGGTGGCAACCGCGGCCGCGGCCAGGTGTACCCCACCGGTGAGAAGAGCAACAACGGCGTTTTCACCGCTCCTGCCGCCGGCACCGTGAGTGCCATCACCGCCGGTGAGAACGGCGCCAGCGTCGTGGAGATCCGCACCGCCGACGGCACCACCGTGAATGAAACCATTCCGGCTGGCCCTGCCCTTGCTGTGGCTGTGGGCGATGACGTGGTGCTCAACGGACCCCTTTCGGAAGATCCCAATGTGGGCGGCTTCGGTCAGCTGGATTCCGAGATCGTGCTGCAGAACCCTGTGCGCATCTACGGCATGCTCGCTTTCTTCGCCGCCGTTGCTCTCGCCCAGATCATGCTGGTGCTGAAGAAGAAGCAGGTGGAGAAAGTGCAGGCTGCCGAAGGCGTCTGAGGCTGACCCCCATCTGCTGAGCCGTTTCCCTTGGCGCTTCTTCCCCCAGCCCTGCCGACGGCGATGTTCACTTCACCGGGGCCCCTGCTGTTCCAGCTGGGGCCTTTCTCCCTGCGCTGGTATGGCCTGCTGATTGCCGTGGCGGTGCTGCTCGGCCTGATGCTCTCCACCAGGCTGGGCCGGCGGCGTGGCATCGAGCCGGCCATGATTGCCGACCTTCTGCCGATTCTGGTCCTGGCTGCTGTGCTCGGTGCCCGCCTCTACTACGTGGTGTTGGAGTGGCGCCAGTATCAGCTCAACTGGCTGGATGCCCTGGCTATCTGGCAGGGGGGCATTGCCATCCATGGCGCCCTGATCGGCGGCTCACTGGCGGTGGTGGTCTACTGCCGCTGGCGCAAGCTCGCCTTCTGGAATCTGCTCGATGTGCTCGTTCCCTCGGTGGCCCTGGGCCAGGCGATCGGCCGCTGGGGCAACTTCTTCAACTCCGAAGCTTTCGGCCTGCCCACGGATCTCCCCTGGCGGCTGTTCATTCCAGCGGTGAACAGGCCGGCCACCTTCATCGACGAGCAGTTCTTCCACCCCACCTTTCTCTACGAATCGCTCTGGAACCTGGCGGTGGTGGCGTTGCTGCTCACCTTGTTCCAGCTTGGTTCGCGGGGCCGCATCGCGTTGCCTGCCGGGGCGCTCAGCTGCATTTACCTGATCAGCTACAGCCTGGGCCGCTTCTGGATCGAAGGACTGCGCATCGATCCGCTCTGCCTGTTCTCCACCCCGCCCTTCTGCGAAGGCGGTCTGCGCATGGCGCAGCTGATGAGCCTGCTGCTGATCGCGGCCGGATCGATCGGCCTGATCTGCTTCTACCGCGGAGCCCGTCGCCTTCAGAGCGAGTCTGGCCCCAGCGAACCTTTCCAGGGCACCAACCCTTGACCACTTTCCCCAGCCAGCCGGAAGCCACCCCGTCGGAACCGGCGGCGGTCACGATCGTGGGAGCAGGGCCCGGCGCCCCTGATCTGCTCACGCTGCGGGCAGCCCGTGCCATCGAAGCGGCCGAGGTGCTCGTCTGGACCGATTCCCTGGTGTCGCCCCAGATCGCAGCCCTGGCCCCGGCGAGCGCTGAACGGATCCGCACCAGCACCCTCACCCTCGAGCAGGTGCTGGAGGTGCTGATCGAGCGGGCCCGCGCCGGCAAGCGGGTGGTGCGACTCCACGATGGCGACCCCTGCCTCTACGGGGCACTGGCGGAGCAGGTCAGCAGGCTCACCGAGGCGGGCCTGGTGGTGGAGGTGGTCCCGGGTCTCAGCGCCTATCAGGCCACGGCGGCAGCGCTGCAGGCTGAGCTCACCATCCCTGGCCTGGTGCAGACGATCGTGCTCAGCCGGGCTTCCGGACGCACCGGCGTGCCGGAGAAGGAATCCCTGGAACGCCTGGCGGCCCTGGGGGCCTCCCTCTGCCTGTATCTCAGCGCACGCCATGTGGAAGAGGTGCAGGAGGTGCTGCTGGCGCACTACGCCGCCGACACCCCGGTGGCGATCGGCTACCGCGTCAGCTGGCCCGACCAGTGGATCACTGTGGTGCCCCTGAGCGAGATGGCAGAAACGAGCCGCCAACGCCAGCTGATCCGCACCACCCTCTACGTAGTAAGCCCTGCTCTCGACGCCCCCCAGCAGGCCCGCTCGCGTTTGTACTCCTCCTCCCACACCCATCTGTTTCGCCCCGGTGGGAAGGGACTGCCTGTCGATCAGGCCGCCAGCGACTGCGGGCAGCTGGCTGAATCCTCCCCCGCGTCCTTGCCGTAGAGCTCGGCCTCAAAGCGGTCGCGGGCGAAGCGGCAGCCGCTGCGCGCCACGATCGCCTCGAGATCCAGTGCTGCCACCCCCAGGCAGCAGGTGCCTCCCGGCGATGGCGTCACGTTGAACACCAGCCCGGGCCTGGCTTCGATCCTCACCTCCCCGAGCATCAGCTTGCGGGCCTGCTTGTCGATCAGCTGGGGGCGCACCCCTCCATAGCCTTCGGCGAAGCTCAGGTCGTTGAGCGCCATGCCGGGAACGATCTTGCGCACATCGCGCAGAAACAGCCGTCGCCGCAGCCAGGGCACCTCGAACAGCAGGTTGCGCACGATGTAGGCACGGATGTCGCTGTTGCCGAGCAGTTGCCACAACACCGCCAGCACGGCCAGATCGAGCCTGAGCACCTCAAGGAATTCGAAGAACGAGCCGAGCCGGTAGCGCTCGAGCAGGGGCAGCAGCAGCGCGGTGGGGCCGAAGCGCGTCTGGCCGGGAGCTCCCACATCGGGGTCCCCGTGCAGGGCGGCGAAGGGCAGCTTGTCGTTCTGCACCGTGTAGACCTTGCCGTTCAACAACTCGGGGGTGAAGTAGAAGCTGCCGGCCACCGGCAGGCAGGAGTAGCGCAGTCCGTGGCCCATGCGCTGGGCCATCAGCAGGCTGTGGGCGCCGGCATTCACCACCACATGCCGCGCCCGCCAGAGCTGGCGGCCCGCCGCCTTGCTCTGCGTCTCCACCAGAAACGTCTCGCCCTCGGGGGTGATCGTCTCCACGCTGGTGCCGAGGGCCAGGTCGATGCAGCGCGCGCTCCCCTCCACAGCGGCGTGGGCCTGGCGCACGAACGCGGCCGAGAGCGCTTCGTAGTCGACGGCGGTGGCGGCCTCGCGGATGCCGATCGCCACCAGTTCCTCGCTGCGTGGCACGCCATTCACCAGCGCCACCGCTGGCTCCCAGGCGGCGATGTCCTCTTTCTCCAGCAGCTGCATCGCCGGAAAGTGAGGCGAAAACAGTTCAAAGCGCTGGCGCAGGCTGGCGCATTCCCGCTCGCCCACCCCCAGCACCATTTTCGGGGTGCGGAACAGGCAACGCTCACGCTCCTCGCCCTCCAGCAGGTCGCCGAAGCGCACGACCATCTCAGCCGTGCGCTTCACCCGCAGCGCCTTCTCCAGGGTGTAATTGGTCTCGATGTCGCCGCAGTGGATCGTCTGGCTGTTGCTGGTGGCCTTGGAGTTCACCTGGGCCAGCTGCTCATAGCGCTCGATCAGCGCCAGCCGGGGCAGGTCGGTGTAGCGGGCGAGCTCGAAGAGCAAGGCCGTGCCACAGACCCCGCCACCCACCACCAGCACGTCCACCTCCCGCGGCGTCGAAGCCTTGGCGGCCTCGGTTCCCTGCCCCGCAGGCTGGGGGGAGGTTGAGGCCGGGGCGGACGCACGGATCGGAGAGACAGAAGACACGCGGTAGCGGCGAAACAGAGGGTGCGCAGGCCATGTTCGCCGATCCTGTGCAGGCGGGCGTGGCCATTGGCGGAGCGCTTCAACGGGCTGCATTGAGCACCGCAATGGCGCCGGCGAGCATCAATGCGGCGGCGGGCAGCCGCAGCCCGCCCCGCGGCTCGTCCAGCAGCGTGACGCCCACCGTGGCGCTCATCAGCGTGCTCAGGCGCTTGATGGCGATCACATGCACCACGGCGGTCTGGCGCAGCGCCTCCATCTGGCAGACCATGCCCACCGCCCCGGTGAGACCGCAGAGCAACACCAACAACAGCAGCCCCTCAGAGGTCGCTGCCGCAGCCAGCCGTGTGGTGCTCCCTCCTGATCCGGTGAGCTCGGGGGCCAGCAGCGGTACAGCGACCACCAGGTTGAACAGCACCACCCAGGTGAGCGAGCCGCCAGCGTTCACCCCCACCTTGTCGAAGGCGGCGCCGAGGCCCCACAGCACGGCCACCACCAGCATCGAGCGTGCCCCCGGACTGCTCAGCAGGGGCAGACCACCACCCGTGCCGCGGCCCAGCAGCAGGGCTCCCAGCACCAGCAGCGCCACACCCGCCAGGGCTGCCGGTGCTGGCCGCTCCCCCAGCAGCCACCAGCCGCTGAACAGCAGCACCAGGGGCGAGAGGTTGATCAGGGGCAGCACCAGGCTGAGGTCGCCGCGGGCGAGGGCGCGCCCGTAGGCCCAGAAGGCCAGGGCGTTCACCAGCCCCCCGGCAGCCAGGGCCAGCAGCAGACGGGTGCCGTCGCTGGGCCAGCCGCCTGGGGCCAGCAGCAGCCATGGCAGGGTCAGGGCGGCACTGATCAGGCAGCTGAGGCCCATCACCCGCGCCGCCGTCCAGCCGCTGCGCTGCAGCAGGCGGCGGACGGCCAGATCGCGGCCGCTTTCGCAGCAGGCCGTGAGCAGGGCCAAGGCGGGCCAGGGAAGCAGCAAAGGAAGCGGGGGAAGGACAGGCTGGGTGGCGCCGCCCGTGTTTTAAGATCCAGGGGTGCGGGCGATTAGCACAGCGGTAGCGCACTTCCTTCACACGGAAGGGGTCACTGGTTCGAGTCCAGTATCGCCCATAACTTCTCCACTATTTCCTTACTCAATTCTCCGGAAACTTTCAATTGTTTCGGTCCGGGAGAGGCCAGCTCAGTCAAGCCAGCACTGGATTTCCCACCAGGCTGGCGTGCAACAGATCCATCACCTGGAGGATCTGGTCGTGTTGGGCGGCGGGGATGGTGAGGTGGCTGGCCAGATCCTCGAGGATCCGCTGTTCCTCGGCCACCAACTCGCCGTCGGAGCGCATGATCTCGGCAGCCACGGTGAAGGCCGTGAGTCGCTGCCGCGGATCCAGCACGGCGGAGGCATGCTCCATGAGCTGGCGGGAGCCTTCCAGGCGCAGCTGGGCCAGCAGGCGGTCGAACAGCTGGATCATTTCAGCGTCCGACATATGGCGGAAGGGTTCGCGGTAATCGAGCGCATGGCGCAGAGCACGCGTGCCTGCCTTGGTGAGCACCCCATCCCAGGACACGGCCGCCAGCGCCACGGCCACGAAGGCGGTGGGTGAATCCATTGGTTGCATTGCGTTCATCACGTCCTGTGCTGGGAGCTGCGCCATGGCCTTCAGCGGAGTCATGGCGGTGATCGAAGCCAACGCCATTGCGGCCGCTCAGGCAGGCCTCCATCTGTCATGGCGAACGGCTGGGGCCTGTGGTGTGAGCTCCGCTACCAAGCGCCACCAAGCTCAGGATTCCACCACAAGCCGCAGGCCGGCGGCTTCCGCCAGCGGCTCCCGGCAGGCCGCCAGGCTCCAGCGCTCCAGGCTGAGATCCTGGGTCGGATCGGCGGAGATCAGGCCGATGCGCAGCTCGCCGCCACGGCAGCGGATGCGCAGGTCGTCCACGGCCGGCACGGGCCGCCGATCGAGCGAAGTGGCCAGCCGCAGCAGCAGCGCCATCGCATTCACCGTGCGCCGCTGGTCACGGCCGGGGATCTGCAGCCAGGCCTCGTGGCGCTTCTTCGGCAGGCTCTTGCGGTGGTAGCGGGCGATCGCCGCCACCATCAACTGCTCGCTTTCGGAATAGCCCAGCAGGTCGCAGTGCCGGATCAGATACCAGCTGTGCTTGTGATAAGCGCTGATGTTGATGTGCTGGCCGCAGCTGTGCAGCAGGGCGGCGGCCCAGAGCAGTGCCCGCCCGTTGCCGGCGTCGTCGTGCAGCACGCCGCGGGTCTTGTCGTAGAGCAGCAGGGCCTGCTTGGCCACGTGTTCGGCGCGGCGCTGGTCGACCCGGTAACGCCGGGCCAGATCGAGCACGGTGCGCTGCCGGATGCCGCTCTGGTAGGCGAAGCGGTCCACGATCAGGTCGTGGCGCAGCATCCAGTCGACGATCAGGCCCTCGCGCAGGGCCCGCTCACTGATCACCAGTTCCCGCACCTGCAGCATCGCCATCGCCTGCTGCAGCACCAGGGCCCCCGGCACGATGATCTCGGCCCGGCGTTCATTGATCGGTGGCAGCGCCTTGCGTTGCTCCAGGGTCAGCGTGGCCAGCTGGTTCACCTGGGCGTCGATGCGCTCCCGGCTCACCCGGTAGCCCTGCAGCCGCGTCGGCGGGCGCTCCTCGCTGGCGGCACAGAGCGCGGCCAGGGCCAGGGCCGTGCCGCTCGTGGCCACCATCACCGGTCGCTCCCCCCGCCGTAGCCGCCGCTTCACCCGGTCCACCGCCGGCTCCAGTGAGCCCTGGATGAAGGCCCGCAGAAAACTGAGCCGTTCCGGCGTCACCGGATCCTGGGTGATGAAATCCCGCTGCAGCCGCACCGCACCCAGCCGCGTGCTGGTGAGCTCCCTGGCATCACGGCCGTCGGCCAGGATCAGCTCCGTCGATCCCCCGCCGATGTCGAGGATGAGGTGGGGGTCATCGCCGAAGGCCATGCCCGAGAGCACGCCCAGGTAGATCAGCCGGGCTTCCTCAGGGCCGCTCACCAGCTCCACATCAAGGCCGAGCTGCTCCTGCACCGCCTGCACGAACTGGCGGCCGTTGGGGGCCTCTCGCACGGCACTCGTGGCGGCAGTGAGGATCTGCTCCACCCCGTGGCTGGTGGCGAGCTCGCGGCAGTGACGCAGGGCCAGGAAGGCGCGCTCGATCGCCGCCGTGCTGAGGTCGCCCGTTTCCGGATCGCGCTCGCCCAGGCGGGTGGTGGATTTTTCCGCCTGCACCACGCGGAAGGTGCGCAACACCGGATCGACGGCGGCGATCAGCAGGTGGATGGAATTGGTGCCGATGTCGATGGCCGCCACGTGGCGCAGACCAGACCCTTCCGGGCGCTGCTCGGCGGCCTGCGGCAGGGCCTCCAGATCGGCCGGCTGAGCCGGCGCCTCTGTCTGAGCCGAGTCAGTCGCTGAGGCGCTCAGCGTCGCCGCTGCGGGAGAAGGATCGGAACGGGCCATCAGCCGTCGGAACCGGCGCAGTCGGCGTCACTTTGCCATTGCAGGGCCGGTGAACCCCGGTTCTACGCTCCCTCCATGCACATCCTCGGAGCCCTGCGGGGGTGGATCGAGTTGCTGCGCTGGCACAAGCCCAGCGGTCGACTGATCCTGCTCATTCCGGCCGGCTGGGCCCTCTGGCTGCTGCCGCAGGGTCCGCCTCTCCCCTCGCTGGTGGCCTTGATCGTGGTGGGAGGCCTGGCGGTGAGCGGCGCGGGCTGCGTTGCCAACGACCTCTGGGACCGCCGCATCGATCCGCTGGTGGAGCGCACCCGCACCCGGCCCCTGGCCAGCGGCCGGGTGCGGGTGGCCAGTGCCGTGCTGCTGCTGCTGCTGTGCCTGCTGCTGGCCCTGGCGGTGGTGCTGTTGCTGCCACTGCCCGGGCGGCAACTGTCGCTGCAGCTGGCGCTGCTAGCCCTGCCGCCGGTCCTGCTTTATCCCTCCGCCAAGCGCTGGTTCCCCTTCCCCCAGCTGGTGCTCGCCCTGTGCTGGGGCTTCGCGGTGCTGATCCCCTGGGCCGCCGCCAGCGGCAACCTGGCCGGCGGCTGGCCGCTGCTGCTGGTCTGGCTGGCCACCCTGCTGTGGACCTTCGGCTTCGACACCGTCTACGCCATGTCGGACCGCAGCGATGACGCGGCGCTCGGCATCCGCAGCAGTGCGCTCACCCTGGGTGCGGCCGCCCCCGGCGCCGTGGCCCTCTGCTATGGGCTCACGTCGCTGCTGCTGGCCGCCGCTGCCGCGCTGCAGACAGTGAGCTGGCCCTTCTGGCTGCTGTGGGCTGCCGCCTCGCTGGGCATGCAGAGCGAAGCCTGGCGCCTGCGGGGCACGCCGCCGCGCTCCCGCTTCGCGCAGCACTTCAGCCGCCAGGTGCTGCTGGGCGGGGTGTTCTGGTTGGCCTTGGTGGTCGGGAGGCTGCCGTGAGCGCCGCCGGCCCGCTGCCAGCCCTGCGGCGCGGTGATCACGTGCGGCTGGTGGCGGCCAGCTCCGCCCTGGCTGAGCTGGGCCGCCTCCAGCAGGGGGTGGCGGTGCTGCAGAGCTGGGGCCTCACGGTGGAGATGCCCTTCGATCCCGCCCGTCGCTGGGGCTATCTGGCCGGCCACGACCAGCAGCGCCGCGCCGATCTGCAGCCGGCGCCGCTGCTGGCCTGCGTGCGGGGCGGCTGGGGCGCCGCCCGCCTGCTGGAGCAGCCCCTGCCGGAGGCCGACGGCTGGCTGCTGGGTTTTTCTGATGTGACCTCCCTGCTCTGGGCCCGCCAGGCCCGTGGCCAGGCGGGCGGGGTGCATGGGCCGCTGGTCACCACCCTGGCGGCTGAACCCGATTGGAGCCGCGAGCGCCTGCGGGCGCTGTTGTTCGGCGAGCCCGTGCCCCCCCTGACCGGGGACACCTGGTGTGCGGGGGTGGCGCAGGGTCCGTTGCTGGTGGGCAACCTCACGGTGGCCACCCACCTGCTCGGCACGCCCCACCTGCCGGACCTCGACGGCGCCATCCTCGTGCTCGAGGACGTGGGCGAAGCGCCTTACCGGATCGAGCGCATGCTCACCCACTGGCGCCTGTGCGGCGCCCTGCAGCGATTGGCGGGCATCGGTTTCGGCAGTTTCGAGGCATGTGAAGACCCCGAGAGCGAGACGCCGGCGGCGGGGGTGGCGCAGGCTCAGGCACTGCAAGACATGGAACCGCAAGCCATGGGCCCTGACCTTCAGAGGCTCCAGGCTGCGTCCCAGCGCTTCAGCCTCGAGCAGGTGTTGCGGGAACGCACCGCCGACCTCGGCATTCCCGTGCTGGCGGGCCTGCCGCTGGGGCATGCGCCCGGCAATGGGGCCCTGCCGCTGGGCGTACGCGCGCGGCTGGGTGACGGCGCGCTCAGCCTGCTGCCCTAGTGGCAAGCACCGCCGCAGCAATGGTGAGATCGAAGGGGGTGGTGAGCTTGATGTTCGAGGGGGGGGCCTCGATCACGCCCACCGGCCAGCCCAGCCGCTCGAACAGGGCCGCGTCATCGGTGACGCTCCAGCCCGCCTGCTCCGCCTGGGCATGGGCCTGGCGCAGCCGCTCAAGAGGAAAGCCCTGGGGGGTCTGGGCTGCCCATAGCTCGCTGCGGTCGGAGGTGGAGAGAATGACCTGCTGCCCGTCCACCCGCTTGATCGTGTCGGTGACGGGGGTGGCGGCGATCACGGCCTCGCCGGCGTGCACGCGCGCGGCACAGCGGCGGATCAGCTCCGGTTCCACCAGGCAGCGGGCTCCGTCGTGGATGAGCACGGCGCCTGCAGCGGCGGGCAGGGCCGCCAGCCCGCGGCTCACCGATTCCTGGCGTGTGTCGCCCCCTTCGATCCAGCGCACGGGGCGATCGGGCTGCGCCGCCGCGATCATCGCCTCCACATCCGCCTGATCCACGGGTTGGCCCACCACCCCGATCCACTGGATCGCCTCACAGGCCAGCACCGCGTCCAGGGTCCAGGCGAGCACGGCGCGCCCGGCCACGGGGAGCAGCAACTTGTTGCGCTGCGACCCCATACGCCTGCCGCTGCCGGCCGCGGCGATCAGCAAATGCACAAGCGGCTCCCGAACACATCGAAATCGGATCAGATTCATACAATCAGCCCGCCCGAAACCCGATCGCTGCCGCCTGATGCGAGTTCTGTTTTTGATCCCGGGCAGCGGCGCCACCCAACTTCAGGCCATGCCGGCGGTGGCCGCCACCGCCAGCCAGCTGGGGGCCACCGTTCAGGTGGCCTGCCCCCCGGCCCAGGTGTCCATCTGGAAGCTGCTGCCGGCCGTGGAGAAGGTGCTCCCTTACAGCTTTGACACCGGCGTCAGCCTGGCGGACTGGGCCAACCTGCTCGGCGCCGTGCGCGAGCCCGATTTCCAGCTCTGCCTCAACCTCGCCTCCGGCTGGCCGATCGATCTGCTGCTTTCCCTCACTCACATCCCCACCCGCATCGCCGCCGGCGGCTTCTCCGCGACCGTGCGGGTGCCTGCCCCAGGCACGGCCGGATCCGTCAACGGCAGCCAGTCGCCCACCGGCGGCTGGCCCAACCAGCAGTACGAGAGCTGGCTGCGCCCGCTGGAGATCCCGCTCGATGCTGAGGTCTTCCGTCTGCGGCTTAAGCCAAAGGCGCTGGAAGCCGCTGCCGCCGCCCTGCCGGCGGGGGATGGTCCACTGCTGCTGCTGGCGCCCAGGCCGGCGGCCGCCGCTGCCGACTGGCCTGCTGCCCACTGGCAGGCGTTGCCGGAGGCGATCCGCTCCCGCCTCCCCAACCTGCGCGTGGTGACGCCCCCGGCTGGGGCCACGCCGCAGGAGCTGGCGGCCCAGGTGGCTGCCGTGGATGTGGTGCTCAGCAGCGACCCGGTCATCACCGAACTGGCCCTGCTCACGGCCACGCCGTTGGTGGCGCTGGGTCGCAGCAGCGACAGCCTGCCGCCGCGTCAGGGGGTAAAAGGGGTCGGTATCCCTGGATCCCTGGATCAGCTGAGCGTTGCCGAGGTGCTGTTGGCGTTGGGGATGGCTTGATCCTGCGGTCATGGTCCGGCAGGCTCCTCCTGGTGCGTCATGATCCCTGCCCCTCGACGCCGCCGCCGCTCGGCTCCTTCCACCGCTTCCCGGCGGCCCTGGCGCACCCCCGTGCTGGCGCTGTCGCTGCTGATCAACCTCACGGCCGTCGGCTACAGGCTCACCGAAGGCTGGGACTGGGGTGATTGCTACTGGATGGTGGTGGTCACGCTCAGCACCATGGGCTGGAGCGACGGAACCACGCAGCCTCTCTCCACGGCGGGCCGCGTCGTCACCACCCTGGCGATCGTGGGCGGGCTGGTGGTGGTGCAGGTGACCATCCAGAGCCTGCTGGGGCTGAGCGAATCGGGCTACTTCCGCCGGCTGCGCGAACGACGTTTCAAGAACTGGCTGAGCATGATGGAAAACCATGTGATCCTTTGCGGCTACGGCCGTATCGGCCGCGAGATCGCCGATCAGCTCGTCTCCGAAGGCGTGCCGCTGGTGGTGGTGGAGATGGACACTGCCCAGAAGGAGGCCGCCGAGGAGCGGGGGCTGCCCGTGCTCCAGGCCGATGCCACCCTGGACGAAACCTTGGTGGAGGCCGGCATTCATCACTGCCGCAGCCTGGTGGCCGCCCTGCCGAACAACGCCGCCAATCTGTATGTGGTGCTCAGCGCCCGCGGCATCGCCCCCCGCTGCCGCCTGATCGCGCGCTCTGACAGCGAGGAAGCGGCCCGCAAGCTGCGGCTGGCCGGAGCGGATCAGGTGGTGAGTCCTTATGTGGCGGGCGGGCGCACGATGGCTGCCACCGCCCTGCGTCCGCTGGCGGTGGGCTTCATGGAGCTGCTGGCCGGCTCCGATTGCGAGGTGGAGGAGTTCCAGCTCACCGACGATCCCCAGCGCATGGTCTCCATCAACGGCCGCAGCCTGGCGGAACTGCAGCTGGGCCGCCAGACCGGCGTGCTGGTGCTCGCGATCCGTCAGCCGGCCCCTGCCGAGCCGGTGATCAGCTACTACCGCGGCGTGGCCTACCGGGAGGATCAGCCCCGCCTGATCGCCAACCCGGGCAGTGATCTGCGCCTGGCGCCAGGGCAGCTGCTGGTGGTGCTGGGCAGCAAGGAGCAGCTGGCCCGCTTCGGGAAGCTGCTGGGGCCGGCACTGGTGAGCATGGACGCCATGGAGCGGTAGGCCTGGCGAGGCGGCCGCATACGATCGCCGCCATCGCCAGCTTCCGATGCCCGTGTCCACCGCCGCTCCCCTGGCCGATCAGGTCGCCCTGGTGACCGGTGCCAGCCGTGGGATCGGCCGTGCCATCGCCCTGGAGCTCGCTGCGGCCGGCGCCGAGGTGGTGGTGAACTACGCCGCTTCGGCCACGGCCGCCGAGGCCGTGGTGGAAGCGATCACTGCCGCCGGTGGCCGGGCCTATGCCCTGGCGGCCGATGTGTCGGTGGAAGAGCAGGTGGACGCGCTGGTGAAAGCCGTGCTGGAACGCAGCGGCCGGCTGGATGTGCTGGTCAACAACGCCGGCATCACCCGCGATGGCCTGCTGCTGCGCATGAAGACCAGCGACTGGCAGAGCGTGATCGATCTGAACCTCACCGGCGTGTTCCTGTGCACCCGTGCCGTGAGCCGCTCCATGCTCAAGGCCCGCAGCGGCCGCATCATCAACATCACCTCGGTGGTGGGTCTGGTGGGCAATCCCGGCCAGGCCAACTACAGCGCCGCCAAGGCCGGCGTGATCGGCTTCACCCGCAGCACCGCAGCGGAGTTCGCCAGCCGGGGCATCACCGTCAACGCCGTCGCCCCCGGCTTCATCGCCACCGACATGACTAGCGAGCTCAACCAGGAGCCGATCCTGGCCGCCATCCCGCTCGGACGCATGGGCCAGCCGGAGGAGGTGGCCGGGGCTGTGCGTTTCCTTGCCGCCGATCCCGCCGCTGCCTACATCACCGGCCAGGTGCTGCAGGTGGATGGCGGCATGGTGATGGGCTGAGCGGGCCGGGGAGGTTTAGCTCTCGATCGGTTGCACGAGCTCATCGCGCAGCCGGCGGATCCGCTGCAGCAGGCGCAGCCGGCGGCTGCGGGCGGTGATGGTGAGAAACAGGCGGATCGGCACGTACACCAGGGCCATCAGCAGCCCTAGCCCGGCGATCAGCAGGAAGGCCATGGCGCTTGTGCCTGCCATGGTCGGGTCCGAGGTCACGTCGCTGAGTGCGTCAGCGAGGCTGGTGCTGAGGGAGTCCTCCATGCCCCGACCCTATCGGGGGTCAGCCGCCGTTGCCCGTGCCATGGGAATGTGCAAACGCATTCGGCTTTCCCCACCGCAGCCATCCCGCTGGCCACAGGGCGCTATGGGAATCTGAACGCACTTCCAGGGCTTGCCCCAGGCGCGCCTCTTTCCACGCCCATGGCCAAACTGATCAGCTTTTCGGATGCTTCCCGCACCTCCCTTGAAAAGGGTGTGAACGCCCTGGCCAATGCGGTGAAGGTCACCATCGGCCCCCGGGGGCGCAATGTGGTGCTCGAGAAGAAGTTCGGCGCCCCCGACATCGTCAATGACGGCGTGACGATCGCCAAGGAGATCGAGCTCGAGGATCCTTTCGAGAACATCGGCGCCAAGCTGATCCAGCAGGTGGCCAGCAAGACCAAGGACCAGGCCGGAGACGGCACCACCACCGCCACCGTTCTCGCCCAGGCGCTCGTTCATGACGGCCTGATGAACGTGGCTGCCGGTGCCAATCCCGTCGGCCTGCGCCGCGGGATGGAAAAAGCCCTGGCCCGGGTGGTGGAGGGCATCCAGACCCGCGCCATCCCGGTGGCCGGTGAAGCGATCCGTCAGGTGGCCACGGTGAGCTCCGGTGGCGATGAGGAAGTGGGCCGCATGGTGGCCGAAGCCATGCAGCTGGTCACCACTGATGGGGTGATCACAGTCGAGGAATCGCGCTCGCTGGCCACCGAACTGGAGGTCACCGAAGGGATGGCCTTTGATCGCGGCTATTCCTCTCCCTATTTCGTCACCGATGGTGAGCGCCAGGTGTGCGAATTCGAGAACGCCCTGCTGCTGGTCACCGACCGCAAAATCAGTGCGATCACCGATCTCGTGCCGGTGCTGGAGGCCGTCTCGCGCGCCGGCGCCCCGCTGGTGATCCTTGCGGAAGAGGTGGAAGGTGAAGCCCTGGCCACCCTCGTGGTCAATAAGACCCGCGGTGTGCTGCAGGTGGCGGCGGTGCGGGCCCCCTCCTTCGGCGATCGCCGCAAGGCCGCCCTGCAGGACATCGCCGTGCTCACCGGCGCCACGCTGATCAGCGAAGACCGCTCCATGTCGCTCGACAAAGCGACACTCGCCGATCTGGGCCGCGTGCGCCGGATCACGATCAGCAAGGACTCCACCACGATCGTGGGCACCGAAGATCACCGCGACGCCGTGGCTGAGCGGGTGGCCTCGATCCGCCGTGAACTGTCCGCCACCGACTCCGACTACGACCGCGAGAAGCTGAGCGAGCGCATCGCCAAGCTGGCCGGTGGCGTGGCGGTGATCAAGGTGGGGGCCCCCACCGAAACGGAGCTGCGCCACCGCAAGCTGCGCATCGAAGATGCCCTCAATGCCACCCGGGCGGCGGTGGAGGAGGGGATCGTGCCCGGCGGCGGCAGCACCTTGATGGAGCTGGCTGCTGAACTCGAAGGCTGGATCGCCGGGCTCCAGGGCGACGAGCGCACCGGCGCCGAGATCCTCTGCCGTGCCCTCTCCGCTCCCCTGCGTCAGATCGCCGCGAACGCCGGTGCCAACGGCGATGTGGTGGTGGCCGATGTGCTGCGGCTGGGCAAGGGCTACAACGCGCTCACCGGTGCCTACGAAGATCTGATGACGGCCGGCATCCTCGATGCCGCCAAGGTGGTGCGACTGGCCCTGCAGGATGCGGTGTCGATCGCTGCGCTGCTGATCACCACAGAAGTGGTCATCGCCGACAAGCCCGAACCTCCCGCCCCTGCCGGTGGTGGCGGTATGGAGGGAATGGGCGGCATGGGAGGAATGGGTGGCATGGGCGGCATGGGCATGCCCGGCATGATGTGAGCCCTGCTCCCTGAGAGCTCAGCAGCAGCTCAGCCGTTCAGCGGCTCAGCTGCTGCACGTAGGCGGCCACCTGAAGATCCACGCCGGTGATGGCGGTCCCCACCACCACCGCGTCGGCTCCCCGCTGCAGCGCCTGTTGCGCCTGCTCCGCACTGGCGATGCCGCCTTCACAGATCAGCGTGGTGGTGGCCGGCAGGGCAGAGCGCAGCGGCCCCAGCAGATCCCAGGCCGGCGGCCGCAGCCCTGCCGTGCTCTCCGTGTAGCCGTACAGGGTGGTACCCACCCAGCGGCAGCCGAGGGCCGCGGCCTGCACCCCGTTGGCCACGCTGTCCACATCGGCCATCAGCGGTGCGCCAAGCTCCGTCGTGGCCCGCTCGATCAGCTCGGCCAGTGGCTGTCCGCCCGGCCGTCGCCGTTCGGTGGCATCGATTGCCACCACATCGGCTCCTGCTGCCCACACGGCCAGGAGTTCTTCCCAGCCGGGCGTGATGTACACCGGGCTGCCTGGGAAGCTGCGCTTCCACAACCCCACGATCAGCGCCTGCGGGCAGCGGCGCCGCACGGCACCGATGTGCTCGGGGCTTTCCAGGCGCACGCCGATGGCCCCGTTGGCCAGGCTGGCCTCCGCCATGGCGGCGATCACCTGCGGATCCCGCAGCGGCGAGCCTTCAGGCGCCTGCACCGAAACGATCAACCCACCCTGCACGGCCGCCCTCTCCAGCCGCTCCGCAGGTGTGACGCCGGTGATGGCAGAAGGGGCCCCGAGGGGCGTAGAGGCAGGGGGCATGGTGGGAGCTGAAATGGGGCAAGGGGCCGGTGGCCGCAGCCCAGACTGACGGCCGCGTCAGCTGCTGCGGGTGTCCTCTGAGGAGGAGTCATCCGGCAGCCAGGAGCGCAGCGAGGCCAGACCGGGATGGGAAGGAGCGGGGGCCGGCCGGCCGGCGATGGCAGCCGCAGCCCGCTCGCGCAGGGGCGGGGTGCGGCCCTGGGGCGTGAGCTCCGGGGCGATCTCCGTGGCGCTGCGGCGGGCTGGGCCGGCAGGGCGGTCCGGTTCCAGCGGCGGACGTTGTCCTGTTGGCGAGGTGCTGGCGGGAGCGGAGCCACGGGCCTGGCCGCTGCCCCGGGGCTGGAACGTGTCGCCGAACTGAGCAGGGCCGCGGGCCGCAGAAGTGGTGCTGGTTGAAGCGTTGTCGCTGGCGGAAACTGTCTCGCTGCCTGACTCCGTGTTGCGGTCGCTGTCCATGGTCTGGAAGGTGCTCACCACTTCTTCCACGCAGACGCGGACCAGGTGTTTCACCCGGGCCAGTGGGCGCTGCCAGATCGGAGCCTGCTCGGGTTCGGGGGCTTCCGGCTGTGTGGGGCTGGATTCGGCGGGGAGCGAGGCCACCAGCGCGACAGGCGCCTCAGCACCTTCAGGTTCAGCAGCAGGAGCAACCTCGTGGAGGTCAACAGCGGGAGCAACGGCCACTGGGTCAGCCGCTGGAACGGCAGCAGTGGCTTCGCCCGAAGGGGGCCCGACGGGTTGTGGGGCCGTCACCACAGAGTCGGCTCCGAAGCTGAACACCCCTGCCGCCGCAGGCCGAGCCGGGATGAAGGGAGGAACGGCCGTCCCTGGATCAGAGGAGAACTCCGGGACAGGACGTGGCCACTGGGCTAAGCCATCGAGGGCCTGATCCCCCGGGACTGGAGCAGCGGCAGAGAGTGTCTCTGCGCCAGGGTCATCGGTCACGGGCGCGGCGGTGGAAACGCTCGGAGGCGTTTCGTTTGCGGGAGCAACGGCTTCGATGGAACCGTCTTGGCCCACCAGCTCCCTGGCAGCAAGCTGATTGCTGAGCAGGCCTTCGTTGATGGAGCTCTCGGTGGGCGGGATGTCCGTGAGATGGCTCTCAGCGCCCAGCACCGCACCAGCTCCGATCGCGGAGGGCTCGGCGTTGGAGGCCAGATCGTCCGCAGGTGGTTTGGTGCGTGAGGCCGGTTGCTCCGCTGGGTTCTCAACCAGGGGGATTGAAACGGCGGGAGCTTCAAGCCAGGGATCAAAGGCGAGTGGTTGGCCCAGGAATTCAATCGATGCTTGCGCAGGCACGCCGGGCTGAGCAGCTGGCTCTGCGGAAGCGGCACCTTCGCCGGCGATCCCGGGATCACCGCCATCGCTGCTTGCCGGGCTGATCTGAGCCTCCACGCCCGCATTCACGTCAAGGTTGGGAACCGGCTCCGTGCTTGTACTCCCCTCGCAGGGGATGGCGGGCTCAAGGCCAGCAACATCCGCAAAGCTGAGCACCAGCTCTGTCGAAGGTTCCTCAACCTCCTGCGGCTCCGCCTCCAGGGTGATCTCCGCAAAGGAAAATCCCGGCGCCACCTGCACCGATGCAACGCTAGGTGTTGCTACTGATGCAGACGTCGAATCGGTTGTGGAGGCCGAATCCACCGCTGAGGCCACCACTGGAGCTGCCTCCTCGGAAGCCACTGCCCCTGCAGCCGGCGCAGAAGCAAAGGCACCAGCAGCAGGATCCACGGCCCCCTCTGGAGACCCTCCATCAATCACAGCAACGGCGGGGCCAGGAGCAGCAGCAGGAACGGCCGTGGCATGCAGGTGGTCGTGCCACCAACCTTTCAGTGAGGCATCGCCGGCAGTGAGCTCCTGCATCAGTGGCGAGAGAGCCTCGACGCCATGGCGGTGCACCCAGCGCAGCGACAGCCAGGCCACTGCTCCCTCATCCCTGCGGTCGAGGGCACCCTTCAGGACCAGGCGCTCGGAGAGCCGTTTCTGCTGGGGTCGGGGCAGCACGGGCGCAGGCAGGGAAGGGGACGGGGTCACAGCGGGGCTCAGCTGAGTTTGCGATCCAGCAGCGGCCGGATCAGAAGGAACAATCCGATGGCCAGCAGAGCCAGCACGCCCAGACAGGTGGCACCGTTGAGCTCCCCGTAAGGAGCGATCAGCACCACGTCGCCGAGGGAGGGGTGGCCGGCATAGGCCGCACGAATGGGTTCAATCGCGAAGGTAAGGGGATTCAGGGCGGCAAGCCAGCCCAGCCAGGTGGGCATGAAGGAAATCGGGGCCAGGGCCGTGCTGGCGAACAGCAGGGGCAGGTTGGCCACGAAGATCACCGCGATCAGCTCGATGTGGCCGGGCAGCGCGAAAGCCAGCCCCAGACTCATGGCCGTGACGGCGAACACCAGCAGCACCAGGGTGACCAGCACCAGCGCCAGCCCGGCGGTGCCGGGCCAGCCATAACCGAGCAAGGCTGCGGTGCCCATGATCGCCAGGCTCTGAACCAGGCTCAGGCTGGTGATGTAGAGCACCGAGGCCAGCACGATCGAGCTACGGGAGCGCAGCGGTGCCACCAGCAGCCGGTTGAGGAAGCCGAATTCCCGATCGAACATCACCGGCAGGCCGGCATTGAGAGCGGCGCTGAACGCCGTGAACACGATCACCCCCGCACCGAGAAAGCGTCCGTAGCTCATGCCATCGGGCAGCAGACCTTCCGGCGCCTTGGCGAAGAGGGCCCCAAACAGCACCAGCCAGATGAGCGGCTGCAGCACGCCGGCCACCAGCGTGGTGGGCCGTCGGGCCAGTTGGAGGAACAGCCTGCGGGTGAGCGCCAGGGTTTCCTGCGTCACGTCGGCCAGGGCGGAACGGTTGGCCGCCGGTAGGGCCGGCAGGGGCGGCTGGGTGGGGAGGGTGGAGGCGCTGGTCATGGCCGAAGGGTGTCGGAGGGTGGGACGAGGGGGTGGCGGGTCAGCGCATGGCCTGTTTGCGCTCGGCTTTGGCATCCCTGCTGCCGGCGACCGCCAGCTCTGCGTCCATCAGGGTGCGGCCGGTGGCCTGCAGATACACATCATCAAGACTGGCCTGGCTCTGGGCCAGCGAGAAGACGGGCAGTTCGGCGGCCTCCAGCTGGCGGCGCAACTGCTCGATCACGGCCTGGTGTTCCACCACCAGGTTCAGCGAGTGGCCCTGGGCCCGGTTCACCACCACCTGCCGCACGCCGGGACAGGCCTGAAGCAGCTCACTGACGTGGCCGGCTTCGTTCTCGTCGCTGAATTCACGCACGCGCAGGGTGACCCGGTCGCCGCCCAGGGCCTCCTTGAGCGAGCTGGGGCTGCCTTCGGCGATCACGCGGCCGCCGTCGATGATGGCGAGACGATCGGCGAGCGCATCCACTTCCTCCAGGTAGTGGCTGCTCAGCAGCACGGTGGTGCCGGCCTGACGCAGCTCACGCAGCACCTGCCAGATGGCAGCGCGGCTTTCGATGTCAAGGCCCACCGTGGGTTCGTCGAGCACGAGCAGCTCGGGGCTGTGCAGCAGGCCGCAGGCCAGATCGAGGCGTCGACGCATCCCGCCGGAGTAGGAGCCGCAGCGCCGGTCGATCCAGTCGCCCATGCCCATGCGCTCCACCAGTTCCTCGATGCGAGGAGCGAGCAGGCGGGCGGGCTGGTGGTAAAGCGCCCCCTGCAGCTGGAGCAGCTCCCGGCCGGTGAGGATCTTGTCAATCGCCACCTCCTGGGCCACGTAGCCCAGCAGTTCCCGCACCTGGCGCGGTTCCTTGAGCGCGTCGTGGCCCGCCACGATCACCCTGCCGCTGTCGGGGGCCAGCAGGGTGCACAGAATGCGCAGGGCGGTGGTCTTGCCGGCTCCGTTCGGACCGAGCAAGCCGTAGAGGCACCCCCGCGGCACACTCAGATCGAGCGACTGGAGGGCCTCCACCGGGCCATAGCGTTTGGTGAGTTGCTGCAGCTCAATCACCGCGTCTGGCACCGCTGAGCAGGCTTGCGCCCGTTGGAAAGGAGAACCAATCTAGAAAGGAGCCCCATCAAGCGGCTCTGGTGAGGATCAGCGGCTGCCTACAACATTCAGGAGCGGAAAGCCGCTCAGCTGGGGAAATCCCAGGGGTGCGAACCCGCTCAGGCCGTTGAACACAGGCAGCCCGTCCATACCGGTCGCCCAGCCGATCAGGTCACCGGCCTGATGAGAGAAGGCAGCCGCAGCCGGTAGCCGGCAGATCAGCAGCAGCAGGCAGATCCCGAACAAGTAAAGGATCGACCAACGGAACAGGCCCTTGGCCCGCACGGGGTCGTCGGGTGAGGCCGCCAGGGACCGGCCCATCTGCAACAGGCGGCTGTTGAAGGGCAGCAGCAGCAGGCCATAGAGCAGCCCTCCACTGGGCAGGGCCACGACGCCGAGGGCACTCACCAGCACCGTGGCGCGGGCGTAGTGCACGATCGCTTCAGCGGTGACCTGGGAGCCCTTGACCACCGGCAGCATCGGGATGCCCACCGAGCGGTAGTCCTCGCGCAGCAGCAGGGCCAGGGCCCAGAAATGCGCGGGGGTCCAGAGCATCACCAGGCTGAACAGCCACCAGCTGCTCAGGCCCAGGTGGCCGGTGGCGGCCGCGGCGCCCACCAGGGGAGGGATGGCCCCGGCCACGCCGCCGATCACGATGTTCTGGGAGGTGCGCGGCTTGAGCAGGGCTGTATAGAGCAGCACATAGCTGCAGAGACCCAGCAGGGAGAGCCCGGCGGCCAGGCAGTTCACGCCGCTCACCAGCAGGGCGGCCGCCACGCACGTGAGCGAGACAGCCACCGAGAAGGCAGTGGCGGGAGAGAGGCGGCCGGAGGGCAGGGCCCGGCCGCTGGTCCGGACCATGCGGCCATCGAGGTCCTGCTCCCAGAGGCAATTGAGAACGCCGGCAGCGGCAGCGGCCAGGGCACCACCGCCCAGCGTGCAGGCCAGGCGCGGGGCCGGCAGCGGCCAACCTTCCGACAGGGCCATGCCGCCGAGGGTTGTGGCCAGCAGCAGCGGGATCAGCCGCGGCTTGGCGATCTCCAGCCAGGCCGGCAGTTTGACCTTGGCGCGGGAGGGAACGGCCTCGCTGCGGGGGAGCGTGGGGGAGGCGCCGCTCCCTGCGGTGGCGCTAACCATGACAACTCTCCAGGGTGGAAGAACGAAGCGGTTGGACCGCCGCAGGCTGGGCTGGGGCCAGGCTCCAGTTGCGCACCGCCAGGGCAGTGAGCAGACCCAGCAGCAGGGCGGCCGTGATCTGGTGCCCGACCGTGATGAGCGGGACGGCCAGCGACAGACGCAGGGTGAGCACCCCGAGCATCACCTGCACAACGACAAGCAGAACCCCACCGAGGGCAAAGGGCCAGCTGCGCCGGCGGGTGGCAGGCGTGAGCAGGGTGACGCTGCAGCAAAGCACCACCACCAGTGCCACCGGCGCCGCCAGCTGGCGGTGGGTGGCCAGGAGGCTGCAGGCTTCGCCGCTGCTGAGGCAACGGCCTGAGGCCCACTGGGTGGCCATGAGCGCTCCGGAAATCGCCTGAGCAAACACCGCCAGAGCGGCCATCGCCGTGGCCGCACCTGCAGCGCGGACGAAGAGGAGAGCAGGAGGGGTGACGGCTGTGCCGACCGTGGTGGTGTTGGCCCCCGGGAAGGAGGGCTGGGGGATCAGGCCCTGGTGGACGCCGCTGAGCAGGGCCACCAGCACCAGGGCGGTGCCGAGATGGGCCGTCACCACATCGAATCGAAGCAACTGGGTGACGGTGAGGGCGCCCAGCAGGCCCTGAACGGCAACCAGCAGCAGCGCGGCGCCGCTGGCCCAGGGAAGCCACACCGGCAGCGCCAGGCGCCGCAACACGCTCCAGCCGGCGAGCACCAGCAGAGCCATCCCCACCAGAAAGGCATCAAGGCGGTGAAACCACTCCAGAAACACCTGGAGGTTCATGCGTCCGCCCGGCAGAAAGCTGCCATAACAAAGTGGCCAGTCAGGGCAGGCCAAACCGGCCTCCATCACCCTGGTGGCGCCTCCGATCGCCACCAGGGCCACCAGGGCCACCACCAGGTGAGAAGTGAGAAAGAGCAAACTTCGCCTCATGGCGATCAAGTTAGCCATCACTTCTGAAGCTTCGAGACCCGGTGTGGTGGAGTCGCAACAGTGGGGGTCTGTGTTGAATTCCTGACGCCTCATTGCGTTTGTTTCGCTGTTCTCACGTTGGCCAAGCGCCCCTGTGGCGGCTCCCCATAGGGTGGTGAAAGCCTGGCTTGCTCCGTGCCGATTCCTTCAACCATCGTCACCCTGGTGGTGGGGATGCTGCTTGTCCTCGTTGGCCTCTGGGTTGGTCAGAACGTCAACCTGCTGCCGGTTGCCGCCAGCTCCAACGCCCCCCTCTACGACCAGCTCTTCACCGTGCTGTTCGTGATTGGAACCATACTTTTCCTCGGTATTCTCGGACTACTTCTGTATAGCTTGATTCGTTTTCGCCGCAAGGACGGCGATCTCGGCGATGGGGTCGCGGTGGAAGGAAATCTCCAGCTTGAGATCTTCTGGACGGCCGTTCCCGCCGTGGTGGTCCTGTTTGTGGGCATCTACAGCTACGACATCTATGACCGCATGGGCGGGATGATTCCTCTCAGCGACCCCCACGCCATGCACAGCGGCATGGCGATGCAAACCGCCTCGCCTGCCTCCAGCGATCCGATGCCACCGGGCATGGTGATGGCGGCGAACCTGCCTTCTGCGGCAGAAGGCGTGGAGGCTCGCACCTGGGGCGGCATCGGTGGTTCGCCCGGCAGCAGCAGCGGCGCCTTGCCCGTTGACGTCACCGCCCTTCAGTTCGCCTTTCTATTCCACTATCCCCAGGGTGATTTCATCAGCGGAGAGCTGCATGTGAAAGAGGGGCAACAGGTGGAGTTACGCATGGAGGCCCGTGATGTGATCCATGCCTTCTGGGTCCCGGAATTCCGCCTCAAGCAGGACGTGATTCCAGGCCAACCCACGATCCTCACCTTCACGCCTACCCGCGCCGGCAGCTATCCGATCGTGTGCGCCGAGTTGTGCGGCCCTTATCACGGCGGCATGCGCTCCACCGTGGTGGTGCATGAGCCCGATGCCTTCGACGCCTGGCTGGATCAGAACCGTCCTGCCACCGTGGCCAGTGCCGTGCCGGGGCCATCAGCGACCGGTTGAGCGCTTGGCGCCACCCCGGTTCCGTCCCCACGCTTACGGCTCCTCCCTTTCCCTGCTGACGCTCACTCCCCCTCCTTTCTGGCTTCCCCTCAGCTCACCCGTCTTCCGCTTCCCCTCCACGCGCTCCCCCGTCCGATGACCCTGGCCCTGCCG
This sequence comes from Synechococcus sp. L2F, assembly GCF_024345695.1. Classification (NCBI taxonomy): domain Bacteria; kingdom Bacillati; phylum Cyanobacteriota; class Cyanophyceae; order Synechococcales; family Synechococcaceae; genus Synechococcus; species Synechococcus sp. L2F. The sequence continues at coordinate 716,785 of NZ_JAGQBP010000001.1, read as the reverse complement.
CCCACCACCAGCTCAGCTCCGCCGAGCCTCCAGCCCGAGGGTTGGCTTCGGTATCTGAGTTTCAGCCTGGATCACAAGGTGATCGGTCTCCAGTACCTGGTCACAGGATTCCTCTTCTATTTCATCGGCGGCGCCTTGGCCGGCATGATCCGCATTGAGCTGGTCAGTCCGATGTCGGACTTTCTGCAGCGGGACACTTACAACGAGGTGCTCACCCTGCACGGCACGGTGATGATCTTCCTCTGGATCGTGCCTGTCGTGAACGGGGCCTTCGGCAATTACCTCATCCCCTTTTATGTGGGCGCCAGGGACATGGCCTTCCCTCGGCTCAACGCGGTGGCCTTCTGGTTGATCCCCCCCGCGGGCATCCTGCTGATCGCCAGCTACTTCATTGCCGGCGCCTCCCAATCAGGTTGGACGGCTTATCCACCCCTGAGCCTCACCACTCCGGCAGCCGGGCAGGTGGTGTGGATTCTGAGTGTGCTGTTGCTGGGGGGCAGCTCAATCTTCGGCGGCATCAACTTCATTGCCACCGTGCTGAAGATGCGCCGGCCAGGCCTGAAGATGATGCAGCTGCCGATGTACTGCTGGGCCATGCTCGGCACCAGCTTTCTGGTGGTGCTGGCCACGCCGGTGCTGGCCGGAACCTTGGTGCTCCTCAGCTTCGACATCCTCGCTCACACTGGCTTCTTCAATCCCGCCCTGGGCGGCAATGCGGTGGTGTACCAGCATCTCTTCTGGTTCTATTCACACCCGGCCGTTTACATCATGGTGCTGCCGGCTTTTGGCCTGGTCAGTGAGATTCTGCCGGTTCATGCCCGCAAGCCCCTGTTCGGCTACACCACCATGGTGTATTCGATCCTCGGCATCGTGTTTCTTGGGCTGATCGTGTGGGCTCACCACATGTTCACCAGTGCAACACCGCCCTGGATGCGCCTGTTCTTCACGATCGCCACGGCCTTCATCGCCGTGCCAACCGGCATCAAATTCTTCAACTGGCTGGCCACCCTGTGGGGCGGCAAGATCGCCCTCAACAGCGCCATGCTGTTCTCCTGTGCCTTCATCGTTCACTTCGTGTTCGGGGGCATCACCGGGGTGGCCCTGGCCCAGGTTCCCTTTGATATCCACGTCCACGACACCTACTTCGTGGTGGCCCACTTCCATTACATCGTCTATGGCGGCACGGTGTTCGTGGTGTTTGCCTCTCTTTACCACTGGTATCCGAAGTTCACTGGCCGCATGCTCAATGAAGATCTGGGCCGGCTGCATTTCCTGCTCACCTTCGTGGGCTTCAACCTCTGTTTTGCGCCCCAGCACTGGCTGGGCCTGAACGGCATGCCCCGCCGGGTCGCTGAATACGACCCCCAGTTCACCCTCGTGAATCAGATCAGCAGTGTGGGGGCTCTGCTGATGGCGATCAGCACCCTGCCCCTGCTGATCAACGTGATCTGGAGCGCCTTCCGTGGTCCCGTGGCCGGCGACAACCCCTGGAACGCACTCACCCCCGAGTGGCTCACCAGCTCGCCGCCGCCGGTGGAGAACTGGAAGGGTCCGGCCCCCCTTGTCACCCACCCCTACGGCTATGGCGTTCCCGAAGGGCAGATTGATCTCAAGGGAGCGTCCGGCAGGGAACTCTGGACCTCAGGCAGCTGATGGATGACCAGTTCACGCTTCTGCCGCACAGGACCGGCCCGCCATCCTCCGGCTCACGTTCATCCCGGTCACCGGTGGCTGTAGCCCTCACCGACCAGCTGCCTTTGATCCCCAGCCCGCCTCCGCTTCACTGATCTCCAGCTGCTCATCTCCGTTTTTCCCCTCCCATCCGTTCAGGCCACCGCCCCCACGCCTTTTCCCCGATGACCATCCTCTCCCCCAGCACCGATTCGCTGCCGGCCGTTGCTGGAGCTGCAGCACCGGTTCTTGAAGAGGGGCACGGCGATTACCGCATGTTCGGGCTGGCCACCTTCCTGCTGGCCGATGGCATGACCTTCGCCGGCTTCTTCGCCGCTTATCTCACCTTTCGGGCTGTCAATCCGCTGCCGGCCGGTGCGGTGTATGAGCTGGAGCTGATCCTGCCCACGATCAACACCGCCCTGCTGGTGCTGAGCAGCTTCACCTTCCACCGCGCGGCCTCCGAGCTGAAGCAGGAGCGTATGGGCCGCTGCCGCTGGTGGCTGCTGGTGACGGCGAGCCTGGGCTTCGCCTTTCTCGGCGGGCAGATGGTGGAGTATTTCTCCCTGCCTTTCGGCCTCACCGACAACCTCTACGCCAGCACCTTCTACGCGCTCACCGGGTTTCACGGCCTGCACGTGTGTCTGGGGGCCCTGATGATCATGATTGTTTGGTGGCAGGCGCGGCAGCCCGGCCGCTTCACCCCCAGCGAGCACTTCGGCCTGGCGGCTGCGGAGCTCTACTGGCATTTCGTCGACGTGATCTGGTTGATTCTCTTCGGAATTCTCTATCTGCTGTAATCGGCCCTTGCCGGATCACCAATCCAATCGGCAGAATTGTTGTCTGTCAGGCCCGTTCATCTTGAACTATCAAGTCACGCCGAGCCTCAGCTCCAACGGCAGACCCCCCATGCTGGTTGGCGATGCTCTGCTCGAGAAGGCCCGTTCGCTCAGCAGCCGCTCCGAAGACGAGATCGCCCGTGGCTGCGGCTATGTCTCCCCTGCCGGGCGTTTGCTGAAGAAGAGCTTCTACAAGGCCCTGGTGGATGCGAAGGGCTACAGAATGTCCAGTGATTCCGCTGCCCAGGCGGCCGCCAGAGGGCGACAGGCCGAGTTCCGCACCCGCGTGCATGGCAACGGCAACCTGCTGATCGGCAACGCCTACACCCGCCGCATGGGGCTCACCCCAGGGCAGGAATTCAGGATCCAGATCCATCAGGAAACCGGCTCCATCTGGCTGCTGCCACTGCAGGAGGAGGCCTCGGCCTGAGCCGGGCGCTTGGCTTCAGGATTCCTGACCGTCTGCAGGCCTGCCATCGGCAGGCTTTCCGTCTGCGGGATGGCCATCCGCAGGCTGGGCGTGAAAGCTGGTGCTGAAGCCGATCAGATCGATGCCGCTGAACAGGAAGCTCACTCCCACCAGCACACCGATCACCGACAGCTGATTCCAGAACTTCATCGTCAGGATCAGCACGCCGAGCAGCAGGGTGACGGCCCCATTGGCCAGGCCCCAACCCCAGCCGCGGGCAGCCCGGTGCGCCAGTGCCACCAGGATCGCCACCAGGCCTTCGATCACGAACACCACGCCGATCGCCAGCGCAAAGGCCGCCACCTGGGCGGCGGCACTGGGAAAACCGGCGCGGAACTGCAGGATCATCCAGGCGCCCGTCACCACGAACAGGGTGGACACCACCAGCCGCCAGAAGGTGTGCGAGCGGCTCAGGTGTGGCGACCGGGCCAGGTTGTCGATCCAGCTCACGATTCCCCCCACCAGGAAGGCCACCGCCACGATCGCGGTGACCCACAAGGAGGCCACCACTGGAAAGATCAGCGCCAGCACCCCCAGCACGATCATCAGCACCCCTTCCGCCAGCGTGAAGCTGCGCAGCGCGGCGATGCGGCGGGGGTCGAACCGGGGCGTCAGGCCCCCAGGCGCTTCAGCAGCGGCTGTGTCTTGAGGCGCCATGGCTCGCAAGGGCGTGCGGGGAGAACCGAGCCGCCGCCCTCGGCGCGGTCTCTTCAACCCTAGGCCGGGTTCCCAGGGCAGGCCGCGGCGGGGGAGCCCGATGAAGGCGGTGGCGGAGTCAGCCCCAGCCGTGCTGCGCCAGCCAGTCGCGCTCCAGCTGAGGGCTGTGGTCAGCCGTGGCGGCGGGGGACGCTGCGCCGGCCGCCAGCAGCCGCTCGGTGTACTTGGCGAGCAGGTCGGCTTCCAGGTTCACCCGGTCCCCCACCCGCCGAAGCTTCAAGGTGGTGACCTCCCAGGTGTGGGGAATCACCGCCATCCAGAAGCGTTCCCCCTGGGGGCTGCAGCCCGCCACGGTGAGGCTGATGCCATCGATGCCCACACTCGCCTTGTCGCAGACATAGCGGCCGTAGCTGGGATCCAGCCAGCGCAGCTCCAGTCGCCAGGACTCCCCCTGTCGGGCCACGCCCACCACCTCGCCCTGGCCGTCCACATGGCCGCTCACCAGGTGACCGCCGAGCCGGTCGCTCAGCCGCAGGGCCGGCTCCAGATTCACGGCCGCGCCCACCGCCGCCTTGGCCGCCAGGGTGCTGCGGCTCAGGGTCTCGTCGCTGACGTCGGCGCGAAAGCTGCGGCCGTCGGGGTGCAGCTCGGAGATCGTCAGGCACACCCCATCGACCGCGATGCTGTCGCCGAGGGCCAGGGGCTGCAGGTGCTCCACGCCTTCCACCAGCACCCCCCGGGGGTGACGCCTGAGCTGCCCCACGGCCCGGACCAGACCGGTGAACATTCGCGGTCTCGCAGGCCTGGCCATAATCGGATATCGGGCGTGCGTGGCACAACCATGGTGGAAATGTGTGTGGCCGGGATCGCCCTGGACGCGGCCAGCCGGAGTCCGATCGTGTTGCTCAGGGACCCGAACGGCCGGCGTCAGGTGCCGATCTGGATCGACCAATCCCAGGCCCAGAACATCCTGGCCGGCATGGGTGATCAGCAACCGCCCCGCCCGCTCAGCCATGACCTGATGGCCAACCTGATGGCGGTGGGAGGCGTGCAGCTGGAGCGGGTGATCATCCACACGATCGAAGACAACACCTTCCGGGCTGTGTTGAAGCTCACCGACAACGAAGGAGAGCCCAGTGAGCTGGATTGCCGGCCCAGTGATGCCATCGCCCTGGCACTGCGCACCGGCAGCGGCATCTGGATGCTGGAGGAGGTGGTGGCCGAAGCCTCGATCCCCGTGGATGCCGAAGCTGACGCCGAGGACCAGGAGGATTTCCGCCGCTTCCTGGATCAGGTGAGCCCGGCGGAGCTGATCCGCAACGTGCGCCGTGCCCAGCAGGAGGGCTATGGCGAAAGCGGCGGTGGCACCGACCCCCCTCCGACCGTTCCAGGCATGGGGCCGGCCGGCCCCGCAGGCAGCGGACCCAAGCCCAGCGGGCCTGACGGTGTTCCCGGCTGAAGCCTGCCGCCGCCCCTTCGGACGGGGCCCGGCCGTTTCGCTGTTCACCCTCGGCACCATGCGCGCGGTCGATTCGGCCGCCCAGATGGGCGCTGTGGTGGAAGCGGCTATGGCGGCGGGCATCAACCACCTGGAAACCGCGCCCGCCTACGGCCCGGCGGAGGCCCACCTGGGTGCCGCCCTGCGGCAGCTCGCCATCCCGAGGGAGCGGCTGCTGCTCACCAGCAAGCTGTTGCCGGGGGTGGATCTGGCCACCGGCCAGGCCCAGCTGCAGTCCTCCCTGCAGCGGCTGGGACTGGCCCGCCTCGACAACCTGGCGGTGCACGGCCTCAACCGGCCGGAGCATCTCGAGTGGGCCCTGCAGGGGGACGGGGCCGCCCTGCTCCGCTGGGCGCAGGCCGAAGGGCTGGTGGGGCAGGTGGGGTTCAGCAGCCACGGCAGCACAGATCTGATCGAGCGGGCCCTGGCCAGTGGCCGCTTCGGCTTCTGCAGCCTGCATCTGCATCTGTTCGATCAGGAGCGCCTGCCCCTGGCCCGCCAGGCCCTCGCCGCCGGCATTGGCGTGATGGCAATCTCCCCCGCCGACAAGGGGGGGCGGCTGTACGACCCACCCCCCGAACTGGTGGAGGATTGCGCGCCCTTCACGCCCTTGCAGCTCGCCTATCGCTTTCTGCTGGACGCAGGCGTGTCCACGCTCACCCTCGGCGCCGCCCGGCCGGAGGATCTCGCTTGGGCCGTGGCCCTGGCCGGCGCCGATGGGCCGCTCAGCGCAGTGGAGAAGCAGGCGCTGGCGCGGCTGGCGGAGGCGGGCCGGCGCCGCCTGGGGGCGGGGGCCTGCGGCCAGTGCCGCGCCTGCCTGCCCTGCCCGAGCGGGGTGCCGATTCCGGCGCTGCTGCGCCTGCGCAACCTGGCTCTCGGTCATGGCATGACCCCCTTCGCCAGCGAGCGCTACAACCTGATCGGCAGGGCCGGTCACTGGTGGGAGGCGCTGGATGCCTCCGCCTGCCAGCAGTGCGGCGCCTGCCTGCCCCGCTGCCCCCACGGCCTGCCGATCCCGGACCTGCTGGCGGCCACCCATCAACTCCTCGCCGCGCCACCACGGCGGCGGCTGTGGGGCTGAAGGGCAGGGGGGTGGGCCTGCCGGCTCAGGCGGCGGCGTCCCAGAGGCCCTGATACCGCTGCCGTTCGCTGCTGCTCAGCGGCGGCAGGCTGGTGCAACGCGCGAGCACGGCATCGTCGGGGTAGAGCAGGCGCGCCACGTGCTCCGGCCATGACGCCAGGGCGGCCTGCAGCAGCTGGCGCTTCACCGGCGGCACCCAGCCTGCCGCCAGCAGGCGATCGAGGGTGGGCCGCTCCATGCCGCGGGCGATCCAGGCCAGCGGTGCCGGTTCGCGGCTGCGGCGCGGCCGCAGCAGCAGGTTCCACCAGAGCGGTGAGCCGCTGGCCGGCAACAGGGCGGTGAGCCTGGCATCGCTGCGCAACAGCGGCAGCACCCGCTGGCTGGGCAATACGGCCGCCTCGGCATCGCCGCTCAGCAGCAGGTTCAGGCCGTTCTTTTCGTCGAAGGCGAGGGCCTGCTCCTTCAGGCGCTTGAGCTGGCCGGGCAACGCCGCCGCTGCCAGGCGATCAACGCCGGCGGCAGTGGCGCCGGGGCTGAGGGTGCGCAGCGCCAGCTCGATCACGACGCGGGGGCTGGAGGGAAGCACGAGCTGACGGCGCAGGCTCGGATCGAGCAGCAGGTTCCAGCCCTCTGCGCTGCGGCGGCTGAGGTCGGTGCGGTTGCGCAGCACCAGCACCCAGGTGCCGAAGGCCCACGGATAGGCGATCGGCGCCGCTGGCGCCGCTGCGGCGGAGTCTTCGGGCGCCGCCACAGGATTCCGGAACCCATCGCGCACCGCCGCGCTGAACGGAGCCAGCTGCTCGAACAGGGCAGTAGCGGTGCTGCTGGCGCTGAACGGCTGCAGGGCGTCGGCGTTCAGGGCGCCCAGCCAGCCATCGGAGAGCTGCAGCAGATCGGCATCGCTGTGCTGCGCGAGCATCGCCTCGGGGCCCTCCAGCGCCTTGCCTCGCCACGGGGAGGGAAGCTGCTTGCCCCAGGCGGCGGGCAGCTGGCCGCGGCTGTACAGGAGGGTGGGGGAAGAGGAGGCGCCACGGGCGCAACCCGCCAGCCAGCCGCTGCCGACCAGAACGCCGGCCTGCAGCAGGTGGCGGCGGCTGAAGCGGGCGGGAAGGGGAGGGCGTTCCTGCATGGTTGGACCCTAGAGGGAGGCGATCAGGCGCTCCTGGGCCCGGTCGCAGTCGGCAGCCAGGTCGCCGGGGCTGCGGCCGCTCCACTCCCACAGCAGCGCCAGGCCGCCGGCGCCCACCCCCTCCTTGACATAACCGCGCTCGTAGTCCTGCAGTGCCGGGCTGCGGCAGTTGCTGAAGCACAGCTCCGTGGCGAAGCTGGCCGGTGCCGCCACTTGCCAGCGGTCTGCCACGCGCTGCAGCAGCAGCGCCAGATCGCTGCTGCGTTCCCGCGCCACCCAGCTGGTGGTGCCCAGGGCCGCTGCCGCCACCAACCGGCCCCGCAGCGGCACATCGGCCAGGGCCAGGGCCAGGGCCAGCACCGCCGCCATCTGGCTGCCTCCCGCCAGCAGCACCGGCCAGTGCCCTTCGGCTGCCGCCAGCAGCACCCCCGCCGCCAGCGGTTGCATCGGATCCCCCACCGCCGCCACCACCTTTACGGGATCCAGGTCCGCAGCGCCGGCTCCGGCCAGGCCCGCTGCCCGCAGCCCCTGGTCCACCAGAGCAGCCTTGAGGTCGTGGGCGGGGCTGCGCAGGCTGCCGCTCACCAGCCCGCCGGCTGCCACGCCCAGACCGGTGAGCACCGCCTGGGCGGTGCTGGTGCCGCCCGGGACGCATTCGGCCAGCACCAGCGGCGGGAGCTGCGGAGCCGCCCGCCAACGCTCCTGCCAGCTCTGCGCCCAGCGGCGCCCCAGCGCCAGCAGTGCCCGCACCCGCTCTTCGCCCATGGCACGGCCGCTGCTGAGGCAGAGCGCTGGCTGCTGCCCCAGGCGGATGTGGGGCACCGCCGGTGCCACTGGACAGCCCAGGTCGACCACCAGGGGCGTGAGCTGCAGCCCCTGCACCACCACATGGGAGATCAACGCCGGACTGACGCCCGCCGGCAGGGGGGGCAGGGCATGGGGCCGGGCTGTGCCTGGGCCCAGCAGCAGCAGCTCAGCATCGGCGGCGGCCGTGCGGCGCCGGGAGTCCGGGGTGGCGCCGGCTGCGGAGATGCCCGGCACGGCGGCGGTGTCGGTGCCGGCCAGCAGCAGCAGCACCAAGGCGTCCTGCCAGCAGGTGGTCATCTGTATGTCCCAGCGGTTGGCCTGAGCGGCGTCGCCCGTCAGCTGCAGCACGATGGGCGTCCAGGTAAGCGTCTCAGTACAGGCCTGCAGGCCGCTGTCTCAGCCCGGGCCTGCTGGCACGCGCATGGGTCGCCCACCAGCTCAGAGAGGGTCAAGGGCCACCAGGGCCCGCAGGGCTTCGGGCGGTTCGGGGATCGGCGCCTGCAACCGGGGAAAGATCCAGTAGGCCACCGCGTGCAAGGCCAGCACGTAGATCAGGTTCTGAACCACCACCAACCCCAGGGCCAGGGCCTGCACCTGCAGCAGGTCGGGGCCACCACCCAGGTTCAGCAGGGCGCTGATGCGCTCCAGCAGCCCGGCGGCGGCGGCCGTGATCAACACCCACAGGTTTTCGCCCACCAGCACCGACAGCACGGTGACCCGCACCAGGAAGCCGCCCGCACCGATCACCAGCCCCACGCCCCAGGTGAGCCACCAGCTCCAGTTGCTGCGCCAACCCCAGCCGAGCCAGAGCGCCAGCGCTCCGTAGGGGAAGAGCACCAGCGGCCCGCGGATCGGGCCCATCAAAGCCACCAGCAGCAGGGAGGCCACCACCATCCCTTCCCAGCCGCAGCGCCAGCCCTGGCGGAGCAGCAGCAGGGCGATCGGCAGGGGGAGAGCCAGGCGGAACAGGGCGCCCCCCACCGGCAGGTAATAGAGGCCTGCCCAGAGCAGGGCGGTGGCGGCAGCCATGTAGGCGGTTTCCACCAGCTGAAGGGCCTGGCGCCGACTGAGGCGGTGGGGGGAAGGGGGCATGGCGGCGGCTCAGCGTGGCGCCGGCGCCGGCGTGGTCTTCGGCGCTGCCGCGCCGGTTTCCGGCGTTGGGATCCGCTCGATGGTCTCCACCTCAAAGCGCAGGCCGGCGGCCCGCAGTGCCTCGGTGACCGCTTCGGCAGGTGCGGAAGGATCGGCGCCGGGCAGCTTCAGAGTGATCCTGTAGGGCACAGCGGCGGCCGGTGCCTGTCCTTGTCTCCCAGCGGCTCGGTTACCGGCGCTGGGGCCGCCGGTGGGGCTGCGGGCGGCATCGCCTGCCTGCCCTGCGGCGCGGCCAGGGACCGCCGGCGTGGGGGAGAGTGACTGTGTTCCTGGCGTCGCGCCCGGGGCGGCGGTGGCCGGCGTGGCAGTGCCGGGGGAAGCCGTGGCCGCGGTGGTGGCGTTCGCGCCCGTGGCCGGTGTGGTGGGATTCGAGCCTGTGGGGGAAATGGCGGTGCCGGAAGAGGCACCCGGCCGGGCGGCACCGGAGGCGGGGGATGTGGTGGCGGCCGGTGGCGCCGGAGCATCGAACCCGGCTGCCAGCTGCTGGCCGAAGGGCGTGCCGGCACAGCCGGCCAGTGTGAGCAGCAGCGACGCCAGCAGGAGCAGGGGGCGGCGGGGGTAGTGGCCCATCAGCCGGAGGCGGCCTTGATGATCCGCACGGCGCTGGCGCGTGGACGTCCGGTCTTGGTGGTGGCCGGCGGCTTGGCTTTGGCGGTTCCGCCGGCAGCCTTGGCCTCCGCCGCGCCGCTCCTGCTGCTCGCTGCCGAAGTGCCGGTGGCCTTGCGGCTGCTGGTGGTCTTGGTGGCAGCTGGCTTGGTTCCGGTGGTCTTGGCAGCGGAGCGGGCGGCGGGCTTGCGGGTCTTGGCCTTGCCGCTGGCGGCCTTCGCGGCCAGGAGCTCAACGGCCTGCTCGATCGTGATTGTGTCCGCCGTGGCGCCCTCCGGCAGCGAGGCGTTCACCTTGCCCTGCTTCACGTAGAGGCCGTAGGGACCGTCGAACACCTGGATGGTTTCCTCGTCCCCCTCAGGGATGCCCAGGTCCTTCAGGGCCGTGCGGCCGCCCCGGCCCCGCTTGGGGGTGGCCAGCAGCTCGATGGCGCGCGCCAACCCCACCAGCAGCACGTCGTCTTCTGCCTTGAGCGAGCGGTAGTCCTTTTCTCCCTTCGCCTTGTCGTGCACCACGTAGGGACCGAAGCGGCCCAGGCCGGCCTGAATCCGCCCACCATCGGGGTGCTCGCCCAGCAGCCGCGGCAAACGCAGCAGGCCAAGGGCATCCTCGAGGCTGAGATCCTCCGGCTTGACGCCCTTGGGCAGGGAGGCCCGCTTCGGTTTGGGGTTCTCCTCGCTCACCTGCCCCCGTTGCAGGTAGGGGCCGTACTGGCCGAACAGCAGGTAGATCGCATCGCCGGTTTCGGGGTCTTCCCCCAGTGATTCAGGCCCCTCGGTTTTCTGGCGCAGGATCTGTTCGGCATGCTCGGCATCGAGCTCGGCCGGGGTGATCTCCTGGGGCAGGGTGGCCTTCACCAGCTCCTCGCTGCCGTCGTCCGCGACCCGCTTCGACTCCAGGTAGGCGCCGAAGCGCCCGATCCGCACCACGCAGGGGAGACCCTCCATCACGATCGTGCGTGAGGCAGTGGGGTCAATGTCGCCCTCGCGCTGCTGCACCTGGGCTTCGAGCCCCTTCTCCCCCTTGAAGAAGCTGTTCAGATAGGGGAGCCACTGGACCTTGCCGTGGGAAATCTCATCGAGTGTGTTCTCCATCCGCGCGGTGAAGCTGGTGTCCACCAGGTCGGGGAAGTGCTCCTCCAGCAAGGCGGTCACCGCGAAGGCGGTGAAGCTGGGGGTGAGCGCGTTGCCGGCGAGGGTGGCGTAGCCGCGGTCGGTGATCGTGCCGATGATGCTGGCGTAGGTGGACGGTCTGCCGATTCCTTCCTTCTCCAGCATCTTCACCAGTGCCGCTTCGCTGTAGCGGGCCGGCGGCTGGGTCTGGTGGCCGAGTGCCTCCACTGACTTGCAGACCGGTGCATCGCCCACCGCCAGGGCGGGCAGCAGCAGTTCCTGCCCCTCCAGCGCCGCGTCGGGATCGTCGCTGCCCTCCACATAGGCGCGGAAGAAACCGGCAAAATCGATGCGCTTGCCGCTGGCCCGGAAGCGGGCGTCCCCGGCGACGATCTCCACTGCCAGCATCGTGAGCCGTGCATCGGCCATCTGGCTGGCCACGGTGCGTTTCCAGATCAGCTCGTAAAGGGCGAGATCCTTGCCGTCGAGACCGGTGTCCTTGGGGGTGCGGAAGCGTTCACCGGAGGGGCGGATCGCCTCGTGGGCCTCCTGGGCGTTGCGGCTCTTGGTGCTGAACTGCCGCGGGGCGGGGCTTAGGAAGCTGTCGCCGTACTTCTCAGCCACACAGGCACGGGCGGCGCTGATCGCCTGCTCGGAGAGGTGCACCGAGTCGGTGCGCATGTAGGTGATGAAGCCGCGCTCATAGAGCGCCTGGGCCGTGCGCATGGTTTCGCGGGCCGAGAGCCGCAGCTTGCGGTTGGCTTCCTGCTGCAGGGTGCTCGTGGTGAAGGGCGGCACGGGCTTGCGCACCGTGGGTTTCTCCTCCACCTGCTCCACCCGCCAGGGCAGGGCCAGCACGCTTTCGCGCAGGGCGCGCGCTTCGCTCTCCGCCAGCAGCTTCACTGTGCTGCCGGGCTTGAGCCCCCCGGTGCTTTCGTCGAAGTCGCTGCCCTGGGCGATGCGCTCGCCGGCCAGGTGGGTGAGCTTGGCTTCGAACCGGCCGCCCGGCTGCTCCAGCTCGGCCTTGAGGTCCCAGTAGCTGCCGCTGCGGAAGGCCCGCCGGGCACGCTCCCGCTGCACCAGCAGCCGCACCGCCACCGATTGCACCCTGCCGGCAGAAAGCCCCCAGGCCACTTTTTTCCACAGCAGCGGTGAGAGGGTGTAGCCCACCAGCCGGTCGAGGATCCGTCGCGTTTCCTGGGCGTGCACCAACTCCATGTCGAGTTCGCGCGTCTGGTCGAGGGCGCGGTGGATGGCGTCCTTGGTGATCTCGTGGAACACCATCCGCTTGACCGGCACCTTGGGGCTGAGCAGCTCCAGCAGGTGCCAGCTGATGCTTTCGCCTTCCCGGTCTTCATCCGTGGCCAGGAGCAGCTGGTCGGCGCCCTTCAGCGCGTCCTTCAGCTCCTTCACCACCTTCTTTTTGTCTTTCGGCACCACGTAGAGCGGCGCGAAATCCTCGCTGGTATTGACGCCCAGGTTCGCCCACTTCTCGCCCTTGTAGGCGGCGGGAATCTCGCTGGCGTTGTTGGGCAGGTCACGGACGTGCCCCATCGACGCCTCCACCCGGAACTCCTTCGGCAGGAAGGCGCGGATGGTGCGGGCCTTGGTGGGGCTCTCGACGATGACCAGGGTGTGCGCCACAGGCAGGCGATGAACCGGTTCCCTCTTTATCGCATCGGCGGCCCGCCCCGCCTGAGAAAGATCGGCGCCGCCGCTACAGTCCGCTCGACAAGGCGATCGTTTGAAGCCGACATGGATCTGTTTGGCGCCCTTCCCGCCCTGACGGAGCTGCCCCACCTGGCCGTCGCCTCCCTGGCCACAGCGCCCGCGATCGGCCTGGGAATCACCGCCGCCCAGCTCAATTCCGGCGCCATTGCGCCCGAGGCTGCCATCCTCATCGCCCTGCTGATCTGCCTGCTGGTTGATCTGGCCGGCGAGGAAGCGGCGATCCGCTGGGTGCCGCCGATCTGTTACGCCGGCCTGGGCACGGCTCTGGTGCTCCTGGCTCTGCAGTGGAACGCGCCGCTGGAGCCTTCGTTCCTTGGCTCGTTCCTGGCGGACGATCTGGCGGTGGCTTTCCGCGCCGTGGTGGCAGCCTCCACCTTGCTCTCTCTGATGATCAGCTGGCGCTACGTGGAGCGTTCTGGCAGCCCGGTTGGCGAATACGCCGCGATCCTGCTGGCGGCCACGCTCGGCGCCATGTTCCTGTGCGGCTCCACCGATCTGGTCAGCATCTTCGTGTCGCTGGAAACCCTTTCGGTGTCCAGCTACCTCCTGTCGGGCTACATGAAGCGGGATGCCCGCTCCGGCGAGGCAGCGCTCAAATATCTGCTGGTGGGTTCCGCCGCCGCTGCGGTCTTTCTCTACGGCGCCTCCCTCCTCTACGGCCTCACTGGCGGCTCCACCGGCCTTGACGCTGTCGGACTCGCCCTTCAGACCAGTGCCACGCCGGTTACGGCATTGGCCCTGGTGTTCGTGCTGGCCACCGTGGCCTTCAAGATCGCTGCGGTGCCCTTCCACCAGTGGACCCCGGACGTCTACGAGGGGTCGCCCACCCCGGTGGTGGCGTTCCTTTCCGTGGGCTCCAAGGCCGCCGGCTTCGCCCTGGCCCTGCGCTTGCTGGTGGGCTGCTTCGACACCTTCGACACGCAGTGGAAGCTGCTGTTCACCGTGCTGGCGGTGCTGAGCATGACCCTGGGCAACGTGGTGGCCCTGGCCCAGACCACCATGAAGCGGATGCTGGCCTACAGCTCGATCGGCCAGGCCGGCTTCGTGATGATCGGCCTGGTGTGCGGCACCGAAGACGGCTATGCCGCCATGGTGCTCTACATGGCGGCCTACCTGTTCATGAACCTGGGCGCCTTCGCCTGCATCATCCTGTTCTCGCTGCGCACCGGCAGCGACCGCATTTCCGATTACGCCGGCCTTTATCAGAAAGATCCACTGATCACGCTCGGTCTCAGTCTCTGCCTGCTGTCGCTGGGGGGAATCCCGCCGATGCTCGGCTTCTTCGGCAAGATCTATCTGTTCTTTGCCGGCTGGGCCGACCACCAGTATCTGCTGGTGGTGGTTGGCTTGATCACGTCCGTGGTGTCGATCTACTACTACATCTCGGTGATCAAGATGATGGTGGTGAAGGAGCCGCAGGAAGCTTCCGATGTGGTGAAGGCCTACCCGGCGATCACCTGGAATCTGGCTGGCATGGGCACCCTGCGCACCGCCCTGGTGGCCTGCGTGCTGATCACGGCGGTGGGCGGTGTGCTCTCCAATCCGCTATTCAGCTGGGCGAATGAGGCCGTCACCGGCACCCCGATGCTGCAGCAGTCGATTGCCTCTTCAGCCGCCCGTGAAGCCACCGCCATCGCCGTGGCCCCCGTTCCTCCCACGCCTGCCCTGCTGGGATGACGCTCACGGCCCCTCCGGAGCTCTTACGGCCCCGGGCCCATGAGCCTGTGGCCGTCCTTGATCGCGTAAGCAAGGTGTACGGCTCAGGCGACACCGAGGTGCGTGCCCTTGATGAACTCAGCCTCACGGTGATGGAGGGCGACTATCTCGCCGTGATGGGAGCTTCCGGTTCAGGCAAAAGCACGGCGATGAACATCATCGGCTGCCTTGATCGTCCCACGTTTGGCCATTACCGGCTCAGCGGATCGGCGGTGGAGGATCTCGACGACGACGAGCTGGCCGATCTTCGCAACCGCAAGCTGGGTTTCGTGTTCCAGCAGTTTCATCTGCTGGCCCACATGAGCGCAATCGACAACGTGATGTTGCCGATGATCTACGCCGGCATCCCCGCCGAGCAGCGCCGGAACCTGGGCATTGAAGCCCTCGAACGTGTCGGGCTCGGCCATCGCCTGCAGAACAAACCGAACCAGCTCTCCGGCGGCCAGCAGCAGCGTGTGGCGATCGCGCGGGCGATCATCAACCGGCCGGCCCTGCTGCTGGCCGACGAACCCACAGGGGCGCTGGATTCCCAGACCACCCAGGAGGTGCTGGAGATCTTTGATCAGCTGCACCAGGAAGGGATGACCGTGGTGATGGTCACCCATGAAGACGACGTGGCTGCGCGGGCCGATCGCATCGTGCACTTCCGCGATGGCCGCCTGGATGACGCCTTCGCCTAACGCTCAGCCCGGCCCTGCGGCGCTGGAAGCGGCTGGTGCACTGGGACGTTCGAGCGTTTCCAGCAACTGGCCCATCAGCAGGGCAATCGCATCGCTGCCGCCCAGCAGCTGACGGCCCGGGTCGAATTCTCCCGGCTCCACCGCCACCCAGCCGCCATTGGCCGGCTGGCGCAACTCGAAGTGAAGATGAGGGCCGGTGCTCAGCCCGGTGCTGCCGACCCGGCCGATCACTTCGCCCTGGGCCACCCACTCCCCTTCTTTGACGAACAGCTCGGAGAGGTGGCCGTAGAGGGTGCGGCGCAGGGGACGCTCATGCTCCACCTCCACCGCCAGGCCGTAGCCGCCTGCCAGGCCACTGCTCACCACTCGCCCGGCCAGGGCCGCCACCACTGGGGTGCCCTCCGGCGCCGCCAGATCCCGGCCCGCATGCATCAGCCAGCTACCGATCACCGGGTGCATCCGCCAGCCGAATTCGCTAGTGGTGACAGCCGAGCCGATCAGCGGAAACAGCAGGCTGCGGTTGCCGTTGCCCAGGAGCGGCGCAGGCCTGGGGGTGATGCGGAACACGCTGGCAAGGCTGAAGTTGCCCCCCTGGCCGGCCAGCAGTGCCGACACGGGCACGGTGATCGGAGGCAGCGGCATGGATCCGGGCCCGCCGCTGGCATAGGTGCCATCGGGGAGCAGGCCGCCGGAGCCGGTGACAGAATCACTTCCAGGCCAGCTCACCACCACGCCGCGGCATTCGGAGGGGGAGAGGGCGCCCTCGCTGCAAGCCTGGCGATGGGCCGGCATGTTTTCAGGTCGCACCACGGCGCCGAGGCGTGCCCGCCGCCGTTCGGCCGGTGTCACCACTCCCTCACGCTCGAAGCGATCCAGCACCTGGTCAAAGGAGAGGGCTGGGGTCTGGGAACGCTGCAGGCTGGGTCGTAGCGGCTGGGGGGAGGTGTCGCTGGAGCCTGCCTGGGGTACCAGGGGTGGGGCTGGCGGGGTGAGCGCCTGGGGCACCGCCGGCGGGGGGGGTGCGGGAAGGGGCGCAGCAGGAGCTGTGGGAGCTGGTGCGATGGCGGCTGGGGCACCGGCCGCGGCATCGCGCAGCTCGGCGAGGGCGAGCGGCGCTCCGATCACAGAGGCCAGTCCGATCGCGAGCACGGGCAGATGACGAAGGCGGTTCACACCAGGTGGCAAAATGCGACTTCAGCTTAGGCAACCTGGGGCGACAGTTCTGCGAAGCGGCGGCGCACGATGGTGCACTCCGCGCCACGTCGCAGTTCCAGGCCGCCGTCGCGGGCCAGCCCGGCCACCATCCAGGTCTCTCCCTGCCACAGCAAGGGTTGACCGCGGCCATGCAGTCGCCTGTCGGCTTCTTGCCACACCCGCTCCGGTTCAACGGCCGCCGCCACAGCCCAGTCAAGCGCCAGCAGCACCCGGGCTGCCAGGCGGATGGCATCGGCTCCCTGCCGTCGAGCCTGGCCGCTGAGCGCCAGCGCCTGGCGCACGTTGATCGCCCCAGCCGGTACAGGGTTCTCCCCGTTGAGGCCGATGCCCACCCGGGCCGCCTGGATGCGGCCGCCGCGCAGGCGCAGCCGGGGCAGCAGTCCCGCCACCTTGCAGTTGTGCAGCAGCAGATCGTTCGGCCATTTCAGCGTGGGCGCCAGCCCTAGCGCCTCCAGCTGCAGCGCCAGACCCACGGCCGCCGCCATGGCGAGGGAAGCTCCCTGAGGCGGCCACGGCAGCGCCGCACTCAACCAGACCCCACCGTGGGGCGAGACCCACG
Source organism: Synechococcus sp. L2F (assembly GCF_024345695.1). Classification (NCBI taxonomy): domain Bacteria; kingdom Bacillati; phylum Cyanobacteriota; class Cyanophyceae; order Synechococcales; family Synechococcaceae; genus Synechococcus; species Synechococcus sp. L2F. The sequence continues at coordinate 699,863 of NZ_JAGQBP010000001.1, read as the reverse complement.
GGCGACCCTGCTGGCCATGGCCGAAGCGCTGCCGCTGCGCCAGCAGTGCCAGTGGCCCGGAGCCCCACCCTGCCTTTCGTTGATCGAGCAGCCGTTCCGTGCTCCCGCATACCGGCACCATCGCCAGCCTCCAGGGCAGAGATGGCGCGAGGTACCCCTCCTGCAGCTGCAGCTCGCGTCGGGCAGCGGCGATGCGGCCGATCATGGGCCGGTGCGGCCAGCCAGCGACCACCTCACCCGGAGAAGGAACGCAGCCAGTTCCCGATTCGCCCCGCGCCGGCCTCCAGCTCCGCCGCCGGATGCACCAGCGCCAGCCGCACCCACCCCTCGCCGCCGTCGCCGAAGCCGTTGCCCGGGGTGAGCGCCACACCGCTGCCCTTCAGCAGGGCCGCGCAGAAGGCTTCCGAGCCCATGGCGCGGGCCACGGGCGGCAGCTCCAGCCAGAGGTAGAGGGCCATGGAGGGCCGCTGCACCGGCCAGCCCTGGGCCTCGAGCGCCCCCATCATGCGGTCGCGGCGCTCCCGGTAGGTGGCACGCAGTTGCTGCGGCCACTGCGGCGCCTGCTCCAGGGCGGCGATCGCCCCGGCCTGCAACGCCAGCGACTGGTTGAAGTCGACCACTCCTTTCACCTGGCGCAGGGCGGTGATCAACGGGGCGGCACCGATCGCGAAGGCGAGCCGGAAGCCGCCCAGGCACCAGCTCTTGGAGAGCGAGAAGAATTCGATCCCGCACTGGCGCCAGTGCGGACTGCGCAGCAAGGCGGGCGCTTCGCCCTCTAAGGCCAGGTCCACGTAGGGGTTGTCGTGGGCGAACACGAAGCCGTGCTGCACGGCTCGTGCGGCCGCTTCCTCCAGCCAGGCCTGTTCGCCCGTGGTGGCGGTGGGGTTGTGCGGATAGCCAAGCACCATCAGCTTGAGCTGCTCCCACTGGCTGGAGGGCACCTGCTCGAACGGCGGCCGCCAGCCCTGCTCGGCCTGCAGGGGCAGCAGCAGGGAGCGCGCACCTGCCAGCTCGAGGCCGCCGCGGTGGGAGGGGTAGAAGGGATCCAGCAGCAGGGCACGGTCGCCCGGGTCAAGCACGGCCAGGGGCAGGTGGGCGGTGCCTTCCTGCGAGCCCACCAGCAGCAGCACTTCGCTGTCAGGATCGACGGCCACATCGAAGCGGCGCCGGGCCCAGGCGGCGGCCGCCTCCCGGAACGGACGCGTTGAAGCGTGCAGGCAGTAAGAGGAGCTGCCCGGCTCGGTGAGTGCCGCCGCCATGGCCGCCAGCGCCTGCGGCGGCGGCGGCAGATCGGTGGAGCCGAGCGAGAGATCCAGCAGCGGCGCGGGGCTGCTGCTGGGATCGGCAGCGCTCAGGGCGCTGCAGTATTGGCGGTAGTCGGATTTGCGTTGATCGTTGCGGGCGAAGACTCCGCTGCCCAGGCGGGCGACCCGCTCAGAGATGGGCATCAAGGAAGGCGTTGAGCTGTGGACGGGCCATCGCCCCTTCATGGCGGGCCACTTCTTCGCCGCCCTTGAACAGGATCAGGGTGGGTAGCCCCTGGATCTTCAGGGCATCGCGCACGCTGGGGTTGCCATCGGCCTCCAGCTTGCCCACCTCCAGGCGCCCGGCGTAATCGCTGGCGGCCGCCTCCATCAGCGGCGCCATCAGGCGGCAGGGGCCACACCAACTGGCCCAGACGTCGACCAGTACCGCGCCGGGCCGCTCAAGCACGTCGGAGGCGAAGTTCGCGTCGGTGAACTGGGCAACGGCCACGGGAGGGAACGAGCAGGGATCGGGAGAGTCCAAGTCTAGGAATCCCCTGGCGTGGATCCTGCCGCACCGCCGGAGCTCAGAGCTTGTCGATTGAGCGCTTGAGCTCTTCGAGCTCGGCATCCACTTCCGCGGCCTTCACGGGTTCCAGCAGGGGGGTGGGACTGTCGGCGGCCAGCAGGGGGGTGGCGGCAGGGCCGCCTTCCAGCCGGTTCTTGAGAGCGGCCAGCTCGTCGTCCACCTCGCTGCCCTCCAGGGAGGCGAACTGGCTTTCCAGGTCGGCGCCGGCCAGCTCGGCCGCGGCCTGGCTGCGGGCCTCCTGCTGCAGCACCTTCTCCTCCATCTGCTCGAAGGCGGCCATGGCGGAGTTGGTGCCCAAGCCGCTGACGGCGCTCTGCAACTGCTCCTGGGCCTGCGCCGCCTGGGAGCGGGCCTTGAGCATGTCCTTCTTGGTCTTGGCCTCGGCGATCTTGCCTTCCAGTGCCAGCAGACTCTTCTTCAGCGCGTCGACCTGGCCTGCCTGGCTGGAGAGCTGGTTGTTGAGCGCGGTGGCGGTGTCCTGATAGGTCTTGCGGCGGCTGAGCGCTTCGCGCGCCAGATCCTCCTCGCCTTTCTTGAGCGCCAGCTCGGCCCGCTCGTACCAGGTTTTGCTCTGGGCTTCCGCCTGCTGCGCCTGATTCTGGATGCGCTTCTGACTGGCGATCGCGGTGGCCACGGCCGTGCGCAGCTTCACCAGGTCGGACTGCATGTCCGCGACCGACTGATCCAGGATCTTGCCCGGATCCTCCGCCTTGCTGACCAGATCGTTGAGGTTGGCCCGCAGCAGGCGGCTGAGCCGATCGAAGAAGCCCATGGATCATGGAGGGGGCACGTCCGAGGGTAGCGGTGGCGGGCGGCCCTGGCTCCGCCGGTTGCCCGCACCTAACCTGGCCCCATGGCGATCGCCCCCCGCGACCAGACCCGTCGCTTCGGCTCCCTGCAGGTGCTGGTGGCGCCGCAGCGGCGGCCTGCCACCGCGGTGGGCACCTGTCTCACCGCCCTCTCTGCCCAGTGGCGCCGCAACGGCAGCCTGGCGGCGCTGTGGCAGGCCTGGCCGAAGGTGGCGGGTGCTCAGCTGGCGCCCCATTGCCGCCCCCTGTCGCTGCAGGCCGGGGTGCTGTGGGTGGGGGCGAACCACCCGCAGTGGCTGCAGGCGCTCCGCTTCAACCGCCATCAGCTGCTGGGAGCGCTGCGGGGCGCGGGCTTCCAGATCCGTGATCTGCGCTTTCAGCACCACCACCCAGCCGCCGCCGCCAGCGCTGGCAGCGAGAGTGAGGCAGAGGTCTGGGCTGCCCACCCCAGCCGCATCGATGTCCAAGGCCTCACCGATTGCCCCCGCTGCGGCGCACCCGCTCCAGCTGGTGAACTGAAGCGCTGGGGGCATTGCAGCTTCTGCGTGCGCCAGGACGGCGCTCAATAGCGCTCCGGCCTTGGATCCCGCCAGCTAGGACGGCCTGCCCCCCTGTTCACCAGCGCCGCGGCGGCGCTCTCCAACCGCGCGCGGTCCACGCGCCAGAGGCGGTAGATGCCGGCGCGATCGAGCTCTTCCCCCTGAACGGCGCGCCAGTAGGGCAGCTGGCTCGTGTTGTGATCGATCACCACGAGCACGGTGGGGGCCTCCGCGCGGGTACTGGGCTGCTGCCCCTCGCGCTGCTCGTGGCGCAGGCGATCGCTGAGGTTCACCATGCCATCGACGGAAATCCCCTCGTAGATCACCACTCGACCGGTGTAGTAGTGCAGCGAAGGCTTGAGTACCCCCACCATCGCCAGGGCCTCGCTGGGGCGGATCTCCCGCTGCACGCTGGCGGCCATTTCTCGCACCGGTCGCTGCCGCACGCCATCACCGAGTTGCCATAGCGGCAGCAGGGCGAAGAGATGGAATGCCACCAAGGGAAGCTGCAGCCCCAGCAGCCAGCCGGGCACCACCCGCCACAGGGAGAGCAGGCCTACCAGGGCCGCCAGGGTCCAGAACAGGGCTGCCCTCTCGACGAACCCGCTGGCGGTGAGCTCCGCCGTCAGGGTGGGCATCTCTGGATCCTTGATCAGGGGTATCCAGGTGTTGGACACCCAAAGCGCCACCGCCACCGTGGTGGTGAGCAGCACGGTGGCGGCCTGGGCGAGCAGGAACCAGCGGCCGGCCCCAGCGCCACGCCCTTCGCCGTCCCGCCTGCCGCTTTCGCCGTCCTGGGCCGCCAGGGAGATCAGCAGGCCCGCCGCCGGGGTGGCAGGCAGCCAGTAGCTCGGCAGTTTTGTGGCTGCCATGGTGAAGAACACCAGCACAGCCAGCAACCACCAGGCGGCAAAGCTGCGCAAGGAGTGCTGGGGCGCCCTCGGGGTTCTGGCCAGGCCACGCTTCAGGCCGAGCAGCAGCAGCGGTGTGAAGGGCAGGCTGGCGATCACCAGCACCGGCAGGAAAAACCACCAGGGCTGGAGGTGGTCGTTCACCACCGAACTGAAGCGCTGCAGGTTGTGGTAGCCGAAGAAGCTGTCCCAGAAGGGCTGCCCCTCCACCACCAGCATCGCGGCATACCAGGGCACGGCCACCAGCGCTGTGATCACCAGGCCGCGCCCGGCCTTCAGCCGTGCCCAGAGGGCCGGCAGACTGCCCTGATGCCACCCGAAGCCGACGAGGGTGAGGCCGGCGAGCACCACAGCCACCGGCCCCTTGGCCAGCACCGCCAGGCCCAGCACCAGCCAGCCTGGCCACCAGGGGCGGCCGGGGTCGGCCCAGGCCTGCCACAGCAGCAGCAGGCTGACGGCCAGACAGCCGCTGAGCAGGGCATCGCTGACGCCGATGCGCCCCCACAGCAGCACCAACGGAGAAAGCGCAAAGGCCAGGGCCGCCACCACGGCGCTGCGGGCAGGCCGCCGGGGCAGCCGTTCTCCCCCCGGGCCCAGGCTGGGCTGGGGCCAGCGCAGCAGGGTGGCGCAGAGGGCCAGCATCACGCCGATGCTGGAGAGGGCTGACGGCAGGCCGGCGGCCCAGCTGCCGAGCGGGTCGAAGCGGGCGTGATCCGGCAGGGCGTACACCAGCCCCATCAGCCAATAGATCAACGGCGGCTTGTCGTAGCGGGGCAGTCCGTTCACCCGCGGGGTCAGCCAGTCGCCGGTCTCGGCCATCGCCCGGGCGGCGCCAGCGAACAGCGGTGGCGTTTCGTCCACCAGCCCAGCCTCGCCGAGTTGCAGAACGAAGATCCCCAGCCCGAGCACTGCCGTGACAAGGAGCGCAAGCCGCCAGCCCTTGCCTCGACGAACCGCGGCCGGCGGGTTGGCAGGGGGCACGAGCAGCGGAACGATCGTGGGAAACCTACGTCCCGGCGTCCGGCGTCCGGCCTGCCGTTTGACCTTGTAGTGAATGACCGGCGGGGGAGCCTGGCTCCAGACCGGCCAGCAGCCAGGCCTCCACGCGCCCTGCGAATGCCTCCCGCGAGGCATGGCGCTCCACCCAGTGCCTGCAGGCCAGCCGGTCGAGGCCTTCGGCGGCAAGCACGGCCGCCTGCATCGCCTCCAGGTCGTCGGGAGGAACGAGCAGGCCGTTGATGCCGGGCTCCACCAGCTCGCCGGGGCCGCCACGGCGGTAGGCCACCACAGGCACACCGCAGGCCATCGCCTCCACCACCACGTTGCCGAAGGCTTCGTTCCATTTCGGCGTGTTCAGGAACACGCGGCAGCCGCCGAGCTCCGCCTGCAGCTCCCCGGTGGGCAGAAAGCCGCGCCAGTGCACGGTGCCGGCCGGCACCGCCGCCTCCACCGCTTCCCGGTAGGCGGCGTCTTCCACCACCCCCCACACCAGCAAGCGCCGGCCCAGCCCGGCGGCCACCCGCGCCGCGTCGATCAACCCCTTCTCCGGAGCGATGCGACCGGCCCAGCCCAGGGGGGCTTCCGGGTCGGGCTCGGCGCGGAAGCGATAAGCCGTCAGATCGAAACCGTTGCCCAGCACCAGCGGCGGGCCGGGCAGGTCGAAATCCGCCGCCTGGGAGCGCGTGTGGAAGGCCAGCCGCCCCGGGCAGCGACGCGCCACATCGGCGATCACCGCATCCATCACCCGCGCCACCGAGCCCATGCTCACCAGATGGAACAGCGGCGTGGCGCAGTGGGGCGTGAGCCAGAGAGGCAGCCAGTCGTAGGCCAGGTTGAGCACCGCATCGAAGCTGCCCTGCTCCTGCAGCACCCGGTCCCACAGGGCCGGCAGCAGGCCGTCGGCAGGGATCTGCACGGCACTGTCGTGGCTCTGGTGCTGCCAGCTGGGCTGGTCGTGGCCGGGGCAGGTCCAGAGCTGCACCACCCCGCTGCCGGGGGGCAGCCGGGAACCTTCACCGGCTAGCACCGTGAGCCGGTGGCCGCGCCCGCCCAGTCCTGCCACCAGCGCCGCCAGGGTGAGCTCCACGCCCCCACCCCGGCCACTGCCGAGCGTGCCCACCGGCGTGCTCACCAGCAACAGCCGCAAACCCGTGCTCATGGGGCCGGCTCCGGTGTGGCGCTGGCGGGCACCCACAGTTGGCGGCGCCGGTTGATCAGCAGCACCGACACCATTGCCAGGGCGGCCCCCAGCCACTGCAGCGGGCGCAGGTGCTCATCCAGCAGCAGCAGACCGCAGAGCAGGGCGAACACCGGGGTGAGGAAGGTGAGGGCAGAAAAGCCGGTGAGATCGCCGCTGCTGGCGAACCAGAAAAACAGGCCGTAGGCCAGGGCGCTGCCCAGGAGGCTGGCGTAGGCCATCCAGCCCCATTCCTGCAGGGTCCAGGTCGGCCAGAAGGGCGGCAGCGCCGGATCAAGGGCGGGCCCCAGTGCAGCACCGATCAGCAGCGGCACCCCGCCGATCACCATGTGCCAGCCGGTGATGGCCACCGGATCGCTGCGCCGCATCGCAAAGCGGCAGAGCACCGTGCCCACCGCCATCGCCACGGCGGCGCCCAGCATCCAGAGCTCGCCGTGGCTCCAGGCCCGCACCCCGAAGCTGATGGGACCCTCCAGCCACCAGTGCTGGAGCAGCGGCGCCGGCAAGCCCAGGCAGAGGATGCCGGCCAGCCCCAGCAACAGGCCGAGCCAGCCCACCGGGTTGATCGCTTCGCCGAACAGGGCACGGGCCAGCAGCGCCACCAGCAGCGGCTGCGAATCGATCAGCACCGAGCCCAGCCCGGCGCCGGTTCCCTCCAGCCCGCGCGCCAGCAGTCCCTGAAACAGCGTGCCGTCCACAAGCGCGAAGGCCAGCAGCCAGAGCCGGTCGGCGGGATCCACCCCGAGCGGGCGCCGCAGCGCTACGGCGGCCAGCAGCACGGCCACGCCAGCGGGCAGCAGACGCATCCAGGCCAGCGTGAGCGGCCCGCTGTGGGCGAGCAGCGGCTTCATCGCCGCCATCGCCGTTCCCCACAGCGCGAAGGGAAGCAGCATCGGCAGCCAACGGAAAACGGGAGTCATCGGAGCGGCCGCCAACAACCTTTTTAAGATCCAGCCACTACGTGCCGCAGCGCATGCCCTGGCCCTGGCGCCGAAAGTCCCGCAAAACCCTGGCCCGCGTCGTGATCGAGGGACCGATCGCCGGGGGCACGCGCGAGCGGGTGCTCAAGGCGTTGCGCCAGGTGGAGGAACGGGAATGCCCGGCCCTGCTGCTGCGCATCGACACCCCTGGTGGCACCGTCGGCGACAGCCAGGAGATCCACGCCGCCCTGCTCCGCCTGCGGGACAAGGGTTGCCGAGTGGTGGCCAGCTTCGGCAATATCTCCGCTTCCGGCGGGGTGTATGTGGGGGTGGCGGCGGAGCGCATTGTGTCCAATCCGGGCACGATCACTGGCTCGATCGGCGTGATCCTGCGGGGCAACAACCTTTCCCGCCTGCTTGAGCGGGTGGGCATCAGCTTCGAGACGGTCAAGAGCGGCCCCTACAAGGACATCCTTTCCCCCGACCGCGCCCTCACCACCGAGGAGCGCAGCCTGCTGCAGGGCTTGATTGATTCCAGCTACGACCAGTTCGTGGCGGCGGTCGCCACCGGTCGGTGCCTCAGTGAGGAAGTGGTGCGTGGCTTCGCCGATGGGCGGGTGTTCACGGGCGCTCAGGCGCTTGAGCTGGGCCTGGTGGATGAACTGGGCGACGAGGACACCGCCCGCCGGCTGGCGGCCCGGTTGGCAGGCCTCGATGAACAGGAGGTGCGTCCCACTACCTTCGGCAAGCCCGCCAAGCGGGTGCTGTCGTTCCTGCCAGGCCGCAACCTCTTCGCCGGCCTCCACCAGGCGCTCAGCCTGGAACTGGCCTGGAGCGGCCAGCCGCTCTGGCTCTGGCGGCCATGAACCAGCCACTTGCGCTGCGGGCGCTGCGGGCCGCAATCACCGTCGAGGCCAACACCAGCGCGGCCATCGCCGAGGCAGTGGCCGAGCTGCTCGACGCCCTGATTGCCCGCAATGGCCTGGAGGGCCCGCAGGTGCTCTCGGTCACCTTCTCGGTCACCCCCGACCTGAACGCCTGCTTCCCTGCGGCGATCGCCCGCCGCTACCCCGGCTGGGACGCGGTGGCTTTGCTGGACTGCCAGCAGATGGCGGTGACCGGCGACCTTCCTCGCTGCATCCGGCTGCTGGCCCACGCCTGGATGGAGGCCTCCCGCCCTCCGGCCCATCCGTACCTGCGCGAGGCAGCCCGGTTGCGTCCGGACAGATCCGGTCATAACTGACAGCTCGGCCGCTGCACCCGCCTGGGCTGAACCGCCGGAACAGGGGAGGGAGAATGCACTCACAGCCTTTCGGCCCCCACCCCCGTCCCAATGACCCTTCCGTTGCTCGGCCCGCTCCGCTCCCGTCCGGCGCGTCCGGTGAGCCCGTTGCGGCGGCGATTCTCCCGGGCCGGCGCTGCGCTGGCTCTAGCCCTGGCCGGCACGGCCCTGGCGGCCACCATCGGCGATGTGCCCGCAGCCCGCTCCCAGGGCACGCCGGGCCTGCTGGAATTCCGCTGGGACAACAACCGGGATTACCGCAAGCTCTACTTCTTCATGACCGAGACGGCACGGCTGAAGCGCTCGGAGTATTACCTGATCCTGAGGCCCAAAGACCGCAACACGGCCATTCTCAAGCTCACCGTGGCCGTGCCTGCCACCTTCGACACCAAGATCAATCCCAAGGACCTCAAGCTCTGCGTGATGCAGGAAGGCGGTGTGATGTCGCGCACCCGCTGCAAGGAGCAGATCCCCGCCACCATCGAGGTGAACGCCAATGGCAAGGCGATCGAGATCTTCCCTGACCGCCCCATCCCCGACGACATCACCATCGGGGTGTACATGAACCTGTTCAATCCCTTCAACACGGGCATGTATCAGTTCAATGCCCTGGCACAGGCGCCAGGGGATGTGCCATTTGCCGGCTACCTGGGCAGCTGGCTGATCCAGATCGACCCCACCAACAACTGAGCCCGGGCCCACGGGCACCTGCCTGATAAGTTGGCCAATCGACCACAAGCAAGACCCAGAGCGGCACCATGACGAAGCGCACCCTCGAAGGAACCAGCCGCAAACGCAAGCGCGTCTCCGGATTCCGGGTGCGCATGCGCTCCCACACCGGCCGCCGCGTGATCCGCACCCGCCGCCGCCGCGGCCGCGCCCGCCTGGCCGTCTGATCCGATTCCCTTCGCCAGGCCGTTCAGGCCCTTCTCCATGGCCTTGCCCGCCGCGCTGAGGCTGCGGAGCCGCCGGGCCTTCGACCGCCTCTACCGCAACGGCCGCAGGGTGCATGGATCGCTCCTGGTGTTGCGCGTCACTGAGGCGGACCCCGCCCTGCTGCGCACCGGTGGCCCACACTCGCCCAGCCGCTGGCGTTGTGCCGTGGTGGTGAGCAGCAAGGTCAGCAAGCTGGCGGTGCGGCGCAATCAGCTGCGGCGCCAGCTGCACACCTGGCTCCACCAGCGCTGTGCCGGCCCCCAGCCCTCCGGCCGTGCCCTCTGGCTGCTGCTCAGCCTCAAGCCGGGCAGTGCGGACGCGGACACCGAGGCCTTGCTGGGAGAATGTGCGGAGCTGTTTCGCAAGGCAGGTCTGAGCCCATGAGCGGTACCCCGGCCGATGGTCTCCCCGTGATCCCCACCATTCCCGAACCCGTCTTTTATGAGGGTGGTCCGGCCAAGGGCGATCTGATCTTCAACCTCCTGCTCGGTCTCACCTTGATCGGCATCCCCTTCGCCGTGGGGGCCATCGTGCGTGCGCTCTGGCTGCGCTTCCGCATCACCAGCCGGCGCATCTCCGTGAGCGGTGGCTGGCTGGGCCGCGACCGCAGCCAGGTGGTGTACAGCCAGATCCGCGAGCTGCGCTCGGTGCCCCGTGGCTTCGGCGCCTGGGGCGACATGGTGCTGGTGCTCAACGATGGCGCCAAGCTTGAAATGCGCTCCGTGCCCCGCTTCCGCGAAACAGAGGCCTACATCCTCGAGCGCATGGCAGCCAAGACCAGCGCCGCAGCAGGAACGAAGGGATTCGGCGATGCCCAGCTGGCCACGGCCTGACGCCCCCAACTCCCTCCCGGTGCGCTCGCACCGCCCCATTGGTCGGGCACACTGGGCCGATCAGATCCTTCCCCCCGTCCCCACCCCGCTGTGATCGGCTACATCTCCGACAACCTGCTGCTCCCCATCCTCGATTTCTTCTACGGATTGGTGCCGAGCTACGGGCTGGCCATCATCGCGCTCACCGTGGTGATCCGGCTGGCGCTCTTCCCGCTGAGCGCCGGCTCCATCCGCAGTGCCCGCCGCATGCGCATCGCCCAGCCGGTGATGCAGAAGCGTCAGGCGGAGATCAAATCGCGCTACGCCAGCAACCCCCAGAAGCAGCAGGAAGAGCTGGGCAAGTTGATGAAGGAGTTCGGCAGCCCGCTGGCCGGCTGCCTGCCGCTGGTGGTTCAGATGCCGATCCTGTTCGCCCTGTTCGCCACCCTGCGGGGGTCCCCCTTCGCCGATGTGCCCTACACCCTGAACCTCAAGGTGCTCCCCGCCGACCAGATCGCTGCGGTGGAAGCGAAGCCGTTCAACAGCGCCAGCCATTCGATCTTCATCACCGAAACCAGCCACGTGCCGGTGGTCGCCAGCCTTGAGCAAGGCACCAAGCTCGGCGTCGGCGACACGGCCCAGATCGAGCTGCACACCCGTGACGGCAAGCCGTTCACCTCCGTCCTCGCCGATGTGGAAAACGGTTCGGCCTTCCTGCCCACCTGGTCGGTCACCAAAGGCGATGGCGTGGTGGCGGTCAGCGACGACGGCAGGATCACGGCCATCGGCACCGGTGACGCCACGGTGGAGGCCAAGGTGCCCGGCCTGGCAGCCCGCAGCGGCTTCCTGTTCATCAAGGCGCTCGGTCAGGTGGGCTTCTACACCGATGGGGCGATCAACTGGGACATCGCCATCCTGGTGGGAGCGTTCGGCGCCAGCCTGTTCGTCTCCCAGATCCTTTCGGGCATGGGCATGCCGCCGAACCCGCAGCAGTCCACCGCCAACAAGATCACGCCCGTGATGATCACCGGCATGTTCCTGTTCTTCCCGTTGCCCGCCGGCGTCCTGCTTTACATGGTGGTGGCGAACATCTTCCAGGGCCTGCAGACCTTCCTGCTCACCCGCGAAGCCCTTCCGGACAACCTCCAGGAGATTCTTGACCAGCAGCTTGCTCAGCAGACCGTGTCGGTGGCCTCCAGCGGCGCAGCCTCCCTCGACCGGCTGCCGTTTGAGCCCAAGAGCAAGAAGTGACGCAGCGCGGCCCCTCCCACCCTCCGCAGGCGGTGCCGCTGCAGCCGATCCCCCTGCAGCAGCTGCGGCTGATGCCCCAGGGGTGTCACTGGGAGGTCGACCAGCATCTGCCGGCCCTCACCACCCTCACGCCGGTGCGGGGCACGATCACTGCCCTGCATGGCGGCAGCGTGCTGGAGGTGAGCGGTGAGGCCCACACGATCATCACCCTCTGCTGCGACCGCTGCCTGCGCCACTACAACCAGCCGATCGCCTTCAAGGAGCGTGAACCGCTCTGGATCGGCGAGGCTGAACCGAGCGAGCCAGATGACGACCCGCTCGATGGCCCCTGCGAGCGCCTCGATCCCCAGGGCAGTTTCGATCCCGCCCATTGGCTGTTCGAGCAGCTCAGCCTGCAATGGCCCCTGCGCAACCATTGCGGCCCCGACTGCCCCGGGCCTGCCAGCTGGGGCACCCACGACGCGGCCCCGATCCCCGATCCCGCTTCCCAGGATGGTGCTGCGATCGACCCGCGCTGGGCGCGGTTGCGTGAGCTCCGCTGATCCGCTCCCATGCCCCACGTCGCCGCTCCCTTCCCGTTCAGCGCCCCTGAAGCCGGCCGATGACGGCGCCCTGGATCGACCAGCTGGATCTGCTGATCCGTTCGCGCACGCCGATCCTCTGGATCCGCAGCCCTGAAGAGGAGCGCATCCAGGCGCTGCTCACCACCGCGGCCGAGCGGCTGGGCCAGCGGCTGCTGCTGCGCTGGGATTTCGTGCAGGGGCTGGAGGGCCTGCCCAACCGGCGGGGGGAGGCAGCCCGCAACCCGATGGCGGCGCTCGACAGCATCGAATCCCTGCCTCCGGATCAACCAGCGATCCTGCTGCTGCTGGATTTCAACCGCTACTGCGAGGACCCGGGCATCTCGCGCCGCCTGCGCAATCTGGCTACCAGCCTGCGCCGCCAGCCCCGCACCCTGGTGATCACGGCCCCCGACTGGCAGGTGCCGCGCGAACTGGAGGAGTGCATCACCGTGCTCGAGCTGCCCCTTCCCAGTCCCAGCGAGATCAGCCAGCTGCTCACCAACATCGGTCAGGCCAGCGGCCGGCCGCCGGAGCCTGCCCTGCTGGAGCAACTGGCCCACTGCTGCAGCGGCCTCACCGAGCAACGCATCCGTCAGGTGGCCGCCCGGGCCCTGGCCCGCCGGGGGCAGCTCGGCGAAGCCGATCTCACCGAAGTGCTGGAGGAGAAGCGGCAGGCGATCGCCCGCAGCGAGCTGCTGGAGTATTGCCCAACCGAAGCGACCCCCTCCGACATCGGCGGCCTCGACGCCCTCAAGCACTGGTTGAAGCAGCGCAAGCTGGCCTTCAGCGACGAGGCCGAGCGCTATGGCCTGCCGCTACCCCGCGGCGTGCTGCTGGTCGGTCCACAGGGCACGGGAAAATCGCTCACGGCCAAGGCGATCGCCCACAGCTGGGCGATGCCGCTGCTGCGCCTCGATGTGGGACGCCTGTTCGCCGGCCTGGTAGGAGCCAGCGAGGCCCGCACCCGGGACATGATCCGCCGCGCCGAGGCCATGGCCCCCTGCGTGCTCTGGATCGACGAGATCGACAAGGGCTTCGGTGGCGACAGCCGCAGCGACGGCGGCACCAGTCAGAGGGTGCTGGCCAGCCTGCTCACCTGGATGGCGGAGAAAACCTCCGCCGTGTTCGTGGTGGCCACCGCCAACGGGGTGGACAGCCTGCCCCCCGAGCTGATGCGCAAAGGACGCTTCGACGAGATCTTCCTGCTCGATCTGCCTGATGTGGCTGAGCGGCTGGCGATTCTCGATCTGCAGCTGCGCCGGCGGCGCCCCGACCACCGCATCCCCCTGGATGTGCTCGTGGACCGCACCGCTGGCTTCTCCGGCGCAGAACTGGAGCAGGTGGTGGTGGAGGCCATGCACCTCGCCTTCGGCGACCACAGGGAGTTCGGTGAGCCTGATCTGATTGCCGCCGCCAGTGATCTGGTGCCCCTGTCGCGCACGGCGCGGGAACAGTTGGAGGCGCTCAAACACTGGGCCGAGAGTGGCCGGGCCCGCCCGGCCTCCAGATTGCGCGGCGTAACGAAAACAGACGCCGAGTAACGAACCCCGACGCCGGGTAACGAAACCCGGGGAATGGCGAAGTCTCCGCAATATCCATCCCTACGGTTCCGTGCAGTTGTACAGAACACCGTGGATCGTCCCGCCGTCGCCACCCAGATCGCCGTGGCTTGTCTTGGTGCCGGTGTGGTGACCACCTTCGCCGTGGCCCAGGGTCAGAACCCCCTCACCGCCCTCGGCATCACCCTGTTTTCCGCTCTCGCCGCTGTGATGGTGGGCCAGGTTCTCTGAACCCACACAGGCCAGGGTTGACGGTCGCTGTGGCTGGTTAGGGTCGCCTGGATGATCCATCCAGTGCGGTTCGTTTGGTCATGGATGCTTCGAAGCCTTCGCTGAACGTTGAGGCCACGGCGACTCACGTTCAGCCTTCGCTCACACACCCAGAGCCTTCGCCCACACAGGTTCTGCCATCTGTCACCCCTCCGGACCCTGCCGCCACGACGTTGACCGTGGCGGTGTTTGATGCGAAGCCCTACGACCGGCTCCATCTCCCAGCGGCCACAGGCGCAGATGTGCAGCTTCGCTTTCTTGCCTTTCGCCTCACTGCGGATACTGCCGCCGCTGCTGAAGGGGCCAAGGCTGTCTGTGTCTTCGTCAACGATGTGGTCGACCGGGCCTGTATCCAGCAGCTGGTGGCGAGGGGCATCACACTGGTGGCCCTGCGTTGCACCGGCTTCAACAATATCGATCTGGATTCAGCCAGGGAACTGGGGCTCACGGTGACCCATGTTCCGGCCTATTCCCCCTATGCGGTGGCTGAACATGCGGTGGCGTTGCTGCTGAGCCTGAACCGCAAGGTGCACCGGGCTTATAACCGGGTGCGGGAGATGAATTTCTCGCTGCAGGGCCTCGTGGGGAGCGATCTGCATCGCAAGACGGTGGGAATCGTGGGTACGGGCAAGATCGGCAAGATCGTGGCGCGCATTCTTCACGGCTTCGGCATGGTGGTGGTGGCCTACGACCCCTATCCCGACCCCGCCTGGGCGGCGCGGGAGGGCATCACCTATCTCGATCCGATCACATTGGCCTCGATGAGTGATGTGATCTCCCTGCACGTTCCGCTCACGCCGGAAACCCATCACATCATTCGGCGCGAAACCATTGAGCGCATGAAGCCGGGCGTGATTCTCGTCAATGTGAGCCGTGGCGGCCTGATTGACACCTCCGCGCTGATCGAGGCGCTCAAGTCGGGCCGGCTCGGCGGAGTGGCACTCGATGTCTATGAAGAAGAGGAGGGGGTGTTCTTCGAGGATCTCTCCAGCCATGTGCTTCAAGACGATCTGCTCGCCAGGCTGCTCACCTTCCCCAATGTGCTGATCACCGCCCACCAGGCCTTCCTCACCCACGAGGCGCTCGGTGATATCGCCCACGTGACCGGTGTCAACCTGCGGGCACTGGCGGCGGCGCACCCCTTCCTGAAGGGCTCCGTGCTCACCTGACGACGGCATCGTTTCCCCCATGGATCCACACACCCCTGCCCAGCTGCGGCAGCTCATGCCAGCGCTGGCGAACAAGAGCTACTTCAACTACGGCGGGCAGGGCCCGCTGCCGACGCCCTCGCTCGCGGCGATCACCGCCAGCTGGCAGCGGCTGCAGGAGCTGGGCCCGTTCACGACAGACGTCTGGCCCTGGCTGTCAGCCCAACTGAGCAGCCTGCGCGGGGTGCTGGCGGCCGGTTGCGGCGTTCCTCCCGATCGGTTGGCGCTCACCGAGAACGTGTCGAGCGGCTGCGTGCTGCCGCTCTGGGGGCTCCCCTGGCAGCCCGGCGACACCTTGCTGATCAGTGATTGCGAGCACCCCGGCATCGTGGCGGCCTGCCGCGAGCTGGCGCGCCGCGAAGGCCTCAGCCTCGACACCCTGGCGGTGAAGGAGACCCGCGGCGATTCCCCCGCTGCTGTGGATGACGCTGTGCTGGCGGCGCTCGAAGCCGCACTGACGCCGCGCACGCGCCTGGTGGTGCTCTCCCACTTGCTCTGGAACACCGGCCTGGTGATGCCGATCGCGGCCGTGGCCGCGCGGCTGCGGGAGCATGGGCGCCAGCCATGGTTGCTGGTGGATGCGGCCCAGTCGGTGGGAAGCCTGCCCGTGGCTGAAGCCGCCAGCCAGGCCGACATCTACGCCTTCACCGGCCACAAGTGGTGCTGCGGCCCTGAAGGGCTGGGTGGGGTGGCGCTGTCGGCGCGGCTGCTGGTGGAGTCGCAGCCCACGCTGGGAGGCTGGCGCAGCCTGGCGAACGAATCCCAGGGGGGCAGTGCCTGGCACACCGACAGCCGCCGCTTCGAGGTGGCCACCTCCTGCACGCCGCTGCTGGCAGGGTTGCACACCTCGCTGGCGTTGCTGGAGTCGCTGGGCTCGTGCGAGCAGCGGCTTTCGCTGATCCAGGAGCGCAGCGGCCAGCTGTGGCAGGGGCTGCAGGCGATTGATGGGATCACGCCGCTGCTGAGTGCAGCGCCACCCGCTGGCCTGGTGAGTTTCACCGTGGCCGGTCAGACCCCCCAGGCGGTGGTGGAGGCGCTGGGGAAGCAGGGACTCTGGCTGCGCAGCCTCGACGACCCGTGCTGTCTGCGTGCCTGCACCCATGTGACCACCAGCGCAGCCGAAGTGGAACGGCTGCTCGATGCCCTGTGTCAGCTGGTGTGAGGCGCCGGCGGTGACCCAGGAGGGCTCCGCCGACGGTGACGTGAGCCAGGAGCGTTCAGCCGACCGTGTCGGAGGCCATCAGGGTGCGGTGAACCCAGCCCGCCAGCAGGGCGCCGGCAATCGGTGCCACCCAGAACAGCCACAGCTGAGCCATGGCATCGCCGCCGACCCACACCGCCACGGCGGTGCTGCGGGCGGGGTTCACGGAGGTGTTGGTGACGGGGATGCTGATCAGGTGAATGAGGGTGAGGCTGAGACCGATCGGCACCCCGGCAAAGCCGCCGGGAGCCAGGCGATCGGTGGCGCCCATGATCACCAGCAGGAACACGAACGTGAGGATCACCTCGATCACCAGCGCGGCCAGGAAGCCGTAGCCGCCGGGGGAGTGGGCTCCCCAGCCGTTGGTGGCCAGCGGATTGCCACCAGTGAGGGCGAAGCCCTCCCTGCCGCTGGCCACGAGCAGGATCACACCGCCGGCGATCACGCCGCCGAGCACCTGGGCGATCACGTAGGGCAGCAGCTGGGAGCCGGGAAACTTGCCGCTGGCCCACAGCCCGAAGCTGACGGCCGGGTTGATGTGACAGCCGGAGATGTGCCCGAAGGTGTAGACCATGGTCAGCAGGGTCAGACCGAAGGCGAGCGAGACGCCGAGGAAGCCCAGGCCCAGAGGGTTGGCGGCGGGGTTGTCGTAGGGGAACACCGCTGCCAGCACGGCGCTGCCGCAGCCTCCGAGCACCAGCCAGAAGGTGCCGATCAGTTCAGCGAAGAACTTCTTCGCCAGTGGAACACTGGAGGCCATGCGGGTTAAGCGGCGGTATCGCGATTGATCTTCTCACCGCCTGGTGCTGGTTTTCGGCCGTTTGTGTGTTCAGACGCACAGTTTTCAGGGGGGCGGTCAGTGTGCCTGCCGGCCCCTGCAAGGGTCGTTTCCTCCTCAGACGGTTCTGAGCTGCAGCGCCTTCTGCGCTTCTTCCCGGTCGTCGAAGTGGATCTTGGTGGTGCCAAGAATCTGATAGTCCTCATGGCCCTTGCCGGCGATCAGCACCAGATCGCCGGGCGCGGCGCTGGCGATGCCGAGGGCGATGGCGGTGGCCCGGTCTCCCTCCACCACCAGGTCGGTGCCGGCGGGAATGCCGGCCACCACGTCGTCGAGGATGCGCTGGGGGTCTTCCGTGCGCGGATTGTCGGAGGTGACCACCACCCGATCCGCCAGCCGTGCGGCGATCGCCGCCATCTGGGGCCGCTTGCCGCGGTCACGGTCACCGCCGCAGCCGAACACGCAGATCAGCCGGCCGGAGCAGAAGGGCCGGCAGGCGGCCAGGGCGTTCTCCAGCCCATCGGGGGTGTGGGCGTAGTCCACCAGCACCGCCGGCAGGTCAGTGCCGGCACCACCAGCCAGCACCACCCGCTCCATGCGGCCGGGCACCCCGCGGAAGCTGTCGATCGCCGCCAGCAGCGGGGCCAGCTCCAGCCCCTGCTGCAGCAGGGCGCCCACCGCCTCCAGCAGGTTCATCAGGTTGAAGCGCCCCACCAGCGGCGAGCAGAACGGCCCTGAGCCCAGCGGGCTCACCAGGGTGCCGCTGACGCCATCGGCCCCGACCACCAGATCACGCACACCCAGCTCCGCCACGCCCGCCCCCGCCGGCGCTTCGGCCGGTGTCGCCAGGGAGCAGCGCCAGAGTCGCGCGCCGAGGGTGTCCGTCAGGCGCTCCGCCAGCTGCGCGCCCCACGGGTCGTCGATGTTCACCACGGCGCCCCCTGCCAGCCGCTCGGAGGCGAACAGCAGCGCCTTGGCCTCGAAGTAGGCCTGCATCGACGGGTGGTAGTCGAGGTGGTCCTGGGTGAGGTTGGTGAACACGGCACCGGCGAAGCGGCAGCCCGCCACCCGCGCTTGATCAAGGGCATGGGAGCTCACCTCCATCGCCCCGACCCGGGCGCCTGCGGCCACCGCCTCGGCCAGTTGCCGCTGCAGCTCGTCGGCGAAGGCGGTGGTGTGCGAGGCGGTGGCGCTGTGTCCGGGCCAGCGGTTGCTGAGCGTGCCGAACAGGGCGACCGGCTGGCCGCAGGCGGCTGCCAGATGTTCGATCAGATGGGTGGTGGTGGTTTTGCCGTTGGTGCCGGTGACGCCAATCAGGGCCAGCTGCTGGCTGGGCTCCCCCCAGAAGGCCGCGGCCAGCCGTCCGGCAATTTCCGCCAGCGGTCCCTGCACCACCAGCACTGGGTCGGTGGCGGAGGGCGGGCACTGGGCGGCGGCCGCCGCGCCGATCACCGCAGCCACCGCGCCATTGCTCAGCGCCTTGGGCCAGAACACGCCGCCGTCCACCTGACCACCGGGCACCCCCACGAACAGGGTGCCGGCGCCCACTTGGCGGGAATCGCAGCTCACGCCGGTGACGGTCTCATCCCCCAGGGTGCGGGGCACCTCCAGACCGCTCTGGTGCAGGAGGGAATGGAGAGGCTGGGTCATGGGGGTGGGGGCAGCCGCCGCCGTGGGATCGGGGTTCGCAGGGTTTTAGGCGGATTCGGGGGCATCCGATAGCGCTGCCAGACACTTCCTCAGCCAGCGGTCGAGGGCGGCCCCGCTGAGCCGCGGCGATGCCCGCGGCAATTCCTGCAGCTGATCGGCGCGCCGTACAGCCAGCACCGGAATCTCCAGCCCGTAACGGGCCTCGAGCGCGGGGTCGCTCGCCACATCCACCAGCACCAGGTCGGGACGGGGTTCAAGCGCCCGCAGCCGTTGCTCCAGCCCGTCGCAGAGGCAACAGCCGTCGCGCCGGTAGAGCGTCAGAGGGGGCAGGCCGGCCGTGGCGGTCATCAGCAAGGGAGGGTGTGGGGGGAGAGCTTCAATCGGGAACCGGATCGCAGCCGCACGGGGTGAAGGGGTGACAGCGCAGCAGGCGGCGGGCCGTGAGCCAACCACCCCGCCAGGGGCCATGGCGTTGAATGGCCTCCAGGCCATAGGCGCTGCAGCTGGGGATGAAGCGGCAGCGGGGCCCCAGCAGGGGAGACAGCCACTGCCGGTAGGCCTGGATCAGGCCCATAAGCACCCTCGCGACCAGGGCGGAGAGGGCGTTGGCCCGGAAAGATAGAGTGATGGGCTGGCGTTCCACTGCCGGGAGCTGCCGAGGGAAACCTCCAGCATGCTCCCAGGTCAACGGCGGCGCCGGTCCATCCCTTTGAACAGCTTTCCCCGATGTCCCGATACCGCGGCCCTCGCCTGAGGATCACGCGGCGCTTGGGAGACCTCCCCGGTCTCACCCGTAAGTCCGCCAAGCGGGCTTATCCCCCCGGTCAGCACGGCCAAGCCCGTCGCAAGCGCTCCGAATACGCCATCCGCCTGGAAGAGAAGCAGAAGCTTCGCTTCAACTACGGCATCTCCGAGCGCCAGCTCGTGCGCTACGTGAAGAAAGCGCGCGCCCAGGAAGGTTCCACCGGAACCAACCTGCTCAAACTGCTCGAGAACCGTCTCGACAACGTCTGCTTCCGTCTCGGCTTCGGCCCCACCGTGCCCGGCGCCCGCCAGCTGGTGAACCACGGCCACATCACCGTGAATGGCCGTGTCGTTGACATCCCCAGCTATCAGTGCCGTGCCGGTGATGTGATCATCGTGCGTCAGCGCAAGGCCAGCAAGCAGCTGGCTGAAGGCAACCTGGAGTTCCCAGGCCTCTCCAACATCCCCCCCAACCTCGAGCTCGACAAAGCCAAGCTCTCGGCCAAGGTCAACGGCCGCATTGAGCGTGAATGGGTGGCGCTGGAGATCAACGAACTGCTGGTGGTGGAGTACTACTCCCGCAAGGTGTGACCCTCGGGATCCTCCCCATCCAGCTTTGGTTCACCACACCCCGCCCTCGGCGGGGTTTTTTCATGGTCGAGCTCTGGCTTGCACTCTCACAGTTCCGCCAGGGCTGACTGAGCCGTCGCAGACGACGGCCAAGCCTCAGCCGGCGCGGCCAGCCGCCCTCAGCCGCTGATCAGCTGCTCCAAGGCGGCGGTCACATCCGGCTGGCGCATCAGCGCTTCCCCCACCAGCACCGCATCGGCGCCGGCGCTCTGCACCCGGTCGAGGTCGTCGCGGCTGAACAGCCCCGATTCGCTCACCAGCAGTGCTCCCCGCTGCCGCACCTGATCGCCGAAACGGACCATCAGTTGCTCGGTGGTGGCGAGATCGGTGTGGAAGCTGGTGAGGTCGCGGTTGTTGATGCCGATCAGGGTGTGAGCCGCCGTGATTGGCTCCGACCAGATGGGCAGGCGCAGCATCCGCTCCAGCTCGTCGGCGTCATGCACCTCCACCAGCACGGCCAGCCCCAGGGCACGGGCCACCTTCATCAGGTAAACCACGTCCTGGTCGGTGAGAATCGCCGCGATCAGCAGGGCCGCATCGGCGCCGGCGGCGCGTGCCTGGTGCAGCTGGTAGGGGGAAAGGATGAAGTCCTTGCAGAGCAGGGGCAGATCCACCACCTGGCGCACCTCAACCAGCACCTCGAAGCCGCCCTGGAAAAACCTCTTGTCGGTGAGCACCGACAGGCAGCTGGCGCCACCGGCCGCATAGCCCCTGGCAATGGCCACCGGATCGAAATCGGCGCGGATCACGCCTTTGCTGGGGCTGGCTTTCTTGATCTCGGCGATCACCGCGGGCTTGCGGCAGCTCGCCCGCAGCGCGGCGACGAAATCACGGGTGGGGGGCAGGTCGCGCAGTTGGCGCTGCAGCGTTTCCAGCGGCACCCGCTCCCTGGCGGCGGCCACCTCGCGATCTTTCTCCCAGACGATCCGCTCGAGGATGTGCTGGGGCTCCTGCTCGGGATGGGGAATGCCGAACTGAAGATTGGCCACCTTCACCGGCGGATTGGGTGGACGGCGACGAATCTCCAAAGCCTCAGGGCAACATGAGCCGATCGTAAGGGCGGGCACCGAGACGGCCCGTGAGTGGGCCAGGCCTCATCAGGCCACGGCCATGGCCGCCTGCTTGTAGGCCACCTCCACCACTTCACTG
The DNA here is from genome assembly GCF_024345695.1 of Synechococcus sp. L2F. Taxonomy (NCBI): domain Bacteria; kingdom Bacillati; phylum Cyanobacteriota; class Cyanophyceae; order Synechococcales; family Synechococcaceae; genus Synechococcus; species Synechococcus sp. L2F. The sequence goes on along the minus strand of NZ_JAGQBP010000001.1, from coordinate 678,621 downwards.
AGGGTGGGGTGGGTGTGCACTTCCGTGGCGAGGTCCCCCACCCGCTGGCGGCGGGCCACGGCGTTGGCGACCTCCTGAATCAGGTCGGCGGCGTGCAATCCATAGATGTGGGCGCCCAGCACCTCGCCGGTGTCCTTGCGGAACAGCAGCTTCATCAGCCCATCGCTTTCCAGTTCCGCCAGCGCCTTGGAGTTGGCCTTGAAGTAACTGCGCACGCTGCCTAGCTCAAACCCCTCGGCCGCCGCCAGCGCCTTGGCGTCGGCTTCGCTCAGGCCCACCGAGCTGATCTCGGGATGGGTGAAGGTGGCTGCCGGGATCGAGCGGTAGTCGATCGCACGCGCATGGCCAAGGATGTTGTCCACTGCCACGGTGCCCTGGGCGGCGGCGGTGTGGGCCAGCATCATCTTTCCGGTCACGTCGCCCACGGCCCAGAGATGGGGCACGGGCGTCTCGCCCGCCAGCACCTGGAGCTGGTCGTTCACGGGAATGAAGCCGCGGTTGGTTTCCACGCCCACGCTGGCCAGGTGTAGATCCTTGCTCACCGGCACCCGCCCGGTGGCCACCAGCACCGCATCCACTTCCAGCACCTCCACCAGCTCCTTGGTGGCCATGGCGGCCAGTTCGATCCGTACCGGCGCCCCCGGGGTCACCTTGCGGGCCAGCAGACCGGCCCGGGTGTCGATGTCCCGGCCGTCGATCAGGTGGCGAGCGGCGATCTTGGCGATGTCGGGATCAAAGGTGGGCATCACCCGATCGAGCGCCTCGATCATCGTGACCTCGCAACCCAGTGCCGTGTACACATCGGCGAATTCCAGGCCGATGTAGCCGCTGCCCACGATGGCGATCCAGCGGGGCAGCCACTCCAGGCTGATCGCTTCGTCGCTGGTGAACACCGTGCGTCCGTCGGTTTCGATTCCGGGCGGCACGAAGGGATCCGAGCCGGTAGCCACGATCACATCGCGGGCGGTGAACACCTGTTCCACCCCGTTGCTCTGGCGCACCGCCACCCGCTGATGCCCGTCGAGGCGCCCCTTGCCCCGCAGGATCACGGCCCCCGACCGCTCCAGGGTCTTGGTGAGATTGGTGCGGATCGTGGCCACCAGCTGATTGGCGTGATCGGCGATCTTCTGCCGCTCGAAGCGCACCGGCGCGGCGTGGATGCCGAAACCTTGCAGGTGCTTGGCATCAGCCAGCTCCCGCACCCGGCCACTGGCGGCCAGCAGCGCCTTGGAGGGCACGCAGCCGCGGTTCACGCAGGTGCCGCCCATGTCACGCGATTCGATGATCGCCGTGCGCAGGCCATGGTCGGCCGCATGCTTGGCCGCATCGAAGCCGCCGTAGCCGGCGCCGATCACGATCACGTCGTAGTCGAAGGAAGAGGCGCTGCTGTCGCTCACCGGGGCGTGTCTCAGGGAGTGACCGGCATTCTCTCCTGTTGCTGGCGCCAGCGTTCCAGCAACAGGGGCCCGGCCGCCACGGCCACGTTGAGGGATTCCACGGCGGCGCTGTGGGGAATCGTGACCCGGTGGCTGCAACAGCTGAGCAGGTCGGCGCTCAGCCCTGCACCTTCGTTGCCCAGCAACAGCACGGTTGGCAGCGTCCAGTCGAGCTGCCAATAGGGAATCGCGGCAGTGTTGGCCCCAGAGGCGCTGGCCTCAGAGGCGGTGGGTGCGCTGCGGGCCATCACGGTGGTGGCCACCACCTGGGCCCCTTGCGCGCGGGCCTGCTGCAGGCGCAGGGCGAGGCCTTCGAGGCGCTCAAGCGGCAGGGTGAGGGCCGCGCCGGCGGAGGCGCGCACCACTTTCGGTTGCCAGGGGTCGGCGCCACCGGCCAACCACAGCGCCTCGACCCCGGCCGCCAGGGCCGTGCGCATCAAGGTGCCCAGGTTGCCCGGATCCTGCAATTGCTCCAGGGCCAGCACGAACCCCGGCCTGGCGGGTGCGGCGGGACGGGGCAGGGCCAGGCTCAGCACCACCCCATCGGGATGCTGGGTGGTGGCCGCGGCCGCCAGCACCGCCTCATCCACCGGCTGCAGCACGGCCGCCATCGACGGATGCTGGTGCAGCAGGGCCTGATGGGCCTCGATCCAGGCGGGTGTGGCGAGCAGTTCGCCCGCGGCCAGGCCAAGTCGGGCGGCTTCCTCGATCAGGTGGGTGCCTTCCAGCAGCACGCGTCCCTGGTCGCGCCGTCCACGGGATTCATGCAAGGCTCGGAAGCGCCCCACCACTGGATTGCGCCGGCTGGTGATCAGCGGACGAAAGAACGTTGCTGGCTCCCGCGACTCTGAAGGCTGGCCAGTGGCCTCATAGTGGCTCTGCTCGGCAGATTGGCCAGATTGTCTTGGCTCTGCAAATTGTAGTGGCTCACCAGGTTGGCTGGGGTCGCCGGATTTCCGGAGTTCTTGGGCTGGCCAGGGGCCGCCGGCCTGCGGGAGTTCAGAAGACCTGATGTTTTCTGACATGCATGGAATCCTTCATCACCAGTTCGGTGGCATGAAGATCCATTCCTTTGACCGCCGCCACTTCGCCGCGGATGCCCTCCTCGCGGAGGTTTTCAACGAGCTTCTGCAGCACAATGTCCTCGACGGTGGTTTCGTCGAAACCGCCAGGGGTGAGGCGTTCAAGAAAGCGCCCGATCTTCCCCGCCACGACCTCGGAGGAATTGCTGATCTTGAGGACGATCATGGAAACGGGAGCGCGACGGAGGAGAACCCGGATTGGAGGTTCCTACAGGACAGAGGGAGTGGGCTGAAAAATGATGCGGATGGGGAGACTTGAACTCCCACGACATTGCTGCCACTAGTACCTGAAACTAGCGCGTCTACCAATTCCGCCACATCCGCTGGCGTGCCGCCGCAGCGACCAAGCAACCCTAGATCATCGCCTTCACGGCCGGCCACCGGCTACCGCGTCACGCCACGGGGTACTCCGGAAGACAGTTCAGGGGGCGGACGGCTAGACGGTGCGCCTCTGAATTGTCAAGATGCCGGCACCATCGGCTATGTAATCAGCCATGACCGTGACCGCCGCCGTGGCTCCCCAGCTGATGGTCAATCCCCGCCTGGAGATCCTTGGGGGACACCGTCTGGCCGGCGAGCTGCGCGTGAGCGGCGCCAAGAACTCGGCGCTGGTGCTGATGGCGGCCTGCCTGATGAGCACCCAGCCCCTGCGCCTGCGGAACATCCCTCCGCTCACCGACATCGCGGCGATGGGCGAGATCCTCGGTGCCTTCGGCGTGAAGGTGAAGCGCGGTCCCGACTGGATCGAGCTTGATGGGGCCCATCTCACCCACTCCACCGCCCCCTACGAACTGGTCAACAGCCTGCGGGCCAGCTTCTTCTGCATCGGCCCGCTGCTGGCTCGCCTGGGTGTGGCGAAGATTCCCCTTCCTGGTGGCTGCCAGATCGGTTCCCGTCCGGTCATTGAGCATGTGCGGGGCCTCAAGGCGCTCGGCGCCCAGGTCACCATTGATCACGGTGTGGTCTCGGCCGTGGTGCCCGGCCGCAGCCATCGGCTCCACGGTGGCCACATCCACCTGGAATGCCCCAGCGTCGGCGCCACCGAAACGTTGATGATGGCCGCGGCTCTGGCCGAAGGCGAAACGGTGATCCACAACGCCGCTCTCGAGCCGGAAGTGGTGGACCTGGCCGGCCTGCTGATCGCCATGGGGGGCAAGGTGCGCGGCGCTGGCACCCCCACGATCACGATTGTTGGCGTCGAGCGGCTCCATGGCGCCGATTACGCCGTGATTCCCGATCGCATCGAGGCCGGCACCTTTCTGCTGGCAGCGGCGATCACCCGTTCCGTGCTGCGCGTCGCCCCGCTGATCCCCGACCACCTCGGTGCCGTGATCAGCAAGCTCGAAGAAGCCGGCTGCTCGCTGGAAGCGGATGGGATCGGCATGACCATCCGCGCCGACCGGATTCAGGCCCTCGACCTGCGCACCCAGCCGTTCCCAGGTTTCCCCACCGACCTGCAGGCCCCATTCATGAGCCTGCTGGCCACGGCCTCGGGCACGAGCATGGTCGTCGAGACGATCTTTGAAAACCGCCTGCAGCATGTGGCTGAGCTGCAGCGCATGGGGGCTTCGATCCGCATGCAGGGCAATACGGCGTTCGTGGAGGGGGTGGCCCGGCTCAGCGGCGCTCCCGTGCAGGGAACCGATCTGCGCGCCTCGGCGGCGATGGTGCTGGCGGGTCTGGCCGCCGATGGCACCACCAGCGTGCAGGGCCTGGAGTTCCTCGACCGCGGCTACGCCGATCTGGAAGGGAAGCTCAACAGCGTCGGCGCGGTGATCCGCCGCGTGAATGGCTGAGCGGAGCTTCGGGCGGTTGCCCGTTGCTCGGGCGAGGGGCTGATTCCCGCCTCCCCCTACAGTCGTTGAGCGGGAGCGTGCCGGAATTGGTAGACGGACTCGACTCAAAATCGAGCGCCTTCGGGCATGTGGGTTCGAGTCCCACCGCTCCCATCCCTCCAGCCTCAGCCCCATGTCCGTAGAGATCGCCGCGCCACCGCGGCCCGCTCCCACGCTGGTGCTGGTTCCCGACCCGGTGATGGACACCTACGCCCGCTTCCCCCTGGAGTTGGCGAAGGGCAAGGGCGTCTGGGTGCAGGACACTGCCGGCCGCCGCTACCTCGACTGTGTCGCCGGCATCGCCACCTGCACCCTCGGTCACAGCGACCGTGTGATGCGCAAGGCGCTGTCACGGCAACTGGGCCGCCTGCAGCATGTGTCGAACCTCTACCGGATTCCCGAGCAGGAGGAGCTGGCCGCCTGGATCACCAGCCGCAGCTGCACCGATCGGGTGTTCTTCTGCAATTCCGGCGCCGAGGCCAATGAGGCGGCCATCAAGCTGGCCCGCAAACATGGCCACACCGTGCGGGGCATCGAGCGGCCGATCATCCTCACGGCCCAGGCCAGCTTCCACGGCCGCACCCTGGCGGCGGTGAGCGCCACCGGCCAGCCGAAGTACCACCACGGCTTCGAGCCCATGGTGGAAGGCTTTCGCTTCTTCCCCTACAACGACATCGCCGCGTTCGAGGCGCTGCTGACGGCCTGCGAGGCCGACGGCCCCCGCGTTGCCGCCGTGCTGATCGAGCCGCTGCAGGGCGAAGGGGGGGTGAACCCTGGGGATCCCGCCTTCTTCCGTCGCCTGCGGGAGCTCTGCGACCGGCACAGCATCCTGCTGATCTTCGATGAGGTGCAGATCGGCCTAGGCCGCAGTGGTGCGCTGTGGGGCTACGAGCAACTCGGCGTCGAGCCCGATGCGATCACCCTCGCCAAGGGCCTCGGCGGTGGCATCCCGATCGGAGCCCTGGCCGTGAAGCGCTCGGTGGATCACTTCCGCCCGGGCGACCACGCCAGCACCTTCGGCGGCAATCCCTTTGCCTGCCGCGCCGCCCTCACGGTGGTGCAGGAGCTGGAGCGGCGCGCCCTGGTGCCGCATGTGGCGGCCATGGGCATGCTGCTGCAGTCGCTGTTGCGGGATCTGGTGGACCAGCGCCCCCACCAACTCGAGGGGGTGCGCGGCTGGGGGCTGCTGCAGGGTCTGGTGCTCAAGGCCGACAGCGAGCTCACGGCGCCGGCGATTGCCCTGCGGGCGATCGAAGCCGGCCTGCTGGTGGTGCCCGCCGGCCCGCGTGTCGTGCGCTTCGTGCCGCCGCTGGTGATCCGGCCCAAGCACCTGCGTCTGGCGGTCAGCCGCCTCGCGCAAACGCTGGATGCGTTGGCCGGCGCCTAAAGCTGTCGAGCGCCACGGTTTCTCATCGGTTCCCACCCATCGACGACTTCGCCGACCTGATCGAACCGTTCAGCCGTCGCGGGGTGGACCTGGGCCTGGAGCGTCTGCGGGCGGCGCTGGCGGAGCTGGGCCATCCCGAACGCCGCTTCGCCGCCGTGCAGGTGGCTGGCACCAACGGCAAGGGCTCGATCTGTGTGCTCCTCCATGCGGCGCTTCAGGCCGCCGGCCATCGCTGCGGGCTCTACACCTCGCCCCATCTGGTGAGCTGGTGCGAGCGGATCCAGCTGGGGGCCGGTCCCATCGCTCCCGCCCACCTGCGCCATCTGCTGACGGCCCTGCAGCCGCTGGCGTGCCGTCACGATCTCACCCCGTTCGAGCTGGTGACGGCGGCGGCTTTCGTGGCCTTCGCCGACGCCGGGCTGGAGATTGTGGTGCTGGAGGTGGGGTTGGGGGGGCGGCTGGATGCCACCACGGTCCACCCTGATCGCCGCGTGCTCGGATTCGCCAGCATCGGCCTCGACCACGCTGAATTCCTCGGTGACAGCGAGGCGGCGATCGCCAGTGAAAAAGCCGGCGTGCTGCATGGGGCCGCCGCGGCCGTGTCTGGCCCCCAGCGGCCCGATGTGGCGGCCGTGCTGGCGCAGCGGGCGCAGCTGCAGGGCTGCCAACTTCACTGGGTGAGCCCGCTGGAGCAACAGGGGCAGGAGCTGATGGCGGGCCGGTTGCGCTGGCGCCATGGCCTGCCGGGCGACATGCAGCGCACCAATGCGGCGGTGGCGCTGGAGATGCTTCAGGTGCTGCGCCGCCAGGGCTGGCACCTCCCCGATGAGGCGATCAGCGCGGGGTTTGCCGCCGCCCGCTGGCCAGGCCGCCGGCAGTGGGCGCGCTGGGGCCAGCTGCCCCTGCTGCTGGACGGGGCGCACAACCTGCCGGCGGCCCAGGCGCTGCGGGCCGAACTTGACGGTGGCGGCAGGGGCGAGCCGGCGCCGCCCCAGCTCTGGGTGCTGGGCATGCTGGCCAACAAGCAGGGCCCGGAGATGGTGCACGCCCTGCTGGCCCCCGCGGATCGTTGCTGGCTGGTGCCCGTTCCCGGCCACGCCTGCTGGAGCGCCGCCGAGCTCCGCAGCGCCTGCCCCGAGCGGGCCAGCGCCCTGCTGGCTGCCGCCAGCCTGGAAGAGGGACTGGCGGCGGCGTCCACCGTCTGGGAGACCGTTGCCGGGGCCCCGCCGGTGGTGGTGGCGGGCTCGCTCTACCTGCTGGGCAGCCTGCTGGCGGCTGGCACGCTGGACCTGGCCCCCGGGGCAGGGGAGAGTGAGGACGGCATGTCCGGGCTGGAGCGATGACAGTGAGGCATCAAGAGGGAATGACGCATAGAGAGGTTGTGGTGCGTAAAGAGGCAGTGGAAGCGGCCACGCTGCCGGGCTGGCGCTGGCTGGCGGTGCGCCCAGCCCTGGCCGTGAACACGCGCTTGGCCGCACTGGCCGTGCTGGTAGCGGCGCTGCTGCTGGGTGCAGGCCTGGGGCCGCTGCCGGCTCTGGCGCTCGACACTTCCGCCGGGGTGGGCCTCCAGGAGCGCGCTCTGTTTCAGGACCGGGTCGATTACACGCTCACCAACCAGAGCGGCGTGGATTTCAGCGGTCAGCAGCTCGCCAACACGTCGTTTGCCGGCGCGCTGGGGCGGGATGCCGATTTCTCTGGAGCCGATCTGCACGGCTCGATCCTCACGCAGGGAGTGTTTTCGCGCTCCGATTTCCGTGGCGCCGATCTCTCCGACGCGCTGATGGACCGGGCTGACTTCAGTGAAACCGATCTGCGCGGTGCCCTGCTGCGCGGGGTGATCGCCGCCGGCAGCAGCTTCAGCGGCGCGCAGGTGGAGAACGCCGACTTCACCGATGCCCTGCTGGACCGCGCCGATCAGCGCGCTCTCTGTCAGAGGGCAAGCGGCACCCACCCGCTCACCGGCATCAGCACCCGGGCCAGCCTGGAGTGCGGCTGAGCGCAGGCATCCCCGCCCTGTTTGGCCGGGGATGGCCGGGCGTCCGTGTGTCTGAATGTGGGCGGGTTGATCAGCCGCGGTTGGATCAGCCGCAGCTGGTCCAGCCGCGCAGTTTGCCGGGGTTGAGCAGCCCCGCTGGGTCGTAAGCCATCTTTGCGGCCACCTGGTCGGCATCGATCACCCCCAGCCCGCCGTCTTCCACCGTGAGGCTGTGGGGGTTGAAGAGCAGGGCGCCCAGGTCCCTGGCCTGCTCCATCAAGGCCTGCAGCGCCGCCCGATCCCGCCAGCGCACCAGAGGAATCGCCGCCAGACGTTGCTGGCCCTGCTGACGCACGCCCTCCAGGTGCCAGAGCAGGTCGTCGCCCCAGCGCTGCTTCAAGGCGGCGAGCGTCGGCCCTTCCGGCTGGGGCAACAGCATCTGCAGATAGGTCCAGCCCTTGTCCTGCGCCCGCAGATGCAGGGTGGTGTGGTTCCAGGTGAGTTCGCGCAGGGGCAACCCGCGGCTTTCCCCCTCCGCTGCTTGCCACACCAGGGCTCCGCCCAGTTGATCCAGCAGCGGCATCAGGGCCGGCAGGGCATGGGGGGCGGCCAGCAGCAGCAGCCGGTGGCCGCGGGCCGCCGGGCAGCCGCCGGGCAGGGGGAGTTGGCGGGCGATGGGTGCCTCCAGCAGGCAGAGTTCCTGCAGCACCAGGGCAGCGCAGGGCAGCAGCCTGGCGGCCTCCAACGCCCTATCCCAGTCTGCAAAGTCGACCACCAGCTGCTGCCAGGTCTCGGCGGCGGCGGTGGGCACGGTCACCGCCGTGAGGATGCCGTTGGTGCCGTAGGCGTGATTGAGCGGCCGGCTGCCGGTGGCATCGAGTGTCAGCAGGCGCGGCTCGGGCTCCACCGTCACGATCTCCAGGCCCAGCAGGTTGCCGGGATCCCGCAGGAAGCCCCAGCGCAGGGAACCGATGCCTCCGGATCCCCCGGCGATGAAGCCCCCCAGCGTGGCGCTGCGGGAGGTGCTGGGGGTGAGCCGCAGGGCGCGGCCCCGGGCCGCCAGTTGACGGTCGAGGTCGCCCAGCAGGCAGCCCGCCTCTGCGGTGAGCACGCCGCTGGCCGCATCGAACTGCCGCAGCTGTCGCAGGCCGCTGAGATCGAGCACCACGCCACCGGCGAGCGGCACGCACTGGCCGTAATTGCCGGTGCCGGCGCCCCGCACGGTGAGCGGCACCTGCTGATGGGCGCAGGCCGCCGCCACCTGCTGCACGTGCCCCAGCTGTGTGGCCTTCACCACCAGCTGGGCGTGGTGACCGCTGAGCAGCGGCGTGAGTACCGGCGAATAGGTGAAGAAGTCGTGGGAGAGTTTCTCAAGCTCGCTGCCTGGCCCCACCAGCTCCGCAGCGGGGCCGCTGCCCGGGGGGCCGGCGGCGGCACGGAGTTGCCGGGCCACCGCTTCGATCCGCTCTGCGCTCACGGGAGCGGGCAGGCCGGCGGGCAGGGCCACAGGGAGCAGCGCGACCGGTGCGCTGGCAGGGGAGGGGGTCACGGGGAACGGGGCGGTGGTTTCAAGCTGGCAGGCTTTCAGGCTCTCAGGCTGGCAGCGCTTCGAGCAGTTGCTGCAGTGGCGACGGCGACGGGGACGGCAACCAGCGACCCGCGCGCAGCACTCGCCGCGGTACAGGCCGGGCCAGCAGGTCGCTCCAGCCGGAGGCGCCCAGCAGCAGCAGATCAGCGGGTGCCCCTGGTCGCACCACCCCGTCCCAGGCCAATCCCATCAGGCGGCTGGAGGCGGTGGTGAAGGGCATCAGGCCCTGGCGCTGCCATGGGGCCAGGTGAGCGGCCGGCATGGAGAAGCGCAGCAGATCCAGGGGATCGAAGTCTCCGCCCGGATACCAGGGATCCTGCACGTTGTCTCCCCCCACCGCCACCGTCACCCCGGCGCGCTGCAGCTGGCGGATCGGTGCCAGCGGGCGTTGGGCGGGGGTCTGGCCGTCGCGGTGCCCCAGCAACCAGAGGTTGGTGGTCGGCAGCGCCACCACCGCCAGCCCCGCCTCGGCCATGGCGTCGGCGAGGGGCAGCAGGCGGCGCACCGGTAGCTGGGACATGCTGCAGCTGTGGCTGCAGCACACGGGCACACCGATACGGAGCTCGATCACGAGGCGGGCGGCCAGGGCCACGCCAGCGCCAGCGCCATCGGCGCTTTCGTCGATGTGGAGGTCCACGCCGCAACCCAGGCCATCGGCCAGGCGCAGCAGAGCCCGCAGTCCTTCGCCATCGGCGCCGTCGGGGGGGAACGGGGCGCCCAGCACGCCGCCTAGCAGCACCCCGCCGGCCGCGGCTGCACTCTCCCCCCGCCGACCCAGCAACTGACGCGCCAGTTGCTCGCCTGCCGCGGTGGCCCAGTGCCGCACCGGCACCAGCGCCACCAGTTGCAGCGGCAGCCGCTCCGCCCACGCCTGCTGCAGATCGAGCAGGGCCTCCCAGCTCATCTCGGCGCCGGGGCCGAGACTGTCGACATGGCTTCGCATGGCCCGCAGGCCGTAGCGCCAGCCCTGGTCCAGGGCACGCTCCGCGCGCGCGTGCACCTGTTCCACACTGCGTTCGTGATGCTCGCGCTGGTTGGCGGCCAGGGCGCCCGCCATCGTTCCCGTCCGGTTGGGATGGCGCTCCCAGCTGAAGGCCTTGTCGAGGTGGGCGTGGGGCTCCAGCAGGGGGGTGAGGGCGAGTGGCAGCCGTGCCTCGGCCTGTGCTGGATAGGGCTTGATCGCGGTGAAACGCCCTTCGGCATGCTCCAGCTCGACGGCTACCAGGCCATCGGCATCAGCTGCCGGCAGGTGGACGGCGCCTGGATCCAGAAGGCAGCGCGGCAGCCGCAGGGGCGGCAGGGGTGTGGCGCTCACGGTCTGGCGTCGCTGGTGGCGCCTGCGTCGTTCTCCTCTCTGCCGTCCTTCGAGGTGGAGAGGATCACGAAGTGCCCGGCGCCGGCCAGGGTGATGACCCGGTAGCGGGGAATGCGCAGGAAGGGCAACACCTCCTGGCCCCCGATCTCCGTCTGGTACAGGCTGAAGACGCCGAAGTTGTGCCGCGTCGTGCCCTGCCGGGCCAGGGCGCCAAGCACCTGCGACTGGCTGCGGATCAGCTCCGGGCAGTTCTGCACCACCAGCCGCAACGGCATCGGCAGCCCATCGGCGCCGCAGACCTCCTCCACCGCCAGTTCCACCAGCTGATCGCCGGCGAAGCTTTCGAAGTCGTTCGGTGGAGGGTTGGTGAACAGGAGGGCCAGTGCGGTGCCTCCGAGGCCAGCCGCTCCGGCCAGCAGCGGCCAGAGGCGCGAGGCGGATGGGGGCGCGGCGGGCAAGGGGCAGCAGGCGGGGCTACTTGATACATTGGCAAAGACCACGGCGGGCGTAGCCAAGTGGTTAAGGCAGCGGCTTGTGGCGCCGCCATTCGGGGGTTCAAGTCCCCTCGCTCGCCCTCAAAGCCGCCACCAGTCGATCGGCTGCTGCGCGGCTCCTCACCGGATCCCCGCAGGGGAGTCCGGTTTTTTTCTGCCCATCCGCGCAGGCCGCCGCCGCTTCCGCCTCCCCCAACAGCGCCGTGTTGAGCGCTACGGCCCGCACCCGCACCGGCGGCAGGCCGCCCGGACGGCCCAGCGCCGCCAACTGCTCCACCGCCGCGATCAGCTGAGGCAGCGGGGGGATGGGGATGGTCGGATGCCGCGAGATCGCCCGCTGACCGGCGCGATGCACCAACAGCAGACCGGTGGGCTGGCTGCCGCGCAGCAGCGGCAGGGTGGCGGTGGAGCCCGGATGACAGAGCGAGCCCTGGCCTTCCACCAGCACCAGGGTGGCGTCGTTGCAGGCCGCCACGGCCGGGTCGCCGCCCCCACCGGCCTGGCAGGCCTCCAGCACCGCCCCCTCCACGGCCCCGGCGGCGTAATCCACGCGCACGGCATCGAGCGGCACCCCGCCGCCGCTGATCAGGATGCCCGCCTGGCCGGTGCCCACGAAGCGGGCGTCGAGGCCTTGGCGGCGGGCGGCGGCCACCAGCTCCAGGCAGGCGCTCATCTTGCCCACGGCCATGTCGGTGCCCACAGCGAGCAGACGCTGGCCGGGCAGGGCTGCGCAGCGTGCCGCAGCCACCTGCAGTCCTGGCGGCTCCTGCCGCAGGTCCCAGATCCACTGCTGGGGACCGCGCAGGGCCGCCAGCGCGGGGTCGTCGGCCAGGCGAGTGTGCAGCCCGCTAGCCACATGCAGACCGGCCTGCAGGGCGGCGGCCACATCGCGGCGCAGTGCTTCCGGCAGCAGGCCGCCCGAAGGCGCCAGCCCCACCACGGCCACCTCCGGGCCGTAGGGGAGAGCCTCCGCCAGGCTGGCCACCACCGGAATGGCGCGGGGGATGCCGGTGACCTGCTCCAGCGGCAGACCTGCCTGCGCCGGATCGATCACCGCCACGATCGGCCCGCTGCGGTAGCGCAACAGCGCCAGGCCCGTCTTGCCGGACAGATTGTCGAGGCCATCGTGCTGCAGCAGCACCACCCGGGCCGAGGCGCTCAGCACCGTGGCGGCTCCGGCGGGGAAGGGCCGGCGGCGGTCCCATCGGGGACGGCACCCTCTGAGGGGGGCTGACCCAGGCCCGGCCGGGAGCTGGGGCGCAGGATGTCGCCATCCCGCTCCGGCTCGCTGAAGGGGTCGTCCACCAGATTGAGGTGGCTGTCCAGATCGGGCCAGCGCACCAGCGGCAGCAGCTGGGCGGCGGCCCCGTTGAGCAGGGCGCTGTCCGAGTAGCAGCCGAGCATCAGATCGAGGCCGAGGCGTCGGGCGGTCTGCGCCATCAGCCAGGCCTCCGACAGCCCGCCCGTCTTGAGCAGCTTCAGGTTCACCCCATCGACATGGGGAGCCAGCCGCAGCAGGTCCTGCAGATCCCAGCAGCTCTCGTCGGCCACGAGCGGGATCGGGCAGTGCAGGTCGAGAGCGGCGAAGGCGGCGGCATCGGCCTCCGGATCCTGCAGGGCGGGCAGCGGCTGCTCCACCAGCACCACCCCCTGCTGCGCCAGCCAGGGAATCAGCTGGCGCGCCGTGGGCAGGTCCCAGCCGCCGTTGGCATCCACCTGCAGCTCGGCGCCGGGGAACCCTGTGAGAGTGGTGGCCACCGCCTGCACCAGGGCCCGGTCGTGGTCGGCACCATCAGGGCTGCCGAGCTTGAGCTTCACCCGCCGCGGCCTGACACCGAGCCGCTCCTGCCAGCCCACCAGCCGGGCGCGCACCTGCTCCACCGTGCCCAGCCCCAGGGTGACGCTCGTGGGGGTACAGGCCTGGCGATCGAGACCCCAGAGGCGCCAGAGCGGCTCGCCCAGACGGCGGCCCCACCAGTCGTGCAGAGCCAGATCGACGGCGCAGCGGGCCGGCGGCGAAAGCCCCGCGAGCAGGGGCTGAAGGGCCTGCCGCTCGCTCGGATCGCGGGGGCGGCCGAGGGCGTCGGGGCTTTCCAGGCGCGGCAACAGGGCGTCCAGTTCCGCCGCCACGTCATCGGTGCTGAACCGTCGATGGCCGGTGTCGAAGCCGCCGGCCTCGCCCTGGCCGATGGTGCCGTCGTGCTCGATCTCCACCAGCACACGCTCCACCCCACGCGAGGTGCCGCGGCTGATCGTGAGCGGCACGGCCTTGGTAAGGGAAAAGCGGCGAAGACGAGCGTGCATGCTCGGAAAGGGGCGTGCATCGGTTCCCCCCACCGGCAGTCTCCGCCATGGCCGGTGGTTTGCGCCATCCCCGGCTCCTCGCGCCGTGATCCGCAGACGCACCCTGCCCAGGGATCCATGCCATGGCCGAAACTGGTGCGATGAGCGCGACCCCACCCACCAAAGGCAGCTACTGGATCACCACCTTCGGCTGCCAGATGAACAAGGCCGATTCCGAGCGCATGGCCGGAATCCTCGAAGCCATGGGCTACGCCGCAGGCAGCGATGAACATTCCGCTGATCTGGTGCTCTACAACACCTGCACGATCCGCGACAACGCAGAACAGAAGGTCTACAGCTATCTGGGCCGCCAGGCCCAGCGCAAACGCACCAATCCCCACCTGACCCTGGTGGTGGCGGGCTGCGTGGCCCAGCAGGAGGGAGCGGCGCTGCTGAGGCGCGTGCCCGAGCTTGATCTGGTGATGGGCCCCCAGCACGCCAACCGGCTCGGCACCCTGCTGGAGCAGGTGGCCAGCGGTCAGCAGGTGGTCGCCACCGACGACCACCACATCCTCGAAGACATCACCACCGCCCGCCGCGACAGCGCCGTCTGCGGCTGGGTCAACGTGATCTACGGCTGCAACGAGCGCTGCACTTACTGCGTGGTGCCCGCGGTGCGGGGCCAGGAGCAGAGCCGCACCCCGCAGGCCATCCGGCTGGAGATCGAGGGGCTGGCGGCACGGGGCTTCAAGGAGATCACCCTGCTGGGCCAGAACATCGATGCCTATGGCCGCGATCTGCCCGGCATCACCCCGGAGGGCCGCCGCGCGCACACCCTCACCGACTTGCTGCACGCGGTGCACGACGTGGAGGGGATCGAGCGGATCCGCTTCGCCACCAGCCACCCCCGCTACTTCACCGAACGGTTGATCGAGGCCTGTGCCGTGCTGCCCAAGGTGTGCGAGCACTTCCACATCCCCTTCCAGAGCGGCGACGACGACGTGCTCAAGGCGATGGCGCGGGGCTACACGGTGGAGCGCTACCGCCGCATCCTTGAGCGCATACGGGAACGCATGCCCGATGCGGCGATCAGTGCCGACGTGATCGTGGCCTTCCCCGGCGAAACCGATGCCCAGTTCCGCCGCACCCTGGCCCTGATCGAGGAGATCGGCTTCGACCAGGTCAACACCGCCGCTTACTCGCCCCGCCCCGGCACCCCCGCCGCTGACTGGCCCGGCCAGCTGAGTGAAGGCGTGAAGGTGGAACGGCTCCAGGAGATCAATGCCCTGGTGGAGACCACCGCCCGGGCGCGGAGCCTGCGTTATCTGGGCCGCACCGAAGAGGTGCTGGTGGAGGGGCGCAACCCCAGGCATCCCGATCAGTGGATGGGCCGCACCCGCACCAATCGGCTCACCTTTTTCCCCGCCGCTGCGGCTGACCCTGCGGCAGCCCGGGCACAGCAGGGAGCAGCACCGGGGGCAGGGACGATCCAACCGGGGTCGCTGGTGCCGGTCAAGATTGAGTCGGTGCGGGCGTTTTCGCTCTCCGGCCTGCCGCGTGTGCCGGCACTGAGCTGTTGAGCCGGCGGGCCGCGTCTTCCCAGCACTGATACGTTTGGCCTCTCGCTTTCGGCCCTGCGGCCTGACTGACGCCATGCCCTCAGCCCCGTGCACGATCGGACTGGTGTTCGGAGGGGTCTCCGGGGAGCACGCGGTCTCGATCCGCTCGGCGGTCACGGTGGCCGGTGCCCTGCGCCGTGGCGCCAACGTCGGCCGTTACCGCCTCTGCTGCTTCTACATCGACCTGCAGGGCCACTGGTGGCCGCCGGCGGTGGCCGATGCGGTGCTGGCCCAGGGCGTGCCACCGGCGGCCGACCAGTTGCCGGCCACCCCGGTGCGCGCCGGCTTCCAGGGCCTGCCCACCGGCGCCGCTGATATGGAGGTGTGGTTTCCGGTGCTGCATGGCCCCAACGGCGAGGACGGCACCATCCAGGGGCTGTTCAGCCTTATGCAGGTGCCCTTCGTGGGATCCGGCGTGCTCGGCTCCGCCGTGGGCATGGACAAGCTGGCGATGAAGGCCGCCTTCGCCGCCGCCGGTCTGCCCCAGGTGGCTTACCAGGGCGTGGATGCCGCAGAACTGGAGGGCCAGGGTGTTCCCCTGAAGCTGCTCGAGCGACTGGAGCACCATCTTGGCTACCCCTGCTTCATCAAACCGGCCAACCTCGGCTCTTCCGTGGGCATCAGCAAGGCGATCGACCGTCCCAGCCTGCTGGCCGGGCTGCGGGAAGCGGCCCGCCATGACCACCGCCTGGTGGTGGAACGGGGCGTGAAGGTGCGGGAGCTGGAGTGCGCCGTGCTGGGCAAACGCCAGCTGCGCGCCTCGGTGGTGGGCGAGATCCGCTTCGACGCCGACTGGTACGACTACACCGCCAAGTACAGCGAAGGGCTCAGCCACACCCTGATCCCGGCGCCGGTGGCGGAGCCGGTGAGCGAGCGGGCGCGGGCCATGGCCATCGAGGCCTGCCGGGCGGTGGCGGCCGAGGGGCTCGCCCGGGTGGATTTCTTCTACGACGAGGCCAGCGGCGATCTCTGGCTCAACGAGATCAACACGCTGCCGGGCTTCACCTCCCAGAGCATGTATCCGATGCTCTGGGAGGCCACTGACCTTCCACTGGAGGGTCTGGTGCACGAGTTGGTTCAGTTGGCGAGAGAATCACGCCGTGATCTGCAGGCAGGAGCTCAGGCGGCATGACGCACGGATTGCTCTGGCTCCCGCTGCTGCTGGTGTTTGTATTGCTCACGGCGCTGGGCTGGCTGGAGCGCCGGCGGCAGCGTCTCTTCCGCGACTGGGCCTTGGGGGCGGAGCTGGCCAAGCTCGATGGCTGTGGGGCGGCGCTCCTGCGCGACGGCCAGCTGATCTGGAGCACGTTTGAAGCGGGGCAACTCAAGCCCCAGGGCGAGTTCCAGATCAGCAAGCTGGAATTGCTTGAGCTGATGGCGCTTGGATCCGGTGATGCGCCGCTCACCGAAGAAAGCCAGGGCAGCTGCCGGCTCAGGCTGGTGGGCAACGGGGTGCAGAAGGATGTGCCCTTCTCCGATGCCGAGCGTGCACGCCGCTGGATGCACGACCTGATGGCCCGCTCCCGTTGCGAGCTGTGAGCCAGGCCCCTCTGCCTCCTGGGGTGGAGCGGCGCCGCCAGTTGCGCCTTCAGCGCCGCAATGAACGCCTGCGCAATGTCTGGCGTCTGCTGCTGCTCTCCGCTGGTGCCGCCGGTCTGGGGTACGGGCTGCTGCGCCAGGGCTGGTCGTTGCGGGGGCCGGATCAGGTGCTGGTGATCGGCAGTGAGCAGGTGAGCCGCGAGGAGGTGATCCGCGCCGCCCAGCTGCGCTTTCCACTCACCCTGTTGAGCCTGCAGCCACGGGAGCTCAAGGACCGGCTGGCGGCGACGTTGCCGGTGGAGCAGGTGGGCGTCCAGCGCCTGATGCTGCCGCCCCGTCTGCGCATCGATCTGGTCGATCGCCAGGCGGTGGCCATGGCTGAACGGCGCACCCCTGCCGGCCTCCAGCGGGGCTGTGTGGACCGGCTCGGCAACTGGATGAACTGCGGCCCCCACCAGCTGACGGCCAAATCCGGCGGCGTCTCACCCAGCAGCCTGCTGGTGCTGGGCTGGCAGCCGGCCTACCGAGCGCCCCTGGCCCAGGTGTTGGCTGAACGGGAACAGCTGGGTGGAAACCTCAGCCAGATCCGCTTCGAGCCCACCGGCACAATCGTGCTGCTCACCCGCAACCTGGGCGAGGTGCGCCTGGGGCCCCCAGATGGCCAGCTCACCCGTCGCCTCGAGGTGCTGGAGCATCTGGAAGAGGAGCTTCCCGCCCGGGTGAAGGGCAAGCCGGTGAACACGATCGATCTGAGCGATCCCGACCGACCGGAACTGGGCCTCAGCGTGCGCACGCCTGCGTCTGCCGCCCCTCGCCGTACCCCACCCACTACCAACTGAGACCACCGATGCCGTTGCAGCTGCCAGCCCGTGCGCTCAGGCCTTTCTCCTCACCTGACGGGCTCGGTTGCGAGAATGGAAGATTCGGGCGAATGTGTGGGATCAGACAATCCTTTTCCCGCACCTGAAGGACATAATGCTGTCCGAGATGAACGGTTCAGCGCGCTTGATGGAGACTGCACCGGAAGGCCTCCCCCTCGTCGACCACGTTGGCTCCAACGGACACGCCGTGACTTCTTCTCATCCCAGCAGCAACGGCATCGTTCCCAGCCAGACGGCCCGCATCGAGGTGATCGGCGTCGGTGGTGGAGGAAGCAACGCCGTGAACCGGATGATCGCTTCCGATCTGCAGGGGGTGGGCTTCCGAGTGCTCAACACCGACGCCCAGGCCCTGCTCCTCTCCCAGGCCCAGAACCGGCTGCAGCTCGGCCAGAAACTCACCCGCGGCCTCGGTGCCGGTGGCAACCCTGCCATCGGTCAGAAAGCGGCGGAAGAGTCCCGCAATGAGCTCCAGGAAGCGATGCAGGGTGCCGATCTGGTGTTCATCGCCGCAGGCATGGGGGGTGGCACGGGCACCGGTGCGGCACCGATCCTTGCCGAGGTGGCCAAGGAGTGCGGCGCCCTCACCGTGGGGATCGTCACCAAGCCATTCAGTTTCGAGGGTCGCAAGCGGCTGCGCCAGGCTGAGGAGGGCATTGCCCGTCTGGCGGAGCACGTCGACACCCTGATCGTCATCCCCAACGACCGCCTGCGCGATGCCATTGCCGGCGCTCCCCTTCAGGAAGCCTTCCGTCACGCCGACGACGTCCTGCGCCAGGGCGTCAAGGGCATCAGCGACATCATCACCAAACCGGGCCTGGTGAACGTCGACTTCGCTGACGTGCGCTCGGTGATGACCCTTGCGGGCACCGCTCTGCTGGGCATCGGCGTGGGCTCGGGGCGCTCCCGCGCGATCGAGGCCGCTCAGGCGGCGATGAGCAGCCCGCTGCTGGAATCGGCCCGCATCGACGGCGCCAAGGGCTGTGTCATCAATGTGAGCGGCGGCAAGGACATGACCCTTGAGGACATGACCACCGCGGCGGAGGTCATCTACGACATGGTCGACCCCGACGCCAACATCATCATCGGTGCCGTCGTCGACGACCTCCTCGAGGGCGAGATCCACGTGACCGTGATCGCCACTGGCTTTGAGAGTGGTGCTCCTTACCGCTCAGAACGCTCCACCCCCTCCTTCGCCACGCCGCCAGCCGCCGAATCCCCCGCCGATCACCGCGGCGCCAAGATTCCTCCCTTCCTGCTCAACCGCCAGTCCCACCTCCGCGAGGAGTGAAGCGTCAGCCAGCTCGAGGGTTCCTTAGGGCGTCTGGCGATGAGCTACGGCCTGTGCGCGGATCTCAGTCGAGCTGATCCCGTTCTATCGAGAGCTAGCGGCGTAGCAGCTTGGCCGGCGGGTCTCAGCGGCGGAAGGCCTGCGTTGAAAGCCGAAAAGCCTGTGTTGAAGAGGGTGACCCGGAGACCACGCCTGCCTGGAGCATCCCGTGTGGCTGCTCCCTTCCAGGCCTGACCAGATTTGGGCGTCCGGGCCGCGTGGGTCCGAGTCGTGGCGATGCTAGCAAGGGGGTGCCTGCGCCCTAGCTCGCGTGCCCCTGCGCCCTGCAGATCTGATCCAACGCAAGCAGGCCGGTCTGCCGATCCGGGTGCTCACTGCCTGGGATGCCCTCTCGGCGGCGCTGGTGCAGGCCGCCGGCGTGGAAGCGGTGCTTGTGGGCGATTCGCTGGCGATGGTGGTGCTCGGCCACGCCACCACCTTGCCGGTCACGCTGGAGGAAATGATCCACCACACCAAGGCGGTGGGCCGCGGCTTACAGGGCGCTGCGGCGGAGCGGCCCATGGTGATCTGTGATCTGCCCTTTCTCAGTTATCAGTGCGGCGGTGATCTGGCCATGGCTGCCGCCGGCCGGGTGCTGAAGGAAACCGAGGCGGCGGCGGTGAAGCTGGAAGGCGGTGAGGCGGAAACCGTGCAGGTGGTGGACCGGCTGGTGCGCAGTGGCGTGCCGGTGATGGGGCACCTCGGTCTCACCCCCCAGTCGGTGCACCAGCTGGGCTACCGGCGCCAGGCGAACGATCCGATCAGCCAGGAACGGTTGCGGCGCCAGGCCAGGGATCTGGAGGCGGCCGGCTGCTTCGCCCTGGTGCTGGAGCATGTGCCTGCCCCGCTGGCTTCCAGCCTGCGGAGCCAGCTCGCGATTCCTGTGATCGGCATCGGTGCCGGCGACGACTGCGACGGCCAGGTGCGGGTCACGGCCGATCTGCTCGGACTGACCAGCCGGCAGCCGCCGTTCAGTCCGCCACTGATCGATGGGCGCCAGCTGGCGGTGCAGGCCCTGCGCCAATGGACGGAAGACTGGACGCCCGCTGCTCCCACCATTCGACCATCACCCGCAGCACCGCATTGCTGAGGGCGAGGCCGGCGGGATCGCTGAGCCGCCAGCGCCCCCCCTCGATCCGCAACAGTTCGCGGCAGTGGGCGCCTGAGAGCTGGGCCAGCAGATCCTCGAGGTCGGCGTTGCTGAGGCCATGGCGGCTGGCCAGCTCGGCCATGGCCACCCCCTCGCGCCGCCGCAGCCCCACGATCATCAGTTCATCGAACGCCATGCCGCCACCGCTGGGCTCAGTTGCCGGCTGGTCTGTTTCTGTGGCTTTGGGCTGTTCCATCCCCTCTGTCAACCAGGCGGCATAGGCCGCGCGGGTACGGGGCCGGGCCAGCCGCAGGCCGTAAGGCGCCGAGGTGGCACCCATGCCGAAGCCCCACCAGCCCGCGCCGCTCCAGTACACGCGGTTATGGCGGGAAGCGTGGCCAGGCCTGGCGTAGTTGGAGATCTCGTAGTGGCCGTAGCCAGCCGCGCGCAGGCGCTCCCCGGTGAGATCCATCAGGTCGGCGCCCAGATCCGGCTCCGGCAGCTCCAGCTGGCCCTGCTGTTGCCGCCGGGCGAACACGGTGCCGGGCTCCACGATCAGGTCGTAGACCGAGAGGTGGGGCGGGCTCAGGGCGAGGGCCTGCTCCAGTTGCCCGCGCCAGTGGGCCAGGTCCTGCTGCGGCAGGCCCTGAATCAGATCCAGGCTCCAGCTGCGCAGGTCACCGTGCTGGCGCGCCTGCTGCAACCAGCTGGCCGCTTCCAAAAGATCCCGGCGCCGGTGGCGCCGCCCCAGCCGCTCCAGCACCCCGTCATCGAAGCTCTGGCCCCCCAGGCTGACGCGGTTCACCCCCGCCGCCAGCACACCATCGAGCCGAGGGTGATCAAAACTGGCGGGATCCATCTCCAGGGTGATCTCGGCCCCGGCGGCGATGCCGTAGCGCTGCTTCAACGCCTCCAGCACGGTGCGGATCTGGCCAGGGGTGAGCAGCGAAGGTGTGCCACCCCCCAGATACACCGTGGAGAGCGGCGGGCCGGCGGGGCTGGCGGCGATTTCGCTCAGCAGCAGCTTCAGGTAGGCCTGGATCGAGCCGGAGCTGGCACCATCGGCCCGATCGCCGAGCGGCACCACGGCGAAGTCGCAGTAGAAGCAGCGCCGCTGACAGAACGGGATATGCACATAGGCGCTGCGCGGCCCCCGGGATTCACCTGTGGTGGGGATGTCCATCGCCAAATGGTCGGTTACGACGCCCGGTCAAAGCGACCGGAATCGGGCATGCTGCAGGTCCTGAGCCGAGGGACCCCACAACCGAACCCATGGTGGATCCGCTCATCCTGCTGCTGTTTCTGATCTCCGGCGCCGCCACCGGCTGGCTGGGGGTGGATCTGCTGCCGGAAAACCTGCTGATCCAGGTCACCAATCTGGAGGGCCTGCGCTGGGTGCTGGGCGGTTTCGGTGCCTTCTTCGGTCTGTTGGCGGGCTTCTTCTTCCAGCTGCTGCGCCGCCGGCTGATGCGGCAGGTGCGCACCATGCCCACCGACCTGCTGGTGAGCCGGGCGGTGGGCTTGATCCTGGGGCTGCTGGTGGCCAACCTGCTGCTGGCGCCGATCCTGCTGCTGCCGCTTCCCTGGGAGGTGGTGTTCGTCAAGCCGTTGGCGGCGATCCTCAGCAACGTGTTCTTCGGCGTGCTGGGCTACAACCTGGCCGAGGTGCACGGCCGCACCCTGCTGCGCCTGTTCAACCCCTCCAGCGCCGAGGCGTTGCTGGTGGCCGAAGGGGTGCTGCAGCCCGCCACCGCCAAGATCCTCGACACCAGCGTGATCATCGACGGCCGCATCCGGGGGCTGCTGGAGTCGGGATTGCTGGAGGGCCAGGTGATCGTGGCCCAGGCGGTGATCGACGAACTGCAGCAACTGGCCGATTCCGGCAACGCCGAGAAACGGGGCAAGGGCCGGCGCGGCCTCAACCTGCTGGCGGCGCTGCGGGAAACCTACGGCCGCCGCCTGGTGGTGAACAGCACCCGCTACGAGGGCAGCGGCGCCGACGAGAAGCTGCTCAAGCTCACCGCCGACACCGGCGGCACCCTGCTCACCGCCGACTACAACCTGGCCAAGGTGGCCCAGGTGCAGGAGCTCAAGGTGATGAACCTCAGCGCCCTGGTGGTGGCCCTGCGGCCTGAGGTGCAACCAGGCGATGCCCTGCAGCTCAAGATCGTGCGTGAAGGCAAGGAGGCCGACCAGGGCGTGGGTTACCTGGAAGACGGCACCATGGTGGTGGTGGAGGCTGCCCGCAAGCGCATCGGCCAGCGGCTGCCGGTCACCGTCACGGGCGCCCTGCAGACGCCCACCGGCCGCATGGTGTTCGCCCGCTGCGACCATGAGGATCCCCGACCTGCCGCCGAGGTCCGTCAGCCCGCAGGCCCCCGCTAGGCTCCCAAGAGGTTTTCCGGGCGTTCCCTGATGTCGGTGTCGGCTCCCTACTACGGCGATTCCGCCGTGATGCGCACACCGCCGCCCGACCTGCCGTCGCTGCTGCTCAAGGAACGCATCGTTTACCTGGGCCTGCCCCTCTTCTCCGACGACGACGCCAAGCGCCAGATGGGCGTGGACGTGACTGAGCTGATCATCGCCCAGATGCTTTATCTGGAGTTCGATAATCCCGAGAAGCCGATCTTCTTCTATATCAATTCCACCGGCACCAGCTGGTATTCCGGTGACGCGATCGGCTTTGAAACCGAGGCCTTCGCTATCTGCGACACGATCCGCTACGTGAAGCCGCCGGTGCACACGATCTGCATCGGCCAGGCGATGGGCACCGCCGCGATGATCCTCTCGGCTGGGGCCAAGGGGCACCGGGCGGCCCTGCCCCATGCTTCGATCGTGCTGCACCAGCCCCGCTCCGGCGCCCGCGGCCAGGCCAGCGACATCCAGATCCGTGCCCAGGAAGTGCTCACCAACAAGCGCACCATGCTGGAGATGCTTTCGGAAACCACCGGCCGCAGCGTGGAGCAGCTCAGCAAGGACTCCGACCGCATGACCTACCTCACCCCCCGCGAGGCCCTGGAATACGGCCTGATCGACCGCATCCTCACCACCCAGAAGGTGCCGGTGCCGCTGGCTGGCGCCGTCTGATGCCGCGCGGGCCGGCCACTTCTGCCTGCTTGTTTCCGCCTTCCTGTTCCCGCAACGTTTTCCGCACCCTCACCACTCTCTCGCCATGCCCATCGGCACCCCCAGCGTTCCTTACCGTCTCCCCGGCAGCCAGTACGAGCGCTGGGTGGACATCTACACGCGGCTCGGCGTGGAGCGCATTCTCTTTCTGGGCTCGGAGGTGAACGACGGCATCGCCAACAGCCTGGTGGCGCAGATGCTCTACCTCGATTCCGACGACAACAGCAAACCGATCTACCTCTACATCAACTCGCCGGGTGGCTCGGTCACGGCGGGTCTGGCGATCTTCGACACCATCCAGTATGTGAAGTCGGAGGTGATCACCATCTGCGTGGGTCTGGCGGCCAGTATGGGCGCCTTCCTGTTGGCGGCAGGCACCAAGGGCAAACGGCTCGCCCTGCCGCACGCGCGGATCATGATCCACCAGCCCCTTGGCGGCACCAGCCAGCGCCAGGCCAGCGACATCGAGATCGAGGCGCGCGAGATCCTGCGCATCAAGGACATGCTCAACCAGAGTCTGGCGGACATGTCCGGCCAGAGCCTGGAGAAGATCGCCAAAGACACCGACCGCGACTACTTCCTCAGTGCCGCCGAGGCCAAGGCTTACGGGCTGATCGATCGGGTGATCGACCACCCCAGCGAGGTCTGAGCCCAAGGTCGGGTGGGGCGCGACCGTAAAGTCGCTGTTTGCCCTGCCCGATTCGCCGGATGGCCCAGCTTTTCTACGACCCCGACGCCGATCTGAGCCTGCTTGACGGCAAAACGGTGGCCATCATCGGCTATGGCTCCCAGGGCCACGCCCATGCCCTGAACCTCAAGGACAGTGGGGTGAATGTGGTGGTGGGCCTTTATGAAGGCAGCCGCTCGGCCGAGAAGGCCAAAGCCGATGGCTTGGAAGTGCTCAGGGTGGCCGAGGCGGCCGAGCGGGCCGACTGGATCATGGTGCTCCTGCCCGACGAAACCCAGAAGAAGGTCTACGACGCCGAAATCGCGCCCCATCTGAGCGCCGGCAAGATCCTCAGCTTCGCCCACGGCTTCAACATCCGCTTCGGCCTGGTGGTGCCTCCCAAGGACGTTGACGTGGTGATGATCGCCCCCAAGGGTCCCGGCCACACCGTGCGCTGGGAATACCAGAACGGCCAGGGCGTGCCCGCCCTGTTCGCGATCGAGCAGGACGCCAGCGGCCAGGCCCGGCCCCTGGCCATGGCCTACGCCAAGGCGATCGGCGGCACCCGCGCCGGCATCCTTGAAACCAACTTCAAGGAGGAAACCGAAACCGACCTGTTCGGCGAACAGGCCGTGCTCTGCGGTGGCCTCAGCGAACTGGTGAAAGCAGGCTTCGAAACCCTGGTGGATGCCGGCTATCAGCCCGAGCTGGCCTATTTCGAGTGCCTGCACGAAGTGAAGCTGATCGTGGATCTGATGGT
Source organism: Synechococcus sp. L2F (assembly GCF_024345695.1). Classification (NCBI taxonomy): domain Bacteria; kingdom Bacillati; phylum Cyanobacteriota; class Cyanophyceae; order Synechococcales; family Synechococcaceae; genus Synechococcus; species Synechococcus sp. L2F. The sequence continues at coordinate 654,217 of NZ_JAGQBP010000001.1, read as the reverse complement.
GAAGGGCGGTCTCACCGCCATGCGCGATTCGATCTCCAATACCGCCGAATACGGCGATTACGTGAGCGGCCCGCGCCTGATCACCGACGACACCAAAGCGGAGATGAAGCGCATCCTCGCCGACATCCAGGACGGCACCTTCGCCCGCAATTTCGTGGCCGAATGTGAGGCGGGCAAGCCCGCCATGACCGCCGCCCGCGAGCGCGATGCCCACCATCCGATCGAGAAGGTCGGCAAGGGGCTGCGCGCCATGTTCAGCTGGCTCAAAGTGGCCTGATCCTGAGCAGCCAGCCATGCGCCGCGGCCTGCTTTCCCTGGCCTGGGGAAGTGCCCAGGCAAGCGCCAGCCTCACCCTGGCGTCCGCGGCCTGGCTGGTGAGCGGCCTCACGGCCTCGCCGCTGATCAACAGCCTCCTGCCCGTGCTGGCCACGGCGGCGGCACTTATGCCGTTACCGCAGCAGCCGTTGCTGGGCAGCCTGTTGCAGCTGCTCGCCACCCTGCTGCTGCTGGCCATCGGGCTGCACGGCCAGAACCTCGACCCTGCCACGGCTACTGCCTCAGCCACTGGCGCAGCCTCTGCTGCGGTCGGCGGCGGTGTTGTCCTGCCCCTGGCGCTGGCCTTGCTGGCGGTGCTGCTGTTCGGACTGGGCCTGCAGATCGGCCAGCTGCCGCTGCAGCGGTTCCTGGTGGGAGTCCAGGGGATTTCCATGCGGCGTCTGCGCTCCGGCTCCGAGCTCGGCGCCCTGCTGGGCCACCTGCTCACGGCCCTGCTGTTTCCGATCGGCAAGGCGGTGCTGCAGTTCTCGCAGGCACTCGTGCTGCTGCTGCCGCTGCTGCCTGCTGCCCTGCTCTCGCGCCGCCCGGGTCGTCGCCACCTCCCCCCTCGCTCAGGCCCAGATCTCGCCTCAGTAGGATCCTCTACGGCCTTAACAGCTTCCGCCGTAGCCGCTTCCACCGCAGTGGCGGCGGCCGCTGGGGCCAACCCTGGCGGCGGCGTGTCCTTGAACTGGCGCTGCTGCCTGCAGGGGATTCTGTTCGGCAGCCTGTTCGGCTTGCTGCCCCTCTGGGTGCGTCAGCTCGGGGGGGGCAGCTGCTTCGATTTCGGCATGGTGCTCACCGCCTACGGGCTGGGACGCCTCCTCGCCGCCGCAGGACCCGCTGGCTCCCTGCCGTCCCCGCCTGCCCTCGTTGCCGCAGCGGCGCACCCCGGGCCGTGGCGGCTGCATCCGGCCCGGGGCCTTCCCTACCTCCTGCTGGCCTTCACGCTGGCGGCCACCCAGTGGCTGCCGGGCTGGGGCCCCCTGGTGCTGTTCCTGCCGATGGGGGCCCTGGCCGCTTTGAGCGATGCCCGGCTGGTGGCCACGCTGGACACTCATCCAGATGACTCCGCCACGGACGAGCCGCTGCGGTGGCAGATCCTGGCGCGCTCCAGTGGTGTCGGAGCCCTGGCCGGCAGCCTGCTGATGGGCGGCACCGCCCAGTTGCTTGGTCTGCCTCTGGCGCTGCCCCTGCAGGTGCTGGCGTTCGCCGCCGCCGCCTTGCCCCTGTCACTGGCGGGCCGCCGCCGAGGACTGGCTTGAGCAGCAGCGGTGCAGCTGCTGCCCTGCTGGCCTGGCTGACCGTGGCAGCGGCCTGCGGCCTTGACCGCTGGCTCGGCGATCCCGCCGGCTGGCTGCATCCGGTGCAGGTGATGGGTTGGTGGATCAGCGTCTTGCGCCGGAGCGCCGAAGCCTGGGCCGGCGATCGGCCTGGGCGGCTTCGCCTGGCCGGTGCCTGCATCACCGTGCTCTTGGTGGGCGGCAGTGCTGGAGCCGGTTGGCTGCTGGAGGCGCTGGCCTGGCGCCAGCCGGCGCTGGGTCTGCCGTTGCTCTGGCTGGGCCTGACCAGCTGCCTGGCGGGAGCAAGCCTGGAGCAGGCGGTGCGGGCGGCGGTGGCGCCGCTGGAGCGGCATCCGGCCGAGGCCCCGCCCTCTCCCGAGGCACTGGCGGAGGCCAGGGGTCGCCTGGCGTGGATCGTGGGCCGTGACGTCGACCAGCTGGACGAGGCCGGCATCCTGCGGGCAGCCGCAGAAACCGCCGCCGAAAACAGCGTGGACGGGCTGTTTGCCCCGCTCTTCTGGCTGCTTGTGGGCGCCGGCCTCTGGCTGACGGCTGGATTGATGCCGCCCGCAGCGGGCCTGATGGTCTCCGCAGACGGTCTGATCGTGACTGGGCACACCCTGGCCCACGGTGTGCCCCCTGTGCCCGGGCCGCTGGCGCTCGGCTGGGCCTTCAAGGCCAGCAGCACGCTGGATTCGATGCTGGGGTACCGGCGTGGGCGGCTGCGCTGGCTGGGCACCGCCGGCGCCCGGCTCGACGACCTGCTCACCTGGTTGCCCTGCCGTCTGGTGGCACTCACCCTCCCGCTGTTGCAGGCCGGCCGTTCGCAGGCCGTGGCCCAGCTGCGGCTGGCCTTGCGGGAGGGCGGCCCCGACCCGTCGCCGAATGCGGGCGTGTCGCAGGCGGCCTTCGCTGCCGCCGCCCACCTGCGCCTTGGCGGCGCCAATCACTACGGCGGTGTGCGGATCGACAAACCGTTGCTCGGGGCGGGCTGGCCGGCAGCAGACCAGGCAGGCGTGGAGCGCCTGTTGCGGCTGTCCCGGCAACTGGAGCTGCTGTGGCTGCTCGTGGCGTTGCCGCTGCTGGTGCTCATCGCGGACCTGAGACCGCGTTGACTCCTGGTTGTCCACGCGCGGCTTGACTCTGGCTGCCTGCGACTGATTGGCTTCCAATGCCGTCAGACGCGGCTGGCTGCGCTCGGAAAACTCGGTTTGCCGAACGCCAACCAGTCTGCGTTGCTCAGTATGCGCCGCGGTCTCTCGGGAAGAGGACCACGCCCACAGTGCGCAGAATGATCGAAAGATCGGCGCGGAAGCTGCGGTGGCGGGCATAGGCCACATCCATCCGCACCCGTTCGGCGTAGCGGAGATTGTTGCGCCCCGACACCTGCCAGAGGCCGGTAATCCCGGGCCTTACTGCCAGCACCTCATTCATGCGGCGCCCGTAGCGCCTGAGCTCGTCCCTGACGATCGGCCGGGGACCCACCACGCTCATTTCACCTCGAAGCACATTGAGGAATTGGGGCAGCTCATCAAGGCTGGAGCGACGCAGAAAGCGGCCAATCGGTGTGATCCTGGGATCGGCCTTGAGTTTGAAATCCTTGCCGTATTCGCGTTTGAGTTCAGGGGATTGCTCGAGCAACGCCTGAAGCATGAGGTCAGCATCTTTACGCATGGTGCGGAATTTGATGCAACCGAAATCGCGGAAGCCCCGTCCGATGCGCCGCTGCACGTAGAACACCGGCCCAGGCGAACTCACCTTTACTAGGGCTGCCAACATCAGGAACAACGGGCTACCGAGCCCTAGCACCGCCAGCGAAAAGACGATGTCACCGGTCCGCTTGACCACCCGGGATGTGGTGCTCTGGGCTTCGATCAATTGCGCCGCGGTGGGCCGATCGCGGGAAGTCGGCACGGCAGTGAGTGCGGATCTCCTGCCTGGCAGCGGGGTGATGGCGGAGGAAGTGGCGGACAGGGCGGCGGAGTGGGAAAGGGTGGAAGGGGTCGCTGATGCGGACAGGAACGGTGGCAGGGTGGCGGGTCTGTAGGGGTTGCTGCTGGCGTTCACCATCTCGCCCCTTGGTGTTGAAACTCTAAAAATCGTTTTGTTCTCCCACAAGCCAGCAAGGTCACTCAGACCAGAGGCACAGCCAGGGCCTCTCAGCACCCTTGAGGTCCACAGTTCTGGACGCAAACTGCCGCACGACGCAGCGCCCTGCTCACCATGGGGCTCTGTTCAACTCTGAGCGATGCTTACCTTTGCGCGCTCTGGCAAGCCGCTCGGCTCCGGCAGGCTCAACTCAGAGTGTGCGTTCCCCTGGAGCCGTGGCTCAGCCCTGGGGCCATGGAAGGGGCTGACGGCCCTGACTCAGGCGGACCCCGTGCTGCTGCCAGTAGCGCTCCAGTAAGCCCAGCAGCCGCTCCCGGAAGCGCTCGGGGGCGAAGGTCTCGGCCCATGCCCGTTGCCGCTCGGGCGGGAACCGGGACCAGAGGCGTTGCTGTTCGAACTGCTCCAGGGCTGCCACGAGGCTGGAGCTGGTGGGCGCGTCGAACAACAGGCCGGTGGGGTGCGCGCTGCCGCTGTTGAGGCAACGGACACTGTCGAGCAGGCCCCCCTGCCCCAGACCGATCACTGGCGCTCCCGCCGCCATGGCCTCCACCGGCGCGATGCCGAAATCCTCCAGGCCGGCATGCAGAAATGCTCGGCAGCGACCCATCAGGCCGTTCACCTCCTCCTCCGAACAGCGCCCGAGGAAACGCACGCTCGGACCCGCCAGCTGCTCCAGGCGCTGCCGTTCCGGCCCGTCACCCACCAGCCACAACGGCAGACCGGTGCGGTTGAAGGCCTCCACCATCAGGTCCACCCGCTTGTAGGGCACCAACCGGCAGACGGAGAGATAGAAGTCGTCGCGGGGCAGATGGCAATCGAAGCGATCGACCGCCACCGGTGGGTGCAGCACCGCACTACGGCGGCCCCAGTAGCGCCGGATGCGGCGTGCGGTGAAGCGGGAGTTGGCGAGGATCCGATCGACGCGACCGGCACTGACCACGTCCCACTGACGCAGTTGGTGCAGCTGCCAGCGCAGCAGCGGCCCCAGCGGACTGCGGGCGATGGCGGAGCGCGACAGGTAGGCGTGCATCTGGTCCCAGGCGTAGCGCACCGGGGTGTGCACGTAACTGACGTGCAGCTGTTCGGGGTCGGTGAGCACGCCCTTGGCCACCAGATGGGAGCTGCTCAGCACCAGCGGATAGCCCCGCAGGTCGAGCTGTTCGATCGCCAGGGGCAGCAGGGGCAGATACTGCTGCACGTGACTGACCCCCCAGGGCAGTTGCTGGATGAAGGAGGTGCGGATCGTGCGCCTGTGCAGCCAGCTCTGGGGCCGGCGGCTTTCCCCGTCCACAAGCGCGAACAGGTGCGGATGCAGCAGGGCGTCCATTTCCTGGACCACTAGCTCCGAGCCGCCCACGGACCGGGGGGTGAACCACTCGTGAACGAGAGCGATCTGGTCGGGCACCCTGGGCATGGCGGCACGGTAGGCGCTCCGATGGCCTGCGAGGTCACGAAAGCTCTCAGTGGATTGCCATCCCTGCCGCTGGTCTGGATGCTGAACCCAGTCCATGGTCGCCATGCCGATTCGCGATCTGCTTGAAGACGCCCTCGAGGAACCCTCGATCGGCGAGACCGACTGCTTCCAGTGGCATGCCACGGCTGTAGGCATCGCCGCGCTTTGGCGAGCGGGACAACCGCCAGCTGTACCTCCCTTCGAGGTGGCACTGAAGGAAGGCCTGCTGGTGGGTCTGGATCTGAGCCGGGAGGAGCGCGAGTTTCACCAGCTCCGTAAGGGCCTGGTGCTGCTGTTCCATTCCTGAGGCCTGCGGAAAGCTACCGAGTCATTTCTCCGTCGGCGCAGCCAGCCGGATTGGTCTTAGTGCTCATAAGCCGGGGCTACCACGACACTGTTGCGTCCGCTGCGTTTTGCCGTGTAAAGCGCTTTGTCCATGCGTGCCAGGAAGGTATCCGCGTCGTCTTCCTCAAGGTGCAGCGAAGCGACTCCGAGACTCATGCTCACCGAGGTGGCAACATCTCCGCTAGAGATCCTTAGCTCCTGCACTTTGAACCGTAAAGATTCAGCGATCACCAGAGCTCGGTCCTGTGGGCAGTCAATCAACAGGATCACAAACTCCTCGCCTCCATAGCGAAAACAATAGTCAGTCGCCCGTATGCCGGTGCTGACCGCATGGGCTACGGCCTGAAGAGCTTTGTCTCCAAAGGGGTGTCCGAAGCGATCGTTAATCTCCTTGAAGTGATCGATATCAAGAAGAATCCCCGTCAAGGGATGCTGACTTCGCTTGGCTCTGGCCACTTCCTCTCCTAAACGCAAATGAAAATCACGCCGATTTCTGCAGCCAGTGAGCGCATCTGTCATGCTCAGCTCGGCCATCTGATCGCGAGAGCGAGCGAGCTCAAGCGTAAGCTGATTGATTCGTTGAATTCGCATGTTGATCAGATTGATCATTGTGGCGAATTCGCTGATTGCGGTTACCGCCAAGGTTGGCATCAGCATGCTCGATTCTCCTGAGAGTTCGGCCCGTGGCTCGGATGTCAATGGCTTCAATAGCTTCTGTATTTCATTCTCAAACATCCTGGCAAGCTGTTCGGTGATCAAGACCCCCACAAGCAACAACAAGCCAAGAAGGCCAAAAGTATGCAAGGATTCCCTCTGTAGCTTCCTGATGAGTGGGGCCGCTGGAGAGACAACGCGTGTGATCACCTCATTGGAGGCAAGGGGAGAAGTCCCTTGGGAATCCTGATTTAGCATTTGAACTTTTGTTTCCCAGTAGCTATTCAGTAGCTTCATGAGGGGAACATCGCCGTCTTGAGGGATCAAGATCGTGAGTCCATTCTGAGTGATGAATTTTGCGCTGCCATTCAGGTACTGGTGATCCAGGATGTGGAAAAGAGCTGGGTTTGAATTGACTCTGCTGACTTTGGTCTTGCTGTATTGGGTGGTGACTTTGCGTTCTCTTTCAATTGCAACGCGCTCTCTGCCAATCCAAAAATCTGATCCTTTGTCTTTCAAAAAGGAATCGGGAAGGGATCGGGAGGCATGAGCAATGTTGACCAAGTTGTTCAGTTCATCGCGTTGCGAGACTTTGACGAGTTGATTCGCAGACAGCCCCCATGTGATCAGTGAAGGCGTGAGCAAGGAGAGAAGGCCAAAGGCGAATATTGCCGTTCGTATGGAAACGCTCTGATCCGGCCTTGGTCGGATCCACAGCCGATAAACCAGGACCAGCAACACGGCCATCAAGGTATTGAGGACCCCATTGACGGCCTGTTTGAGAGCGATAAGGGTAGTAGGGGTAAGATCAACTCCCAGGAATAGGTGATAGAAAACGAATGTAAGTGGGATGCCAGCAAGAAGCCAAAACGTCAGATCGTGAAGGATGATGCGATCGTTGATAACGCGTTCCTGGGCCTTGGACTCCCTGTTTGTGGCAACCGATAGCCAGGTGATTTCAAGAACATAAATAATTGTTCCCCACGGATGCCCCCATGTGGCCCAGGTGACAAGTGCTGCGAGCCCGCCGATGGCCAATCCCCACCACTGCTGCCAGATGAGGAGTGCAAGAACGGCAAAGATCGAGCCAAAAAAGATATGAATGCCAATTGTAATTGGAACATTGATTAGGGTGCCAAAGATGGCCCCCCAGAGGAGTATGGCAAAGGCCGGGATCGTGGGATGTGGTTGGCGGGCCGGCAAAAAGTGTGTTCCGGAAGGAAATGGCTCCAAACTTAATATACATGCTTAATGATTGATGCGCCTGCCAAGTTTCGTATGGATCGTTACTGGGCCTCTTCTGCCGGCTGATTTTGTGCGCTCGCTTGCCTCCTCAGGAAGGCTTGTATGCCGTCAACAGGGCTTGTTGTTCGCCCTGTCCCCCGAAGCGCCTCTGCCCGTGAGCGCGTGCCTATGACCATTCCCTGAGAATGTGATCGGTGGCCTCCGTCAGAATGGAGAAACATGTCTCTTGGGCTTTCTGATGACCCCATCTGCCCAGTTCTGGAGCCACAAGCCCTGGTGGTGCCAGCCTTGGTCGATCGTCGGCACCGGCCTTGCTATAGGCGCGGCCAGCCTTGTGCTGCTGCCTCGTTGGTGGATCTCCGCACCGGTGGTGGCCGCCGTACTGGCGTGGTGGTGGCTGTTCCTGGTGCTGGTGCCTGCTGCTGCCGAAGATGGCCAGCTCATGGACGCTGGTGGTGTGACTGATCCGGGCGTCAATGAATCCCCGGACCTGGACCCGTGACCGGGTGTGACCAGCGGACGAACAGCTGTGGAAATGGCAACCGATCTGACAGCAGGGGAGTGCCCAGACCCTTGAATAGGGTGTCTCTCATGGCGCTAACGCAGGGACCCTGCCGATGGCGATCCGCATGAGCCCTGATCAGAGAACGACACCATGAGCTACGAACCGGGTACGAACGAGTGCCGGTTGCTGATCGACAGCAAAGCCCAGATTGAGCTGGCTCTGGCCAGCCTCGCCAAACTCGAGAACACTGATCACATCCGCCTGCAACTGCTGGCGGTGTACAACCAGCTCGAAGGCCTCCACGACCTCAGGCGGGCCAAGCGCCCGGGGCCGATTCCTGCTGGAGCTCTCCCGGATGAAACCGATTGACAAAGTCCTCCAGGGGCATCGGGCCGCAATGTCGGCTCCAAATGGACTCATCCTCGGAGCGCGACCACATCGAGATCCGCAGGGGCCAGCGGCCTGAGGCCCGGAACACGATCCGATAGCGGTAGAGGCAGCCAAGACAGTGATCAGGGGAGGGCACGGGCTCTCCTTCCCCATAGCGACGCAGAAAGCCCGTGAGCAGCCCACCGCCGCCGCCTCCTGCTCCTGGGTGTTCGGCTTCGCCGTCGAGGCTTGCCGTTTCCAACCGCAGAGCAGCGGCGGCCGGGTTGCCCGCGTGGGGCAGGTGCAGATGAAGGGCTCCCCAGCCAGGGAATCCCAGGAAGGAAAAAACGGCTCGGGTGGCCATCACGGCATGCGCAGAAGATCCACCCCTCCATTTCCCGCCCTGTCCCAGGGGATCGCGCGCCGGTGCTCCTCCTGTGCGTTCGTTCTGCTGCCGGGGGGGTTGGCAGGCCTGCTGGGTGCTGCCCTGCTCACTGGCTCGGCTCCCCCAGTTCCCTCGCCGCCGGCGTTGGCGGGTCTGCTGCGGGTGGGCTGGCCGGTATTGGCCGCCGACAGGCATCTGCGCAGGCTCGGCTGGCGCCCGGCCCCCGGGCGCCAGCCGGATGCGCTTGATCGCAAGCTGGCCGGCAACAGCCTGGCCAGCCTGAGTGACTGCTCGGGCACGGGCCTGGGTTTCTGCCGCTACGACTACCGCCGCGATGCCGTGAACCTCAGCGTGATCACGCTGCCAGAGCAGGCGATCTTGCGGCAGGTGATGCCGGCGCAGAAGCTGATCGAGGCGGGACAGGTTGAGCCGAAACCGCCAGGTGCAACAGGTGGTGCTCGCGTGGTGCGCTGGCTGCATGCCGATTCCGGGCGCACCTGGGGGCTGTGTCCCGGCAGCGAGCTGCCTCACCGGCTGGTGTCCTGCCCCGAGCCCTGAGCTCGCTCCTGCCGCATGGGCCCTGGCTTCACAGCGCCTGCGATGATCGCCTCAGTGGGGACGGCGGAGATGATTCCGGAAAACAAGCGCCGGCCGGCCTGGCTCAACTGGCTCTTCCTGCTGGCGTTCCTCTGGTCGTCGTGGCAGCTGGCCGGGCTCTGGCTGGCCCGGCTGAGCTGAGGCGGAGTCAGGCCAGAGCCCGGCCAGTCCTGTCCAGACCGGCCGCTCACGTCGATGCTCAAGTGGATTCGTCGGCAGGATCAGCCCCATCGCCCAGTGCCTGCCTCAACCGGCCCAGCAACACCTCGGTGGCCTGCTCCTGGCTGAGGCCGCGGCCACAGGCGGCATCCCGCCAGCTCCGGCTGGCCTGGATCAGTTCCTCCAGCGGACCTGCTCCAGCCCGCAGCGCTTCGAAGGCACCCAGAAGCCGTGCGCGCTCCGCCGCATCGGGGTCGCCGCAGACGATGTACTGCATTCCATCGCTGCCGGTGTAAAGCAGCGTTCCATCAGGCCCCAGTAACGGCGCGGTGGCTGGAATCGCCGGAGTGGGATCGGCCCCGTCCCGTTCCTGCAGATCGTCTTCCCATGCATCGCCATTTTGGTCATCGCCATCGGGGGCTTCGCCATCGGGGAGATCGGACGACCGGGGTGGGGACATGGGGAAGGCAGCAGGGGGACAGCGGTGCGGAGGCAGGCAGTCGATGGTCTGCCCATCATCACCGCCCCGTCACGGCCAGGAATCAGCTCGCCTGACGCGGGTTCAGCGAATGCCCCGTGAAGCGCACACAGAAACCGGTGGGCTCGCCGGTGACCAGCGACACGTCGCCGCCATGGGCGCGGGCGACCCGCTGGGCGATCGCCAGGCCCAGGCCGCAGTGCCCGTGGCCGCCGCGGGCCTGATCGAGCCGTTGGAACGGTAGGAGGGCCTGGGAGCGCTGGCTTTCGGCGATGCCCTTCCCCTGATCCCAGACCTCCATCTCGAAACCCTGCCGCGGCAAAGGGCGCAGCCGGAGCCGCACCGGCGGCTCCCCGTAGCTGAGGGCGTTGTCGATCAGATTGGCGACGGCCCGGCCCAGGGCGATCGGTTGCACCCAGGCCTGCACGGGGGTCAGGTCGAGCTCGAGCGGGCGACCGTCGTAGCGCGCCGCCAGTTCCGCCAGCAGCTCTTCGAGCGGCACCTCCACGGCCAGCTCGCTGCCGCCGCCGCCAGCGAACAGCAGGAACTGGCCAGTGATCCGCTCGAGATCGTCGAGATCCGCCTCCGCTTTGGCCCGCTCGCTACTGACCAGATCCGGTCCCTTGCCCAGCGACAGGCGCAGCCGCAGGCGGGTGAGCGGACTCTTTAGATCGTGGGCAATGCCGGCCAGCATCGTGGCCCGGTCGCGTTCGCTGTTGTCCAGCCGTTCGAGCATGGCGTTGAAGTGCCCTGCCAGCCGCCGCACCTCCGGCGCTCCCCGCTGGGAGAGACGATCCGGTTGCGTTTCCAGGCCGACGCGGCCGAGCGCCCGCTCGAGCTGCCGCAGAGGCCGCTGCACTTCGAGCAGCAGAAACAAGGCGCCCGCCATGATGCTGCCGCTCACCAGCGAGAGTGTGACCAGCTGCGGATCGGGCGGCCAACCGAGCTGGGGACGGATAGCGGCATAGAGCCACACCGGCTCCAGCGGTGAGGCCAGCTCGATCCACACCCCGCGGTTCTCGCCCTCGGTGGGTACCACCACCGGACAGCGTGGCAGGCGGCGGCAGAGTTCGAGCTGCAGTTGGGCGGCCTGGCGGTCGAGCAGGGCATCGCTGGCCTGGCCCTGCCACCAGGGCCGACGCCGCGGCCGGGGTGGTTGCCCCACCCCGAGCTGCAGGCCGCTGAGCTGGGAAACCGTGGACGGTGGAAAACGCTCCAGTGCCAGCTCCGAAAGGCGCAGATTCAGGGCCACCTGCGGACCCATCTGGTCGATCTGAGAGCGGCCGAGGGTGGAGCCGAGCAACATCTGCAGCAGCAGCAGACTGAGCCCCCAGCCGCCGAGAAAGAAGCCCCCCAGGCGCCAGAGCAGCGCCGCCGAACGCAGGGAGGCCGCCATGACTCAGCGGCCCCGCGGGGCCCCATCCGGCACGAACACGTAGCCGTAGCCCCACACCGTCTGAAGGTAGCGAGGGCGGCTGGCATCAGGTTCGATCAGGCGGCGAACACGTGACACCTGCACGTCCATGCTGCGGCTGTCGGTGTCGCTGTCTGGACCGCGGGCCAGTTCGATCAGGCGTTCACGTGACAGTGGGCGGTGGGGATGCTGCACGAAAGCGGCCAGCAGGCTGAATTCCCCGCTGGTGATCGTGATGCTCTTGCCTTCCCGTTCAAGCGTTCGCGCCGAAAGATCCAGCACGTTGTCGCCGAATTCCACCAGCTCACCGCCGGCCACCGGAGTGCCGGCCGGCAGGTTGCCGCGGCGCCGCAGCACCGCCTCGATCCGGGCGGTGAGCTCCCGCGGCAGGAACGGCTTGGCGAGGTAATCATCGGCTCCCTGTTCAAGGCCGATGATCCGGTCCACGGCCTCGCCCTTGGCCGTGAGCATCACCACCGGCAGGTCGTCCTGGTTGTCGCGCAGACGGCGCAGCAGGGTGAGCCCGTCCTCGCCCGGCAGCATCAGATCGAGCACCACCAGATCGGGGCGCTGGAATTCGAGGCGCGCGATCAGCTGGCGGCCATCGTTGAGGCAGCGCACCTCGTAACCCTGATCGGTGAGATAGCTGCTGAGCAGCTGGCGAAGTTCGGGGTCGTCATCCACCACCCAGATGGTGTGGGCTCGGCTCATGGCTGGGAGAAGTCCCGTTCTGCACCGACTGTATGGAGGAATGACCAGAGCAAGCCTGAGGACACGGGCGAGGGACATGTTCAAAGATGACCCAAGCCGGGAACGGTCGGATCCGGTCATGGCTTGCTCAGAATCAGCTGGCTCGCGGTCACCCCATGACGCCACCTTCTCCATAAGGTGCTCGCATGCCACGGCCAGGCCCTCGATCCCGCCCCCAGCGCGCCGTTGTTCTGGCGCGATGCAACCCTGCGGCGCAGTGGCCCATGGTGCGCCTGCTTTCCCTGCTTGCCTTGTGGTGCCTGGTGGTCAGCCCCGCTGCGGTGCAGTGCCAGGAGACCTTGCAACTGCTGAGGTATCAACAGAAGCTGGAAGCCTGGTTTCAGCGGCTGGATCGGGATGGCGATGGCCGCCTGACCCCGGCCGAAGTGAGGGGACATCCGTTTCTGGAAATCAATTTCAATCGGCTTGATCAGGGCCGGCGGGGGTACTTACTGCCCTCGGACTTGGCCCCGAACCAGCGTCACTTCCTCGGCAACCGCCTGCAGGACACCTTTCGGCGCGCCGACACCAACCGCGACGGCCAGCTCAGTCCTGCTGAGGCGGCGGGGTTCCCATGGCTGTGGCGGCAGTTCACCGAAGCGGATCGCAACCGCGATCGCAGCGTTTCGTTGGAGGAGCTGTGGTGGTTGCGCCGTTCACTGTCCCCAGGACATTGACGCCGGCAGGATATGAAGGCGGTTTGCGGGTTAGTGCGGCGGTCGCGTGGGCGGACGGATCGTGGTGAGCTTGGCCATGGCCCGGCCCATGCCCGGCGGTAGCCGCAGGCTGTTGCCCACACCCGGAACCAGCAGGCGCACCAGCCGGAACACTCCGTTGCCCATCAACCACAGGGCACCGACGGCCAGCGCCACCACCACCAGCAGGCCCAGCAGCTGGGCCAGCCCGGCGAGCAACTGCAGCAGGCCCAGCCCGATCTGGCCGAGGCCAGCGAGCACGGCACTGATGACCTTGCTCACCAGCAGAAGCGAATCCAGCCGAGAGGGAAGTTGCAGCAGCGCCACCAGCAACCCCAGCCCGATAGTCGCGTTGAGCAAGGCGAGCAGGCACTCGCGCAAGGTTGAACGGGTGCGTCGCTTGCGAAACACCTTGCGAACCGTCTTGGGGGTGAACCCGGGATCGGGTTTGCGGTTCATCGCCACAGGCTCAGGTGTCGAAGGAGTACCCAGCGCCTCGCATCCAGCGCTCGAACTCAATCAACACCAGTTCGTTCGGACAATCCACCAGGCTGAGCCCTTCCACGGTGCAGTCGCCCTGGCCGCCGTGGTGAAGCGACAGGTGGAAGTCCTTGCCGCTGAGGCCGCACACTTCCGGATCGCTGCGCACCACCACATCCAAGGAGGCTCCGAGGCGAATCACGCGGCGCCGCAATTCCGACCAGCTCTTTGTCATCGGGCAGTGTTCAAGGCTTGGTTCTTTCCTTCAACGGATGGGATCCCGCCGGCGGAGTGTGCCAGTTCCGGCCATGGGACCTAGCCGTCTCCCCATGTGCCGTTGATCACACATTGAAAGAGTAATGGGTGTTCTGGGGGCCAGGTGTTGGGATCGCAACGCTCGGTGCTGGTTCAGGGGGCGGTTTGGGCCGGTGGGGTCATCGGTGCACTGGTGGCGGCCGGTCGGGTCTCTCCTCCCGGGGCGACAGGCTTGGGCAGCGGCACCAGCAGGCTGAGCGAGGAGGTGATCACCAGCGCTGCCAACCCTGCCGCCGGGGAGAGCAACCGTCGCCGCAGCGGTACCCGCTCGAGGATTTCGCGGCGCTGCAGCGGCAGCTCGGTGGGAATTGTGAAGCCGAGCTGCACACGTGGATCGAGCCGCAACTGGTCGAGGCAGCGCACGAGATCTGCCAGCTCGGCGTCGTCGAAGTCGAGTTCGAGGGGAGGCGTGTCCGGCTGGCTGCTGAACAGCCGCAGGCGGTGCCGGCTCTGTTCGCCAGAGCCGAGGGGCTCGATCTGCACCGGTGAACCTTCACCACCGAAGCGGCGCGGCACCCCGCTCACCAGGTGGCGGGCATAGGGCAACACCACGCTCAGCAGGGCCTCAAGGTGGTTGCGTTTTCCCTCCAGCGACGGCCGCCCGATCAGGTCGAGTTCCCAGCCCGTCAGGATGCCGATCGCATCGCCGTCCTGGGAGGCGGACAGATCCGGAAGGCCATCAAGGCGCAGGCGGCAGCTTGTCTGCTCGTAGCGATAACTCTGTTTCATGCCGCGGCATCCATAAGGCTGGCCTTGAGACGGTCAAATCCCCCCGCGCCGGCGCCGAGGGCCAGACCCTGCACGAGCTGAAGACGGCGACGGGCACCCTCCGCGGGGTCAAGGAGCTTCTGAACCCCCCCGCGGCGGGGGTTCAGCCGTTCCCGCACCAGCTCCTCGAGGCGCTGGCGGAACAATTCCCAGCGCTGGACGCTCACCACATCCGGCTCAGACGATGACAGCAGCTGGCGGAGCATGGGATAGATGCGCTCGGCGAGGGCGCACAGCACCGAGATCAGCGCGTCGGTTTCGGTTTCGCTCAGTTCGCCCCGGCGGCAGGCCAGGCGCAGTGGGTTGTAGCAACGCCGTTTCCACAGCTCCACCCGGTTGGGGAAGAGGTCGCCGAAGCCCAGCTGGCGGGCCATGAACACCATCGCTTCCCCCCCGTTGAGATCGAGGGCTTCCACGCTCAACAGCATCAGATCCAGCCGTTCCAGTCCGCGCCGGTTGAGCCGGCTGGGGGATCGGGATTCAGTCAGGGTTGCATCGGCCATGGCTGCGATGATGCCAGCGCCTGAGCCGATCCGTCATCCGCCCCCGCCATGGCCGCCCTATCTCCTTCGCTCGAAAGGGCACAGCCGCCCGATCTGCGCCAGCTGGTGCGAGACATTCCTGACTTCCCCAAGCCAGGCATCCTGTTCCGGGATCTCACCCCGTTGATGCGTGATCCGCTCGGCTGGCAGGAGGTGATGCGCCAGCTGAGTGAGGTGTGCGAGCGGTTGCAGCCCGAACTGATCGTGGGGATCGAATCTCGCGGCTTCATCGTGGGCACTGCCCTGGCCACCGTGGTGGAGCTGGGCTTCGTGCCGGTGCGCAAACCCGGCAAATTGCCCGGGCAGGTGCGTGGCGTGGATTATGCGCTGGAGTACGGCACCGATCGCCTGGAGATCCAGCACGATGCCCTCGCCGATGGCGCTCGTGTGCTGATCGTCGATGACCTGCTCGCCACCGGTGGCACCGCCGCCGCCTGCGCTCAGTTGGTGGAGGAGGCCGGTGGGGCGCTCTGCGGCTTCGGGTTCGTGGCCGAGCTGGCCGGCCTGGAGGGCCGCCGGCGGCTGCCCGGTGGACATCCGGTGGAGTCGCTGATCATTTACAGCTGAGGGACGGCGGCAGGTCTGAACCGTCCTTAATCCTGGCTGTCCTGCCAGCCGAGCACCTGATCGAGCTGCTCCAGGCTGATCAGCCCGAACCGCCAGAGAATCACCGGCAGCGGCGCCTGCTCCAGCTGGGCCTGCTTGACACCCAGGGCCAGGGCGTTTTCGCTCAGACCCAGCTCCCGGCGCAGGTAACGCACCAGCGCGGACGACGGCACCGGTTGGGGGGAGGTGCTCTTCACCATGGCCCGGAAGGGAAGCACCGGCTGGAGTTCGCTATCACTCTGACCAGCGCGCCAGTAGCTGGCAAGGACCGAGGGTCATGGTCCGGAGACTGAGGCGCCGCAGCAGCGGCAGCCGGCCCAGCAGGCCCAGGCCGATCTGGCGCACGCTGCGCTGTGGCCACTGCCGGTTCGAGAACAGCCGCACCAGGGCGTCGGTGGCCAGCAGGGTGAGCAGCACATCGGGCCAACGGCGACGGCCGTAGGCCGCCGGCAGCCGGCTGAGGCGCAGCCTGCCCCGGGCGGTGCGGGCCGCCAGTTTGTGCAGCACGGCCACATCTCGCCAGCAGAGGTTGAGGCCCTGCCCCCCCACCGGGTGGCAGCGGTGCATGGTCTCGCCCACCAGCACGGTGTTGCCCCGGTGAAAGCCCCCGCTCAGCTCCAGGGCGGCGGGGAATGCCCGCGGCGCGTCCAGGAGAGCGTCGGCCTGCAGGCCATCGGGCAGGGCGCCGGCCAGCCGGTCGAGAAAGGCCACGGGGTCGAGGCTCTCCAGCCGCCGCATGCGCTGGGCCGGGCCGCTCCACACCAGCTGAAAGCGATCGCCGCCCAGGGGCAGCACGGCGAAGGGGCCCTCGGCGCGGAACAGCTCCCAGGCCTGATCGCTGGCGGAGCCGCGCAGGCGCACCCGCACGCTCAGACACGACTGGCTGTAAGGAAGGCGCCAGTGGGCCAGACCCAGGCCCTGACGGGTGGAGGAGGCGGCGCCCTCGGCCGCCACCAGCAGATCCACCGGTGTCTGGCTGCCGGGGCTGCCGAGCGCCAGCTGCACGCGCCCATCACCCTCCAGCCGCCTCAGCAGCAGCTCCATCAGGGGCGTGTGGCGCACCACCCAGCCCACGGCGTCGCCGCTGGAGGCTGAACATGTGGACGCCGGGGCGGTGGAGGGTGACGCTGCCCGGCGGCCGAGATCGCGGGCGGTGAAGGGCACCTGTAGGCCCAGCTCGAGGTCGTGGAGTTCCAGGGCTCGGAACGGCGCCAGCGCCGGAGCGAGCTCCTCCCACAGCTGCAGGCGCTCCAGCAGTCGGCGGCTGGAATGGGTGAGCGCGTAGGCGCGGTTGCGGGCCAGCAGCTGGCTGGCGGTGAGCGGATCCTCCAGCTCCACCTGCCAGCCGGCCTCGGCCAGGGCCAGGGCGGCCAGGGCGCC
This sequence comes from Synechococcus sp. L2F, assembly GCF_024345695.1. Taxonomy (NCBI): domain Bacteria; kingdom Bacillati; phylum Cyanobacteriota; class Cyanophyceae; order Synechococcales; family Synechococcaceae; genus Synechococcus; species Synechococcus sp. L2F. Next base: position 637,370 of record NZ_JAGQBP010000001.1, on the reverse strand, counting down.
GGTGGGACCGGCGCCGCGGACCCGGGCCTGCAGCTCGCTGGTCAGATGGTCGGAATGCCGGTCCAGGGAATCGCCCATGAAAAAGCCGCAGCAGGATTCTGCTGCGGCTGGTTGAGGGGTCGTGGCCGGTGATCCCCACCGGCCCGTGCGGGCCGGCGATCAGCCGATGCCGAGCAGGCCGCGGGTGAAGGCCTCACCGCCGAGGGCGAATTCAGTGGCGAGCAGGGCGATGAAGCCGAGCATGGCCATACGGCCGTTGAGTTTCTCGGCGCGCTCATGGAAGCCCCAGCCGCTCTCGGCGCTCACCACTTCCATGCGGGGCTCGGTGGCGAAGGCATTGAGGCGGCCGCCGTCTTCGGTGGTGACGGTGGCGCCGCGAATGGTGGCGCGCTCAGTGGCGGAGACGGGGGCGGTGGTGGTGGCCTGGGCCATGGGGCTCCTCGGTGGTGATGGGATCAATGTAACAGAATATTGCGCAACGTAAACGGATGTCGCGAATGCTCAGGCGCATGCCCTCCCCAGTCCAAGCACCCCGGTGGAGGCGACCCGGTGTCTGCGCGGCCACGGCGCTGGCTGCCGGCGGGCTTCAGCGCAGGCGCCGCAGGCAGAGCTCCTCGAAGGCTGGGCGCAGCAGATAGGGGTACTCGCCGACCCAGAGCTTCAGCTGCGGCAACCAGGCGTCGGTGAGGGCGCCGATGCGCACGAAATCGGGCCGCTCGCTCAGGGCAAGGCAACGGATCACCATGCCCCGGCGGATCACCTTGTGCTTCTTTTCCATCGGGAAGCGGATCTGGCCCAGGTAACCGTCGTCGTCTTCCAGCTCCAGGCACAGCCAGGTGCGACGGTTCTCCACCAGCTCCAGCCTTCCGCGGGCATCGGCCTGCTCCTTCCGTTCCTCCACCAGCTCGCGGGTGAACAGATCGGCCACCACCCCTTCGAAGATCGCCCCTGCCGGGTAGCGGCGCAGCACGCTGTTCTTGCGCCCCGCCTCCAGGATCGGGCCCCAGAGCACATAGAGCAGGAACACGAAGCCCGCCACCAGCCACACCGGCCCGAAGCGGTAGGAGAACTGGCTCTGGGCGATCAGCAGCGAGATCACCCCACCGATCACGGCGATCAGCACCCGCTGCAGGATCTTGCGGGGGTTGCCGCTGCAGGCGTTGAACTGCGGACCGCTGGCCACCGCCGGGATCAGTTTCTGGAGCTCAGCGGGCTTGACGGGAACCAGCATGGCCTCAGAGCAGACGTTCGAGGCCGTAGACGAGCCCCTGCAGTTGCCGCACCCGGCGCACGGTGAGCAGCACGCCGGGCATGTAGGCGGAGCGGTCGATCGTGTCGTGGCGAAGGGTATAGGTTTCGCCCGCCGCGCCGAACATCACCTCCTGGTGGGCCACCAGACCGGGCAGGCGCACCGAATGGAGCCGCAGGCCGCTCACGCGCCGGCCGCCGCGGCAGCCCGCCAGGGTTTCGGTCTCCTCCACCTGGGCGGCATTGAAGGATTTCCCCAGCTCCTCGATCAGCTCGGCGGTCTTGATGCAGGTGCCGCTGGGGGCATCGGCCTTGCGGTTGTGGTGCAGTTCGGTGAGTTCGGCGAAGTCGTAGTAGCGGGCGGCGGCCGCGGCGGCCTGCTGCAGCAGCACCATGCCCACCGAGAAGTTGGGGATCACGGCACCGCCGACGCCCGCCTTGGCGGCAAAACTGGCCAGATCCTCCAGCTGCGTGGGGGAGAGGCCCGTGGTGCCGATCACCGGGTGCACCCCGTAGGCGATGGCGGCGCGGGTGTGCTCGTACACCACCTTCGGATGGGTGAAGTCCACCAGCACGGCGCCGGCGCTCTGGTGGCGGGCCGCCTGGCTGGCCTGGCAGAGGCAACCTTCCAGATCGGCCGTGACCGCCAGCTCCAGCGGCCCCAGGCCCAGCCGCTCGCCCACGTCGTCGCCCTCGGCCCCGGGGGTGGTGTCGATGGCTCCCACCAAGGCGCAATCGGGGGCGGCCAGCACGGCCCTGATCACCTCCGCGCCCATGCGGCCGAGGGCGCCGGCCACCAGCACGGGGATCGGCTCCGCCGAAGTGGCGGGCGGCATCGCAGGCGCCGGTGGTGGGGTGGCGGTCATGGGCGCAGACAGGCTCTTCGCTGGGGCGAGCCTATGGCCGTCGCGGGGCAGGCCGGCTGGGTACGGGCCTGTTACGCCTTGGCCGGAAACCCCACCTGCCGCCGCCGCTTTCCGTAGGCTCCTTCACATTGCTCAATCTGCACGCCCATGTTCACGCAGGTCCGCTCCGCCAGCCGTCGGGTCAGCCCGGCCGGATGCGCCGCCCCTGCGGGCTCGGACGGCCGCCCGGTGATGAAGGCGGTGTATGTGGTGCTCGAACCCCAGTACCAGAACGCCCTCACCACGGCCGCCACCAGCCTCAACGAACACAACCCGGCCCTGGCGGTGGAGCTGTGCGGCTACCTGATCGAGGAGCTGCGTGATCCGGAGAACTACGCCGCCTTCTGCGCCGATGTGGCGGCAGCCGACGTGTTCATCGCCTCGCTGATCTTCATCGAGGACCTGGCCCAGAAGGTGGTGGAGGCCGTGGCCCCCCACCGCGACCGGCTCAAAGCCGTGGTGGTGTTCCCCTCGATGCCCGAGGTGATGCGCCTCAACAAGCTGGGCACCTTCTCGATGGCGCAGCTGGGCCAGAGCAAGAGCGCCATCGCCAGCTTCATGAAGAAGCGGAAGGAGGCCAATGGGGCCGGCTTCCAGGACGCGATGTTGAAACTGCTCAACACCCTGCCGACGGTGCTCAAGTACCTGCCGGTGGAGAAGGCGCAGGATGCCCGCTCCTTCATGCTGAGTTTTCAGTACTGGCTGGGCGGCACGCCGGACAACCTGCGCAACTTCCTGTTGATGCTGGCCGACAAGTACGCCTTTCCCCGCGGCGAAAGCGACCGCCCGTTGCTGGAGGTGGCCGAACCGGTGGTGTTCCCCGACCTCGGCATCTGGCACCCGATGGCGCCGGGGATGTTCGAAGACCTCAAGGAATACCTCAACTGGCAGGCCAGCCGTCAGGATCTGAGCGACAAGGCCCGCAGTGGCCCGGTGATCGGCCTGGTGCTGCAGCGCAGCCATATCGTCACCGGCGACGACGCCCACTACGTGGCGGTGATTCAGGAGCTCGAATACCGCGGCGCCACCGTGATCCCGGTGTTCTGCGGTGGTCTCGACTTCTCCAAACCGGTGAAGGCCTTCTTCTACGACCCGCTCAATCCCGAGCAGCCGATCGTGGATGGGGTGGTGAGCCTCACCGGCTTCGCCCTGATCGGCGGCCCGGCCCGCCAGGACCATCCCCGCGCGATTGAGGCGCTCTCCAAGCTCAACCGGCCCTATATGGTGGCCCTGCCCCTGGTGTTCCAGACCACCCAGGAGTGGGAAGAAAGTGACCTGGGCCTGCACCCGGTCCAGGTGGCCCTGCAGATCGCCATCCCTGAACTGGATGGCGCGATCGAGCCGATCGTGCTCAGCGGCCGCGACGACGCCACTGGCAAGGCCCACACCCTGCAGGACCGGGTGGAGGCGATCGCCGAACGGGTGATCCGCTGGGCTTCGCTGCGCACCAAGCCGCGCATCGACAAGAAGCTGGCGATCACGGTGTTCAGCTTCCCGCCCGACAAGGGAAATGTGGGCACCGCCGCCTACCTCGACGTGTTCGGCTCGATTCACCGCGTGCTGGAGGAGATGAAGCGCAAGGGCTACGACGTGCAGAACCTGCCGCGGGATGCCAAGGCGCTGATGGAAGCGGTGATCAACGACCCCGAAGCGCTGCAGGGTGCTCCGGAGCTGGCGATCGCCCACCGCATGAGCGTGGAGGAGTACGAGCGCCTCACCCCCTATTCCGAGCGGCTCGAGGAGAACTGGGGCAAGCCGCCCGGCAACCTCAACTCCGATGGCACCAACCTGCTGATCTACGGCCGCCACTTCGGCAACGTGTTCGTGGGGGTGCAGCCCACCTTCGGCTACGAGGGCGATCCGATGCGGCTGCTCTATTCCCGCAGCGCCAGCCCCCATCACGGTTTTGCCGCCTACTACACCTACCTGGAGAAGGTGTGGGGCGCCGATGCGGTGCTGCACTTCGGCACCCACGGCTCGCTGGAGTTCATGCCCGGCAAGCAGATGGGCATGAGCGAAACCTGCTACCCCGATTCGTTGATCGGTGCCCTGCCCAACCTCTACTACTACGCGGCCAACAACCCTTCGGAGGCCACGATCGCCAAGCGGCGCGGCTACGCCGCCACGATCAGCTACCTCACCCCTCCAGCTGAAAACGCCGGCCTCTACAAGGGGCTCAAGGAGCTGGGCGAGCTGGTGGGTTCCTACCAGCAGCTGCGTGAGAGCTCCAGGGGTGTGCAGATCGTCAACGCGATCGTGGAAACGGCGCGTCAGTGCAACCTCGACAAGGACGTGACCCTGCCGGAGGGGGAAGCCAGCGCGCTCGATCTCGATGGCCGTGACGCCGTGGTGGGGGCGGTGTACCGCCAGCTGATGGAGATCGAGAGCCGGCTGCTACCCTGTGGCCTGCACACGATCGGCAAGCCCCCCACCGCCGAGGAGGCGATCGCCACCCTGGTGAACATCGCCGCCCTTGAGCGGGAAGAGGAGGGCTACCGCAGCCTGCCGGCCCTGCTGGCCGAAAGCCTCGGCCGCACGATCACCGATGTCTACAAAGGCAATGACGCCGGTGTGCTGGCGGATGTGGAGCTCAACCAGACGATCACCGAGGCGTGCCGCAAGGCGGTGGCCTCGATGGTGCGTTCCGTCACCGGCAGCGATGGCCGCGTCAACCTGCGCGGCAACTTCGGCTGGTTCTTCGATCTGCTGGAGCGTTTCGGAGTGCGGCTGCCCAGCCCCTGGCTGAGCGCCTGCCGGGCGGCGGGTTTTCCCGGGGTGGATGCCGCCGAGCTCGACAACCTGTTCGGCTATCTGCGCTTCTGCCTCGAGCAGATCTGCGCCGACATGGAAATGGAGAGCCTGCTGCGGGCTCTTGATGGCGAATATGTGATCCCAGGCCCCGGCGGTGATCCGATCCGCAATCCCGGCGTGCTGCCCAGTGGCAAGAACATCCACGCCCTTGATCCCCAGGCGATTCCCACCCGCGCCGCGATCGCGGCAGCCAAGGTGGTGGTCGACCGGCTGATCGAACGCCAGCGAGCCGAACAGGGAACCTGGCCGGAGACGATCGCCTGCGTGCTCTGGGGCACCGACAACATCAAGACCTACGGCGAATCGCTGGCGCAGATCCTCTGGTTCATCGGTGTGCGCCCCGTGCCCGATTCCCTCGGCCGCGTGAACAAGCTGGAGCTGATCTCGCTGGAGGAGCTGGGGCGCCCCCGCATCGATGTGGTGGTGAACTGCTCCGGGGTGTTTCGCGATCTCTTCATCAATCAGATGGGGCTGATCGATCAGGGCGTGAAGATGGCCGCCGAGGCCGATGAGCCCATGGAGATGAACTTTGTGCGCAAGCACAGCAAGGAGCAGGCTGCGGCCCAGGGCATCAGCCTGCGCGAGGCGGCCACCCGGGTGTTTTCCAATGCCAGCGGCAGCTACAGCTCCAACGTGAACCTGGCGGTGGAGAACAGCACCTGGGAGGAGGAGGGCGAGCTGCAGGAGATGTACCTCTCGCGCAAAACCTTCGCCTTCAATGCCGACAACCCCGGGGAGATGAACCAGAACCGGGAGGTGTTCGAGTCGGCGATGAAAACCGCCGACGTAACCTTCCAGAACCTGGATTCGGCGGAGATCTCGCTCACCGACGTGAGCCACTACTTCGACTCCGACCCCACCAAGCTGATCGCTGGCCTGCGCGACGACGGCAAGGCCCCCACCAGCTACATCGCCGATACCACCACCGCCAACGCCCAGGTGCGCTCCCTGAGCGAAACCATCCGCCTCGATTCACGCACCAAGCTGCTCAACCCCAAGTGGTATGAGGGCATGCTCAACTCCGGCTACGAGGGTGTGCGTGAGGTGGCGAAGCGGCTCAACTTCACCCTGGGCTGGAGTGCCACCAGCGGCGCTGTCGACAACTTCGTCTACGAGGAGGCCAACGACACCTTCATCAACGATGAGGAGATGCGCAAGCGGCTGATGGAGCTCAACCCCCACAGCTTCCGCCGCATCGTGGGCACGCTGCTGGAAGTCAACGGCCGCGGCTACTGGGAGACCAGCGATGAAAACATCGCCCAACTGCAGGAGATCTACCAGGAGATCGAAGATCGCATTGAAGGGGTCACCACCGCTTAAGGTCAACCCATCGCGGTCCTCTTTTATGTCTCCAGCCCTCAAAGGTGTGGCTTACGTGAGCGTCTGGGTGCTGCTCTGGGGCACGGCGTCTTCCCTGGCCGATTTCGTGCTGCTGGAGCGCGGCGCGTATGACGCCGGCACGGTTGCTCAGGCGATCACGTTCACCTCGTACGGGATCGCGGCGGTGGTGTTGGCGGTGCGCCTCTCCGGCCGCTTCCTCACCCCTCAAGACTGAGCCCCTGCGACCTCATGACGGCGTCCACCATGCGGGCCGTCTGGGCGATCGGGCCCACATCATGCACACGCAGCACATCGGCTCCCTGGCTGATGGCCAAGGCGCTCACCGCCGCCGTTCCCCACAGGCGTGCCCGCGGCCGTGGCTCCTCCAGGACAGCGCCGATGAAGCGTTTGCGTGAAGGGCCCACCAGCAGGGGGAAGCCTGCGGCACGCAACTGGCTCAACTCACGCACCAGGGTGAGGTTGTGTTCGGTTGTCTTGGCGAAGCCCAAGCCCGGATCCCAGATCACCTGCGCGGTGTTCACTCCGGCGGCCACGGCCCGCTCCGTGGCCCGCAGCAGCTCCTCGCCCACCTCTGCCGTCACAGCCTTGTAGGTGGCGAGCTGGTCCATGGTGCGGCTGTCGCCGCGGCTGTGCATCAGCACGTAGGGGCAGCCGGCCGCCGCCACCACCTGTAACAGCTCCGGCTCGCGCCGCCCACCGCTGACGTCGTTGATCCAGTGGGCACCGGCGGCCAGGGCCGCCTCGGCCACCGCAGCGCGAAAGGTGTCGACCGACAGCAACGGCCCTCTGCCGTCCGGAAAGGCGGCACGGATCAGCGCGAGCACCGGCAGCACCCGGGCCATTTCTTCGCTGGCGCTGATCTCGGCGGCGCCGGGGCGTGTGCTCTGACCGCCCAGGTCGAGCAGATCGGCGCCCGCCACCACCATGCGCCGGGCCTGGCGCAGCGCCGCCTCCGGCGTGGGATAGCGCCCCCCGTCGCTGAAGGAATCGGGGGTGAGGTTGAGCACCCCCATCACATAGGTGCGCGTTCCCCAGGCCAGGGCCGGAGCCGAGGACGTTGCCATTGCCGTGTTCACCGCCGCCACAAGCCCAGCCACTCATGATCGCGTGGTTGCCCGTTGCGGCCACTGGCGGAGCCCACAGCCGCTTCCCAGCAGGCCTTGGTGAAGCCTGCCTGCTCAACCTGCCGAGCCAGGGCGCCGGCCTCGGCGCCGTAGGGCGGCCCGCCCGGGCGCGGGTGACACCAGAACAGACCCAGCAGCCAGCCGCCGAGAGCCAGCAACTCCCGCACCGTGGTGAGGTAGGTGCTCCGCTGTGAAGGATCAATGGCGCAGAAGCAGGTGTGCTCCAGCACCCCTTCAAGGCTGCCGGCCGTGAGCCCTGCAGCGGCAAGCGCCGGAGGATCGAACAGGTCGGCCTGCAGCCATTGCAGCGCGGGGCTGCTGCCGTGCAGCCGCTCGGCCTCTGCCAGCGCCGCTGCGCTGAAATCGAGGCCAACCGCGGCAAAGCCGGAGGCAGCGAGCAGGGCCGCCTCGTGGCCGCGCCCACAGCCCGGCACCAGCACCCTCCCCGGAGCTTCTGGAGCCAGCGCGTGGTGCTGAAGAAACGCCTGCAGCGGTGGCGCCGGCTGACCCAGCTCCCAGGCATCGGTTCCCTCCCGGTAGCGATGGTCCCAGGCAAGGGCGCCCTGCGGTGGCTCAGGCGGGCTCATGGTTCCGGCTCCGCCAGCAAGACCTCGATCTGATCGGCGAGCTGCAGGCAGCGATCCATCTCCTCCCACAGCAACTCCCGACGCACGGCATCCACCGCGTAGGAGCGATGGTGCAGGTCGCGGGCCTGGTAGCGGAGAGCCTCACGGATGCGCCGCCATTCATCCGGATGCAAGGGGAAGGAAAGAGTGCTCATCGCGTTGTCATTCATGCCAATGGTTGTAGGAAAGGCCGCTGTTTCCATGTGAATTCTGTGTAGCGAGCCTGCGCGGTTGCTGCCGGAGTCGTGAGCTCCATGTCTGTGGGTTGTGGGTTCCACCGTTGTGGGTCGTGGGTTTGCATGAGTATTTCTGCTGGCCTGCTTCATATGTCGTGATGTAGAGCATGAAGCTTGATGTCGGGCCTCCCTGGCGACCGCAGTGGTGCGTGGGTCGCCGTAGGGTCGTGCAGGGAGCAGAACGTTCGCTTCAGCCATTGCATTGATGTTGGCGTTTCTTTCCCTCCATGTCCGCCACAAACATGCCCCGGGCCCATGGCAGGGTTGAATGAACACAGTGGCCTGCGGAGCACAATGCCGCTGAGGACAATGCCCCTACGGCCCTTGTGGTATGGCCTCCGCAAGGAGTGTTCCCCGCCTGAGTTTTTCATGAGGGATGGCCACGTGGTTGAGAGCGGTTAGTGGAGAGGCCATCCAGCCACAACGCTACGGATGGCAGGCGGTAAGTCTTTTTTCTCATCCACGCCAGTTGGCGTGAATCCCCAGGAGTTCACCACATGACCGAAGCGCGCGCGGCCAATCTCACCGTTGGCGAACTCGAAGCGAATTATCATCTCTATTGCAAGGCCCTCCGCATCCTGGTGAGAGAGGGAAAATCCCTCGTCAAGATCCAACGAACCGTCTGCTGGGATCGCCTCGAAACCATCTTTCACTGCTACCCCTCCCGCTATAAGTCGCCCGATTACCTCTACGTGCTGCTGAAGCGTGAATACGGCGACCTGCCAAACAACGGCTCGCTCGGCACCAGCGGCTCCCCCGCTCCCAGCACCTGATTCTGATGTCCAGCTGAGCAGCGCCAGATTGCGCGTTGCCGCTCCCGGACTTCAAGCCTGCACGATGGCGAGCGGATTCCCATAACCAGCCGTGGCTTGCTGAGCCATGGCTTGAACATCCGAGGCCTGGGCCGCGATGGCTTGCACTTCCATGGCTGTTCCGCCGGCAACTGTCGCCGCAACTCGATCTGGCCGAGAGCGGCGCATCCATCCGGATCGGCCCGATCCGATGCTCCAGGCCAGGGCTCAGATGGTGACCGGCACGCGGTACTGGGCGATGCGGGCAAAGCTGATCGGGTCGAGCGAAGCGCCCCCCACCAGCACACCGTCAATGTCGCTCTGAGCCATCAGTTGGTCGATGTTGTCGGCTTTCACCGAGCCGCCGTACTGAATCACCACATCCGGATAACCCACCCAGCTGCGGATCAGGCCACAAATACGGTTGGCCTCAGCGGCGTCGCAGGTCTTGCCGGTGCCGATTGCCCAGATCGGCTCATAGGCCACGACCATTCGGCTGGGATCAAGATCCTCCAGGCTCTGCTCCACCTGGCGGCGGATCACCCGCTCGGTCTCGCGAGCGCTGCGCTGGCTGTCGGTTTCACCCACACACACGATCGGGATCAGGTCGGCCGCCTGGGCGCTGAGGGCGCGGCGATTGATCTGCTCATCGCTCTCGGAGTGGTACTTGCGGGGCTCGCTGTGGCCCACGATCGCGTACGAAACCCCGTGCTCCTTGAGCATGTCTGCCGAGATGGAGCCTGTGTAGGCGCCGCCGTTGTCCCAATGGACGTTCTGGCTGGAGAGCTTGATGTCGCTCCCTGCCAGGGCTTCGCTCAGCGCGGCGATGGCGGTGAAGGGCGGCGCCAGCACCACCACCCGATCCTCAGGAAGATCGGCCATCAACGGCACGAAGCTTCCGGCGTAGGCCCGCGCCTCTGCGCAGGTCATGTGCATTTTCCAGTTGCCTGCAATCACCGCCTTGCGCACCGCCTTCTCTCGCTGAGGTGCCCAACAACCTAGGCCGAGGGGGGTACCTCCAACTCAATGCCCTGCCACTCCACCCGGTCGCCAGCCACCAGCTGGCGGCCGCGGCGCAGCTCGATAGCGCCGTTCACGCGCACCTCACCGTTCTGCACCCGCAGCTTGGCCTCGCCACCTGTGGCCATCACGCCCTGCCATTTGAGGAACTGGTCAAGCCGCACCCAGGGAGGCGCCGAAAGGGCGCTGATAAGGTTCGCCGATGCTCGCACCCCCACCGGCCGGTTTTCGCGGGCTGCTGCCGCTGCTCGGGCCCCATCGCCGCAATCTGATCGCCGGCGGGGTCTGCATGGTGATCTTCGTGGCCTGCTGGCCCCTGCTCGCCTGGCTGGCCGGTCAGCTGATCCCCTCTATCGGCGCCGGTGATTTCCCGGCGGTGCTGCGGGCGATCGGCCTGGCCCTGCTGGTGTTTCTGGTGCAGAAGCTGGCCCAGTTCGGCCAGGACACCCTGCTGGCCTCCCCGGCCCTGCAGGTAGGCCAGGCGCTGCGCAGCCAGCTGTTCGCGCGCCTGCAGCGCCTGGAATTCGCCTCCCTGGAGAAGCTCTCCGCCGGCGATCTCACCTACCGCCTCACCGAAGACGCCGACCGGGTGGCGGAGGTGATCTACAAGACGATTCAGGACACCACCCCCAGCCTGCTGCAGCTGATCGTGGTGTTCGGCTACATGGTCTTCCTCGATTGGAAGTTGTCGCTCGCCACCTTGTTGCTGGCGCCGCTGGTGGCCGTGCTGGTGAGCGCCTTCGGAGCCAAGGTGATGGGGGCGGCCGAACGCAGCCAGAAGCAGGTGAGCGAACTGGCCGGCCTGCTGGGAGAAGCGATCGGAGGCCTGCCCCTGGTGCGCGCCTTCGCCGCCGAGACCTGGCTGCAGCAGCGCTTCGAGCAGGAGATCGACCTGCACCGCCGCGCCCGCTACCGCACCATGCGACTGCTGGCGCTCCAGCATCCGGTGGTGGGCTTCATCGAAGCGGCCGGGATCCTTTCGGTGCTGCTGATCGGCGCTTCGCGGATTCAGGCGGGCGGCCTCACCAGCCAGGGTTTCAGCAGCTATGTGGCAGCCCTGCTGATGCTGATCGATCCGATCTCCCACCTCACGACCAACTACAACGAACTCCAGCAGGGCCAGGCCTCGCTCAAGCGGCTGCGGGCGATCGAGCAGGAGCCGATTGAACCTCCCGACGATGCAGGCGCCCTGCCCCTGGGCCCCGTGCGTGGGGAGGTGCGTCTGGAGGGCGTCTGGTTCGGCTACGACCCCGAGCGCCCTGTGCTCCAGGGCCTTGAGCTTTGTGCTGAGCCCGGGCAGCTGGTGGCGCTGGTGGGACCGTCCGGCGCGGGCAAGAGCACGCTCTTTTCATTACTGCTGCGCTTCAACACCGCCCAGCGGGGCAGGGTGCTGCTGGACGGCCAGGATCTGGCCCGGCTGCGCTCCGGCGACCTGCGCCGCGCCGTGGCCCTGGTGCCCCAGCAGAGCAGTGTGTTCTCCGGCACGGTGGCCGAGGCGATCCGCTTCGGACGTGTCGCCTCCGATGCACAGGTGCATCAGGCTGCCGCACTGGCCAACGCGGCCGGTTTCATCGAAGCTCTGCCGGGCGGCTACGACGCCCGTATCGAGGAGCGGGGCAGCAATTTCTCCGGTGGTCAGCTGCAGCGCCTGGCCATCGCCCGGGCGGTGCTTGGCGATCCGGCGGTGTTGCTTCTCGATGAAGCCACCAGTGCCCTGGATGCGGAGGCAGAGGAGGCGGTGCAGCAGGGCCTGCGCCAGGCGATGGCCGGCCGCACCGTCCTGGTGATCGCCCACCGCCTGGCAACAGTGCAGGAGGCCGATCAGATCCTGGTGCTCGAGTCCGGCAGCATCGTCGAGTCGGGCAGCCATGATCAGTTGATGGCCCGGGGCGGGCGTTACCGCGAGCTGTGCCAGCGTCAGCTGATTCGCGTGGCGGACTGAGCAGGTCCCGGATCGCCGGGCTCAAGCCCGGCCTGCCGCTTGGCTGGCCTCCCTTCCCGCTTTCTGCTGGTCTGGCTCCCACCCGGCTCTTCTCCCCACGCCGCTCGCTCCCCCTTCGCACCGCCGGCCATGACCGATCTGCCTCTGTGGGAATACCGGGTCATCCACATCAACCTGGAGAGTGGCACCCCTCCCGAACCCCCCAGCGCGGAAGCCGCCAGTGAGCGGCTGCGAGGTGCCTTGAGCCCAGAATTCATCGCCAGCGAATTTCCGGAGTTCTACGGCGCCCCGCCGCCGCCGCGCCATCCGGCTGGGCAGCTGCAGTTCTTCCTCAATTTGCTGGGCGCGGAAGGGTGGGAGATGGTGGAAGCCTCGCAGGTGGGGCCCCTGCTGATGTTCTTCTTCAAACGGCGGCGCCAGCCGGCCTAAAATGAGCGATCCACTTTGTGCTGGCTTTGACAGACGCCGCTTCCAACCCACCCGTGCTCACCTTCGAGGGCAAGCGCTACGACCTGAACACGCTGCCCGACGACCTCAAGGAACTGGTGCGCGGCATGCAGGTGGCCGACAACCAGCTCCGCCTGCACGAAGACACCCTGAAGGTGCTGGCGGTGGGGCGCCAGTCGATGGCCCATCAGCTCAACGAGCGCCTCAAAACCGTCCCGCCCCTGCCGGAGCCCTTTTGAGCGCAGTGGGCTCCAGTACCTGGAGTCCCTAACCCCGAGCGTCGCCCCCCGGCCCGTGGCTGCAGAAGGGCCGGGGTTTGCGGCTGCGATCAGAACGGCTGGTATCAGACCGGCTGCAGGTCTTCAAAGCGGAAGCGTTGCTCGCCCGCCTCACCCTCTGCTGCTGAGGCGCCGCTCCCTGCGTCGCTGGCGATCACGCGCTCGCTCAGCACCCAGGGGCCGATGCCGGCCAGGGGCACGAAGGTGTCGGTGAAGTGGCTGGTGCCACCACGGGCGACGCCGGTGGCAGGTTCGCTGTAGGCGCTGCTGTAGCGGCGGCTCAGGTAGCCGGCGCCCGTGTCGGTGGTTTCCAGCGTGAAGATCGTCACCACCGTGCCGTGGATGTGGCGGTGCACCATCGTCACCACGTTGTCCTTGATGCGGTAGCGGTCGCCGCTGCCCTTGCCACCCACGATCACCTCCAGGCCCACCGCATCGGTGTCGCCGGCGGTGAAGGTGTTGGCGCTGTGGGTTTGCTCGAAGGTGCGGCGCACCCGGTGGATGCACACCTCCCAGAGCTGCGAGGCCACGGCCTTGTTGATTTCGGCGTCGTCGATCCCCTCCACGCTGGCCTTGAGGTCAGCGCCCACCACGAAGCGGCCTTCCACCCGACGGTCGCCCTGCTCCCACACGCAGCGGCCCTGGTAACCGGCGAAGCCGGGTTCCCAGGTGTAGCGGTTCTCGTAGGCGGCGCGGAACAGGTCGGTGATGTCGGTGCCGGGAGCCACGACGGAGCTGGGGGGAGCGGTGGTGGTCAATGGTTTCGGGCAGGGGCCCTTCACCGTAGCGATCAGCGGCCGGCCGGGGTGTGGATGTCCTGCAGGGCGGCCACGGTGAGCTCCTGGCTCTGCAGGGTGGTGATCGCCTCCACCGCCGCGCGCGCTCCCGCCAGGGTGGTGACCGTGGGCACCGCGTAGTCGAGGGCGGCGCGGCGCAGGTACTTGTCGTCGTGGGCGGCCTGCCGGCCGATCGGGGTGTTGATGATCAGCTGGATGCGGTCCGAGCGGATGGCGTCCTCCACGTTCGGGCGGCCTTCATGCACCTTGAGGATGGCCTCCACCTCGAGGCCGTGGGCGCGCAGCAGCGAGGCTGTGCCGGTGGTGGCGATCAGCCGGAAGCCCAGCGCGGCCAGGTTGCGGGCCACCGGTACCAGCGCCGCCTTGTCGCGGTCGTGGGTGGAGAGGAACACCATGCCTGCGGTGGGCAATGCTTCGCCGGCGGCCAGTTCCGCCTTGGCGTAGGCCATGCCGAAATCGGCGCCGCTGCCCATGACCTCGCCCGTGGAGCGCATCTCCGGTCCCAGCAGGGTGTCCGCACCGGGGAAGCGCTTGAAGGGCAGCACCGCCTCCTTGACGTTCTGAAGCGGCGGCTGAGGTTCGGCGGTGAGGCCCAGCTCCGCCAGCGTGCGCCCCGCCATCAGGCGGCTGGCGATCTTGGCCAGGGGCACGCCGGTGGCCTTGGCCACGAACGGCACCGTGCGGGAGGCACGCGGGTTGGCTTCGATGATGAACACCTGCTCCCGCTGCACGGCGAACTGCAGGTTGATCAGGCCGCACACATCAAGAGCCAGGGCCAGCGCTTCGGTCCACTGGCGGATCGTGGCCAGCGCGGCGGGCGAGAGCGACACTGCCGGCAGGCAGCAGGCCGAATCACCGGAGTGGATGCCGGCCGGCTCGATGTGCTCCATCAGCCCGCCGATCACCACCCGGCCCTCGCGATCGGCCAGGGCATCAACATCCACCTCGATCGCGTCTTCCAGGTACTGGTCGATCAGCACTGGATGGTCGGGCTCCACCTGCACCGCCTCCACCATGTAGCGGTTGAGTTCTTCTTCGTCGAACACCACCTCCATCGCCCGGCCGCCGAGCACGTAGCTGGGCCGCACCACCACGGGATAGCCCACCCGGGCGGCGACGGCACGGGCCTCCGTCTCGCTGCGGGCCAGGCCGTTGCGCGGCTGGCGGATGTCGAGCCGCCGCAGGATCGCCTCGAACTGCTCGCGGTCTTCGGCGCTGTCGATCGATTCCGGTGACGTGCCCCAGAGGCGGGTGCCGGTGGCCATGCCCTCCGGCGTGGACAGCCAGCGCAGCAGTGGCAGCGCCAGCTTCAGGGGCGTCTGGCCGCCGAACTGCACGATCACCCCGGCGGGCTTCTCGGCCTCGATCACGTTCAGCACGTCTTCGAGCGTGAGCGGCTCGAAGTAGAGGCGGTCGGAGGTGTCGTAGTCGGTGGAGACCGTTTCCGGGTTGCTGTTGACCATCACCGTGGCCAGGCCTTCCTCCTGCAGGGCGAAGGAGGCGTGGCAGCAGCAGTAGTCGAACTCGATGCCCTGCCCGATGCGGTTCGGCCCACCGCCCAGGATCATCACCTTGCGGCGACTTTCGGGTTGCACCTCGTCCTGCGGCGGCAGTGGCGCCAGGCTGCCGTCCGCGTTCAACCGCTCCAGCGGCCGCTCGTAGGTGGCGTAGTGGTACGGCGTGGTGGAGGCGAATTCCGCCGCGCAGGTGTCCACGGTCTTGAACACGGCATTGATCCCCAGGGCCTGGCGATGGCGGCGCACGCTGAGTTCGTCGCTGCCGGTGGCCCAGGCGATCTGGCGATCGGAGAAGCCCAGCTGTTTGAGCGCCAGCAATGTGTCGCTGGTCAGGTCGTTGAGCGCACGCCCCTGCAGCAGGGCCTGCTCGGCGTTGAAGATGCCGCGCAGCTTGGCCAGGAACCAGGGGTCGATCGCACTGAGCGCGTGGATGTCGGTGTCGCTGCGGCCGGCCACCATGGCGGCACGCACCGCAAAGATCCGCTCAGGCGCGGGGGTACGCAGCTGGCGTTCCAGGTCGCTGGGCTCCACCTCGGCATCGGGTCGGTCGCCGCCCCAGCCGGCGTGGCCGGTTTCCAGCGAGCGCAGGGCCTTCTGGAACGATTCCTCGAAGCAGCGGCCGATCGCCATGGCCTCGCCCACCGATTTCATCGAGGTGGTGAGCACCGCCGGGCTGCCGCGGAACTTCTCGAAGGCGAAGCGGGGAATCTTGGTGACCACGTAGTCGATCGTGGGCTCGAAGCAGGCCGGCGTCGCTCCGGTGATGTCGTTGAGGATTTCGTCGAGGGTGTAGCCCACCGCCAGCCGGGCGGCGATCTTGGCGATCGGAAAGCCGGTGGCCTTGGAGGCGAGGGCCGAGCTGCGGCTCACGCGCGGGTTCATCTCAATCACCACCACGTCGCCATTGGCGGGGTTGATCGCGAACTGGATGTTGCTGCCGCCGGTTTCCACGCCGATCTCGCGGATGATCGCGATCGACTGGTCGCGCAGGCGCTGGTACTCGCGGTCGGTGAGGGTTTGGGCAGGGGCCACGGTGATCGAGTCGCCCGTGTGCACCCCCATCGGATCGAGGTTCTCGATGCTGCAGATGATCACCACGTTGTCGGCCAGGTCGCGCATGACCTCCAGCTCGAACTCCTTCCAGCCGATCAGCGACTGCTCGATCAGGATCTGGGAGACGGGACTGGCCTCCAGACCGCTCTTGCAGAAGGCCCGGAACTCCTCGGGGTTGTAGGCGATGCCGCCGCCGGAGCCGCCGAGGGTGAAGGCGGGCCGGATGATGCGCGGATACCCGCCCACCTCCTCTCCCACCCGTTCGGCCTCGGCGAGCGAACTGGCGATGCCGGATGGACACACCGCCACGCCGATCCGTTCCATCGCCTGTTTGAACAGGAGGCGGTCTTCCGCTTTCTTGATCGAGGCCAGGTTGGCGCCGATCAGCTCGACGCCGTAGCGCTCGAGCGTGCCGTCTTCCGCCAGGGCCACCGCCAGGTTGAGAGCGGTCTGACCGCCCATGGTGGGCAGCAGGGCATCCGGGCGCTCGATGGCGATCACCCGCGCCACCACTTCAGGGGTGAGCGGCTCGATATAGGTGCGATCCGCCATTTCCGGATCGGTCATGATCGAGGCCGGATTCGAATTGATCAGCACCACCTCGAAACCCTCGGCCCGTAGGGCCTTGCAGGCCTGGGTGCCTGAGTAATCGAATTCGCAGGCCTGGCCGATCACGATCGGTCCGGAGCCCAGCAGCAGGATGCGGCGCAGATCCGTGCGGCGGGGCATGGGCGGTGTTCGAAGCCAAACGGCCTCAGCCTCTCACGCCCACTGCCCGCTGGCTGGCCTCCGGGGCGTGTGTCCTCGCTAACGTGGCGGTTTCCTATCCATTGCCGGTTCGATGAGCGAACTCCAGCGCCTCAAGGGGCTGCTTCCTCCGGAGATGCAGAGCTGGGTGTTCGTGGAAGCCGCCGCCTCCGCCGACCCGCCCCTGGTCACGATCGAGGAGATCGGCCGTGATGAGGTGGAGATCCAGGTGGATCTCGAAGCCTGGGATCAGCTGGCCCTCGACCACCGCAACCTGCTCTTCTGGCATGAGGTGGGCCGCATCCAGAACGATGCGGTGCCCCGCGACGGCTGGGAGATGGCGGCCTTGGCCATCGGCCTTGGCGGCGCCATCGGCGAGCTATGGGTGCAGGACGGCCTGCTGCTGATGATGGCGCTGGGGTTGTCGGGCTTCGCCGGCTACCGGCTCTACCTCAAGAACAACTCAGAGAAACGTTTGCAGGATGCGATCGCCGCCGATGAGCGGGCCATTGCCCTGGCCACCCGCTTCGGCTACACCCTGCCCAATGCCTACAAGAGTTTGGGTGGCGCCTTGAAGGAACTGGTCGAGCAGACCCGCAAGAAGAAGAAACGCGCCTTCTACGAAGACCGCCTGGAGGCCCTGCGCAAGAGTGCGGCCACCGCTCGTGCCGAGATGGCCCAGCAACAAGGCAGCCGCCAGTCCGTCACCAGCGAGAACGTCTATGGATAGTGATCGCCTCACCAGGCTTGCCGCCGAGGCCTGCGACGACCGCAAGGCCGTGGACATCCGTCTGATCCGGGTCGATGAGGTGTCCTCCCTGGCCGATTGGTTCGTGATCTGCTCGGGCCTCTCCGATGTGCAGGTGCGGGCCATCGCCCGTTCGGTCGAAGACCGCCTGCTCTCTGATGCGGGCCGGCTGCCGCTGCGCAAGGAGGGCCAGAACGAAGGGCGCTGGGTGCTGCTCGATTACGGCGAGCTGATCGTGCATGTGCTCACCCCCAGCGAACGGCGCTACTACGACCTGGAAGCCTTCTGGGGACACGGCGAGCAGGTGCCTTTCCTAGGCTCAGAGGAGTCTGTTTCCCTCTGACCGTCCGGCGTCTTCCATGGCTCAGGTCTCCCCCCTCTCGACCTGTCCGGTGCCCGTCGAACAGCAGCCCCTGGAGGAATACCGCCAGCTGCTCGCCTCCTGGTTCTTCGCCTGGCCGGTGCAGAGCTCACGGCAGTTGCTCAAGCCCCTGGCGATCAGCTGGCTGCTTGCACTGCCGCTGTGTCTGCTGATCGCCTACGGCAGCTGGCCCCTGCGCCACGCGCCGTTGCGCTTGGTGCTGGCGGCGGCGGTGGCGGCAGTGCTGCCCTCGCTGCTGCTGCTGATCCGCCAGTGGCTGGGCTGGAGCTATGTGAGCCGGCGCCTCACCTCCGAGCGGGTGGAATACGAGGAATCCGGCTGGTACGACGGCCAGGTGTGGGAGAAGCCCCTCTCCTGGCGCCAGCAGGACCTGCTGGTGGCCCGCCATGAAGTGCGTCCGGTGCTGGAGCGTCTCCGCCAGGGCCTGCTCCTGGCCGCTGCACTGCTGCTGGGTGGAGCCGGGCTCTGCCAGGCTCTTTGAATCCTGGCCCCGGTCGTTTCCGGGGCGCCGAACCCTCTGCGATGTCCCTGTCCTCCAGTTTCGGCTCCTCCCAGCGGCCCGGCGTGCCCCCCCTGGAGGTGCGGCTGCTGCGCGCCGGTATCACCGAGTCGGTGCACCGCGTTCACGCCGTTGTCTGCGACAAGCGCGGGCGGGTGTTGATGCGCGCCGGTGATCCCCAGCAGCTCAGCTTCATGCGCTCGGCGCTGAAGCCCTTCCAGGCCCAGGCCTATGTGAGCAGCGGTGCCGCCGACCTGGCCGGTGCCGACAGCCGCAGCCTGGCGATCGCCTGTGCATCCCATGCCGGCACGCCGGCCCATGCCCGCGAAGCGTTCAAGATCCTCTGGAGCGCCGATCTGGAAGCCGAACGGCTGCAGTGCCCGCCGCCGCAGCCCGACGCCAGCCCGCTGCAGCACAACTGTTCGGGCAAGCACGCCGCGTTTCTTGCCACCTGCCGCCGCATGAACTGGGCACTGGACACCTACCTCCAGCCCGACCACCCGCTGCAGCAGCAGGTGTTCAAGGGGGTGGGGGAACTGCTGGGCCTGCCCGGAGCGGAGCTGCTCACGGCGCGCGACGACTGCGGCGCTCCCACCGTGCAGATCCAGCTGGCCCAGATGGCGCTGCTGTTCGCCCACCTGGGCGGTTCGGAGCAGCCCGATCTGGAGCGGCTGAGTCGGGCGATGCTGGCCCACCCGGAGCTGGTGGCTGGCGAGGGACGCTTCGACACTGAGCTGATGCGGCGGGGTCATGGCCTGGTGCTGAGCAAGGGGGGCGCCGAAGGGATCCAGTGCCTGGCCCGCATGGGCGAGGGGCTGGGAGTGGCGATCAAGGTGGAGGACGGCGCCAGCCGTGCCAAGCACGCGGTGACGCTGCACCTGCTGCGGCAGCTCGACTGGCTCACGGCGCTCACCCTCGAAGAGCTCGAGGATCAGTTCCTCGCGCCAGGCCTTGGCCTGCGGCTGGAGGTGAGCGGCGAGCTGCGCTTTGACGCCATGGCGCGCTGAAGCCGGCGCCCAGGGCCCCGCCCATTGCCGGAAGGCACCCCCGGCTTGTAGTGTGTCTGAGGCGACGCGGGGTAGAGCAGTCTGGTAGCTCGTCGGGCTCATAACCCGAAGGTCAGGAGTTCAAATCTCCTCCCCGCCACCACTTTTCATCCCCCGGTTGCGGATCTGCAGCCGGTTTTTTTATGGGCAACTGTCTGGGCAGAGGCCGGGCCCTGCGTCGCTGGTTCGACGCCCGGCTGTCGCCGCCTAAGGTCGCCACGCCACGCCCGTTGCTGGCCAGCCGATGCCTCTCGCTGATCCCGGACCCCTGTTTGATGCGGTGGTGGTGGGGTCCGGCGCCACCGGCGGAGTTGCCGCCATGGTGCTGGCGAGCGCTGGCCTGCGGGTGCTGGTGCTGGACGCCGGCCCCGCGCTCAGCGCCCGCCAGGCTTTCGGCAGCGAGCCCCTGAACAGCCTCAGGCGGGTGGCCAACATCAGCAGCGGCCGGCAGTGGCGGCAGGTGCAGCATCCGGGCTACTGGAAGGCCAACCCGGAGCTGTATGTGGATGAGCGAGAGAACCCTTACAGCACGCCTCCCGATCGCCCCTTCCTCTGGAGCCGGGGGCGTCAGGTGGGCGGCAAGAGTCTCACCTGGGGCGGCATCACCCTGCGCCTCTCCGACCACGAGTTCAAGGCGGGCGAGCGGGATGGCCACGGTCCGTCCTGGCCGCTTTCCCACGCCGACCTGGCCCCTTACTACGCCCGACTCGAGCGCTTCCACGGCGTGCACGGCCACTGCGATGGCCTGCCCCAGCTGCCGGATGGGGAGTTTCAGCCGCCGCTGCCGTTCACGCCAGCGGAGCGCCACCTTCAGCAGGCGATCGCCCGGGAGCTGAATCTGCCGCTGATCCACTCCCGTGGCTTCGCGTTGCACCGCCCCGGCAGCGGCCCCTGGCCCCGCTCCTGCTCCCAGGGAGGGGCGCTGGCCCAGGCCCTGGCCACGGGCCGGGTGACGCTGCGTCCGGGGGCGGTGGTGAGCCATGTGGAGTTTGATCGCACCCGCCGCCGCGCCGAAGCGGTGGTGTACGTGGAGCGGGCCAGCGGTGCGCGGCAGCGGGTGCAGGCCCAGCTGGTGGTGCTCTGCGCCTCCACGCTGGAAACGGTGCGGATCCTGCTCCATTCCGGAGAGCCGCATCAGCCGCATGGGCTGGCGGACCCCTCCGGCAGTCTCGGGTGCCACCTGATGGATCACATCTCCAGCTGCCGGTTCTTCGCGTTGCCCGATCAGCCGGCCCCGACCGGCCCCAGCGAACTGTCGGGGGCGGGCAGTGCCTTCATCCCCAACACCGTGAACCTCGGCGCCGATGACCAGCCTCTGCCCTTCCGCCGCGGCTACGGCATCTGGGCCGGCGTGCAGCGCTTCGATCCGCCGGCTCCGTTCAAGCGGCGCCAGCGGGAGGCGGTGGGCTTCCTGATCGGCCAGGGGGAAGTGCTGCCCCAGGCCCACAACCGGCTCACCCTTTCAGCCACTGCCACCGATGCCTGGGGCCTGCCGGCCCCCCACATCGACGTGCATTGGGGCGAGAACGAAACGCAGATGGTGGCCCACATGCAGGCGCGTATGACGGCAGTGGTGGCTGCCGCCGGTGGCTGCATCCGGCCGCTGGAGGATCTGTTCCTGATTCCGCTGGCCGAGCCGCTGCTGCGCCTTGGGGTGGCGTTGTCAACGGAGGCGGCGCCGCCGGGCTACTTCATCCATGAACTGGGCGGAGCCCGCATGGCGGCCGGCCCTGACCACGGGGTGGTGGACCCCTTGAACCGCTGCTGGCAGGCCCCCAATCTGCTGGTCACCGATGGGGCCTGCTGGCCCAGTGCCGGCTGGCAGAGCCCCACCCTCACGGAGATGGCAATCACCTGGCGGGCCTGCGCCCATGCCGCCCACAGGTTGCGCACTGGCGCGATCGATGAGGCTGTGAGCGCGTCCTGACCGGACCACGCGGGCGGTGTCAACGACCACAAAAGCGATCTGGACCCTCCTGCACAATTTGGAGGCGACCTTTAACCGGGTCGGGCAAGGGAGATTCCAAAGCGGGGGCCTTAGGGTTTCCGCTTTTTTATTGCTGGCGCCACAGGCAGCGGGCCTGTGATTCGGTGGTGTTCCGCTGCGCAGGACCTCTCCTTCACCCGGTTGTTTGCTGTTCGGTGGCCGACAAACCCTTACCGAGTGAAGCCGCGACGCGTAAAGCTGCAACCTGCCAATCAGCAGCTTGAGCAGCCACTGCGAGTCAGCAACGTGTGACGCAGCAACCTTCGAGTCAGCAGGTTTCGAGTCAGCAGGATTCGAGACAGCAACGCGCGAGACAGCGGCTTGGGAACGACAACGGCTGGAACAGCAAGGTGAGATCCAGTGAAACCATCAAGGTGGGATCCTGTGATCAGCGGCCTGTGAATCGGCAGCCAGCCATCGTGCAGGACTTGATGGTGCGTTGCTTGGCGCCCACGTGCTTGCAGCTTGCGTGCTCGCTGGCGTTGTTCAGAGCAATGGGCCTGGAGGACACGTGCTCACGGAACCACCGAGTGGCTGAATCGCGCGTGCAATAAACGACGCGTGGATCAGAAGGCGCGTGGATCAACAGCCGAAGCGGCTGCGAGGAGGACCTTGGGTGGATCAGGAGCGCGAGCTTTACAGGCCGTTCTTCAGCATGGGCGGCCTGTCTCCATTCACGCGTGCCTGTCTCCGGCTTCACTGGCGCCCATCGGCCATGGCTGCTGGTCTCGGGCGATGACGGCTGATCTCGCGTCAGGCCCGCTGGACTCCGGGCAAGCTGCCGTCAGACGAGGCGGCCTTCGGGCGGCTGGTTGCGCATGAACAGACCGTTGAGGTAGTGCTGGGTGACGCAGCCGTCGGTGCAGCCGTTCTGGAACAGGAAGCTGGCCAGGGCTGAACTGACCAGCTGGTACTGGTCCCAGTGGGGATGGCTGCGGATGAAGTCGCGCATGCCGTCGAACAGCAGCTCAGGGATCTCCGCCTCAAGACTCACGCGGCTTTCTGCAGCCACCCCGGCTTCGCCTGGATAGGCCTCACTCCGTCCTGAGCCACTGGCGGCCTCGCTGCTGCGCATGCCGTTGCGTCCTTGGCCTGTGGTCCTGTTCAGCGCGTCGCTCAATGCCGTGGCTCCCTGGTCCTGCCCAGATAGCCACAGCGACGGCAGGCCCGTCAAAGCGGGGGGCCTGGGTGAAACCCATGCCGGCTCGCCTTGAGAAAGTCAGCTGCGGTGCCTCTTCGTCGCTGGCCATCGGCAATCGGTCTGGCGGGTGATGCCACTGAGAACGTTTGTCAAGAAGGCTGCCTGGAAACCCGCGTAATCCCCAGATTCAAGGGCTTGAAAGGCCATTCTCCGACCTCGCCTGTGGAAAAACCCCTCCCGTTCTGGGGAAAACCATGGGTGCCTGGGGAAATCGGTGACACATCAGCAGGGCTTATGCCCCGTGGATCTCTTGAGTCCCGGGGGTCGGCGAGACGGCTGGGTCTCCCTTGGTGGGGGGTGCTGCCGTCAGGCTGCGAGGCCCGAGCGGGTGGTCAGCGTGGGGGTAACGGGTGTGGCCGTGGTCGTGGGGCTGACCCTGGTGATGCGCGTGGTCGTGAACGGGGCCATGCTCCGTCTGGTCCGGGCCGTGCACGTGGCTGTGGGCCGGCCCGCTGCCTAGGGGAATCGGCACCCCATCGGGCTGGCAGGCGCCGGTGCATTCGCGTTCGCACAACGTGCAGGATTCGATCAACCCCTCGACATGGTGGTGGTGACTCCGCTGCGGATCACCCACCTCCGCTTCGAAGCCCAGCACCTGCGCCCGGTACTTACAAAGCGAACAGTTCATCTGGGTGTCCCCGCGCACCACTTCTTCCACACGTTCATGGAAGGTGTCGATCACCAGTGGATGGTCACCGAGATAAGGAGCCTGCACGAAGTCCACGGCGGGATGATCTGCCGCCACACGTTCACTGTGCAGCCGGATGCGGCTCACCAGTACGCCGGAAAAAAGAAAGTAGGGGAACACCACGATGCGGCGAAAGCCCAGCTTCACCACATGGCGCAGCCCCGGTTCCACCAGCGGAAACGTGACACCGGAGTAGAGCGTTTCGCCCCAGCCGAACCCGAACCCCTCCACCAGCATGCGGGTCACCTTGCTGACGTTGGAGTTGGCATCGGGATCGGAAGAGCCGCGTCCCACCACCACCAAGAGGGTGTCGTGCAGCGGCACCGCTGGCTCACCGGCGGCGGCAGCGGCGGCATCCGCCTGCTGCAGCGCGCCACGGATGCGGGCACCCGCCGCCTCGATCATCTTGCGGTCGACACCCAGCTCGCGGCCGTAATCAATGCGCAGACCGGATTCGGCCGCATAGGTGTTCAGAACCGAGGGAATGTCGTTCTTGGCGTGGCCGGCGGCGAACAGCATTCCCGGCACGGCCAGCACATGCTCCACGCCCTGCTGGCGCAGCTGATCGAGGCCGTCGCGCAGGATTGGCCGGGCGAATTCCAGGTAGCCGTAGGCCACCGGCAGATGGGGCAGGCGTTGTTGCAGCCCGATCGCAAGCTGGGCGAATTCCTCGACGGCCAGACGGTTGCGGCTGCCATGGCCGCACACCATCACGCCGAGCTTGCCGTTGGCAGAGGCTCCCGCCAGAAGTTGCGCTGGAAGAGGAGCCATCACAAGACCTGTCTCGGGGGACCCTATCGCTCCTCCCTCCCTGCGGCGCCTCCGCCATGCTGAGGTCAACGCGCCCGGCCCGATGACTGCCACCTCCACCACCTTGCTGGGGTATGGCGCGGCGGCGCTCACCACCTTGAGCTTTTTCCCCCAGGCGATCAAAACCCTGCGCAGTGGCGATACCAGTGGCATCTCCCTGCGCATGTACACGCTGTTCACCGCAGGCATCTGCTGCTGGCTGCTCTATGGCCTGATCACCCGCGACGGGCCCCTGATCGCCGCCAACGCCATCACCCTGCTACCGGCCTCGGTGGTGCTCGAGCGCAAGCTGCAGGGGTTCAGGCGCTGTAGGCCTTCCGGGCGGGGATCGGGTAAGGGATCCGCCGATGACGCATCCGCTTCCACACCCACACGAACGCCCTGATCACCAGTTCCAGTTCGCCCCGACTCAGGCCGCTGTCCTTGAGCTGGCCATCGCTGAGGCGCGCTTCGATGATCCGGCGCACCATGGCGCAGGCCTCCTGCTCCGAGGTGCCGGGCGGCAGCGAGCGCAGTGCGGCCTCGCAACCATCGGCCAGCATCAGGATTCCCGTTTCGCGGCTCTGGGGCGTGGGCCCGCGGTAGCGGAAGCGCTGCTCGGGCACATCGGGATCCTGCTCCCGGGCTTGATGGAAGAAGTAGCCCATTCTCAGAGTCCCCTGGTGCTCGGGGATGAAATCGGCCAGCGGCCGCGGCAGGCGGTATTTGCGGGCCAGCTTGAGCCCCTCGTCCACGTGGGCCTGCAGGATCGCGGCGCTGGCGAAGGGGTCGTTGAGGGTTTCGTGAGGGTTGGCGCCCTCCGATTGGTTTTCGATGAACCATTGCGGCGCGTGCAACTTGCCGACGTCGTGATACAGGGCGCCGGTGCGGATCATGTCGACGTCCGCCTGGATCGCCCGGGCGCCCTCCTCGGCCAGCCCGCAGATCATCAAGGTGTGCTCGAAGGTGCCCGGCGCTTCCATCGACAGCCGCCGCAACAGGGGGCGCTCCAGGTCAGCCAGCTCCAGCAGCCGCGCGCGCGTGAGCAGCCCGAAGAAACTCTCGACGAGCGGTCCCAGCAGCAGGCCGCCCATCAGCAGGCCACCCATCAGCAGCGCCTCTCCCACCAGCTCTGCGCCGCTGGGCGTCACCCGTGCGCTGTTGGGCAACCGATACGACACCTGCAGCACCAGCCATTGCAGGGCCAGGGCCCCAACCGGCAGCACAAGCGCCAGCTGCACCAGCTGGGCGCGGCTGCGCTGCCGGCCTGCCAGCACCGCCGCCACCACTGCCACCAGGGCGGCCACCAGCAGGCGCTGCTCGTTGAAGCCATCGAGGGGTTGGGGCCACAGCAGGCTGGCCACCGCCAGCCAGGCCAGGCCAGCGCCAGTGCCCAGAGCCTGGGCCAGCAGCAGGGTGGGGGGCACCAGCAGCGCCAGCGGGCTGGCGGTGTTGCCGAGCCACAATTTGCAGCCCTGCACCACCAGCAGGGTCCCCAGGGCCAGCAGCGCATGGCGGGGCTCCAGGCTCGCGCGCCAGCGGCGCAGCAGCAGCACCATCACCGCACTGCCGGCGAAGGCTTCGAAGGCATGGCCCAGCCAGGCCCGTAGCAGGGGCCTCCGGTTCACCATGCCGAAGTAATCGAGCACGTCGTAGGCCTGGGGGCTGATCGGTTCCCCCTGGCGGGTGATCAGTTCACCTTTCTCCACGGTGATGCGCGGAATGCCCTGCTGGGTGAGCAGCTCTTCGATCAAGCCCTGGGTGAGGCCGGCATCGGTGCGCAGGTTGGTGCGGCCCTGCAGGTTCACCGCCAGCAGCCGGCTGCCCAGGCCCAGGCCCGGCTCCGCCAGCGGCGCCAGCTGCAGGGCGGCGGCCGCCTGTAGCTGGCTCTTGGCGATGCTGCTCACGATGCCCTGGCTGAGCATGCGCCGCTGGGCCAGCCGCAGCGCCTGCTGCCATTGCGCCAGTTGCTGCGGCGTGAGGCTGATCAGCCACGCCTGCTCCACCGGGTTCAGATTGAGCGGCCCCACCCGGTTCTGGGGGGAGGCCGCCACCAACTCCAGCTCCCGCAGTTGCCGCTCCAGGCGCTGCTGCAGCTCCCGATCGGCCTGGGGATCCACCACCTGCACGTGGGTGCGGCTGCCCAGCTGAAAACGCCGCTGCTCCAGGGCGTCGCTGTCCACGACTGTGGCGGCTTCCGGTGCCCGGGTGCTCTGCGGGGCCGGGATTCCCGGCCTCAGGCTCGGTTCCACCAGCCAGGGCCAGCTCGACACCCCCGCCACCAGCACGCACACCAGAGCCACGGCCAGCCAGTCGCGTCGGCGCCATGGACAGAGCGCCTGGCATGGCGATTCCTGCCGGAGCCATCGCTGCCAGAGCCTCTGGATGCGCCGACGCAGCAGCACACTCTCCACCTCCGAAGTGGTCAAGCTAGCGAGGACGTCAATCGTGGTCTGGCGGCATGCTGGGCCTTGAACCGTTTGTGGTGGGCATGGCGAAGCTCCTCGATGGGCGGCAACTGGCGAAGGACGTGGAGCAGCGCCTGCAGCAGGTGGTGACGGCGGGCCTGGAGCGGGCCGGTAGGCCGCCGGGGCTGGCCGTGCTGCGTGTCGGTGATGATCCGGCCAGCGGCGTCTATGTGGCCAACAAGGAGAAGGCCTCGGCCAGGGTCGGCATCGCCAGCCACGGCGCCCACCTGCCTGCCGACAGCAGCGCCGCCACGGTGCTCGCCGAGATTCAACGTCTTAACTCCGATCCCGCTGTGGACGGCATCCTCCTGCAGTTGCCCCTGCCGCCGGGGCTGGCGGAGGGGCCGCTCCTCAATGCGATCGACCCGGCCAAGGATGCCGATGGCCTGCACCCGTGCAACCTGGGTCGCCTGCTCAAGGGGGAACCCGGTCCGCGCAGCTGTACCCCCGCCGGCGTGATGGCCCTGCTGGCGCGCGCCCAGGTGCCGTTGGAGGGGGCCCGCGCCGTGGTGGTGGGGCGCAGCATCCTGGTGGGCCAGCCGATGGCGCTGATGCTGCAGGCCGCCAATGCCACGGTCACCGTGGCTCACTCGCGGAGCCGCGATCTGGCGGCGCTGTGCCGCGAGGCGGATGTGCTGGTGGTGGCGGCCGGTCGGCCGCGGCTGATCGGTGCCGAGCACGTGAAACCCGGAGCGGTGGTGGTGGATGTGGGCATCCACCGGCTGCCGCCGTCAGCGGCTGAGGGGCCCGGCGGCCGCGGCGGGCTCTGCGGCGATGTGCGCTTCGAGGAGGTGGAGCCGCTGGCGGCGGCGATCACGCCGGTGCCCGGTGGTGTGGGGCCCATGACCGTGACGATGCTCCTGGTCAACACGGTGGCCAGCTGGCGGGCGACCTTCGCCCCAGCGCTCGCTGTGGATGGGGCTGGAGCTCCGGCGGAAGATCCGCTCGCCGATCTGTTGCCATAGACGCTCAGCGGCGCCGTGGCCTGAGAGAATCCGCCGCAGTGCGCTGGTACCCATGGCCGTGGCGGTGAGCACGGATTTCGATTTCGCGGCCTACCTGGAGGCGTCCCGCCAGCGCGTGGAGCAGGCCCTCGATGCCGCCCTCGGCCCGGAGCGGCCCGAGTCATTGCGGGAGGCGATGCGCTACTCGCTGCTGGCGGGGGGCAAGCGGCTGCGGCCGATCCTCTGCCTGGCGAGCTGCGAACTGGCGGGAGGCACCAGTGCCCTGGCGCTTCCCACCGCGGTGGCACTGGAGATGATCCACACCATGTCGCTGATCCATGACGACCTGCCCGCCATGGACAACGACGACCTGCGCCGCGGACGCCCCACCAACCACAAGGTGTTCGGAGAAGCCAATGCCATCCTTGCCGGCGACGCCCTGCTGACCCGTGCCTTCGAGATGGTGGCGCTGCGCAGCCCCGGCGTGGCCCCCGAACGGCTGCTGCGGGTGCTGGGTGAGCT
The DNA here is from genome assembly GCF_024345695.1 of Synechococcus sp. L2F. Lineage (NCBI taxonomy): Bacteria > Bacillati > Cyanobacteriota > Cyanophyceae > Synechococcales > Synechococcaceae > Synechococcus > Synechococcus sp. L2F. Next base: position 609,213 of record NZ_JAGQBP010000001.1, on the reverse strand, counting down.
GTCGCTGGCGGCCGGCGCCCCCGGGCTGGTGGGCGGCCAGGTGGTGGATCTGGAATCCGAGGGCCGCCAGGTGGATCTCGACACGCTCGAATACATCCACCTGCACAAGACCGGTGCCCTGCTGCAGGCCAGTGTGCTCACCGGCGCCCTGATCGCCGGCGCCGAGGACGATCTGCTGGACGCCCTGCGCACCTATTCCCGCGGCATCGGTCTGGCCTTCCAGATCATCGACGACATCCTGGACCTCACCGCCAGCAGTGCCGTGCTGGGCAAGACGGCCGGCAAGGATCTGGCCGCCGACAAGACCACCTACCCGAAGCTGCTGGGGCTGGAGGAGTCGCGTCGCCGTGCCGATGCCCTGGTGCGGGAGTCCAAGGAGGCACTTCAGCCCTGGTTGGCCCAGGCCGGCCCGCTGGTGGCCCTGGCTGACTACATCACCAGCCGCGATCGATGATCGCTGTCCCCTCCGGAACCCCTCCCCTGTTTCAACTGCTTGGCAATGGTGTGCTGGCCTGGGCGCTGATCTCCTGCGGTCTGGCGCAATGCTCGAAGTTGCTCATCGAGCTGGTGGAGCACCGCCGCTGGCGCCCGGCGGTGCTGTTCGAAACCGGCGGCATGCCGTCCAGTCACGCCGCCCTGGTCACAGGCGCGGCGGCGGGCATCGGCTGGCAGCAGGGCTTCGATGATCCGTTGTTCGCCTTTGCCGCCACCGTGGCGTTCGTGGTGATGTACGACGCCAGCGGCGTGCGCCGGGCCGCCGGGCTACAGGCTGGTGCGATCAATGCCCTGCCGCCTGCCACCTGGCAGGACGCCGCACCAGCCAAGCCGCTGAAGGAAAACCTGGGCCATACGCGCCTGGAGGTGCTGGCCGGCAGCCTGATGGGCCCCGCCATCGCCCTCACCGGTCTGGCCCTGGTGGGTTCGCCGCTGCAGATCGCCCAGAGCTGGGGCTGGTTGCCGCTGGCTTGAGCCTTCCTGCCGCTGATGCCCAAGCCTTCACGCCTGGTCAGCGCCAGGCGGTCAAGGCCTTCGTGGCCTGGCTGGACGCTCCTGCCGATGGTCGGCCTTTCGTGCTGAGCGGCTACGCCGGAACCGGCAAGACGTACCTCTCGATGGCCTTTCTGGCGGAGGTGGAGCGTCGGGATCTCTGCTGGACCGTGGTGGCTCCCACCCACAAAGCGGTGGGCGTGCTGCGCCAGTACCTCGAGCTCAGCGGCCTGCGGCCCACCTGGTTTCCCTCCACCCTGCACCGGCTGCTGCGCCTGAAGCTGCGCCGTGACGGCGGCCGCGAGATCTGTGAGGAAACCGAGCAGACGGCGGTGGCCTTGGAGCCGCTGGCCCTGGTGCTGATCGATGAGGCCTCGATGGTGGACAGCACCCTGCTGCAGATCGCCCTGCGCTGCGCCCATCCCTACGGCACCCGGCTGGTGTTCGTGGGCGATCCCGCCCAGCTGCCGCCCGTGGGGGAACCGCTCAGCCCCGTGTTCGATCTGCAGCGGGCCGAGCTGGCCCGGCTCGAGCAGGTGGTGCGCCACCAGGGTCCGGTGCTGCGCCTGGCCACCGGCCTGCGGGAGCAGCGGCTGCCCTGCCGGTTGCCGCCTCAGCTGCCGGCCATCCGGCAGCCGGAGGGCATGGTGGCCCTGCTGGAGCGCTCCGCCTGGCTGGCGGCGGCTCAGCAGGCCCTGCGCCGCGCCGCCGAGGGGGACAACCCCGATCAGGCCCGCATCCTCTGTTACACGAACCGCAGCCTTGAGCAGCTGGTGCCCCTCGCCCGGCGCGCCATCCACGGCGAGATGGCCGACCAGCTGCCGGTGTTGCCGGGTGAAGTGCTGATCACGCGCATGGCGGTGATGGCGCCCGCCTGCCGGGAGGGGGCGGAGGGGGGCGAGGAACCGGACATGGTGTTGGCGTCGAACCGGGAGCTGGTGGTGCGCGACGTGAAGCCCGAGCGTTGCGATCTGGCGGAGTTCGGCCTGGCAGGCCGGGAGGTGCTGGAGCTGTTCGACGGGCTGACCGCGCCGGTGATCGACACCCAGCTGGTGACCGTGCAGCAGCCCGACGGGGAGCTGTCGCTGCGGTTGCTGCCGGCGGCGGGCTCCCCTGCCCGGCGGCAGCTGGAAGGGGTGCTGGCGCAGCTGCGGCAGCAGGCCAGGGCGCTGGGCAAGAAGGAAGCCCGCGGTCTCTGGCGTCGCTACTTCCTGGTGCGGGATGCCTTCGCCTCCCTGGCGCCGGCGGCCGTGCTCACGGTGCACCGCAGCCAGGGCAGCAGCTTTGGTGAGGTGTTCATCGCCGACGATGTGTTCTGGCCCTCCGATCTGCAGCTGCGCCGGCAGCTGGTGTACGTGGCGGTGAGCCGGGCCCGTACGGCGGTATGGATGGTGGCGGGAGCGGGCTCCAGCGCCGATCGCGACTGCTGGAGCCGCTGGCTGGCAGACCCCGAGGCCTGAGCCCGGCGGCTCAGACCATGCGCAGGCCTTCGATGCCCTGCCAGGCCAGGTAGGCCGCCAGCGCCAGGCTGAGGCCGCCCACCACCAGATCCCCCCGGGCGAACAGCAGCTTCTTGGCGCTCTCGAGCCGCGGCAGCATGCGCTCGCGGGCCAGGGCCACCGCCAGGAACGGCACCAGCAGCAGCAGGCTGGACGCCAGGGTGAAGACTGCGGCCATCAGCAGCTCCTGCCCGCGGCCCAGTTGAGCCGCCAGCAGCGCCGATGCCCCCTTGGCCATCAGGAACAGGTCGTCCGGGCTGACCACCTCCAGCGCCGCCCCGGCGCCGATCAGCAGCGGCAGGGGCAGGCGGCAGAAACGGTCGAGCTGGCGCGTCCAGCCTGGAGCTTCCTCCGGACCAGCACCGCGGCTGGTCGGCAGCAGCTCCCGCACCCCCAGGGTGAGCAGGGCTCCGGCCCCCATCAGATCCAGCCCCGTGCGGTGGCTGCTGCCCTGCTCCATGGTGAGCAGCAGGCCGTGGCCCAGGGTGAGCAGCACGGTCACCATCACGGCGATCGTGACGACCCAGCTCAGCACGAACAGGCCACCCCGCCGCAGGGGGTGCTCACCGAGAAGCAACAGCAGCAGCAGGCCCACATGGATCGGGCTGAGGCTGATGCCGCTGCCGTAGGCGATCAGTTCGGTCCAGAGCGAGGGGTCGTGCATCGGGGCGCCAGGGCGCGTTGGCGGTCCCGGCCAGGATGACGCACACGCCGCGCTCAGCGGCGGATCTCGAACCAGTCGTCGCCAGCGATCGGCATCAGGCTGGGGATCACCTCACTCACCAGTGCCCCGGGCGGCCCCGACTCACACCACAGCCGCAGATCCAGCAGCTGCTGGTTCGGGCCTTCCGCCTGCACCTCCACCGAACCATCGCTGCGGTTGCGCACCCAGCCCGCCACGCCGAGCGCGGCAGCGGCGCGGCAGCAGGCCTGGCGGTAGCCCACACCCTGCACATGGCCGCGCACGATCAGCTGCCAGCGCTCCCGGGAGGCCAGGGAGCCGGCGCTGCGGCGGCTGCCGCCGCCCCGGCGAACGGAGCTGTCCGCCGGGCTGCGTCGTGGAGGCGCCGGCAGATCGCCGAACACCCAGCCCAATGGAGGTGAAGCCAGCTGGCGTGAAGCGTGCGCGTCGTCCATCCTTCACTCCGCGGTGGGCAACCCCATCCCTCAAGCTGCCACAGCGGCTTGATTCCGTCCATCACACCGTTGCCGCCCGACACAGAGGCTGCCGTGGGAGTGGGGTGCAGCTCCCAGCGGTGGAATTCGTGGCCGCAGACGGATTCTCCGCAGCGTGCCACCAGCCCGTCGTGGCTGGGGGTGGCCTGCCGGTAGCCGAGCTGGAGGGCCCCGCGTCGGGCCGTGAACGGCAGCAGGCCAGCCATCGGGTAGGGCTGGCCCTCTGGATCCTCCAACGCCTGCCCCAGCAGCAGCAGGCCACCGCATTCGGCGTAGATCGGCAGGCCGGCGGCTGCGGCACGCCGCAGGTCAGCCAGGCTGCGCCGGGCGGCAGCCAGTTCCGGCGCGTGCAGCTCCGGGTAGCCGCCCGGCAGGATCACCCCCTGACAATCCGGCGGCAGCGGCGCATCGGCCAGGGGCTGCCAAAGCCGCGGCTCCACCCCCACCCCTTCAAGCAGTTCGGTGGCTTCCGGGTAGCGGAAGTGGAAGGCGGCATCGGCGGCAATGGCCACACGCACGGGCTCGGGTGCTGGGGTTTCGTGTTCGAGCCCGAGCGCCCATTGGATCGGATCGCCGCCGGAGGCGGTCTCTGGTGAACTGGCGGGGGGTGCCAGCAGGGGCAGCAGCTGCGCGAGATCAAGGTGCTGCTCGGCCAGCGCTGCCCATTCTCCGCAGGTGCGCGTGAGGTCGTGGAGCTCATGGGCGGGCAGCAGCCCCAGGTGCCGTGACGGCAGGCTCAGGCTGGGGTGGCGCGGCAGCAGGCCCAGCACCGGCATGCCGATGGCCGCAAGCGCTTCGCTCAGCAGCGCCTGGTGCCGGGCGGTGCTTACGCCGTTGAGCACCACCCCGGCCATGGTGAGGTCGCGGCGATGGTGCCGGAAACCGTTGACCAGCGCCGCGACCGATCCGGCCTGGCGGCTGGCTTCCACCACCAGCACCACCGGCAGCTGCAGCGCGACGGCCAGTTCGGCGGAGCTGCCCTCGTCGCCGGGCCCGCGGCCGTCGAACAGGCCCATGACCCCCTCCACCAGGCAGTGGTCGGCCTGACGGCCCCACCAGTGGAAACTGCGCTCCACCCATTCGGGGCCGCAGAGCAGGCGGTCGAGGTTGCGGCACGGCCGGCCGCTCACCCGGGCCAGCAACTGGGGATCGAGGTAGTCGGGCCCCACCTTGAAGGTCTGGACGCTGCGGCCGCGCTGGCGCAGCAGGGCCGTGAGCGCCAGGCTGAGCAGCGTTTTGCCGCTGCCGCTGCAGGGGGCCGCAATCAGGCAGGCCATCAGTGCCGGCCCCCCGCCGCTGGGTTCAGGACAGCCTCAGTTCGGCAGCAGCTTGGCTGCCAGCGGAGCAGCGGCGGCGAGCAGCGGCGTGGTGGAGTCGTGGCCGCCACCCAGCAGCCGCCCCATTTCCATCTCATCGGACCCGGGCACCTTCGGCACCACATCTTCCGCCAGCTCCATCCGCGCCACGCCGCCGGCCTCCAGCCGCATGCAGCCGCCGGTTTCCGAGCAGAGGATCACGCAGAGCGGCTTGCGATCGTCGGGTTCGCAGATCAGCCGCAACCCCACGATCGTGCCCGGGTGGCTGCTGGGGATCCCCACCGGCACCGGCATCAGCTTGAGGCGCACTTCCTTGCCGTCGCTGCGCTCGAAGTCGGCGCCGATGGAGTCACCGTCCATTTTGTAACTGGTCACAAAGTGCCAGCCGAGTCGGTCGGCGATCCAGGCCGCCAGCAGCAGCCCCTGCACCGGATGGCTGCCCTCCACATCGATGTCGAGGTGCACCACGTGGCTGAGCGATTCGCGCCGACCGGGCGGGTCGAACACCATCGCCAGCGACTCCCGCCAGCCGCGCAACCGCAGCCAGTTGAGGTCGTTGACGGCGGTGCTGCTGTTGACGCGCTCCTCCAGCAGATCAAGGCAGCGGCGCGGCGGGCCGAGGGCGCTGTCGATCACCAGCCGGCGCCCCGGGCTGCTGAGGGCCGCCAGCAGATCGGGCGCTTCCTCCAGCGAACCGTTCCACCACACCCAGCAGGGCAGGTCGTCGGGCACCAGGGGCTGCAGCAGGCTCAGGCCCTGCCGCAGGGCGTCGAAGTCGCCGCGCAGCACCACCACATCTCCGCAGGTGGCGCCGTTGTTGCCTTCCTCGCTGAGCGGGCAGTAGGCCGCCACAAGCGTTTCCAGGCCGGCGCTATTGCTGAGCGTGGGCGCCAGGGTGATCAGCCGGCGCGGCTGGTAGGCGCTGATCGCCGATTCCACGTGTTGGCCGCGCAGGTCTTCGCCGACGTGGTCGACCCCCGCGTGCTCGCCCAGCGCCCAGGCCAGTTCTGGTGCCAGCGGCGAGGTGCTGGGGGGAAGGCCACAGAAGTCGACCGCTTCACGGGCCGCCTCCAGCACTTCCGGACGCACCACCCCGGTCACCGGGCCTTCCAGCCGGCCCAGCCGCACCAGGTGCTGTTCCACCCAGGCCGGTTGCCATACCAGCAGGGTGAAGGTGCTGGCCCCGCTGCTGTGCCCCAGGTCGTGCTGCCAGAGCTTCTCCAGGTAGCCGGTGAGCTCGGGGGGCGGCAGTTCCACCGGGGCCTGAAGGGTTAGTTGGGGGCTCATGGAGAGAGGGGCAGGGAGGGGGGACGGGACGGACGTGGATGGTGGAGGCCGAGGCGTTCAGGGGCGGCGCCAGACCAGGTCGTCGCTGGCGAGCAGGCTGTCGGCAGCGGCGGGGCCCCAGGTGCGGGCCTCATAGGGCTGGACCGGCAGCTGCCAGGGACTGTCCTCGATCAGCTCCAGCAGGGGGGTGTAGAGGCGCCACGCCGCTTCCACCTCATCGCCGCGGGTAAACAGGGTGGGATCTCCCAGCATGGCGTCGGCGAGCAGGCGTACGTAGCCCTCATCGGAGGGTTCCCCGAACGATTCGTCGTAGGAGAACTGCATGTCGACCGGGCGGCTGCGCATGCCCGATCCAGGAGCCTTCACCTCGAAGCGGAATTCGGCGCCCTCGTTGGGCTGGATGCGCAGGATCAGCTGGTTGGCGGTTGGGCTGCCGCCGGCGGCGTCGAAGAGGTGCACCGGCGCCTCACGGAAGGTGAGCACCACCTCGCTGAGCCGCTTGGGCAGTTGCTTGCCGGTGCGCAGATAGAAGGGCACCCCCTGCCAGCGCCAGTTGTCGATGAACAGCTTCATCGCCACATAGGTTTCGGTGGTGCTGTTCGGGTTGACCCCCGGCTCCTCCCGGTAGCCCTTGATCGGCCGGCTGCGGGAGCCGCCGGGTCCGTACTGGCCGCGTACGCAGCAGTTCCAGGGCTCGGCCTCATCGGCGAGGCGAGCGGCCTGCAGCACCTTGGCCTTCTCGTTGCGGATCGCTTCCGGGTCGAAGCGGCCCGGCGCTTCCATGGTGGTGAGCGCCAGCATCTGGGTGAGGTGGTTCTGCACCATGTCCCGCAGGGCGCCGGAGCTTTCGTAGTAGCCGGCCCGCTCCTCCACCCCCACGGTTTCAGCGGCGGTGATCTGCACGCTGGAGATGAAGTTGCGGTTCCAGATCGGCTCGAAGATGGTGTTGGCGAAGCGCAGCACCAGGATGTTCTGGACCGTTTCCTTGCCCAGGTAGTGGTCGATCCGGAAGACCTGGTTTTCCTGGGCGCAGGCCTGCACGATTCGGTTGAGCTTCTCGGCGCTCCCGTAGTCACGACCGAAGGGCTTCTCGATCACCACCCGGCTGCGCTGCGGGTCGCTCAGCAGGCCGGCATCGGCGAGGGCGCGGCAGCCGCTGCCATAGAAGGTGGGCGACACCGACAGGTAGAAGGTGCGGTTGGAGCGGGTGGCCCGTAGCCGGTCGATGGCCTCGAGCCGCTGGCCCAGGCGCACCAGATGCTCAGGCACCTGCAGGTCCACCGGCTCGTAGAAGAGGCCGCTGCTGAACTGTTCCCAGGCGCTGGCGTGGTCGGCCACCTCCTCCGCCAGGGCCTCGGTCATGCGGGCGCGGAACTCTTCATCGCTCCAGGGGCGGCGGGCACAGCCCAGCACGGCGAACTCGCTGGGCAGGCGCCGCTGGCGAAACAGCTCGAACAGCGCCGGAATCAGCTTGCGGTGGGTGAGGTCGCCGCTGGCGCCGAAGATCACCAGACACTGGGGCGAGATCACCCGCTCCTGGCGCAACCCGACCCTGAGCGGATTGGTGAGGACGGCGGTCATGGGGGAAGGGCGGGCCTGATTCATCCACGAAAGCCGGGAACCGGCCACCCACGGAGTGCCCAGGCGGCTATGTGGGGGTTTCGGCAAAAAAAAAGCCCGCCCAGAGGGCGGGCCAAGCCTGCAGGAAGCAGCCGGCTCAGTAGGTTTCCACGTGCCAGCGCTCGGCTTTCTTGAGCTGGGGGCGCAGCTCCGACCAGGTCAGCCCTTTGGCTTCGGCGGCCTTGGTCATGGCTTCGTCGATGCCGGGCTCCATGCCCCGCAGACCGCACATGTAGACGTGGGTCTTGGGGTCTTCGATCATGTTGAAGATCTCTTCGCCGTGTTCGGCCACCCGGTCCTGGATGTACATACGGCCGCCCGAGGGGTTCTGCTGCTCGCGGCTGATGGCCTTGGTGTAGCGGAAGTTGTCGGGGAAGTGGCTCAGGTAGCTCTGGAAGTCGTCTTCGTAGAGCAGGTTGGCGGTGGTGGGCACGCCCATGATCAGCCAGGCCTTGCCTTTGAACTGGTAGAGGGGGTTCTTCTCACGCTCGCCGGGATCGAACATGCGGCGCAGATAGGCTCGCATCGGTGCGATGCCGGTGCCGGTGGCCAGCATGATCACGTTGGCGTCTTCGTCGGGCGGCAGGAGCATTTCCTTGCCCACGGGCCCCGTGATCCGCACCTTGGCGCCGGGCTCGATGTCACAGAGGAACGTGGAGCAGACACCGTTGATGGTCTCGCCGTCTTTCTCGTATTGCAGCTGGCGGACGCAGAGCGACACGGTTTTGTCTTCGAGGTTGTCGCCGTGGCGGGTGCTGGCGATCGAATACAGACGCAGCTTGTGCGGTTTGCCGTTGGTGTCGGTGCCATCGGGAATGATGCCGATGCTCTGGCCTTCCACGTAGTGGAGCTTGCCCTCGGAGAGGTCGAAAGTGATGTGGTTCACCCGGCCGATCGCCCCCTCGGCGAGCAGGGAATAGTTGCCGAGCACGGTGCCCACATAGGGGTCCTTCGGCTTGTAGAGGTTCACGGGCACGGCCTCGTGCTTGCCCGGTTCTTTGGCGGCGGTGGTGGTCACAGGAGCGATGGCGGGGGGGGCGACCGGGTCGGAGGGGCCGGGGTCAGGAGATGGGGTGGGGGCCTGGTCGGATTGGGTGACCGAGATCAGTCGTCCTCCCTGCTGGTTGATCAGGCGCAGCGTGGCCTGCATCCGGGACAGCGGCACCATGAAGCGACGTTCGGCCGCTCGCTCTCCGGGACCCTGCAGCCCTTCCACCACCAGGGTGAACATGCGGGCATCGGACTGGCGAAGCGCGGCGGTCGAGGTGCGCATGAAGCGACTCACTGCGGAAAAAGGCTGTCAGATCTTAGGCAACGCTCCGAAGCCACAACCGGCTCCCCAGCAGGTGCGCGGTTCCTGACGCCGACATCCGGGCATCAGGGCTAAGTTTGGTGCGCGACAACAGGTTGTCCTCTCCCCTACGTTCCCCGGCACTGGGGTGTTTCTACGTGGTGTCTTCCGCCGGTTCGCTCATCACTGCGTCAAGCCCGGCCACAGGGCAACACTCCTGCCCCCTCGACACCATCCAACAGGAGATGGAGCGCCTGCCCCAGGGGGCCCGCCGTCTGGCCGTTCAGCTGCGCATCGACCTCAAGGACGACCTGATCTGGTCGGTGCTCACGGATTACGAGAACCTCAGTCGCTTCATCCCGAACCTCTCCACCTCGCGGTTGCTGTGGCGCCGTGACGACCGGGTGGGTCTGGAGCAGGTGGGCTGTCAACAGTTCTGCGGTCTGCGCTTCTCGGCGCGGGTGGAACTGGAGCTCCAGGAAGTGCGGGAACACGGCATGCTCCGCTTCGCCATGATCCAGGGCGATTTCCGCCGTTTTGAAGGGGCGTGGCAGGTGAGCCCGGATCCGATCGGCTCCCGGCTCCTTTACGACCTCACCGTGCAGGGCCGCCCGGGCATGCCGATCGCGCTGATTGAGCAGCGCCTGCGCGAAGACCTGGCTGCCAACCTGCGGGCAGTGCAACAGGAAGCACTGCGCCGCTCGGGCCGCCTCTGAGACCACCAGGCGGTGCCTGGCTGGGCTTACAGCCGCTGATCTTCTGGCGGAAACTCACAGAAAACGGAATGCCGACTTGTTGAGCCTCAGACCCCCAGAGGATCAAGCCTTGATGCCGTCACGGAGAGAGTGTGCTCCCTACAAAGCTTGGCTTCCGGTAGTTAATGATGGCTGGCGTTGAGCAGGACGGCCCCAGCCCAAAGGCTGATGCCCTGCACTGAGCTGGATGGACTGTGCTGAGGATGTTGCCCCGAACTGAACGATTGACCGAATAAATCAGACGCTTGAAAAGGGAAACAAATCGGATTTGGCTGTATGAAAACAAAAACAGATAGAATCTAATCTTGAATGTAATAAATAAAGATCGTATTCTGACTTAAGATATACCCCCAAGGGGATTCGAACCCCTGTCGCCTCCGTGAAAGGGAGGTGTCCTAGGCCTCTAGACGATGGGGGCGAGGCCACGGGTGAAGGGCGTTCGAAGCCTCTCCATCCGACGTGTTGGACGCTACGGGTCGGAGTGGCCCTTCGTCAAGGAGGAGAAGCGACTGCCGCGTTCTGACCGTTCCACACCGGCACGGTGAAATGGAAGCAGGCCCCTTCTCCCGGCTCCGAAACCACCCAGATCCGACCGCCATGCACTTCCACGATCCGCCTGCACACGGACAGGCCCACCCCGAAGCCTGAGGTGGTGCCCGAGGTCTGGGGCAGGCGCACCCGCTCCAGGAACACCCGCTGCTGTTCGTTTCTGGGAATGCCCGGGCCGGTGTCGCAGACACTCACCTGCAGCCACTGGTTGGTGCGGTGGAGCAGCGTGAGGTGCACCTGGCCCCCGTCAGGGGTGAATTTCAAGGCGTTCTCGATCAGGTTGAGCAGCACCTGCCGCATGCGCCGCTGATCGGCAAACACGGCCGGGAGGTCGGCGGGAATGTCGGTAATCAGCTGGATGTCGCGGCCCACCCATAGCTTTTCAAGCTCCAGGATCGCCTCCGCCGCCACCGAGGCCAACCCAAGCTGCTGGGGATTGAAGAGGGCCTCCCAGCGGGTGGTCCCCACTTCCAGCAGGTCCTTGGAGAGGTGCTCGATGTCGTCCAGCCGCCGGTCGAGCACGTCGCGGCAACGCGTGGTGTCGATGTGGCCGAGCTGCAGGCTCTGCAGCGCCAGCTTGGCCGCGGTGAGCGGCGTACGCAGTTCATGGGCCACCATGCGCAGCAGGCGTTCCTGCACCCCCAGCCGCTCGATCAGGGTTTCGTTCTCCTGGCGCAGCACCAGCAATTGATCTTCCAGCTGCAGTTCCCGCTGCGTGCGGCTGCCATCCATTTCTGCGGGGCGCAGGCTCATGCCAAGGCCGCTCACCACTTCCCGCTGCTGCCAGCGGGGTAGCCAGCCCTTGAGCTGCTGCAGCACGGTGTTTCCGGCAAACACCTGGCGGGGCTTCGGTTCAAGTTTCACCAAGGCCGGGGTGGCCACGAGACGGTGGAGCTCCAAAAGCTCCGGGCGCTCGGCCGGGTGGGCCACTTCAAGTTTTACATCGAAACCGCTGTCGCTGCTCTGGAGCAGGTGCATGACGCCGCGCAGGTCGGCGGTGGCGAGATGGTACGGCGCCGCCACCAGCAGCAGTTTCAGCGGGCGACGCGGCGGCGGTGAGGCCTCAGGGGGATGGGTGGTGGGGTTAGGCCCCCCCGCAGCAGGCACCGTCTGGCTGGTCCAATACGTAATCGCCACACTATGAGTTCACCCGCAGTCCATGGCAGGGCGCTGGGCCGGTTTGGTGGACTGCGGGCGGGCGCAGGCGGTTTCGGGCGCGGGGGGCCGGCCGGAGAACCAGGCGGGTTGCGCGGGACGGCGTGGAGAGTGGGCGAGGCACGGCTGCTGCACGATTGAAGTTCATCGGCTGGTGCAGCACCATGGAGGTTCACGCGTCCTCCCCTTTGCGTCTTCTGCCCCGCTGGAGCCGGTCCCTCGTGGCGGTCCCCCTCCTGCTGCTCCCCTTCGCGTCTCTGCCCGCCGCCGCTCAAACCGCACCGGCCACGGAAGCGCAGATGCAGCTGTATACACGGATCGCGGCTGTCAACGTTTGCATCGCCCGCGGCGGCGGCGTGGACTTCGACAAGGCCGTGGCCATCGCCGGTGAAACCATCGCGCAAGTGCTCCAGGGGCTGCACGGCGGCAAGATCCAGCAGGTGGGCACCCAGACCCTCACCATTGAGGATTTGCGGCGCGGTGCCGTGAACTCCGCCGTGATCGGCGCGGTGGATCTCTGTCCGAAACAGGTGCCGCCGGATGTAGTGAAGCGGGTGGAGGCGGCCATCAAGCAGCAGGGATCTGGCGCAAGGCCGGCAGCTGGCCCGCTCGCACCTGCACCAGCTGCGCCTGCAAAGGCACCCCCGAAGTAGATGGCTGAGACGTTGGCTTTTTGATAGAGGCCAACCTCACAACTGGCGGTCGCATCCGGATGCGATTGACCCCCTGGTCAGTTGCAGTTCATTCAGGGCTTCTGGCTTTGCTGAAGGCATCCCTCCGGGGTGTTTTTCACCAACGTCGTCATGACCTTCTCGTCATCTTCTGCCCTGATGGCCGCCGGCCTGCTCAGCATGGGTTCCTTGGCTCCGCTCGCGGTCCAGGCTCAGTCGTTTGGGTTTCCTGGCCAGGCCTACCAGCAGGTGCCGGTGTATCAGCAGCAGCCGGTGTACCGCCAGGTTCCCGTCTATCGCCAGGTCCCCGTGGCCCAGACACTCCCACAGTCGGGAGTGATTCCGGTGCGGAACTTCCCCGCCCCTTATCAGGATTATCAGGGGCAGGTGAACGGCTTCAATGCACCGCAGACCTTTGAAGAAGCGCAAGCGCTGCAACAGCGCTGCTCGATCGGCCGGCTTGTGGGCGGCGTGATCGGCGGTGGCATCGGCTATGCCGCCTCCCGCGACCAGGGCCGGACCTGGGCAGTGCCGCTTGGCGCGCTGCTGGGCTCCCAGGTGGGTTGCAATGCCGGTCAGGGACGCAGTCCGCTGCCTTGGTGATCGCGGCGCTGCCTGGCACCCTTCAGGATCAGAGGGTTGTTCTTCCCTGGGTCGATGCCTGATGTGCGCCTGGCCGATTACCGGCCTTATCCCTACGCGCTGGAGCGCACGGACCTGACCGTGCGCCTCTTCCCCGACCACGGCCTGGTGGAAGCGACCCTTTCGTTCCTTCCCGCGGCGGGGGCGTCTGCAGCTGTTCAAGCCGCTTCACCGTTGGAGCTGCGGGGGGTGGGGCTGGAGCTGGAGGCTCTGGCCATCGACGGGGAACCACTTCCGCCTGCCGCCACCCACCAGGAGGAGGGGCTTCTGGTGGTGCTCCAGCCGCCGCAGCGGCCGTTCGTACTCACCAGTCGGGTGCGGATCGACCCCTACACGAACACCACCCTGGAAGGCCTCTATGCCAGCGGCGGCATGGTGACAAGCCAGTGTGAGGCCGAAGGCTTCCGCCGCATCACCTTCCACCCCGACCGACCGGATGTGCTCAGCCGCTTCCAGGTGCGGATCGAAGCGGAGCAGGAGCGCTACCCGGTGCTGCTCTCCAACGGCAATTGCCAGGCTGCCGGTGCCCTGGCCGATGGCCGCCACTTCGCGGTCTGGGACGACCCCTTCCCCAAGCCCTCCTATCTGTTCGCGCTGGTGGCCGGACGGCTTGAGGAGGTGCGCGGCAGCTTCACCACCGCCAGTGGCCGGATGGTGCAACTGCGCCTGCATGTGGAGCCTGGCGATTCCCCCTACACCGCTCATGCGATGGCCTCGCTGCAGCGGTCGATGGCCTGGGATGAGCAGGTCTATGGGCTCGAATACGACCTCGATGAATACAACATCGTGGCTGTGCGCCATTTCAACATGGGCGCCATGGAGAACAAGAGCCTGAACATCTTCAACTCCAAGCTGGTGCTCGCCGATGCCGAAACCGCCACTGATGGTGAGCTCGAACGCATCGAAAGTGTGATTGCCCACGAATACTTCCACAATTGGACGGGGAATCGCATCACCTGCCGTGACTGGTTCCAGCTTTCCCTTAAGGAAGGACTCACGGTGTTTCGCGACCAATGCTTCACCGCCGATCTGCACGGTGCCGATCTCAAGCGCATCGAGGATGTGGCGATGCTGCGCAATACCCAATTCCGGGAAGATGCAGGACCCACTGCCCACCCGATTCAGCCGAATCACTATCAGGCGATCGACAATTTCTACACCACCACCATCTATGAGAAAGGTGCGGAAGTGATCCGTATGCTGCACACATTGTTGGGTCCTGCCACCTTCATGCGCGGCATGGCGCTCTATGTGCAGCGCCACGACGGCACTGCCGCCACCACTGCCGATTTCCTGCAGGCCATGCAGGACGCCGCAACGGAAGCCTCTGCGGCCACCGCCGATGGCCAGGGCGACGATCCCTCACCGCTGCGCTTCAGTTTCGAGCAGTTCAGCCGCTGGTATCACCAGGCCGGCACCCCCGTGGTGTCGATCGATCGCCATTGGGACGGCGCCAGTGGCGCACTCGCCATGGTGCTGCGCCAGCACACCCCCGCCACCCCGGGCCAGCCGCGCAAGCAGCCGTTGGTGATTCCCCTGGCCCTGGCCCTTGTGGGTGAGGACGGCCAGGCCCTGCCCCAGACCGGTGGATCGCCCGTCGTGCTGGAGGCTGCGGAGACCCAGCTGCGCTACGAGGGGTTGCCCCCGGGACCGACGCCGCCGGCCCTCTCGGTGCTGCGGGGCTTCTCGGCGCCCGTGCGGCTCGAGCTTGCCCGGCCGACTGCCGAACTGCTGCACCTGTTCGCCTGTGACAGCGACCCCTTCGCCCGCTGGGATGCAGGCCAGACCCTGCTGCGGCAGGCCGTGCTGGCCCGGGCCGCCGGTCGCAGCGACCCGGAACTGGAATGTGGGCTTACCGCTGCCTTTGCCGCGATCCTCACCGACAGCAGCTTGCCGCCTGCCAGCCGCAGTGCCCTGCTGGCCCTTCCCGGCATGGCCGAACTGGAGGATCTGGCCCCGGAGCCGGATCCTCCGGCGCTGTTTGCGGCCCTGCTGGACCTGGAGCGGGTCTTCGGCGCTGCCGTGGAAGAGCCGTTGCTGGAAGCGCTTGCCGCCTGCCGGCTGCAGTGGGAGCAGCCCTGGCCTCAGGGGCAGGGTGAGCGGCGCCTGACCGCCACGATCTGGAGCTGGCGAGCGGCGGCCGGGGATGAGGCCGTGCGCGAGGCCGCTGCCGCTGCGGTGCAGGGACCGTCGATGACGCTCGCCAGGGCAGGGCTGCGGGCCCTGCAGGTTCACCCCTGCGAGCAACGTCGCCGCGCGCTGGAGGCCTTCTACCAACGCTGGCAGGAGAAGCCGGTGATCCTCGATGCCTGGTTCGCGCTGGAGGCCAGCGCCCCCTTCGCCGATGGGCTGGAGCGGGCGTCAGCTCTGCTGGCCCAT
This sequence comes from Synechococcus sp. L2F, assembly GCF_024345695.1. Classification (NCBI taxonomy): domain Bacteria; kingdom Bacillati; phylum Cyanobacteriota; class Cyanophyceae; order Synechococcales; family Synechococcaceae; genus Synechococcus; species Synechococcus sp. L2F. The sequence goes on along the minus strand of NZ_JAGQBP010000001.1, from coordinate 593,886 downwards.
CCGCGCTTCGACCCGGCAGCCCCCAACGCGATCCGCGCGGTGCTGGGGGGCTTTTCTGCCAACACGCCGGTGTTTCACGCGGCCGATGGCACGGGCTATCGGTTCATGGCCGAGCAGATCGTGGCGCTCGATCGGCGCAACCCGATCACGGCGTCGCGGCTCGCGAAGCTGTTCAGCCGCTGGCAGAGCTATGCGCCGGAGCGGGCCGGGCACATGCGCGCGGCGGTGGAGCAGCTGGCTGCGGCGGATCTCTCTGCCAACACCCGCGAAGTGGTGGAGCAGTGCCGTTCGCTCGGCGCCGGAGAAGGGGTGGCGGCCTGAAGGCGATCAGCGGGGCGCCGCTCCGGCGCTGGAGGCCTGTCCCTTGGCGGGGCTCTGCCCGCGACCGAAGGCCTGGCGGTGCAATCGGGTGAACGCGTCGCGCCGGAGGGAAGCTCCCTCGGGCCCGGCGTAGGTGCCCCACAGGCCTTCCCAATAGAAATAGATCACGCCATGACCACGCTGGGCCGCCAGCTCCACCTTCTGATTGAGCGTGGCCATGTCGGGAGTGCGGCCACCGAAGCCCGCCAGGATGCCGATTTCCACGGGCAGGCCCCACTGGCGGGCCTTCACCAGCGCCGGCTGATCGAGATCACGGGCGAAACCGCGCACCGAAAAGGCGTAGTTCTGAACCACCAGGTCATCCACCAGTTTGCCCAGGGCCCAGATTTCCCAGTCCTGGAGCCAGTGGTTGTAGGCGAAGCGGAACGGTCCAGGGGACAGGCTGATCACCGCCTTGTCGTTGCTGCGGCGCAGTTCCCTTCGCAGCTCCCGCAGCAGGCCGGTGAGCTGCTGGCGCCGCCAGCTCATCCATTCGCGGTTGTTGAAATCCGTGGGAGGTTCACGCCCCTTCTCCTTGCTGAACAGGGCCCGGGAGTAGGGGTCGTAGCCCAGTTCCACCGGCCAGGCGAAGTGGTCGTCGAGCTGGATGCCGTCGACACCACAGCGCTGCACGATCTCCTGGATCAGGCCGATGAAGCGGGCGCGCACGCCGGGGTGGGCCGGGTTGAGCCACACCCGCAGATCCCGGAGCGGTGAGGTTTTCAGGTTGGCGCCGTGCATGGCATAGAGGGTGGAGCCATCGCTGCGCTGCAGCACCCACTCGGGATGACGCCGCACCACCTCCGCGTCGGCGGGCTCCATCATTCCGTATTCGAACCAGGGGATCACCTGCATGCCGCGCCGCTGGGCGGAGCGGGTGATCTGGCAGATCGGATCGAGTCCCGGAGCAGCCTTCAGCAGGGCCGGTTCGGTGGGAGCAAAGCGGCTGCGGTGGAAGGTGGTGCCCCGGCTCCACACATTCGGGTAGAGGGTGTTGAACCCGGCAGCTGCCAGTTCCTTGACGGCCTGCTCGATCCGGTTGCGGTCGTAGTAGAGGAGGCTGGGGCTGTTGGTGAGCCACACTCCCACGCGCTGGCTGGAGGCGGCAGCGGGCAGCAGGCCGACGCTTTGCAGTCCTGTGGTGAGCAGGGCCGTGACCAGCACCGGCAGGGCCTTCTTCAGCCGCACCCGCAGGGGAAAGGGCGCCTCGGAGCGGTGGCGTTCGGGTGGTTTCAGCGGAACATCGAGCTCACAGAGCTTTCCTCGTGGATGCGCCAGATGGCTTCGCCCAGCATGTTGGCCACCGAAAGCACCTGCAGCTGCGGGAAGCGGCGGTCGTCGCTGATCGGGATGCTGTTGGTGACCAGCACCTCTTCGAACAGGCCGGGCTCGGAGAGCCGCTCGATCGCGGGAGGGGAGAACACCGCATGGGTGGCGCAGGCCAGCACCCGGGTGGCGCCCCGCTGGCGCAGCAGTCGGGCGCCCGCGCAGATGGTGCCGCCGGTGTCGATCATGTCGTCGATCAGGATGGCCGTCTTGCCGGCCACGTCGCCGATCACTGTGAGGCTCTCAGCCACGTTGTGGCCGGAGCGGCGCTTGTCGATGATCGCGAGCGGCGCATCGCTCATCTGCTTGGCGAAGGCCCGGGCCCGGGCCACGCCGCCCACATCCGGTGACACCACCACCACCTCGCCGAGGTCGCGGGTGCGCAGGTAATCCACCAACACGGGCGAGCCGTAGATGTGATCGCAGGGGATGTCGAAGTACCCCTGAATCTGGGAGGAGTGCAGGTCCATCGCCAGCACCCGGTCGACGCCGGATTTCACCAGCAGATTGGCCACCAGCTTGGCAGTGATCGATTCGCGGCCCGCCGTCTTGCGGTCGGCGCGGGCGTAGCCGTAGTAGGGCACCACGGCGGTGATCTGCCGGGCCGAGGCACGCCGGCAGGCATCCACCATGATCAGCAGCTCCATCAGGTGATCGTTCACCGGAGCGCAGGTGGGTTGGATCAGGAAGACATCGCAGCCGCGGATCGATTCCTGAATCTGGATATAAAGCTCACCATCGGCGAAGCGCTTGATCGCGCGCGGCCCATCGGGAACACCGAGATAGGCGCCGATCTCGCGGGCCAAGGCCTGGTTCGACGTGCCGCTGAACAGCCGCAACCGCCGGGTGTCGTGAGGGGGCTGGTCCTGCTCGACCCGATCGGCTGTCAGGAAACGGGTCACGGCGGGCGTGAGCGAGGTCGGCATGGAGCTGATGGTAGAAGCCTTCCGGTCGGATGCCGGCGAAACCTGGTGGTATGAAGAATGATGAACCACTGCCTGCCGGTCTTGTCCGAACAGCGGTCCTTGCTCACCTCTCCCCTGGTGCTGGCCGGAGCCGGCCCGGGCGGGCTGGCGGCCCTGCCCCAGGCGGCCCCGCGCCTGCAGTCGCTGCTGGCCCTGCCCGCCACAACCGAGCTCAGCCAGCTGGCCGCTCAATCGGTTGAGCCCGATCAGCTGATGGCGGCCCTCCAGGGCCACCGGGGCGGCGCTCTGGTGGCGCTCGAGCAAGACCCAGGCCGCTGGCTGCCGGTGGGCACCCGCTGGGCGGAGGTGCTCGGCGCCTGGCGGCAGCCCACCCTGCTGCTGGTGACGGCTGACGACGCCACCAGCGGGCTGGCGGCGGCCTACACCGCCCTGCTCGATCGCTCCGCCGTGCCCCTGCTTGGCCTGGTGCAGTGGGGCGGCAGCTGGGACGGGTCGGCCCGCGCCTGCGAGGGTCTGGCCTGGCTCGGTGCGCTGCAGCCAGGCGACCACGGCGCTGCCGGTGCGGAGGTGTTGCTGGAGGCCCTGAAGCTGCGCTGGCAGCGCCTCACCACCCTCTGAGCGGCCTGCGCTGATCCATCGCGATGGCCGGAGTGGGGCTACCCCGCCGGCCACAGCGGCTGCTCTGCTCCCGGCGCCACTTGCCGCAGCGTCTGGCCAGGCTCGGTGGTGGGTGCCAGCGGGAGTTTGTCGTAGCGCACGGTGTGGGCCTGCTGGATCGCCACGTTGAGCAGGCTCAGCATCTCGGTTTCCGTCAGGTTGGTGCCAACCAACGGCTGGAGCTGCCTCACCTGCTGCGCCAGTTTCGCCGTGCCGTCAGGGCGCCCCAGCTGCTCCAGCAGGCCGGCGATCACCTCCTGCTGGCGGCTGCGCCGTCCGCTGAGGCCGTCGTCCTTGCCCTTGAAGCGCACCAGCTGCTCCACCTGCGGGCCCTTCAGCACCTGCAGCCCGCCCTGAAGATCGACCCGGTAGTTCTGGGTTTTGTCGTGGTAACGGACGGCCTGATCCAGGTTCAGCTCCAGCCCGCCCAGGCCGTCCACCAGGCTGCGCAGCACCTGACGCGGCATCACCACATAGCGCTCAGGCTGGCCAGGGTCAAGGCCTACCAGCTCCCCCACCCCGCCTGCCGTGAGGGCAGGGCCGCCCAGCCGGTAAAGGGCCCCCAGACTCTGCACCTTCTTCTGACCCGGCACCTGCACAGCCAGTTCGGTGGGCACATTCAGCACCCGCATCGCCCCGCCCGGATCGGCCCGGATCAGCAGCAGCGTGTCGGCGTTGGCGGGGCCGGGGGGTGCGGCGCCGTTGGTGCTGGCATCGAGCCGGTCGGCGTCGGTGCCGATCAGCAGCACCGTGATGGGACGGATCGGCGGATCGGCCAGATCCTTGTTGAGGGCCGCTTGATCGCTGCTGACCAGGCCGGGGTCGGGCCGCGACCACACACGCTCGAACAGCACCACCGTGCCCACGGCAGCCAGAAGGGCCAGGCTCAGCTTCCACAACCGCGACCCCAACCGGGCGCGGGGGCGGCCGCCAGGCTCCGCCTGGGCAGGACCCGCAGGTGACACGTCCGAACCCCCTGCCGATCGCGCCGCACCCCGTGGGCGTGCCTTGCTCCCGCCTGCCATCGGCGCTCATGCTTGCGAAGGCTCAACTTTGCCGTAGCTCCGGCACGGAAGCCGGGCCTGCCGATAGGTTGAAGCTCCCTTGCCCCGTCAGGCTGGACGCCGCTTTGACCGCCGCCCCTCCCCTCCCTCACGAACGGGCCCGGCCCCTGCCCAAGGGCAGCACAAAACCGGCCAAGGACCTCTGCAGCGACTGCGGTCTGTGCGACAGCCGCTGGGTGGCTTACGTACGCCAGGCCTGCGCCTTCCTCCAGCAGCGCTTCGAGGCGATGGAGCAAGCCGCCCACGGCCGCAGCCGTGACCTCAGCAACGAGGACGAGCTCTACTTCGGCGTCAGCCAGCGCATGGTCACGGCCCGCCTGCAGCCCCCGATCGATGGGGCGCAGTGGACCGGCATCGTGTCGCGCATCGGCGTGCGGGCGCTGGAAACGGGCCTGGTGGATGCGGTGCTGTGCGTGCAGCAGAGCCCCGACGACCGCTTCACGCCGGTGCCGGTGCTGGCGCGCACCCCCGAGCAGGTGCTGGCGGCACGGGTGAACAAGCCCACCCTCTCCCCCAACCTGGAGGTGCTGGAGCAGTTACCCGGCAGCGGCATCCGCCGCCTGCTGGCCATCGGTGTGGGCTGCCAGGTGCAGGCGCTGCGGGCCGTGCAGGACACCCTGCCGCTGGATCAGCTCTACGTGCTCGGTCTGCCGTGCGTGGACAACGTGAGCCGCCAGGGGCTGCAGACCTTTCTGGAAAGCGCCAGCGATTCGCCCGCCACGGTGGTGCACTACGAGTTTATGCAGGACTTCCGCATCCACTTCCGCCACAGCGACGGCCGCGAGGAGACGGTGCCCTTCTTCGGTCTCGACACCCCCCGGCTCAAGGATGTGTTCGCCCCCAGCTGCCTCAGCTGCTTCGACTACGTGAACGGCGGCGCCGACCTGGTGGTGGGCTACATGGGCGCCACCTTCGGCCGTCAGTGGCTCACGGTGCGCAACGCCCGCGGCCAGGAGCTGCTCGATCTGGTGGAGGCGGAACTGGATCTGGCGCCGGTGAGCAGCCGCGGGGATCGCCGCGCCGCGGTGCAGCAGGGCATCGACGCCTACGACAAGGCGGTGCGCCTGCCCCGCTGGCTGGCTGAGGTGGTGGGCTTCCTCGTGCAGCGCGTCGGGCCTCAGGGGCTGGAGTATGGCCGCTTCTCGATCGATTCCCACTTCACCCGCAATGCCCTGTGGCTGCGGCGCCACCATCCTGAGATGGCCGAGCGCCACATCCCGGCCTTCGCCAAGGCGATCGTGGCGCGTTACCGCCTGCCGCGCACGTGAGCGACGCCGACCTTCCCCCAGGCCCCGGGACAGCGGGCCGCTGTGGTGTGCTGCTCCACCCCACGGCCCTGCCGGGCACGCCCGGCTGCGGCAGCTTCGGCGCCGCTGCCCACGCCTGGATCGACCTGCTGGCCGACCACGGCATCGACGCCTGGCAGTTGTTGCCACTGGCCCCCGCCGATGGCACCGGCTCTCCCTACAGCTCCCCCAGCGGCTTTGCGCTGAACGCCTGGTTTCTCGACGGCGACGCGCTGGTGGCCGATGGCTTTCTGGAAGCCGCCGATCTTGCCGCGCTGCCCCCCGGCCGCACCGATCGCCTCGACCTGGAGGCCTGCCCGCTCCGCTCGGCGGCCCTGGCCCAGGCGCTCGAGCGGCGCTGGCTCCAGCAGTCGGCTGAACGCCAGGCCGACTTCCAGCGCTGGTGCCAGGCGGCAGCTCCCTGGCTGGTGGAGCACTGCCGCTTCATGGTGCTGCGGGAGCTGCAGGGAGGCCTGCCCTGGTGGCAATGGCCTGTCCCGCTGGCGCAACGGCAGTGGCGGGCCCTGCGCCGCTTCGACCGGGAGCAGGCGGCGGCCCTGCGGCAGGAGGCCCTGGTGCAGTGGCACCTGGAGCGCCAGTGGCAGCAGCTGCATGACCATGCGCGCCATCGCGGCGTGCAGCTGATCGGCGATCTTCCTTTTTATGTGGCCCACGACAGTGCCGATGTCTGGGCTCGGCGCCGCCTCTTCTCGCTGCGCCGGGATGGTTCCCTCACCCAGCAGAGCGGTGTGCCGCCCGATTACTTCTCCGACACCGGCCAGCTGTGGGGGACACCCGTCTATCGCTGGTCGCTGCATCGCTTCACCGGCTTCCGCTGGTGGCTCCGGCGGCTGCAGGGGCAGCTGGAACGGCTCGATTTGCTGCGTCTGGATCACTTCCGCGCGCTGGAGTCGTACTGGGCGGTGCCCGGTGAGGCACTCACGGCCCAGCTGGGCGAATGGCGCGCTTCGCCAGGGGTGGCGCTGCTGAGGGCGTTGCGTCAACGGCTGGGTGGCCAACTGCCCCTGATCGCCGAAGACCTGGGCGTGATCACGCCTGCGGTGGAGGCTCTGCGCGACCGCTTTCGCCTGCCGGGTATGAAGATCCTGCAGTTTGCCTTCGACGGCAACGACGGCAACGCCTACCTGCCCGAGAACTACGTGGGCCGCCACTGGGTGGTGTACACCGGCACCCACGACAACGCCACCTGTATCGGCTGGTGGGACTCCCTGCCCGAGGATCAGCGCCGTCAGGTGGGTGAACGGATCGGCATGATGATCGAGGCCCCAGGCTGGCAACTGCTTGAACTGGCGCTCGCCTCGCGCGCCGAACTGGCGGTCGTGCCCCTGCAGGATCTGCTCAGCCTGGGCGATCAGGCCCGCTTCAACACCCCTGGCACGGCGGGGGAGGCCAACTGGAGCTGGCGGCTGGAGCAACCTGTGCAGCAGCTCAGTGAGCCGATCGCTGCCCTGGGCGCCCTGGCGGCCCGTTACGGCAGATCGGCGGGCGGCGCAACCGAGGGGAGTGCTGCTGGCGCTGCCGCTGAGCCCCGCGCTGCTGCCGGCGGCACGCGGTAAACCCCCGGCCGCCCGGCTTCGGCCTCCAGCGGCTGCTCGTTCCAACGCACGGCCCCGCTGCCCGCCGCCGGTGGGGGAGTGAGCTGCACCTGCAGCGGTGGCTGCATCTGCAGCACGAGGGAGCCCCGCGCCCCTTGCAGCCGGGTGCCTTCTCCCGATTCGCTGCTCAACTGGAGGCTTGTGGGCTGATCCAGCCGCAGGCGCAGCACGCCAGGACCACCCCCCGCCTGGCGCGCTTCCCGGCTCCATTGCTTCTGCGCCACCCCACGGGCCGCCTGCTGGAGGGGCCGCAGGTCGGGGTGGACCTGCAGCAGCAGGGCATTGCTGTCGGGCGGTTTCACCCGCTCCGCTTCCGTGAGCGGCGGCACGGGCCGCAGCGTGAGCTGGTTGGCCGCCGCCAGCTGCTGCTGCTGCAGATTCACGGCGTAGATCAGGCCGGCGGTCAGCAGGCCATAGAGCACCGTGCCTTGCCAGCTGGTGAATACATCGATTGAGCCCGGCGTGAAGCGCCGCAGCAGCGAGGGCTGCTTGCTGTGGTCGTCGAGTGGGTGGGCTTGCAGCGGCAGGGCGGCGTTGAGCGCACCGGGTTCCAGGCCGAGGTGCTGCTCAAGCAGCGCCAGCATCGTGCGCAGGTAAGCGGGCTCCGGCAGGCGGTCACGCCAGCCCCTCTCCAGCGCCTCGATCACCGGGGTGCTGATGCGGGTTTCGGTGGCGAGCTGGCGCAGGCTCAGCCCCTGCTCCTCCCGCTTCTGGCGCAGCAGCCGGCCGAGCTGCAGCAGGGGATCTTCGGGCGCCGGTGGGGCCGAGGCCGCCGCCGACGGCTCCAGACGCAGGCGCCGCCGCAGGGCCTGGGGAAGCAGGGAGGTGATCCGGGGGCGCGGCATCGGGGGCGGCGAAGGGTCAGTGCTGGTGTCCAGCACCGGAAGCAGGTTCGTCCCATTGTCGAGCGTCGATGGGGCGCCACTGGCCTGACGCCAGGGTGCCCAGCTGCAGATCCCCGATCGCCACCCGCAGCAAATCCAGCACCGGATGGCCCAGCAGGGCAGCGGTGCGGCGGATCTGCCGGTTTCGTCCTTCCCGCATTTTCACCTCCAGCAGCGTGCTGGCGGCCGATTGGCGCAGCCGGCGCAGCTGCACCGGCAGGGCGGCCTCACCATCGAGCGCCACGCCCCGGCGCCATTGGGCCAGCGCGGCCTCGCTCGGGTGGCCCTGCACCAGCACTCGATAGGTCTTGCCGTGGCCATGGCGGGGATGGGTCAGCCGCAGGGTGAGGGCACCGTCGTTGGTGAGCAGCAGGGCGCCGCGGCTGTCGATGTCGAGCCGGCCCACCGGGTGCAGGCCGGTGCCCTCGGTGAGGGCCGCTGGCAGCAGATCCAGCACCGTGGGCCTGCCCTGCGGGTCATGGCAACTGCTCACCACACCAGGGGGTTTGTGCAGCAACAGCGTCTGACGGGTTACGGCAGGACGCAGTGGCTGACCGTCGAGCTCCACCAGATCGGTGCTGGCATCGGCCTGATCGCCCAGACCGGCCAGCCTGCCGTTCACCCGCACGCGCCCCTGCAGCAGCAGATCCTCGGCCCGCCGCCGGGAGCAGACGCCGGCGGCGGCCAGCAGCTTTTGGAGTCGCTCCCTTGGCATGGCATCCGGCAGCGGAGGGCCCGGCGGCAGGCGCCGGCCGGGGCGGGCACAGCCGCATTCTCTCCCGCGTCGGCGGCCGCTCGCCGCTCCGCCAACTGAGGCCGGGCTGGCACGCCGCCAGCAGGCGTTGGGCTGGTGCGTAGCTAGCAGGTGCGGGGATGGTGTGCGACCGATCCATGGTGGTAAATTACGAAACACAAACGTTTCCTAACCCTGCGAAACGCCACCATGCCTTCCCCGCCCTTGGCCACGGTTGATGCTTCCAGTGCCTCCATGGCGAGCGGCGACCTGGTGCGCTCGTATCTGCGGGACATCGGCCGCGTGCCGTTGCTGAGCCATGAGCAGGAGATCACGCTGGGCCGCCAGGTGCAGGAGTTGATGAGGCTGGAGGAAACGGAGCTTGAGCTGGAGATGCGCGCCGGCGGGGTGAAACCCACGATGGAGGTGCTGGCGGCGGCGCTGGAGCTGCCGGTGCCGGTGCTGCGCCGCAAGCTGGCGAGCGGTCGGCGGGCGAAGGAGCGGATGGTGGCGGCGAACCTGCGGCTGGTGGTGAGCGTGGCGAAGAAGTACACCAAGCGGAACATGGAGCTGCTGGATCTGATCCAGGAGGGAACGATCGGCCTGGTGCGGGGTGTGGAGAAGTTCGATCCCACGCGGGGCTACAAGTTTTCGACGTATGCGTACTGGTGGATCCGGCAGGGGATCACCCGGGCGATTGCGGAGAAGAGCCGGACGATCCGTCTGCCGATCCACATCACCGAAACGCTGAACAAGCTGAAGAAGGGTCAGCGGGAGCTGAGCCAGGAGCTGGGCCGCACGCCCACGCTGAGTGAGCTGGCGGTGGCGGTGGAGCTGCCGGAGGAGGAGGTGAAGGATCTGCTGTGCCGAGCACGGCAGCCGGTGAGCCTGGAAACGAAGGTGGGCGACGGGGAAGATACGGAGCTGCTGGATCTGCTGCAGGGGGACGGGACGCTGCCGGAGGAGAGCGTGGACAGCGAATGCCTGAGGGGGGATATGCGGGCACTGCTGGAGCAACTGCCGGAGTTGCAGCGCGATGTGCTGAAGATGCGCTTCGGGCTCGATGGCGAAGAACCGATGAGCCTCACCGGCATCGCCCGCTCCCTCGGCATGAGCCGCGACAAGACCCGCAACCTCGAACGCCGCGCCCTCGACGGCATCCGCTCCCATTCCCGCCGCCTGGAGGGCTACCTGGTGGCCTGAGCCCTCACCGGCCGGAGTTGAATCGGGCACGGAAGCGGTTGTAGATGGCGTTCATCGCCAGCATCAGCAGCCCCACGCCGATGAACACCACGCCACGGAGTCCCAAATCCGCCTGGGCCATGTCGATCGCCACCAGCCGCACCAGGCAGGCCCCCAACCCCAGCAGGGCCAGCCAGCGGAACTGCTGATCGCGCAGCACGGCGCTCAGCAGGTAGATCACGAACGCCTGCAGGGCCCACAGCAGCGTGAGCAGCGATCGGTCGTAGCGGGCCGCCAGGCTCCAGGCCACGGCCACGAACATCGGGTAGTACAGCCAGCGGTTGGGAGCGGCGGCGACGCGCCGGGCGATCCAGCTCAGTAACGGCAACCCCTGCGAGGCCGCCTGCAGCGGAGTCTCCAGTTTCTTGTGCGCCAGCAGGATGAACAGCACCTCCAGTGCGATCGCCAGCACCCCCACCGTCTGCGGCTGCCCCAGCCAGCGCTCTGGAGCCGGCGGCAGTGTGTCCAGCATCGCCAGCAGGCCGAGGATGCCGCGCCAGTACACCAGCACCGCATACACGGCCAGCCGCGGCGCAAACAGGCGTTGCAGCTTCGGGATCACCAGCAGCACCGCCAGCAGCGACCAGGCCACTGGCCGCCACAGCGGACCGACCTCCACCGCGATGCCCAGAACCGAAACCAGCACCGCCGCTTCCAGCGCCAGAGGCTGAACGCCACGCCAGAGCGGCAGCGCCGTCAGGCCTGCGCCGGGGCGGAGGAACCAGACCCGCAGCGCCACCACCAGGGCGAACAGCTGGATCGGCAGGCGGGCGCTGAAGCTCACGCGGCCCAGGCTGAGCAGCTCCGGGCTGGGCAGGATCACCAGCAGGTAGGCCGTGAGGAACAGCACCAGGTAGCCCAAGGCCATCACCAGCAGCTGCAGGGCGGGCCCCCGCGACCGGCGGCGGGCGAGCTCCAGCGCACCCGCAGCCAGGGCCAGCCAGGCGGTCCCGGGCAACAGCTCCGAGATCGGTGCCAGGGCCAGATACACCCCCAGGGCGGCGGTGACTCCGAACAGATGCAGTCCGGTGGCCCTCAGCGCGGGCCGGCCACCGGCACCGGCTAGCAGCAAGGAGAGTGCGGCCAGGGGCAGGAGCCGGATCAGCAGGGGCGCCAGCGACCAGGGCGCCTGCACCACCAGCACGAGCCAGCTGGTCAGGTGTGCCATGAAGATTGCCAGCCCGCAGCCGCCGAGCAGGCCCGGCGGCCGTTGCCGGCGGGCGAGCAGCAGCAGGGCGCCCACCACCACCAGCGCCAGCGTTTCCCGCCAGGGAGCGGGCGCGCTGATCGATGTGCCCACCGCCACCAGCAACCCGCTGATCCAACCCAACGCGGCTGGCCACGGCAGCGGCACGGCGCGGCGCTGAAGCAGCAGTTGCAGCAGAGCTGCCAGCAGGCCGGCACCGATCAGCACAGCGGCGTTCTGGCCCTGCTCCAGAGCCGTGGGTGCGGTGGTCAGTGCATCGACGGCGGCGGTGATCAGCCCCGTGAACACCAGGGCAACGGCCACCAGATTCACCGCTCCCCACCCCCAGCGCCGCAGCACCGGATCGTGCTCGCTCACGGCCAGGCCGAGGAACAGCACGGTCTCCAGCCAGAGGCCGGCCACCAGCAGCGGCCCATTCACCACCAGCGGCTGCAGGCTCAGCACCGCTGCCATCGCCAGAACCTGGGCCACCAGCAGATCGCAGCGGACCAGCCAGCGCACCCCCGCCCGGCCGGCCCCCTTACCCAGCGTGTAGGCGAGGGCAGCGGCCAGGGCCAGGCCCACGATGCGCTCCGCCGCATGGGTTGGTGTCACCAGCAGGGCCAGACCTACCCCGCCCCAGCGGCTGACCAGCAGCAACAGGGGGAGGGGGCGCAGTTCTGGCGCTCTGCCGCGCGGATGGTGCTGCCACAGCGCCCCTCCGCCGAACACCACCAGGGCACCGACCAAGGCGAAGCCACGCTCCGGCTGCATGGCCTCCAGCAGCGCTCCATTGCCCGCAAGCCACCAGAGCTGGAAGCCGGCATACGCCCAGGTGACCACCAGTTGATGACGTTCCTGCCGCTGGGGCAACGGCATCGCCAGGCCCGCCACCGTCACCAGCGTGGCAAGGGCGAGGGTGATTGGGTTCTGGCTGGCGATCAGCAGGGGCACCAGGTTCACCACCACGTGCAGGGAGGCCACCGACTGGCTGGGGGCCACCCGGGCCAGCAGCAGATTCACGGCCATGCCCACCGCCAGCAGCAGCACAGCCGGACCAGGCGCTTCGATCCAACGCAGCCCCAGTTCCGGCAGGGAGCCGGCGGCGGCGCAGGCGAACAGCAAGAGAGCGCCACCGCCGCTGCGCATCCACAGGCTCAGTTCGCGCCAGGGGCTTGGGCGACCCAGCAGCAGCGAAGGGGCCGCCAAAGCGGCAGCGGTGGCCACGGTGATCAGGAAGCGCTCGAAGCCCCCGAGCCGCAGGCCCACGTTCACCACGACGAAGGTGACCCCGGCCACCACCACCATCACGCCCAGGATCCCGGTCCAGTTCTCGACCAGGAGCCGCTCCAGCTTCCCGGGCGTTCTGGGTCCGCGAGGCGACGGCGTGCGCGGCGACAGAGGCGGCGGGGGTGGGAACGCGGGCCCTGTCGGCGAGGAAGTCCCGACGTCGGCATCCATCGGCGGAACAACGACCACCGCCACATCCCCCTCCACCACATCCGCCACCACCGCGGATTCCGCCGCCGCTGGCCTCAGGCGGCTTGGACCCAGGGGCGGCGCTGACGGAACCGGTGCGCTGGGTTCCGTCTCGAGCCGCTTGCCCGCTGCCTGCCCGACTGGAGCTGGAGGCAGCGCGCCCAGCCGGGCTTCCAGCTGCTGCAGCCGGCGCTCCAGTGTGTTCAGCTGCCCCCGCTGCAGCGAATGGCTGTGCAGCCACAGCCCGATCAGCAGGATCGCCAGCAGGATCGCCAGCACCAGGAGGGGAACGCCCACGATGGACCCGGCGACTGCCCTGGTTTCTAACCCTGCCATCACAGGTTGTCCCATGCCGGGCTGATTCCGGTGGGGCGGAACAGCCAGGCCTGCGGCGCTTGGTTGGTCGCAGCAGCGACGCCATTCGACCGGCGGCAGTGGGCTGGCTGCAGGCGCGTTGCTACAGATCCGTGACCGCCCGCCTTTCTGCCCCTGCTTTTGGTGTTCGGCTGCAGCTGGCCAAGCACGACCTGGATCGCCTCGACACGCTCACCTGCTCAAGCAGCGGTGGCCTGTGGGCAGGCCTCGGGACAGTGCGGCGGATGGTGCTCGGTCCTCCCTGCGGCCAGGTGGGCCCCACTCTGGATGCCGCTCTGCTGCTGAAGTTGCCGGTGGATTTCGAGTGACTGGTACCTGCCGTTCTGCGACACCTTCAGGGCCTACAAACGCTGGTGCATCGACAGCCTGCGCGACCTGCGCGACCGCCTCGCTCTGGCGATAGGCACGTCCCATCAGCACCTGGATGCCTACCGCTCCCTGGAGGCCGAAGTGGAGCGGCGGCTGAGGCTGTATCGCCTGATCGACCATCTGCGCGGCCGGCGCGTGACCCTGTTGCCCGATCTTGAAGTGGCGCAGATCTTTGGTCTGGTGGTGCGCGACGGCAAGGCCGATGTGGGGGTGGTGGCGCGCAGCTTTGTGGAAAGCCAACCCTGCGATGAGCTCAACCCCACCCGTGCCGAGGAGGGAGGCCGGGTGATCGCCCGCGGCCTTCCCCAGCCGGCTTTGGTGGTGGCCCTGTCGCCCAAGCTCGACGATGGCGACCGGCGGGTTCTGGCCAGGCTGCTGATGGACCTGCCCGCGCAGGTGCGCACGCGCATCAGGCCAGCTAACACCCGGGTGTGATTTCGGATGATCGAACTGCTCAACTGATCCGGCAAGCCTGTTCGAGCCTGCCTGGAAACTTCAGGAACGGCCGAACCGAGGGCTGTTTCGATCAGAACGCCGGATCAGCTTTCCCGCTCCCGTCACCCGTTTCTGTCGCTGGGTCCGATCAGAAGAACTGGTCGAAGTTATCGAAATCAACGGCCTTGAAGCTGCCGTTCTCCACCTGCTCCATCAACCGCACCAGTTGGGCCCACAGCGCCCCCGCGGTGAGCAGCGAGAGCAGCAGCGCCACCAGCAGGGCGGTGCCGCTGCCGAAGCCGAACACCTGCAGCGCCCCGCCGATGAACAGCGTGACGCCGATCACCAGACCGCTGTAGGACGCCACCACCTCGCCCGAGCCCAGCGGCAGCAGCGCCAGACGGTCCTGCTTCCAGCCCTCCAGCTTGTCCTGCACCTGGCGGGAGAAGGTGAGCCCGCACAGGACGCTGATCGCCAGCCCGACGCCTGCCAGGAAGAACGGCGGCTGGCCGTAGGCGGCGTACTGGAGCAGCAGGCCCTGCGCCTCCAGGTCGTTGAAGGGGCCACCGCTGTAAGCATCGGCGTCGAGCAGGGCGCTGCCCAGGGCCAGTGCCGCTTCGCTCGGATCAGTGGGCACGAGGGTCACGGCGACGGGCCAGCGGAAGAAGGCCCGACCCTAGCGATTGGTGCGGGCGTCCCCGCCCCAGGCTCAGGCGGCTGCCGCCAGCGGGTTGAGCCGCTGCAGCATGCCCTCGGCCAGCTTGCGCGGCGAGAAGGTGCGCCGCAGGAGGCCCAGCAGTGCCTGCAGATCTTCGGTGTGCAGGCGGTTGTCACGCACCAGCATCAGCAGCAGGCGCTGGCGCAGGCTGCTGCCCCGCGGGCCGAGCAGCAGGCGCAGACCGGCGCCGGCCACAGGCAGCAGGTCGGGGTTGGCGTCGTCCTGCTCCACCACCGCCAGCAGGCTTTCCAGCCGCTCCAACTGCAGGCGGCCGCTGGCATCGAACAGCACCTCCAGCAGCTTTTCGCGCAGTTCGCTGGTGTCCCCGGCCAGCAGGCGCCGCGCCACATAGGGATAGGCCACGCGGATGATCTTGAAATCGGGGTTCAACCGCAACGCCAGACCCTCCTGACTCACCACCGCACGGATGATCAGGGCGAAGCGGGCCGGCACTCGGAACGGGTAATCGAACATCAGCTCCGAGAAGCGATCGGTGATCGCCTTGAAGTTGAAGGAGCCCACGTTCTCGCCCAGCTGGCCGCCCAGCACCGCCTCCAGTGCCGGCACGATCGGCGTGAGATCAGCATCGGGCCGCAGGAAGCCGAGCGCCTGGAAATCGCGGGCCAGCGCCTGGAAATCGCGGTTGATCAGGTGCACCACCGCGGCGGTGAGGGTGAGCCGGTCGGCATCGCTGATCGAATCCATCATGCCGAAATCGACATAGGCCACATGGCCCATGGCGCCCGTTTTGCCGGTGAGCGCGAACAGGTTGCCGGGATGGGGATCGGCGTGGAAATAGCCGAATTCGAGCAGTTGCTGCAAGCCCGCCGTGACACCGGTGCGGATCAGGGCGGTGGGATCAAGGTGGTGGGCTTCCAGTTCCAGCCGGTTCTGCAGCTTGATGCCGTTGATCCAGCTCGTGGTGAGCACACGCCGGCTGGAGAGCTGCCGCTCCACCTTCGGCACGGTCACGGCCGGATTGGAGGCGAACAGGTCGGCGAAACGCTCGGCATTGTCGGCCTCGCAGCGATAGTCGATCTCCTCGAACAGGCTGCGGCCGAACTCATCGATGATGTCGCCGAGGCCGAAGCCGAGGTTCAACGGCAGGAACGGGGCCGCCAGCACGCCGAGGCTGCGGATGATCACCAGGTCGCGGCGCAGCTGATAGGCGAGGTTTGGGCGTTGCACCTTCACGGCCACCCAGTGCCCGCCTGGCAGCTCGGCCTTGTAGACCTGGCCCAGGCTGGCGGCCGCCACCGGATAGGACGGAAAGGTGGTGAACAGCTGATCGGCAGGGGCGCCCAGTTCCTGCTCGATCAGGGCGAGGGCCACGGCGTGGGAGAAGGGTGGCAGGTTGTCCTGCAGCTGGGTCAGTTGATCGAGCCAGTCGCGTCGCACCAGGTCGGGCCGGGTGGAGAGGGCCTGGCCCACCTTGATGAAGCAGGGGCCGAGTGAGGTGAGGGTGGTGAGAATGCGGCGGCCCAGGCGCTTCTGCACCTCCCGGTCGTTGCTGTTGCCCTGCACGGTGAGCACCACCGCCAGACCCAGCAGTTGCCAGAGCACCCCCACCAGCCGCGCGATCAGGATCCAGGGCCGGCGCAGCAACCAGCGGCGGTCGCTCCGGGGGTCGTAGCGGAGCGGCGGCCCGGGGTCCTGCGGGCGGCCGGGAACGGCGGCTGCGGTGGTCCCGTTGGCCGCTGGCGCAGCGGTGCCGGTTGGGGCCGCAGCGGTGGCGGGCGCGAGCGAAGTGGAAGTGATAGCCGGTGCCCCTGCGCGGCAGGGGAGTGTCGACGGCCCACTCTAGGAACAGTTTTCTGCCCTTCATGTCTCTGATCGGCGCTCTGCGCGGGCAGCCCTCCGCTCTGGCACTGCACCTGCCGGCCCATGGGCGTGGCCGCGGGCTGGCCGCCGATCTGGCGCTCCTGTTGCGCGATCGCCCCGGCCGCTGGGACCTGCCCGAACTGCCGGCCATCGGCGGACCGCTCGAAGCGGAAGGGGCGGTGGCCGCCGCCCAGGTCCGCACTGCCGCGCTGTGCGGCGCCGACCGCTGCTGGTTCGGCGTCAACGGCGCCAGTGGCCTGCTGCAGGCCGCCCTGCTGGCGTTGGCCCCGCCCGGCGGGCGGGTGCTGCTGCCGCGCAACCTGCACCGCAGCCTGCTGCACGGCTGCGTGCTCGGCCAGCTGCAGCCGGTGCTGTTCGATCTGCCTTTCGAGGCCGCCACCGGCCTCTGGCAGGCCCCCACCCCCGCCGGCCTGGAGCAGGTGCTGCAGCAGGCGGGGCCCCTGGCGGCGGTGGTGCTGGTGCACCCCACCTACCAGGGGCTGGAGGGGGATCTGGCCGGTCTGATCGCCGTGGCCCATCGCCGGGGGTTGCCGGTGCTGGTGGATGAATGCCATGGGGCCGATCGCGCCGCTGCCCTGGCCGCCGGCGCCGACCTGGTGGTGCAGTCGTTGCACAAGGGCGCGGCAGGACTGGCCCAGAGCGCCGTGATCCTGCTGCAGGGCGAGCGAGTGTCGGCCCTGGCGCTGGAGCGCTCCCTGGGCTGGTTGCAGACCTCCAGCCCCAGTGCCCTGTTGCTGGCCTCGGCGGAGGCCGCCCTGCGCCAGCTGCACGCACCCAGCCAGGCCGAGCGCCGCTGCCGGCAGCGGGCGTTGGCGGTGGCGGCGCGGCTGCGCCAGCGGCTGCAGGCGGAGGGGTTGCCGTTGGTGGCCAACCAGGATCCGCTGCGGCTGGTGCTCCACACCGCCGCCATGGGAATCAATGGACTCGACGCCGACCAATGGTTGATGGCCCGCGGCGTGATCGCCGAGTTGCCCGAGCCGGGTGCACTCACCTTCTGCCTCGGCCTGGTGCCGCCGCCGGCCGTGGTGTGGCGCTTGCCCCGCCACCTGCTCGCCCTGTGGGCGGCGCTCGGGGCGGAGCCGCTGGCCTCCTTCACGCCGCCGCCGCTGCCGCTGGTGGCCGAACCCGAGCTGCCGGTGGGGGAGGCCTGGCGCGCGCCCCGGCAGGCGGTGCGGCTGGCGGCGGCGGCCGGTCGTCTGGCGGCCGAACCGCTGTGCCCCTATCCCCCCGGCATCCCCCTGCTGATTCCCGGCGAGCGCATCGATGCCGCCCGGGCGGAGTGGCTGTGCCAGCAGCGCCTCCTATGGCCTGACCAGATCGCTGATAGCGTGAATGTTGTGGCCTGAAGGGCGCTGCGGATGGGCGCTGGGGAGCAGGAGCAGGCGGCGGGCGCTGGCTTCCAGTGGGATTTCGTCACCCCCGGCCTTCCCGACAGCGTGTTTGAAGGGGCGCCAGGCTTCAGTCCCACGCCGATGGAGCTGCGCGTGATGCTGCTGGCCCATCTGCGCCCCCGCACCCACTCGGTGGTGTGGGACGTGGGCGGCGGTACAGGCGCCCTGGCGCTGGAGATCGCTCGGCTGATGCCCGCCGGTGAAGTGCATACCCTCGAGCGCGATCCAGAGGCGATCGAGCTGCTGGAGTGCAACCGCCGCCGCTTCGGCATCCCCAACCTCCACATTCATGCCGGCCAGGCTCCTGAGGATCTCGGCCTGCTGCCCCCCCACCCCGACCGGGTGCTGCTGGAGGTGGGCCGGCCGCTGGCCGCCGTGCTCCAGTCCGTCTGGACGGCGCTGCAGCCGGGGGGACGCCTGGTGATCAGCACCGCCAGCCTTGAGGGCCTGGTGGATGCCACCGACACGCTCAGCCAGCTGAAGGCGCGCGATGTGCAGGTGGTGCAGGCCACGGTGCACCGCATGCAGCGCCGCGGCAGCCAGGCGCGGCTGGCTGCCGCCGAACCGCTGTTCGTGATCGCCGCCGAGCGTCTCGGGTGAACGCGTCGTCCCGTCCTCCCACCTCGAAGCGGCGCCTGTTCAGCGGACTCGCTGCGGGCGCCTTCGGCCTGGTGGTGGTGGCGCTCGGCGGCTGGTGGTTCACCCTGGCGGTGGGGGTGATCGTGCACCTGGGCCTGCTGGAGTTCTTTCGTCTGGCGCAGTTCAAGGGCATCCGCCCGGCCACCAAAACCACATTGGTGGTCTGCCAGGTGCTGCTGGTGGCCACCCAGTGGGCCAGTGGCGGCGGGCTGGCCTCGGATCTGGCGGCGGCGGTGCTGCCGGTGTCGGGGGCGGCCATCTGCGGCTGGCTGCTGCTGCAGCCGATCACGGGCACCATCGCCGACATCGCTGCTTCGATCTTCGGGCTCTTCTACCTGGGCTTCCTGCCCAGCCATTGGCTGCGCCTGCGTGATCTCAGTGATGCCGTGCTGGCGCCCCATCTGGTGGGAGCCGGCTGGCCGTTCTCCTCCGGGATGGCGCTCACCCTGATTGCCTGTCTGATGGTGGTGGCCACCGACATCGGCTCCTACATGATCGGTCGCCGCCTCGGGCGGCATCCGCTCTCGCCGATCTCCCCCGGCAAGACGGTGGAAGGGGCGCTGGGAGGAGTGGCCTGCTCGTTGCTGGTGGGGGTGATCGGTGGGCTCTGGCTGGGCTGGCCCTGGGGGTGGGCCGTGGGCGGCGGGCTGGGCGCGATCGTGTCTCTGTTCGCCCTGGTTGGTGATCTCACCGAATCGATGATGAAGCGGGACGCGGGGGTGAAGGATTCCGGTGATGCCATCCCCGGCCACGGCGGCATCCTCGATCGCATTGACAGCTACCTGTTCACCCCAGCGGTGGTCTTCTACTACGTGACCCTGGTGGTGCCGCTGCTCAGCCGCCCGGCCTTACTGCCTTGAGCTTGCTGCCCTGATGCACTGGCCTGAGCTGCTGCTCCGCGGCAGTCCCTGTGGCCTCGAGCTGTGCCATGAACCACGCCCCCTGGCCTGCTCCAGCTCAGGGCTGCACGCGGGCTTCTCCCTGCAGCTGGAGCATGCCGCCCTCAAGGTTGGCGGTGGTGATGCGGATGTTCGGGTCCATCGGCAGGCTGGCCCGCAGCTCCCCGTCGACAGCGTGGATCTCCACCCGCCCATCCACGGCCACGGGCCTGGTTTCCAGCTCCATCAGGCGGTTCTCCCCCATCGCCCGCGCGGCCAGGATCAAGGTGTCGCGGGCGATGCGCAGCTCCACCAGCGGCCCCAGCCCCAGCAGCTGCTCTCCCAGCAGATCGCTGAGCTCACGCCAGCGCGGTTTGCTCAGGGAGTGAGTAAGCCCGGTGGCGGTGAAGGCCACCCTGCCGCGGATGCCGAAGGGGTGGTCGAGGGTGAGCGACTGGGCGCGCACCAGCCGCCCCAGCTTCACCCGCAGCGGATCGCTGCGCAGTTCCACCAGTTCAAACTGCAGGCCGTCGTACACCACCCGCCGCGCCATCAGCGTCACGCCCTCCAACTGGCCGCGCAACAGCTGCAGAGCGCTGCCGTGCAGCTGCAGCTCCAGGCTCTCCACGGCCTCGCACTGGCTGCGGATCCAGAACTGCAGACCAGCCGCTAGAAGTTGCAGCACCGGTCCGCCGGGGGCTTGGGGTTCGGAGCTGGTCATGGAGCCTGCAAGGGGATGGCTTCTCTAACAGAGGCCAGGCGTGAGCCAGGCGGCAGCCACCCGATCGCTCTGGTCGAGATGGGGCAGGTGGCCGCAGTCGGCCAGTTCCTTCACTCGGTCCCCCAGCAACGCCAGGGCGGCTTTTTTCTGCGGGGCCCGCAGAATGCGGTCATCAGCGCCCCAGAGCACCTCCAGCGGCTGCCTGGGCAGCGGTTCGCCGCAACCAGCGAAACCACCGCTGCGGGCGAAGCGGCGCAGGGAATCGGCCCATCCCGGTGTGGCCAGATGCAGGGAGGCGATCTCCTCTTCCGCGGGCCCCACGCTGGCGGCTGGGTCGGCGAAGGCCGTGCGGCAGAGGCTGCGGCGCACGCCCGGCAGGCCGAGAAAGCGCACCCCGAGGGCATCGAGCAGCGGCGGCAGGGGCATGGGCCGGCCGGTGAGGCCTGCGGGGGCGAGCAGCAGCAGCCGCTGGATGCGCGTGGGTTGGCGCCGGCTTAGTTCCACCGCCACGGCCCCGCCCATCGAGGCTCCGATCAGGCCGAGTGGCTGGGGGCCAAGGCGTGCAGCGGCTTCCGCCAGCAGGGCCTCGAGATGGGTGAGCACGCCGCGGGGGCTGTAATCGCCATCGGCGGGCCGGGGCGTGAAGCCGAAGCCGAACAGATCGGGAATCAAGAGCGTGGCGCCACCGGCCAGCAGCGGCGCGAGCCGCCGGAACTCCAGAAAGCTGCTGTCGAAGCCGTGCAGCAGCAGCAGCGGCGGGCCCTCCCCCAGCACCGCCACCGGGAAGGGCCGCGCCCAGCCCGGCAGGTCCCACCACTGCACCGCCGCTGCCAGCTGACGGCCCTGCGGATCGAGCAGGTTGCGGGCCGCCGCTTCCACCAGCGCCCGGCCGTCAGGCTGCGGAAGGGTCAACGGTTGGCGTCGGCGCTGGCCGACTGCTCGATGGCGGCATCGGTGGTCACCAGCGCGCCCAGCAGGTCAGCCGGGCTCACGGCAAAGGGCAGCCGGTGCAGATCAGATCCCGGCTGACAGGCGAAGGCGCACACCCGTTGCAGATCGCTGAGCGGTGAGTCCGCCAGCCCCAGCTGCGCCAGGGTGACCGGCAGCGAGAGCTGGCGGAAGAAGCTCAGCAACTGGCGCCGCGCCTGGGAAGCGAGGCGGTTGCCGCCCACCAGCTCCTCCAGGCGCAGCTGCACCAGGATGCCGAAGCCCACCTTCTCCCCATGCAGGCGGCCATGGCTCGCCTCCAGCTGGGTGAGGCCGTTATGCACCGCATGGGCGCCCACGGTGCGGCAGCGGGCACCACCCAGGCCGCCGATCACGCCGGCGGTGAGCCCGCAGGCCTCAGCCACACGCGCCCAGGCTTCACCGCCCGGGTGGGCCATGGCCTCCTGGCCTTCCAGCAGCAGCTGATCCCGCAGCACGCGGGCCATCTGCACCGCCTGGTGCACGAGGCCGTCGGTGCTGGTGGCGCTGCTCACCGACGCTTCGTACCACTTGGCCATGGCGTCGGCCAGTCCGCTGGCCAGGGTGCGGGGCGGTGCCTGCAGGATCAGACGGTGATCGAACACCAGCAGAGCGGGAGAGCGCTCAAGGCTCACATCGCAGGTGAAGGCTCCGCCGGGGGAATAGAGGTTGGCCAGGGCGGTCCAGCCGGCGCAGGTGGCGGCGCTGGTGGGCACGGTGATGCAGGGCAGCCCGAGCCGATCGGCCAGCAGCTTGCCCGCGTCCATCACCTTGCCGCCCCCGGCTGCTACCACGGCATCGATTGGGTCCGCCGCCATTGGATCAGCATTCGCCGCCGCGACGTCCGCCTGAAGCCGCTGCAGATCCTTTTCGCAGCAATCGAACTGCAGCTGAGCGGGTAGGGGATCAAGCCCGAGCCTCCGCAGATCAGCGGCCAGCGACTCGCGTAGAGCAGCGGTGGCGCGGCTGCGGCCGAGGAACAGGGGACGTCGGCAGAGGGCGGCGATGGCCGGCAGGGAGGCTTCCCAGGCACCTTTGCCCCGCAGCACGCGGGCCGGGGCGATCAGGTGTTCGCTCAAGCTGATGCTCATCTGATCAATCTAGTCGGCCGATTTTGGGCATCGAGCGGCAACGCGACCCGGGCACCTGCGCGGCGTGCGGTGGCACGAGCAAGAAAAAGCGGGAGTTCATTGAACTCCCGCTGTCGAATGGACCGTGTGAAACCGCCGCTGATTCAGGCGCTGGCGGCAGCCAGTTCGGGCTCGGGTGTGATCGCCTGGTGGCGGATCACCACCTGCTTGTCGTCGTCGACATCGACGATCGCTGCATCGCCATCCTTGAGGCGGCCAGAGAGGAACTCCTCGGCCAGAGAATCCTCAAGCAGGCGCATCACGGCGCGGCGCAGCGGGCGGGCTCCGTAACTGGGGTTGTAGCCCTCTTCGACCAGGCGCTCTTTAAAGGCCTCGGTGACGGAGAGGCCAATGCCTTTCTCCTGCATCCTGCCGAACACTTCGCGCAGCATGATGTCGGCGATCACCTTCACTTCGTCACGGGTGAGTTGACGGAAGACGATGATCTCGTCGAGACGGTTGAGGAACTCAGGGCGGAAGTACTGCTTCAGCTCTTCGTTCACCAGGGAGCGGATGCGGTTGTACTGGGTTTCTTCGGCAGCGGCGCCGGAGAATTCGAAGCCGAGGCCCCCACCCCCTTTCTCGATCACCTTCGAACCGATGTTCGAGGTCATGATGATCAGGGTGTTCTTGAAGTCGACCGTGCGGCCTTTGGAATCGGTGAGGCGGCCATCTTCCAGCAGCTGAAGCAGCAGGTTGAACACATCGGGGTGAGCCTTCTCGATTTCGTCGAAGAGCACCACGGTGTAGGGCCGGCGGCGCACCGCTTCGGTGAGCTGGCCACCTTCGTTGAAGCCGACATAACCCGGAGGCGAGCCGATCAGCTTGCTGACGGTGTGGCGCTCCATGAACTCCGACATGTCGAGCCGGATCATCGACTCTTCGCTGCCGAAGAAGTAAGCCGCCAGAGCCTTGGTGAGCTCGGTTTTGCCCACGCCGGTGGGGCCGGAGAAGATGAAGCTGGCGATTGGGCGGTTGGGGTTCTTGAGCCCCACCCGGGCGCGGCGGATGGCCTTGGACACAGCCTTGACGGCTTCGTCCTGGCCGATCAGGCGCTGGTGGAGGGTTTCCTCCATGTTGAGCAGCTTCACCGATTCGCTTTCGGTGAGCTTCTGAACCGGCACGCCGGTCCAGGAGGCCACGATCTGGGCGATGTCCTCTTCGGTGACCACCGGGCTGCGATCGCCGCCGGCACCGGCAAGCGGCAACTCGATAGAGCCGGTGGCTTCGGTGGTGATGGCCTCGCCGCCTTCGGCTGCCGTGGGCTCTTCGTCGCGACGGGCCTGGAGGATGGATCGGATCTGCTCACGCAGTTCCACTTCCTTGTCGCGCAGTTCACCGGCCTTGGTGAAGTCTTGCTCGCGGACGGAATCTTCTTTCTGCTTCTGCACCGAGCGCAGTTGCTTGTCGAGTTCCTTGGCGGCCGGCGGCAGCTTCGAGTTGAGCAGGCGCACGCGGCTGCCGGCTTCATCGACGAGGTCGATCGCCTTGTCGGGCAGGAAGCGGTCGGAGATGTAGCGGTCGCCCAGAGTGGCGGCGGCCACGAGGGCTTCGTCGCTGATCTTCAGGCGGTGGTGCTGTTCGTAGCGCTCGCGGAGGCCACGCAGGATCTCGATGGTGTCGAGAACGGTGGGTTCGCCCACCATCACCGGCTGGAAGCGGCGTTCAAGGGCCGCATCGCGCTCGATGTGCTTGCGGTATTCGTCGAGGGTGGTGGCGCCGATGCACTGCAGCTCGCCCCGGGCCAGGGCGGGCTTGAGGATATTGGCCGCATCGATCGCGCCCTCAGCGGCGCCGGCACCGATCAGGGTGTGGACTTCGTCGATCACCAGGATCACGTTGCCCGCGCTCCTGATCTCTTCCATGATCTTCTTGAGGCGCTCCTCGAACTCGCCCCGGTACTTCGTGCCCGCCACCAGCAGGCCAATGTCAAGCGTGAGCACGCGCTTGTCTTCAAGGATGTCCGGAACCTCGCCGAGGGTGATGCGCTGCGCCAACCCTTCAGCGATGGCGGTTTTACCCACGCCGGGCTCGCCGATCAGCACAGGGTTGTTCTTGGTGCGGCGGCCGAGGATCTGCACCACCCGATCGATTTCGTTCTGACGGCCCACCACCGGATCCAGCTTGCCTTCGGTGGCGAGCTGGGTGAGGTTGCTGCCGAATTCATCGAGGGTGGGGGTTTTGGTGGACCCCTTGCTGCCGCTGCCGGCGGCCACTTCGGCGGTTTCGCCGAGCATGCGGATCACCTGGGTGCGCACCTTGGCGAGATCGACGCCGAGGTTCTCAAGCACCCGGGCGGCGACTCCCTCGCCCTCCCGGATCAGGCCGAGCAGCAGGTGCTCGGTGCCGATGTAGTTGTGGCCCAGCTGGCGGGCTTCCTCGAGCGAGAGCTCCAGCACACGCTTGGCACGGGGCGTGAAGGGAATCTCCACGGCCACGAAGCCGGAGCCGCGGCCGATGATCTTTTCGACCTCCACCCGGGCGTCCTTGAGGTTGACCCCCATGGATTTCAGGACCTTGGCCGCCACGCCGGTGCCTTCGCCGATCAGGCCCAGCAGGATCTGCTCCGTGCCCACGAAGTTGTGGCCCAGCCTGCGGGCCTCTTCCTGGGCCAGCATGATCACCTTGATGGCTTTCTCGGTAAACCGCTCGAACATGGGCGGGACCTGATGCAAGTGCACCCAACCTATCAGGGCTGAGAGGGTGTTTGTGATCTTCGGCTGGAGATGTCCAGATCCATTGCTGCACCATGGATCAGCCCCGCTGATAGGCATATCTGGCCGGCCATAACTGTTGGTGCTTTCACATCAACGAAGGGCGGCAATCCGTACCTCGTCAAGCACTCATTCGCCGCTGAAACCCAGCGGTGGCGGTGGCGTTACCGCGATCTCCACCAGTGGCAGGCATTTGATCAGAGCGTCCTCACCATTGCGGTAGTAACGGCAACGCCGTCCCTGGCTGCGGAATCCGAGGGCGGCATAGAGCGCCAGGGCGGCAGTGTTGCCGGCGGCCACCTCCAGGGTGGCCTGCTGAGCTCCCTGCTGCCGGGCCTTTTGCAGCAGGGCCGTGAGAACACGCCGGCCCCGGCCGCGCCGCCGGCCGTCGGGGTGCACCGCCACCACCATGATCTGCAGCTCATCGACCACCAGCCAGCCGCTGGCCATGGCCTCCAGCCCCCTTGGCCCTTCGAGGCCGAGGCAGAGCCGGCCGTCGCTCTCCAGTTCGGTCTGCCACTGATCCGAGTCCCACAGCCCGCCCAGAGCCAGCCGGTCAAGCGCGAGACAGGCCTCCAGATCCGCTGGCATCAGCCTGCGCGCCGGCGCCTGGGCGTCTGCGCCGGTGGCGCCTGCAGCAACATCCGGAGACATCCTTACGATTGACGCTGATCCGGACCCTTCCCAGGATGCCCCCCACCAGTGCGATCGGTGCCACCAGCGGCGCCACAGCCGGCACCGCGGAGCCCCATCCCCTGCTGGCCGGCGCCATCGAAGCGGCCAGCCCGAACCGCAACCTGGTGCCGATCAGCACCACCTGCGCGCCCGATGGAGCCCTGGTGGTGGGCGGCTGTCTCCTGAGTGACCTGGCCCGTACCTACGGCACACCGCTTTACGTGCTCGACGAAGACACGCTTCGTGCCAGCTGCCGCGCCTACCGCGAGGCGCTCGACACCTTCTACCCCGGCCGCTCGCTGGCGCTCTACGCCTCCAAGGCCAACAGCAGCCTGGCGATCACCGCTGTGGTGGCCTCCGAGGGCCTTGGCCTGGATGCCGTGTCGTCCGGTGAACTGCTCACGGCGCTCGGCGGTGGCATGCCACCGGAGCGGATCGTGCTGCACGGCAACAACAAATCGGTGGAGGAGCTGGCGCTGGCGGTGGAGCACGGGGTCACCGTGGTGGCCGACAACTGGCGCGATCTGGAGCTGCTCGCCACGATCGCCACCGCGGAGCGGCCGGCTTCCCTGATGCTGCGGTTCACGCCCGGCATCGAGTGCCACACCCACGAGTACATCCGCACCGGCCACCTCGACAGCAAGTTCGGCTTCGACCCCGATCAGCTCGAGCAGGTGCTGCGCCAGCTGGCGGAATGCCCCTGGGCCCGCCTCACCGGCCTGCATGCTCACATCGGTTCTCAGATCTTCGAGCTGCAGCCCCACCGCGACCTGGCGGGCGTGATGGCCGACGCGTTGGCTCTGGCCCGTTCGCTCGGCCACCCCTGCACCGATCTGAACGTGGGCGGGGGCCTGGGCATCCGCTACGTGGTCAGCGACGATCCCCCGACGATTCAGGCCTGGGTGCAGGGCGTGGCCCAGGCCGTGGCGGCCGCCTGCCTGGAGCGGGATCTGGAGCTGCCGCGGCTGTTGTGCGAGCCGGGCCGTTCCCTGGTGGCCACCGCCGGCCTCACTCTGTACACGATCGGCAGCCGCAAGGAGATCCCCGGCATTCGCACCTACGTGTCGGTGGATGGGGGCATGAGCGACAACCCGCGGCCGATCACTTATCAGTCGGCCTACACCGCCGTGCTGGCCGATCGGCCTGCCGGCGCCGCTGAGGAAACGGTCACGCTGGCCGGCAAGCACTGCGAATCCGGCGACGTGCTGCTCAAGGAGCTGGCCCTGCCCGCCTCCGCCCCCGGCGACGTGCTGGTGGTGCTCGCCACTGGCGCCTACAACGCTTCGATGGCCTCCAACTACAACCGCATCCCCCGCCCTGCCGCCGTTCTTGTGCAGGGGGGGCGGGCCGAACTGGTACAGCGGCGGGAGCGACCGGACGAGCTGCTGCGCTACGACGTCCTGCCGGAGCGGTTGACGCCGGTACCCTGAGCCCAGATTGGCTGGGGGCTGCGGGTGATCTGGCTGAAGCTCCTCGACGTGCGCCTGATCCTCGACATCGTGCTGGCCTCCTCGCTGGGGGTGCTGCTGCTGGCGAGGGTGCGGGAGCCGCGCACCCTGTGGCTGCTGCGTGGCTGGCTGTTCCTCGTGGCGCTGGTGTGGGTGGTCCAGCGCATCGCCGTGCTGCCGCTCACCACACGCCTGCTGGAAGCAGTGGTGCTGGGGTGCAGTCTGGCGCTGGCGATCCTCTGGCAGGGGGAGCTGCGGCGCCTGATGGAGCTGCTCGGCACCGGCCGGCTCGATGTGCTGCTCGGCAGCCAGGCGGCTGATGCGGCGGTGTCAGGTTCTGTGGCGGTGCTCACCGAAGCGGCGGGCTGCTTGTCGCAGCATCGCCGTGGTGCACTGATGCTTGTGGATCTCGGCAGTGATCTCCGTCCCGAAGACTTCCTCAATCCCGGCATCGCCATCGATGCGGTGCTCTCGGTGGATCTGATCCTCAATCTGTTTGCGGCCGACACCCCGCTCCACGACGGCGCCCTGCTGGTGCGCGGCAACCGCATCCTTTCGGCGGGGGTGATCCTGCCCTTGTCCCGCCAGGGCCTCACCCGCTATGGCACCCGCCACCTGGCGGCCCTTGGCATCACTGAGCGTTTCGACCGCTGCCTCTGCATCGTGGTGTCCGAGGAAACGGGCACCCTGTCACTGGCGCGCCATGGCCGGCTGGAGCGACCGATCACCAGCAGCCGGCTGCGCGAGCTGCTCAGCCTCGCCCTGGCCCAGCCCACCACCAAGCCCACGCCGAAGTCCGGCCATGGCTCGGTGGTGGCGCTGCCCACGGGTCGTAGCGTGTCGAAGGACACGCCAGAGTCACGCGCATGAGTCGCTCCCCGGCGACCACTCCCCTGATCCAGGCGAATCCGCAGCCCTTGAGGGCCGTGCCGTCCGTGCTGGATCCCAGCCGCCTGCCGGCCCACGTGGCGGTGATCATGGACGGCAACGGCCGCTGGGCCCGCCAGCGCAACCTGCCGCGGGTGATGGGGCACCGCGAGGGCGTTGAAGCCCTGAAGCGCACCCTGCGCCTCTGCAGCGACTGGGGCATCGGTGCGCTCACGGCCTATGCCTTCTCCACCGAGAACTGGAACCGCCCCGGCGAGGAGGTGAGCTTCCTGATGACCCTGTTCGAACGGGTGCTGGCCCGCGAACTGGAGGCCCTTGACCGCGAACAGGTGCGCATCCGCTTCCTTGGCGATCTCGAGCAACTGCCCCATGGGCTGCAGGAACTGATCGCCTCGGCCACGCGCCGCACGGCTGAGAACACCGGTATTCACTTCAACGTGTGCACCAATTACGGCGGCCGCAGCGAGCTGGTGCAGGCGGCGCGGCGTCTGGCCGATCAGGTGGCCCGCGGCGAGCTTGATCCGGCCAGCATCGACGAGCAGTCCTTCGCCGCCGAACTGCAGACCGCCGATGAGGTGGATCCGGATCTGCTGATCCGCACCAGCGGCGAATACCGGATCAGCAACTTCCTGCTCTGGCAGCTCGCCTACGCCGAGATCCACATCACCGATGTGCTCTGGCCCGACTTCAACGAAGACGCCCTGCTGCGGGCCCTCGGCGATTATCAGAACCGCCAGCGGCGCTTCGGTGGCGTCGCACCGCTCACCGCCTGATCCTTCCCCCTTCCCCTGCCGCCTTGATCGCTTCCCCCACCCTCTCCAGCGGCACCGCCCTTGCGGCCGAAGCCTCCGCAGCCACATCCGCGTCCGAAGCCGCGCCTGACGCCACGCCGGTCTTCGTTCGCCACGACTGGAGCCGGGACGAGATTCAGGCGTTGCTGGAAGCCCCGCTGATGGAGTTGCTCTGGCGCGCCCAGCAGGTGCATCGCAGCGCCAACCCCGGCTATCACGTGCAGCTGGCCTCACTGCTGAGCGTGAAGACCGGCGGCTGTGAGGAGGACTGCGCCTATTGCCCCCAGTCGATGCACCACAGCGCCGATGTGACCGGCCAGCCGGAGCGCGATGTGGAGCCGGTGCTCGCCCGGGCCCGGGCGGCGAAGGAGGCCGGTGCCGACCGCTTCTGCATGGGCTGGGCCTGGCGGGAGATCCGCGAGGGTGCGCCGTTCGAGGCCATGCTCGCCATGGTGCGCGGGGTGCGGGAGCTGGGCCTGGAGGCCTGTGTCACCGCCGGCATGCTCACCGACACTCAGGCCGCCCGGCTGGCCGAGGCGGGCCTCACCGCCTACAACCACAACCTCGACACCAGCCCGGAGCACTACCACCGGATCATCACCACCCGCACCTACCAGGAGCGGCTGGAAACGCTGGAGCGGGTGCGCCGAGCCGGGATCACCCTCTGCTGCGGCGGCATCATCGGCATGGGGGAAACCAGCAACGACCGGGCCGGCCTGCTGCAGGTGCTCGCCAGCCTTGATCCCCATCCCGAGAGCGTGCCGATCAACGGGCTGGTGGCGGTGGAGGGCACCCCACTGGAAGAGCAGCCGCCGCTGGATCCGCTCGACCTGGTGCGCATGGTGGCCACCGCCCGCATCCTCATGCCCCACAGCCGGGTGCGGCTGAGTGCCGGTCGCACAGCGCTGAGCCGCGAGGCGCAGATTCTTTGCCTGCAGGCCGGCGCCGATTCGATCTTTTACGGTGACACCCTGCTCACCACCGGCAACCCTGATGTGGAGGCCGATCGTGCCCTGCTGGCGGCGGCCGGTGTGCGCGCCCAGTGGAGCGAGCCGTCGGTTGGGGAATCCGAGCAGGCCGCCGGCCGGGTGGTGGCTCCTGGCTGAGTCTGCGCTGCCGTTCCGGGTGGCGGCCTTCTACCGATTCACCCCCATCCCCCAGCCCGCTGAACTGCGCCGGCAATTGCTGCAGGTCGGCCAGGCGGCGGAGCTGCGGGGCACGGTGCTGGTGGCGGCTGAAGGGGTGAACGGCACCATCTGCGGCAGCGCCGCCGGTGTGGAAACGCTGCTGGAGCTGCTGCGCTGCCAATCCGGCCTGGCCGGTCTGGAGGCCAGAACCTCCTGGTGTGGGGCGCAGGCCTTTCATCGCCTCAAGGTGCGGCTGAAGCGCGAAATCGTCACGATGGGCTGCGCTGCGGTGCAGCTGACGCCCCCGCCCGCAGAGGAAACGGCCACGCCGGCCTCCAGGCCCGGCACCCCCGTCCTGCCCCAGGCATGGCAGGAGCTGATCGCCGATCCCACCACGCTGGTGATCGACACCCGCAACAGCTATGAAGTGGCGCTCGGCAGCTTCACCGGGGCGATCGATCCGGGTCTGGAGAGCTTCCGGGAGTTCCCCCTCTGGGTGGATCAGCAGCTGGCTCCCCTGGTGGAGGCCCGCCGCCCGGAGCGTCTGGCCCTGTTCTGCACCGGCGGCATCCGCTGCGAGAAGGCCACCGCCTACCTGCGACAGCAGGGCTTCGAGGGGGTGCACCACCTGCAGGGGGGCATCCTGCGCTATCTGGAGGAGGTGCCGACCGAGCAGAGCCACTGGCAGGGTGAGTGCTACGTGTTCGACCAGCGGGTGGCTCTGAATCACCGGCTTGAACCCGGTGGCTTCAGCCTCTGCCACGCCTGTGGTCTGCCGCTTTCGCCTGCGGATCGCCAGCTCGACAGCTACGTGCAGGGGGTGAGCTGCCGTCACTGCCGCGATCGCTTCAGCGACGCCGACCGCGCCCGCTTCGCCGAGCGCCAGCGGCAGAGCACGCTGGCCGCCAGCCGCGGGGGCCGGCACATCGGGGCCAGGGCGGGCGGCTCCCCCTGCCCATGAATTGCGGCCTGCCGGTGCTCTACAGCTTCCGCCGCTGCCCCTATGCGATCCGGGCGCGGCTGGCGATCGAGCGGGCCGGCCTGCTGGTGGAGCTGCGTGAAGTGCGGCTGGCGGCCAAGCCGCTGGAGCTGCTTCAGGCCTCACCCAAGGGCACGGTGCCGGTGCTGGTGCTGCCGGATGGCCGGGTGATCGAGCAGAGCCTGGAGATCATGGCCTTGATGCTGCACCAGCATGATCCCGACGACTGGCTGTTGCGCCGTGGCGGTACCCCCGGCTTCGCTGCGGCTGCTGCGCCTGCGGCGGAGGCGCAACGGGAGATGGCCGCGCTGATCCGCTGCAACGACGAGGTGTTCAAGCACCACCTGGATCGCTACAAGTACGCCAGCCGCCACCCTGAAGCCGATCCGCTGGTCCACCACGAGGCGGCCCTGCAGGTGCTCGGCGACTGGAACCGGCGGCTGGAGCAGGCCGCCGGTGCTGATGGGGTCGCCTGGCTGCTCGGGCCCAGGCCATCGCTGGCCGATCTGGCTCTGCTGCCCTTCGTGCGCCAGTTCCGCCTGGCGGATCCTGCGGGGTTCGATGCCCTGCCGGGCCTGGCGGCGCTGCAGGCCTGGCTGGGCCGCTTCCTCGCCAGCGCCCCCCTGGCGGCGGTGATGGCCCCGCAGGAGCCCTGGAGCGACGACGCTCCTGGCCGACCCTTCCCTGCCGGGCGTCTGGTTCATCACCTGGCCCTGGCTGCCGACTGGCAGGACGCCTGCCGTGCGGGCGTCTACCGCCGCTCCACCCGCGGCCTCAGCCTGCAGCAGGTGGGCTTCATCCATGCGTGCTTCGCCCATCAGCTGGCGGCCACCCGGGCCCGCTTCTACGCCGATGGCCCCGAACTGGTGCTGCTCTCGATCGATCCCGCTCGGCTCACGGTGCCGCTGCGGCTGGAGTCCTCAGCCGGCAGCGCGGAGCTGTTCCCCCACATCCACGGCCCGCTGGCCCTCGACGCGGTGGTGGCGGCGGAGCCATTGGATCTTCAGCTGGCGGCCTCACCGCGCACGGCAGTGCGGCAAGCGGCATGAGCAGCGCGGCGCCTTCCCTCGAACCACTGCCGTCGCTGGACGACCTGGAGCGCTGGGCGGCGGCCAAGGGCCTGCTGCTGCGCCTGCAGGTGGACCGGCGCCTGGGGGTGTGGACGCTGCGGGTGGGGGTGGCCTGCATCCGGCCGGAGGGCCCGCCTGCGCTGGTCGGTGAGCTCAAGGGCTGGGCGCTGCCCACCGCCGCCGGTCTGCAGCTCGACACCATGCGTGTGGTGCAGGCACCGCCGGCGGTGGGCCCGCTGATCTGGGCGGCCACGTTCGCCTGGGCGCTGGAGGCCACCCCCTGCCGGCGCGCCCGCCTGTTGGCGATCCGCGATGAGGAACGCCAACATCGCCGCCTGGTGCGGTATTTTCGCCGCCTCGGCTTCACGCCCCAGCGGGAGCTGGCCGCCGGCGTGGGCGACCTGCCCCTGCGGCTGGTGTGGGGCGGCTCCGGCCTGTTGATGTCAGGCCGTTGCGAGGAAGGGCTGCGGCGATCCGCCCGCCTGGCTCAGCGGCTGGCGATGTGACGGATGAGGTCTACGCATTTGCAGGAGTAGCCCCATTCGTTGTCGTACCAGGCCACCACTTTCACGAAGGTGTCGGTGAGGGCGATGCCCGCATTGGCATCGAACACCGAGGTGCAGGTTTCGCCCACGAAATCCGCTGACACCACCTCATCCTCGGTGTACCCCAGCACCCCTTGCATCGGCCCTTCCGCCGCCGTCCGCATCGCCTCTTTGATGGCGTCGTAGGTGGTGGGGGTGGACAGATTCACGGTGAGATCCACCACGGACACATCGGGGGTGGGCACCCGGAAGGCCATGCCGGTGAGCTTGCCGTTCAGGGCTGGAATCACCTTGCCCACCGCCCGGGCCGCTCCGGTGGAGGACGGGATGATGTTCTGCCCGGCACCTCGCCCGCCGCGCCAGTCTTTGACGGAAGGGCCGTCCACGGTTTTCTGGGTGGCCGTGGTGGCATGCACGGTGGTCATCAGGCCGGAGCTGATGCCGAAGCTGTCGTGCAGCACCTTGGCGATCGGTGCCAGGCAGTTCGTGGTGCACGAGGCATTGGAGACGATGTCCTGACCGGCGTAGCTGGTGTGATTGACCCCCATCACGAACATCGGGGTGTCGTCTTTCGAGGGAGCGGAGAGCACCACCTTGCGCGCGCCGGCTTCGATGTGGGCCCTGGCCGTGGCATCGGTGAGAAACAGGCCGGTGGCCTCCAGCACCACCTCGGCCCCCACCGCCCCCCAGGCCAGGGCTTTCGGATCCCGCTCGGCGCTGACCCGTACCGGGTGGCCGTTCACAATCAGGTTGTTGCCGTCGATCTCCACATCCCCCTTGAAGCGACCATGGGTGGAGTCGTAGCGGAGCATGTAGGCGATATAATCGATATCCATCAAATCGTTGATGCCGACAACACAGATGTCTTCGGTTTCAAAGGCACGGCGAAACACAAGCCTGCCAATTCGCCCGAATCCGTTGATGCCGATGGTGATGGTCATGGAAGAAGCCTCTGGCGTGATGCCGCGTGTGACTCCCGCAAGGTTGCTTCCTTGCAGGCGATCTGACGACACTGTGCGGGTGTTGGATGCATCGCCATCCAATCCTTACAGGGCGTTGGGAGGGCTCTGCAACGGCTGACAGGGTTTGTCGTGAATGGTTGGCCAGCGCGTTGCCCTGTGGCAAGCGAGTGTTGGGCACAAGGGCGCACCGATGATTCGCATGTGGTCAGCGAGTTTCTTCCGAATGATTTCCCCTTTGCCGCTGATGCCGCCTGTCCGCTTTTGCTTCAGCGATCACCTGTCCGCCTCCGGTCCGCTGAGCGACTGGTCCGTGAGGCGTGGCGGGTGCACCCAAGAGGCTTGCTGATGGTGTTGGTGGGTGAATCCGGAACAAAGGATGTGAACTGGCACCGCATCTGGCACGGATTGCAACCGCTCTGGTAACACAAATGGTGGTTGGAGCGGGCTGGTTGCCAGGAATCCACCAGATCTCCTGTGAGACCCCACGGCCAGCGAAGGGCTCACTGCCCCTGGGGAGCAGATGATCAGGCCGCAGATGAAGCAGGTAGGCGCAAGTGGCGAGCTCAAGCGTCTCTCATGAAAATCTTGCCATGCTCACATTCTGCTCCAATGATGTTGAGGTTTGAAGTTGTCTTGGTGGCCCATACATGCAGTGCGAACGTGTTCTTTGATGCACGCTTCTTCACCTGCTCGCGAGAAGATCTGGTTTCACAGTTCTGAATCACTGGAGCGAAGGTCGATGGGGCCGCTGGGTCTTTCTGAGATGAAGGTGGCCGTCATCGGCGGCGGTGTGGCTGGTCTGGCACTGGCCCGCTCCCTCTGCCGCGGCGGCGCCGGCGGCGGTGAGCGGATCAACGTGTTCGAGCGCTCCACCACCATGGACCGCCAGGGCTTCGGCTTCCTTGTGCTGGAGAACGGCCAGCGCGCCCTGCAGTCGCTCGGCATTGATGTGTTGGCCAGTGGTATCGGCCATGCGCTTGAGCGGGTCTCGATACTTTCCTCCTGCGGGCGCTCGATTGCCCAGCACCCCGTCACCCACACCATCGCGGTCGACCGCCCCTCGCTGCTGCGGGCACTGGCTGACGGACTGCCCCGCGGGGTGATTCAGTTCAATCACCGCTTTGAAGCCTTCGAGCACGACCGCGACCGCATGCTCTCGGCCTCCTTCGCCTGCGGCGGTCAGGCCACGCTGGTGCGCCACAGCGCTGATGTGTTCGTGGGCGCTGATGGGGTCAACTCCCGCTGCCGTGCCCACCTCACCGCCGATCGCCCCTCGGTGCCGCCGCGCCGCGCCCGGGTCAACGAGATCGTCGCCTGTGTCCATCTGCCGGCGGTGGCGGCCACCCTGGGCCACCGCTTCGTCAAGGTGCTCGATCCCAGCGGCGGGTTTGCGGTGGGGCTGGTGCCCCTGGCCAAGGGGCGGGTGATCTGGTTCGTGCAGTTCGACAGCCACCGTTTCGCGCCCCCGGCGCCTGGCGCCATCTCCTCCTTCCTCGACACCCACCTGCGCAGCTTTCCGCAGTTCGTGCGTGAAACGATCGAGGCCACCCATCCCTCCCTGCCCCATCTCTGGCAGCCGCTCGACATCGATCCCCCGCCCCGTCTGGCACGGGGCAACCTGGTGCTGGCGGGCGACGCGGCCCATCCGTTGCTGCCCTTCACCAGCCAGGGCGCGAATACGGCGCTGGAGGATGCGGTCTGCCTCTCCGAGCAGCTGCTGGCCTGCCGGCTGCCTATGGATCTCAACCGGGCCCTGAGCACCTACCACCACCAGCGCCATCCGTCGCTGAAGCGCTACCTGCACGCTGGGCGCACGATGGCGGCTCAGTTCGTGCGTCCCCCGGCCGAGGTGGAGAGTACGTCTTTGCCACTGGCGAAATGAATGGGGCTGAAGGCGTCCGTTTCGACGATGACGCCGTTCCTTTCGAACTGCTGCGTGAGCGGGCCTACAACATGCGCTGGGCGGAGCAGGCCGAAGGGGTGATTCCGCTCACCGCCGCCGATCCCGACTTTCCCGCAGCACCGGTGATCAGGGAGGCCGTGATCCGCTACGCCAGCGGCGGAGTGTTCAGCTATGGCCCGGCGGGGGGGCTGCCCTCCTTCCGCGCCGCCGTGGCCACCTACCTGCGCCAGGAGCGTGGGGCCGATGTGAGCGCGGCTGGGGTGATCGCCGTGGACAGCGCCGCCGCGGGCCTGGCCATGGTGGCCCTCCAGTGGCTCCGCCCGGGGGATGAGGCGGTGGTGTGGGATCCGGCGGATTTCCTCTTTGCCCACACCGTGCGCGCCGCGGGGGCCACGCCGCTGTTCTGGAGCCTCGACCGCCATGCTCCACTTGATCTTGAGGCGCTCGACAGGCTGATCAGCCCGCGCACGCGCCTGTTCTGCCTCTGCAACCCCCACAACCCGCTGGGCCGCTGCTTCCGGCGCGATGAGCTTGAGGCACTCGGCCGTTTCTGCCTGGAGCGCGGCATTCGCGTGCTCAGCGATGAGATCTGGAGCGAGGTGGTGTACCCGCCGGCGGTGTTCACCAGCTGGCTGGCGCTTGAGCCGGCCCTGGCGGCCCAGGGTGCCGTGGTGCATGGCTTCTCGAAATCCTTTGCCCTGGCAGGCCTGCGGGTGGGCTATGTGGCCATGGCCGATGCCGAGGCCTGTGCCCGCATGCTGGCGGCCAGTGAGCAGCCCGCCACGGTGGCAGGGGTGGCCACCCTCAGCCAGGTGGCGGCGGAGGCGGCCTATTCCCCGGAGGGGCTGCGCTGGTTGCAGGCCTTCCAGCAGCATCTGCTGGAGCGCCGCAATCAGGCCATCACGCTGCTGCGGGCCATGCCCGGCGTTGAAGTGGAAACGCCCGATGCCACCTACGTGGCGCTCGTGCGGGTGCCGGGCGGGGAGAGGGGTGTGGAGCCCCTGACAGAGTGGCTGCTGCAGCGGCATCGGCTGGCCGTGGTGCCCGGCAGCCCCCGCTGGTTCGGGGCAGGGGCAGCGGGCCACATACGCCTCTGCTTCGCCACCTCTGCGGGAGTGCTGGCCGAAGGTCTCGATCGGCTGGCACGGGGCCTGCGGGAATGGCCACGCCTGGGTGTGTCAGTCGTTGAGGATCCTGCGATTAGTCTGTTGCAATGCGCACCGGGCCGGCGGGACGGCAATGGATAAGCTCAGATTCTTATCAATGAACCTGGAATGAAGCTGGAGTGATTCAAGGCTGCCTGCACCGCTTTCCCCTCATTAGCAGCCACCTTCTCAGAGGGTCCGCAGCTTCACCGAGCTACTCCTCCAACAACTTCCATGGTGATGCCGTGTCCTCTTCTCGCCTCCAGCTCCGCTCACCCGCTGGCTCGGTTGATGCCGTAGGGGCCTGGCGTTCAAGTCCGAGCTGCTTGTGCCCATGGGCCCCTCCCTATGCAGTGATCCCATGAGGAGCGAGAGCGAGCACACCTCCACGGGTATCCCCTGGTCGTTGAGGGCCCATGCTGCCATCCTTGCTGCTTTTTCCATTGAGGACCCATCCACCACAAATGAAGTGGTTGACCAGCTGGCGCTGGCGCTCAAAGCCGATGTAGCGGCCCTAATCACCAACCAATCCTTCCGTTGCTCGGTGGGTCTGAGCGCGGAAGATCAGGCCCTGCTGTTGCGGGTTGCGGCGGACCGTCCCACGGAAGTGCGCTTGGCTACGGGGCTGCGGCAGGTTCACTGGTGCCTGCTTTCAGGCCTGGATGTGTTGCTGATTGCTCGCTATCAGACTCCCTTCGACCTTCAGGAGCGCTGGCTGCTCGAGGCCATGGCCCAGAGCCTGCAGTTGTGTGCACAGGTCAGCAAGTCGATGCTGGCGGAGCGATCCGCCACCCGTGCAGCCATGGATCAATCGAGCTACGACCTGCTGACGGGGCTCCCGAACCGCAGCCGCGTGCTCAGCCAGCTGGCGCTCAGCCTGGAATCGAACCTGCGCAGCGGTGGCAGTAAGGGATCATTGGCGGTTCTTTTTATCGACATTGACCGATTTAAGTTGATCAACGATGCCCATGGCCACACCACTGGAGATCGTTTTCTGATCACGGTGGCCAAGTGCCTGCGGCAATGTGTGCGTTCCGGTGATCTTGTGGGGCGTCTTTCCGGCGATGAGTTCATCATCGTCAGCTCAAGTTCTTCTCAAGAATCGGTTCAGGCTCTTGGGGCACGTATCATCGATCTGATTGGCCGGCCGATGACGATCGGCAGCAAGTTGCTCAGTCATTCGGCCTCGATTGGTGTGGCGATCGCCAATGGCAGGGACACCGCTGAAGTGCTGATTGAAAATGCCGATATGGCAATGTACAAAGCGAAGGCCAGCGGGCGGGGCTGCCTGGCTTACTTCGATCAGCAGATGAGAAACACCGCCCTCAAGGCAGCCACTTTGGAACAGGATCTCCGAAGAGCGCTTGCAGCTGGCGAAATCACCTCCTATTACCAGCCGATCTTTGATGTTCACGACCATCGGATTCTCGGCTTCGAATCCTTGGCCCGTTGGCAGCACCCGATGCACGGCCTGATCTCTCCCAGCGAATTCATTCCAGTGGCCGAAGAAAGTGGGCTGATCGTGCAGATCGATTCAATCGTGCTTCAGCAGGCCTGCAAGCATA
The DNA here is from genome assembly GCF_024345695.1 of Synechococcus sp. L2F. Taxonomy (NCBI): domain Bacteria; kingdom Bacillati; phylum Cyanobacteriota; class Cyanophyceae; order Synechococcales; family Synechococcaceae; genus Synechococcus; species Synechococcus sp. L2F. The sequence continues at coordinate 555,851 of NZ_JAGQBP010000001.1, read as the reverse complement.
TGGCTCGTTGGCATGCGGTCTGTCCAGATCAGAAATTAGGCCTTTCGGTGAATCTGTCTGTCCGCAGTCTGCTGGATCCAGGCACGCCAAAGCAGATCGCCATGGCGCTGTTCGAATCGAACTTTCCAGCGGACCGCCTCTACATCGAAATCACCGAAACGATGCTGATCGAAGATGTTGATGCAACCCTTCGAGCCTTCCGGCAGATCAAGGCCTTAGGGGCCAACCTGGCCATCGACGACTTTGGCTCAGGATACACCTCCATGCGATATCTCAAGCGTCTGCCGGTTGAGGTTCTGAAGATTGATAAATCCTTCATCGAAGGATTGGGCAGCAACCAAGAGGACGAAGTAATCGTTAAAGCGGTGATCAGCATGGCCAAGGCGCTGGGCCTTCATGCGATCGCGGAGGGGGTGGAGCGGCAGGAGCAGTTGGACGTGCTCCGGAAACTTGGCTGTGATTATATTCAGGGATATCTAGTCGGACGCCCTCTGAATGCTCCCAACACCCTTGCGCTGATTCAGTCGCGCTCTGAAATGCTTGCCGACTGCATCTGATGTTTGAACCCTTCCCCCTGTTCGATGATCACCAAGAGTTGTCGGCCGTTCCCATGATTGGCTCCGGCTCCTCAAGGCGCCATCAGCTGCAGCTCAAGGCCATCCGTGCGTTGAAGGCCATCTGGGTGGAGGCCGATCAAACCTTTCCACCTCCTTATCGCAATCCAGCTGATCTTCTCCAGCACGGCGTCAGGCATCTGGTGGCCGCCGGCTTCCCGCTGCACCGCATTGCTCTGGCGCTGGTTCCGATCGAAACCGGCCAGGGTGGCATTCAGTATTGGTGGGATGTGGAGAACCCGGAGGTGGTGCGTTCCTTCTTCCGGGGCAGTGAGTTCTTTGCCGGCATGGATCACCGCACCAGCGTGCTGCATGCGGTGTGTGAGAAGAAAGCCCCCGAACGTCTGCTGCTGGAAAACCTCAAGCCCGATGATATCCCCTATGCACTGGCCAGAGATATGCGCCGTGAGCGTTACACCGACTACATCGCCGTGCCCCTTGGCAGTGATGGCAGCCATGAGCTGATTCTCACGATGGCCACCCAGCGGCCCGGCGGGTTTCTGTTGTGGGAGCTGGCGGCGCTCAAACGCCTGGTGGGCACCATGGTTCCCACCGTCCTGGCCTGCGTGGGCCATGAAGGCCGCCAGTGGGGATGGCGGGATCCGCTCACGGCACTCTCCAACCGTGGCAGCTTCGAGCAGCAGCTGAGTCAACAGATTGCCTTGTCGCGCGTTACCGGTGATCCGTTCTCCCTGGTGATCCTGGATCTCGATGATTTCGGCGCCTACAACGACACCTTCGGCCATTTCTGTGCCGACGACAGCCTGCAGGCGATCGCCAGGCTGCTCACCCGGCGACTGGGCGCCGACAACCCCTTGCTGGCACGAGTCGGTGCGGATGCCTTTGCCATCCTCTTGCCTTCGGTCACCGGTGCGGAAACCGAGCGCCTTGCCGCTGAGTTGGTGGTGGAGATCCAGGGCCTGAGGATCGCCCATCCCCCCGCTCTCGATCCGTTCATGAGCGCCAGCGTTGGAATCGAAACCCATTGGCCGCTGCTCGAACCAGAAGATGCCCAGGCCAGCGAACTGCTTGCCCGTGCTGAGATCGCCCTCAACCGCGCCCGTCAGACCAAACGCTCCTGCCAGCTGATGCCGCAATGACCCGCCGGCTCAGCCGGCAGCGTGGTAGCTGCTGCGCACCAGCGGCCCGCTGCGCACCTGAGCGAAGCCCAGGGTGGTGGCGATCGCCCCCAGCTGCTCGAATTCCGCCGGAGTCCAGTAGCGCGCCACCGGCAGGTGGGCCAGGGAAGGGCGCAGGTACTGCCCCAGCGTCAGGCGTTGGCAGCCCACGGCCCTGAGGTCGCGCAGGGTGGCCACCACCTCCTCACTGGATTCGCCCAGCCCCAGCATCAACCCTGATTTGGTTGGGATCTGTGGCGCCAGCTCCCGCGCCGCCGCCAGCAGGTTCAAGGAGCGGGCATAGGTGGCGCCCCGCCGCACTTCCCCCTGCAGCCGCTCCACCGTCTCGAGGTTGTGGTTGAAGCACACGGGCCCGGCGGCCAGCACCTGCTGCAGGCGGTGCCGCTGGGCGGCCCGGCCGTTGGCCTCCTGCCGGTGCCCACCCCAGAAATCGGGCGTGAGCACTTCGATCGCGATCAGTGGGTTGTGCCGCCGGATCGCGGCCATGGTGGCGGTGAACAGGGAAGCGCCGTGATCGGCCTGATCGTCGCGGGCCACGGCGGTGAGCACCACGTAGCGCAGGCCCATGCGCTCCACCGCCTGCGCCACCCGCTCGGCCTCGGCCGGATCGATCGGCAGAGGGGCCTGGCCTTTCTCCACCTGGCAGAAGGCGCAGGAGCGGGTGCAGATCGGGCCCCCCAGCAGAAAGGTGGCTGTTCCTGCCGCATAACACTCGCCCCGGTTGGGGCAGCGCCCCTCTTCGCAGATCGTGTGCAGCCGCTCCTGCTTCACCACCGCCTGCACCCGCTCCAGCTCGGAGGCGTTGCCCAGCGGGCGCCGCAGCCAGGGTGGCAGCCGCTCGGCCGGAGGGATGACGCTGTAACGGCTGCGGGAACCCATGACCGTCAGGCTATCGAGCGCGTTGCGCCCATCCGCCGCCTGCCGTTCATCCGTCCATCCGCCGCCGGCCTTCCATCGCCCGGGCCAGGGTCACTTCATCGGCGTATTCCAGTTCGCTGCCCACCGGCAGGCCGTAGGCGATCCGGCTCACGCTGGTGAACGGACGCAGCAGGCGGGCCAGATAGAGGCTTGTGGTGTCCCCCTCCACACTCGGTGTGAGCGCCAGGATCACTTCGCTGATGCCTTCCTGATCCACCCGGTTCACCAGCGGTTGCACGTGCAGCAGCTCCGGTCCGATGCCATCCATCGGCGAGATCAGGCCACCGAGCACGTGGTAGCTGCCTTTGTATTCGCGGGTGCGCTCGATTGCCAGCAGATCACGGGAATCGGCCACCACGCACAGCAGCCCGGTCTGGCGCTCCGGCTGGAGGCAGATCTCACAGAGGGCTTCGGCGGAGAGGTGGAAGCAGCGCTGGCACTGGCCCACCTGGCTGCGGGCGGCGAGCAGGGCATCGGCGAAGGCGCGGATCTGTTCTTCCGGCTGGCGCAGCAGATGCAGGGCTAAGCGCTGGGCGGTGCGGGGGCCGATGCCCGGCAGGCGCTCGAACTGGTCGATCAGCCGGGCCAGGGGACGGGTGAAGCCGCTCAGAGAACTGACGCGAAGACCCCGAATCTAAAGACGCTGCCAAGAGCTCCCGGCCTGCCGGCCGACAGAATGGCGCCGGTGCTCCCCCATCCCGCCGCCCTTGCCGCCATGCCTCTCCGCTTTCTTCAGCCGGATCTCCGGCCCTGGTTCAGCCGCCTGCTGGCCGTGCTGCTCGGGGCCTTGATCGCTGGTGGTGGGCTGGCGGGCTGCAGCGCCGCGGCCGCCGGGCTGAACGCCTTCCAGAGCCCCGATGGCCGTTATGCCTTCCTCTATCCCACAGGCTGGACGCGCGTGGTGGTGAGCGATGGCCCCCAGGTGGTGTTCCACGACCTGATCAACAGCGATGAAACACTCAGCCTGGTGATCTCCGATGTGAATCCCACCAACGACCTGAGTGATCTCGGCAGCGCCGTGGCGGTGGGTGAAAAGCTGCGGCGCGTGGTGATCGCGCCGGCCGGCAGCGGCCGTGAGGCGGAACTGGTGGAGGCGGTGGAGCGCCAGGACGGTGGCCATACGTTTTACGACCTGGAGTACGCGGTGCACCTGGCGGATCGCGACCGCCACGAACTGGCCACGGTGGTGGCTGACCGGGGTCGGCTCTACACCCTGGCGGTGAGCACCAACGAGGCCCGCTGGGGCAAGGTCAAGGAGCTCTTCCATAACGTGATCACCTCCTTCACCCTGCAGATCTGAGGCGGCCCGGCGGCAGCAGGGTGGAAGCGGAGCTCATGCGGGGGGCTGGACCCATCGACGATGCTGCGGTCCTGGACGATGCTGCGGCCCTGCCAGGTTCCGCAGCCGGCGGCCCGGTGGTGGTCATCGGTGCGGGGCTGGCCGGTGGCCTCCTTGCCCTCGAACTCGCGGGCCTGGGTCTGCCGGTGACGGTGGTGGACGGGGCGGGGCCTGCCGCCACACCGCTCAGCTACGGCGGCATCCCCTGGTGGGCCGGGCCTCCGGGCCCGCTCGACAGCTGGATGGCCGCCGCTCCGTCCCACTGGCGCCGCTTGGAGGCGCGCCATGGCCCCCTGGGCCTGAGCCCCTGCGATCTGGTGCTGCATTGGCCCGCCGCCGCTGACGCCGCTGCGCGGCAGCGGCAGGAGGGGGTGCTCCAGCAGGTGGAGGGTCTGGCCCGCCGTCACCTCGGAGCCGATCAGCTGCAGCACGGCCCACCGCTGACGGGCGCAGCCGGCGCGGCGTCTCCAGTGGCTGCGGCGGCCAGCGGCGCTGGAGGCACCCTGCGGCTCGGCTACGCCAGGGTCGATGTGGGGGTGCTTGCGGTTGCCCTGCCCGTGGCGTTGCGCGCGGCCGGGGTGCGGCGGCTCATCCAGCGGGTGTCGGCCATCGAGCCCACGCGCTCTGGCTGGCGCCTGCGCTTGGAAGCGGCCAGCGGTGGTGTGGGCGACACCTTGTGGGCCCGTCAGGTGGTTCTGGCTGCCGGAGCCGGTTGCCGCTCGCTTTGGCCGTCGTTGCCGCAGCGTCTGCGGTTCAGCTGGGCCGGCGCACTGCTGGTGGACCGCCTGCCGCTGGCGCTGCCCTCCGGTGATGCCATCGTGATGCCGTTGCTGGGCCAGCGGCAGGGCCTGGAAGACCGCTCCGCCCAGCTGCAGGCGCCTGAGCTGATCGTGGATGTGGGCTGGGCGCCGAGCGGTACGGGCTGGCTGCTGGGCCAGAGCTCCCTGGTGGGCCCAGGCACGGACCTGGGCCCACCCCCCGACCCCCGCCACACCGAGCTGTGCCTGCGCCAGGCGTTTGCGGGGCTGCTGCCGGCACTGGCGGAGCTGCCGGGTCGCTTTGTTCAGGTGCCGGTGAGCTTCACGAATCCGGGCCTGCCCCTGGTGGGAGCGGTGGCGGGTGACCCTGGCCTGTGGGTGTTCGCCGGTTTCGGTGGGCCCTTTGCGTTGGTGCCGGCCCTGGCGCCGCTGCTGGCGGCCGCCATCGCCGGTGATCCGGCTGCCCTGGCCACGTTGCCCGGCGCCGCCCCCGTGGCGGGCGGGGGCTGACAGGAACCCCGTGACCCACCAAGCTGGCGGCCATGCACCTGCTGCGGCCTGACCATTGGAAGGGGATGCCTCCGCGGCGGAAGGTGGCGTGGTGTCTGGGCGGCGTCGTCGGTGCGGTGGTGCTCTGGGCCTGCTTCTGGCGTGTGCCCACCGAGGTGATGGGCAAGGGGGTGCTGCTGCTGCCCGGCAGTGCCGGCCTGATCGACGCCCGCGCCGGCGGCCAGGTGCGGCGCCTGCTTGTGGCCGTGGGCGATCGGGTGCGACGCGGCCAAGTGCTGGTGGAGCTCTATCTGCCGGTGCTGGAGCGGGAGATCGAACAGCAGCGAGCCAACCTGCGGGAGCTCGAACGTCAGAACGAACAGCTCACCGCCCGCGACGACCAACGCCTCGCCACCGAACGGCAGGCGCTTGCCACCGCCCTCGCCAAGCTGGGCGCTGACCGCAGCCGCTTCGGCGCCCTCAAGAACACCTACGCCGCCAAGCTCAACCAGCTGGAGTGGCTGAGCCGGCGGGAGGTGGTGGCCCCGCTCTCCTCCGAAGTGGTGACGGTGGAGCAGGGCCTCACCGCCACGGCCGTGAACCTCGATCAGGTGGCGATCGAAGAGCGGAACCTGCTCACCGCCTTTCAGCAGGTGAAGCTCGAGCTGGAGACCGTGGCGCTGCAGCGGCGTTTTCGCATCGATGATCTGCGCCGTCAGCTTCGCGTCAGCGAGGCGCAGCTGGCCTTCAACGGCCGCCTGCACGCCGATCGCGATGGGGAGGTGCTGGATCTGCAGGTGATCCCCGGGCAGACCGTGGCCGTGGGCCAGCGGCTGGGCACGATCGGGCGTGGGAGCGGCTCCCAGCCACTGATCGCTGTGGCCTACTTCCCTCCCGCCGATGCCCGTCGCCTGCGCCCTGATCTGCCGGTGGAGGTCGTGCCCGACTGGGACCAGCGCAGCCGCTTCGGTGGCATCGTGGGCCGGGTCCGGCAGGTCAATGTGCTGCCCGCCACCGAGGAGGACATCTCCACCACGATCGGCAACCCCCAGCTGGCCCGCTCCCTCGTGGAAGGCGGGCCGGTGATGCGCGCCGAGATCAGCCTGGAGCGTGACCCCGCCAGCCTCGATGGCTTCCGCTGGACCCTCTCGCGGGGCAGCAGTGTGTTCCCGGTGCGGGAAGGTCTCACCGTCACGGGCCATGCCTACGTGGAATGGCGCACCCCGATCTCCTATCTGCTGCCCGGCCTGCGCTCGCTCACCGGCGGCTTCCGCACGTTCGGCTTCGATCGCCGCTGGGATGACGGAGACCTCCGCCAGAGCGACAAACCGCTTCAGAAGACGCCGACGGCCGCTCCGGCCAGCATCACCAGCTCCTCAGACCGCCCCAGCCCTGCGGCCAGCCCCACCGCGGGGGCGTTGCCATGACTTCGAATCCGCCCCCGCCGACCGGCGAATCCAGCCCGCTGCGGCGGGAGCTGCCCTGGCTGGTGGCCGAAGTGGTGCTGCTGGTGGTGCTGCTCAACGCCAATGCGCCGGAGCTCTGGTTCTGGTTGGTGGTGCTGCTGGTGGTGCTGGCGTACCGCATCGAGCGCTTCGTCTCCAGCGGCGAGCGTTGAGCGGCGCAGCCGCAGGCTGCTGATCCGGAGCTTCGCGTTGCCCGGGCTCGTCACGGCCCCAGTTGCCGACGGCCGGCCTCTGGAACCTTGAGCTGCACCGGCACGACGGCCTCGGGGTCGGTGGGCATCGGCAGCAGTTCCCGCAGCAGTCGGGCGTAGGTGATGTTCACGGCCACCGTGGCCTCCAGTCGCTGCACCAGGCTGGTGATCAGCCGGTCCTGGGTGAGCGACAGGGTGACTTCGTTGGCCAGACCGCTCTGATAGCGGAGCCGGGCATCCCGAAAGGCCTCCAGGCTGGCGCGCACCCCCCGCTGGCTGGAGGCCAGTTTTCCCAGGCTGGCCCCATGTTCGAAGAAGGCCTGCTCCAGTCGCAGGCGGATGTCGTTGCGTGAGGCGGCATAGCGCTGCGCCTCGGCCTGCTCCTGCTGCGTCAGGCTGCGCAGCGCCGCGGCCGTGCTGCCGCCGTCGAACAGCAGCCAGCGGAAGGCCAGCCCCACCGACCAGTCCGTGCCTGCGCTGTTCTGGGTGGGAATCACCGTCGTGCCACAGCAGTCGCCGCTGATGTTCCACTGCTGGGTCTGGCTGCTGCCGGCGGCCGCGGCGGCGAACAGGCTCAGGCGGGGCAGCAGCTGGGCGGCCAGGGCCTGCCGGTCCTTGGCCAGGGCGTCGCGGCTGGCCAGCACCAGCGCCAGCTCGGGGTTGTCGCGATAGGCGGCCAGCAGGCTCTCCTCCAGCCCGAACGGCCAGCGGGACTGGATCCGGATCGGGTCCGCCGCGCGTGGGGTGAGGTTGGCCGGCAGATTGAGCAGCACGGCCAGCCGACGCCGAGCCACCGCCTGGTCGGCGCGGGCCTGGATCAGCTGTTCCTCGCTTTCGGCTTCGAAGGCCTGGCGGCGCAGCAGGTCGAGCCGGGGCACGAGCCCGGCCTGCTTGAGCGCCAGCACCTCTTGCAGGATCACGCCATCGTTGCGCAGGTCGGCTTCGCGGATGCGCACCAGCTGGTCGGCCCGCTGCAGGCCGTAATAGGCCTCACTCACCTCCAGCTGCCGGTGCCGCAGGCTGTTGGCGTAGGTGGCCCGCGCCTGCCGCAGCCGCGCCCGGGCCGCCTGGATCAAGGGGCTGCGGGCGAAATCCAACACGGCCAGATCCAGCTCCAGGCCACCGCTCAGCTGGCGCACCCCCTGGTTCAAGGTGGCGGTGGCACCGCTGGGCACGAAGAAGGGGCCATTGGTGGTCGAGCCATCGGCGGCCTGCAGCCCGGATGCGGCGAAGTTGGGCCCGAGGGCAAGGCTGCCGTTGCCGGCGGGCACCCCGAACCGCGTCGCCGTCTGGTCGTAGGCCAGCCCGCCCACGGCGGCGATGCGGGGCCAGTAGGTGCCCAGGCGGCTTTGCAGCTGGGCCAGGGCTGCGGCCACCTCCAGGCGCCGGGCCTGAACCTGCGGACTTTCGGCCAGCGCGATCACCACCGCCTGCTCCAGGCTGAGCGCCTGCACCTGCTGATCGCTGAGCTGCGCCGCCATCGGCAGGGCTAGCGGGGGTGGGGCCGGTGGCGTCTCACCGGGGGTGGCGCCGCCGGCTCCCCCGCCCTCCGGCCCGGGCAACAGCTGGTCCAGCAGGCGCAATTCGGCGTCCAGGCGGCTCCAGGCGCGCTCCAGCGCAGCGGCGTGGTGATGAGGGTCGGCCCCGGCTGCCAGTGCCACACCGCGGCCCTGCTCCAGCGCGATCCCCAGCAACGTCACGCTCAGGGCGAGCCTGGTGGCGATCGCAGGCCTGGAAGGGAGTCTGGTCATGCCTGCAGCGCCTGCCAGCGCCGGTCCATCGTTTCGAGGCCCTCGGCTGCCTGCTCCAGCAGCATCAGGCGCCGGGCCACCTGGCGCTGGCGCACGTTCGGCACCTGCTCGAAGGCGGGGCTGTGCAGCAGCTCGCGGCAGGTGCGCAGGGCCGCCAGGGCCAGTGCCTGGCTCTGCAAGCCTGCCTGCCTGCCGCTGGCCGTCAGCGACGGCAGCGGTTCGTCCTGCGCGAAGCGGCAGGTCTGCCATCCCTCCAGCCGCTGGGCCATGGCCTCCAGCAGCCTCACTTCCGCCATTCTCAGCTCCACCAGCGCCGACGGTGACAACAGTGGAGGCGGCAGGCTGCGCAGCCCGTCGAGGGTTCCAAGCAACAGCGAAAAGGTGGCATCGCACAGTTGCCACAGGTGATGCAGCGGCTGCCGGGCCGGGTTGAGCCCCAGCTCCGTGATCGCCGCCGGCCGCCCCTGCCGCAGGGCCACCAGCTGGGTCAGGTCCTGCCGGTGGCGCCGGCGCCGCTCGCCGGGGGAAGCGGCGGGGGCCAGCGGGCTGCCGAGTCGCTGGCCTTCCTCGCGCAAGGCGGCTGCGATCGTGCCCATCAGGCGCCGGCAGCCGTCGTTCTGCTGCTGGATCGCCCGGCTGGGCCAGATCCAGCGCACGGCCAGCAACCCCACCACGATTCCCAGGCAGGTCCAGCCCAGGCGCAGCGGAATCCAGCTGGAGAGGTTGGAACTGTGCACCAGCCAGCCCATCACCACGATGAAGCCAGCCACCTTGTAGCCGCTCTGCAGACCCAGCGCACCGCCCAGCAGGCGGGTGAGCGTCAGGGCGATGCCGAGGGCCAGGGGCAAGGGCAGGCGCAGGCCGCTCTGGCACACCAACAGGATGGCCACCCCCATCAGGCTGCCCAGCAGCCGCTGGCGACCCAGTGCATAGGAGCCGCCGTAGCTGCCGGCCATCACGGCGGTGATCGCCATCGGCATGTAGTAGCCATCCGGCAACGGACTCAGCACCGCAAAGCCCGTACTCAGCCCGGTCACCAGGGCCAGGCGCCATTCCTGCCGTGGCGGAAGCTTCATCGCGCCGGCTCCAGGCGGGAGCTGGCGGTGCGGGGCAGGGTGCTCCGCTCGCAGAACTGCAGCGACAGCAGCGCCCGCCGCAGCCGGTTGTGTTCCTCCTCCAGCGAGAGCAGCAGCAGCGAGGGCAGGGTCTGCTCCCTGGAGGCCGGCTGCAGCTGCAGCGGCCCGTCGCCTGACGCCGGCGCCTGCAGCTGCTGAAGCGCCCGTTGCAGCTGCGATGCCAACGCGGCGACAGCTGGCTCGCCGGCCAGGTCGGCGGGGAGCTGGCCGAGCAGCCGTTCGAACTGCACCCAGTGGTGGTGGATCGTCTGCCAGATCAGCAGCCGCTGGCGCCAGCGTGCCTGCCGCAGCAGGTGCCGTGCATGGCCCGCCTGCTCCTGCTGCACCAGCTGTTCGAGAGCGAGCAGGCGGGCGGTGAACTCGGCACGGGACAGCGGTGCAGGGCGTGCCTGCCTGCCCAGAGCCCACGCCGTGAGGGCAGCGAGCTGCGTCTGCAGGCTGGTGTGGATCTGCCGCTCGAGGGCCCCGATGCGCTGCAGCCTGTTCTTCGGCCAGAACAGCAGGGCCGTCAGCAGCGCCACCACGATTCCCACGGACGTGTCCACCGTGCGGTTGAACACGTAGTCCCAGTTGAGCGCGGTGTAGTGGGGGATCAGCAGGAACATCAGGCTGATCGTCACGGCGGTGGACAGCCCTCCTTGCCAGCCCAGCAGCCGCAGCAGGGGCACGGTCAGCAGCAGGGACACCAGCACCGCGGGCCAGCCGCCCATGATCGTGTGCACGAGAAAGGCCACCAGACCGCCGCTGGCGGTGCCGAGCACCCGGGCGAGGGCCGCTTTGACGGTCAGCTCGTCGTTGTCATCGATGACGAAGATCACGGCCAGCAGCGGGTACCACACGAACGCGATCCGATCGCTCCAGAGCGCGATCGCGGCGGTGATCAGGCTGGCGAGGCCAAGGCGCAGGCTCTGCTGAAGCAGGGGGGAGAGTGGAGCCATCGCAGCGCTGCGGCGCATTGCCGGCACGGTACCGGCTCCGTCCATGGCGGCTGAGGGCTGATGGCAGGAGGCTGAGGATCAGTAGCTGGAAGGTGGCGGCGACCCTGGCGCCGTGGCTCAGAACAGGAAGCGGTAGCGGCCGTTGTCCGACGACTCCTTGGAGGAGCTGGCGGTGCCGGCGGTGCTGGGCCAGTCGGCTTCCCAGTAGCTGATGCCGTTGCGGTCGAACGGGCGGCCGCCGAGCCGCTCGGTGCTGAGCTGGGTGGAGGCCATGGCGGTGATCAGGCCGCCGATCTGCATCGGCCCGAGATCGGTCTTGACATCCTCCCCGGCGGCGGAGAGCAGGGTGGGCAGACGCATCAGGTTGTCCGGCCGGATCAGCTTGCGAAACACCGCGGCCAGCACCAGCTGCTGCCGCTCGATGCGGCCGATGTCACCGTTCTCGTCGTGGCGCCAGCGCAGGAAGCCTTCCAGGTCGCGGCCCTTGAGCGTCTGCATGCCCGGCTGCAGGTCGATGTAGAGGCCCTGGCTGTTGTCGACGTAGTACATGCGCTTGGGCACATCCACCTCGACGCCACCGAGCACATCGCCCATGCGGCGGATCGCGCTCAGATTCACCTTGATGTAGTGGCCGATGGGTCGACCGAGGCGCTCAGAAAGCTCCTCCTTCGCGGCTTCGATGCCGCCGTAGGCGTAGAGAGCGTTGGCCTTGACCGGGCCGAAGCGGGCGGAATCGATGTAGGTGTCTCGCGGCACCTGGGTGATCTGGGTTTTGCCGTTCTCCACCCGCAGCGTGAAGATCACATCGGTGTTGCCACCACCCACGTCGGAGCCGAGCACGAGCAGGTCGCGATCGGTGTCAACCCAGCTGCCGAAGGGATTGCGGAAGCCTTCCAGCTTCACAGTGGTGTTGCCCTTGATCAGATCGGCCAAGGGCACCGCCAGGGCGAGGCCGCCGCCGAGCCCGAACATCACGGCGAGCAGGATCGGCCCCAATCCGCTGGACCGGCGCTTGGGGGGCGGAGCGCTCGGGTATCCGGCTGAAGGCGCCGAAGGAACCGCTGTGGATCTCTGGCGCTTCGCTGCCGATGTCTTCATATTGAAACCTTATTTCATCCTGGCGGTGGATTTCCCTCCCAGGCCCGCCGGTATCAGTCAGTTTCTGAGCTGGTGACCTCAGCTCCCAGGATCGCGGCGTTGGCGCACCAGTTCCCGCGCCGCCGGCAGAGCCGGATCCAGCTCGATCGAACTGAACGGCGGCAGCGCCTGCTGACGCAGCCAGGCGCCCCAGCGAAACTCGTGGAAGGGCAGGGTCGGTTGGGCGCGGATCAGCCCCTCCTGCTTCAGCTTCCAGACGAGGCTGCGATAGGGGTCGTCGTCGAGTGCCTCCAGCCGCCTCGGCAGGCGCTCCGCCGGGTGGGGACCGCGCCCCTCGCCATCGTGCAGATAGAGCCAGCCGCGGCGATTGAGCTCCTCGAGGCAGTGGGCCCGGCTGGCGCCCTCCAGCCGCAGCACCACCGCACAGAACACGCTCACGTCCGGGTCGACGTCGAGCAGGGCCCGCAGCCGGTGATGGCGATCGATCATCCAGTGCTCACCGGCGCTGCTGACGGCGACCGGCACCGGGCGGCTGCGCAGGTAACGGCGGCGGCTGGCAGCGGATTCGAGGCGGAAATCACAGGCCCGGGCCCGCACCTCCGCCAGACCGAGGCAGAGCTGGGTGGGCTGGAGGCGCTCGACGGGCAACTCCAGCAACTCCGTCTGGGACGTCGGCGGCAGTTCGTGGGGACCGGAGCTCGGCGCCATCGTCAGGGGGCAGCAGGGGGCCCTGAAGGAGTTGTCCATGCTGCAACATTCCCGCCCACCCCGTCGTGCCGTATCAAGGGGGCAGCGGATGCCTGCCTGTGTTCAGGCCAGCAGCGGTGCTTCGCGGCGCAGTCCGGCCTGCACGCGCCAGAGGTTGGCGTAGGCGCCGTTGCGGACGATCAGCTCTTCGTGGCGCCCGGCTTCCACGATGCGACCCTGGTCCATCACCACGATCCGATCGGCGTGGCGCACGGTGCTGAGCCGGTGGGCGATCACCAGCGTGGTGCGAGAGGCGGTGATGTGGTCAAGGGAACGCTGGATGGCGGCCTCGGTTTCGTTGTCCACCGCGGCGGTGGCCTCATCAAGGATCAGCACGGGCGGATTCTTGAGAATGGCCCTGGCCAGGGCGATCCGCTGCCGCTGACCGCCTGAGAGCCGCTGGCCCCGCTCGCCCACGACGGTGTCGTAGCCCTGTGGCAGGGCCTCGATGAAGCCGGCGGCTTCGGCGAGGGCAGCGGCTCGGGCGATGGCGGTGCGGCTGGCTCTGAAGCTGCCGTAGGCGATGTTCTCGGCCACGGTGCCGTGGAACAGGAACACCTCCTGGCTCACCAGGCCGATGGCACGGCGAAGATCTTCGAGCCGCAGCTCCCGAATTGGCTGGCCATCCAGCAGGATCTCGCCCGCCTGCACCTCATAGAGCCGCAGCAGCAGCTTCACGATCGTGCTCTTGCCCGAGCCCGTGGCGCCAACGATGCCCACGGTGCTGCCGGCCGGCACGGTGAGCTCGAATCCATTCAGCAAGGGGTCGCGGCCGCCGTAGGCGAAGTCCACCGCGCGGAACTCGAGCCTGCCCTGCACCTGCTCAAGGGGCAGCGGCCGGGAGCCGCCGGGAATGCTCACCGGAGTTTCGAGCAGATCGAGCACCCGGGTGGTGGAGGCCATGGCCCGCTGATAGTCGTCGAGGGTGCGGCCCAGGGTGGTGAGCGGCCAGAGCAGACGCTGGGTGATGAACACCAGAAAGCTGTAGCTGCCTACAGCGATCGCTCCCTGCCACGCCTGCAGGCCGCCGATCACCAGGATCGCCAGGAAGGCGAACAGGATCGCGAAGCGGATCAGCGGAATGAAGGCGGCCGAGATGCGGATCGCGCGGCGGTTGCTGGCGCGGTAGGCCTCGCTTTCGCCGCGGAGGCGCTCCAGCTCCCAGGCTTCAGCGGCGAAGCTCTTGATCGTAAGCATGCCGCCGAGGTTGTTGGCCAGGCTGCTGTTGAGATCGCCAGCCCGTTCACGCACCTCGCGGTAGCGCGGGGCCAGCCGCTTCTGGAAGCTGAGCGAGCCCCAGAGGATCACCGGGATCGGCAGAAATGCCACCCCCGCCACGCTGGGGGAGAGCACGGCCATGGCCCCGCCCACCGCCACCACGGTGGTCACCAGTTGCAGCAGCTCGTTGGCGCCATGGTCGAGGAAGCGCTCGAGTTGGTTGATGTCGTCGTTGAGGATCGCCATCAGCCGGCCGCTGCTGCTCGACTCGAAGAAGGCCATCTCCAGCTGCTGCAGATGGCCGTAGGCCTCAAGCCGCAGCTCGTGCTGCACGGTCTGGGCGAGGTTGCGCCACAGCACGCCATAGAGGTATTCGAAGCCGGATTCGGCGCTCCAGATCACGAACGAGAGCAGGGCCAGCAGCCCCAGCTGGCTCGGCACGCTGCGGAAACCGAGCGCGGCGAGGCTGGAAGTCTGCTGGCGGACCACCACATCCACCGCCAGGCCGATCAGCACCGGCGGCGCCAGATCGAAGATTTTGTTGAGCACCGAACAGAACGCCGCCTGCCACACCCGCCGGCGGTGCGGCCGCAGGGCTCGCAGCAGCCGCTTCAGCGCGGGGGCAGAGTGTTGGGGCTCGTGCTGGGGCGAAGAAAGTGGCGGCATGGCCTGGGCAGGCGTGGCAAAGCGTGAAGCAGAACGGAAGGAAAAGGGAAGAAGGGAGGAAATGGGCGAAGGTCGTCTGATTGTCACGGAACCAACACCCGGCGATCCCGAACCAATGTCTGCCCCTGTCCCCTGGAGTCTGGCCTGGTGCGAGAACGGCGAACTCGCCCCTCAGGACCGTATCGACCTGCTGCAATCCCTGGTGCTCACCGAGTCCACCGAGGTTCAGACGACCTTGATCGCCACGATCGAAAACCTGCCCCTGGAGCAGGTGAGCCTGCTGTGCACCGATGGTGTGACCAGCCTCTGGAGCTGAACGCTCAGAGCCGGTACTTGGTCGTGGCGAGCTGCCGGCAGATGTCGGTGGCGCCCTGGATGCTGGAGCCCTTGTTCACCTGCTCCACGAAGCAGTTGCAGGTGTAGGCCCCCATGCCATCCGGGGGCACTTTGCGGGCCGCTTGGAAGGCGGCCTGGAACCCCGCCAGGCAGAACCTGGTGACGCTGTCGTTGCGGGTGGAAGCCGATGCGCTCAACGTATCGGCCTGCACCGGTTGGGCAAAGAGCGTGAGGGCAGCCAGCGAGGTGAAGGTGAAGACCAGGCGCATGGAGGGCCTCAGGGCAATGGCGGGGAGGGGCTGAAGGGCTCAGCCCTGGTGACGGGAAATCTGCAGCTCCTTGTTCATCACCCGCAGGCGGGCGAGAGCAGCGAACACATCTTCAGGCATTCCCTTGGGCAGATCGATCACACTGTGCGTGTCGAAGATCTGGATCCTGCCGATGCTGCGGCCGTTGAGGCCAGCCTCATTGGCGATCGCTCCCACGATGTTGCCCGGCTTGACGCGGTCACGCCAGCCCACTTCGATGCGGAACCGGTCCATCTGGTCGTCGGGGGGCGCGCTGCCTTCCTCGCGGAACCCGCCGCCGTTGCGGCCCTGGCCAAGGGGCCGCCGTTGCTCGCCGCGCTCGCCACGGCGGCCATCGCCGTCCCGTTGACGGTCACGGTCGCGTCCTCCGCTCTGCTGCCAGTTTTCTTCACCCTGGGCGAGCAGCGGGCGATCGCCCACGGCGAGCTGGAGGGCGGCCAGGGCCAGCTGCTCCGGGGTGACCTCGATCTCGCGGCCTACCCGCTGGATGATCTCGCTGAGCAGGGCCAGTTCCTGGGGCTCACTTGTGGGCTCCTGCACAGCGGCGGTGAGGCGCTGACGCAGGCGATCCAGCCGGCTCTGGTTGATGTCGGCGTTGCTGGGCACCTCCATCGGCTCGATCGGCTTGCCGACGGCACGCTCGAGACCTGAGAGGAAGCGGCGCTCGCGCGGTGTGAGGAACAGGATCGCGTCGCCCTTGCGTCCGGCCCGGCCGGTGCGGCCGATGCGGTGCACGTAGGCCTCGCTGTCGAAGGGGATGTCGAAGTTGATCACCAGGGTGATGCGGTCGACGTCGAGGCCGCGCGCCGCCACATCCGTGGCCACAAGCACGTTCACCTTGCCGCTGCGCAGCCGCTCAACGGTGCGCTCCCGCTGGGCCTGCGGCACATCGCCGTTGAGCACAGCGACATCGTGGCCCTGCTGTTCGAGCGCTTCGGACACCGCCAGGGTGATGGCCTTGGTGCGGGCAAAGATGATCACACCCTCGCTGCTTTCGGCCTCGAGCACCCGGGTGAGAGCTTCCAGTTTCTGGGATCCGTTCACCACCAGATGGCGCTGGCGGATGGAACTGGATTCAGCGCCTTTCTGCCGAATCGTCACTTCCGCCGGGCTGCGGAGATAGTTCTTCGAAAGCCGCCGGATTTCGGACGGCATGGTGGCGGAGAACAGGATCACCTGCCGCTCGCTCGGCAACTGCCCCAGCACCCACTCCACGTCGTCGATGAAGCCCATGCGCAGCATTTCATCGGCTTCGTCGAGCACGAGGCTGCGCAGGCCGGAAAGATCAAGGGTGCCCTGGCGCATGTGATCCATCACCCGGCCAGGGGTGCCCACCACCACCTGCACGCCACGGCGCAGACGCACGATCTGATCGCGGAAATCGGCTCCGCCGTAGATGGGAAGCACCCGCACCTGCGGGAGCTTGGTGGCATAGCTGTTGAAGGATTCCGCCACCTGCAGCGCCAGCTCGCGGGTGGGCGTGAGCACCAGCACCTGCGGGGTGCGTTGGGCCGGATCGAGGCGAGCCAGCAGGGGCAGGGCGAAGGCGGCTGTCTTGCCGGTGCCGGTCTGCGCCTGGCCGACCAGATCACGGCCGAGCAGCAGCTCAGGAATGGCGGCTTTCTGGATCGGGGAAGGCTCGGTGTAGCCGCAGCCTTCGACGGCCTCCAGCAGCTCGGCGGAGAAACCGAAGCTGGCGAAGCCGTTTTTCGCTTCGGCAGGTGCTGCGGTGGTGGTGAGCGGACCGATCAGGGTGCTGGCCTCGGTTGTGGCGTCCGTCACGGCGGGGCTGGTGGCTTCCAGGGCGGTGAGATCGACGCTCGTCAGCGGCAGGGCTGGCGTGGCTGCGGAATCCGTGGCGATCGGGTCGGCGGAGAGGGAAAGGGTGGTGATGGGATGGCTCGTCGAGGTGGAATTGGAGGCGGAGAGGGACGCGTCGGTGTCAACAGAGCACGCGAAGCTCTCGCAAGCAGAAGGCTGGGTCACGAATCTGGGTGGGTGGCTGGGGCCTGAGGAGTTCCTTCAACACAGGCCGGCAGCAACCCGAAGCTCATGGCCTTGATGGCCTGTAGCACGCCTGCCTTGCCCTTCATCAAAGGGTGAGCGCACAATGTAACACCTGAACGGCCGGAATCCCCGTCATGTGCTGCTGACGTCCCGGCCGTAATCGTCCTGCCAACGCTCGATATCAGCTTCTTCGAGACGGTCGCCCCGCTGCACCTCAATCAGGACCAGATCGCTGGAGCCGGCGGTGAGCCGATGCATCGCGCCCACAGGGATGAACAAGGTGACGCCCGGCCGGGCTGGGATGGATTCCCCCTCCAGTTCAAGCCGACCGTTGCCGGCCACCACCACCCAGTGCTCACAGCGGTGGCGATGACGTTGGAGGCTGATGCGCTGGTGGGCCAGCACCAGCAGCCGTTTCACCCGGTAGGACTCACCATCGGCAAGGGTCTCGAACCATCCCCAGGGTCGTTGGCATCGCCCTGATCCGGCGTCAACCTGGGCCTCGGGGCCGGGCGGTAACTCGCGGCCGGCTTCAGGCAAAGGCTGAGGGTTGCCAGGCCTGAGCGCGCTCCAGGCTGATTTCGGCGATCTTGTCGTGGGCGTGCAGCCGGCGCTGAATCTGATTCGTGCAGTTCTGCCAGCCCGGGGGTGTGGTGGTGGCGTCGAAGCAGGCTTCGGAGCGGTCGTCGAGCATGCGCCCGAGCGTGGCCTCGGCTCCGGCCTTCGGATCCGGCAGCAGGAGGTAGTAGCGAACCATCGACGCTGCAGCGGAATGCAGGTTCAGTCTGTCGCATGACGTGGTCAGTGAAGTGCGCCGCGGGCCTGACACAGCGCGCGCGGCTCTTGCCGCTGGTTGCTGGTCCGATGCTGCGCAGGATCCGACTGGGAATGCCCGAGGCTTGAGCGATTCGCAACCGGGGAAGGGCCCACCAATTGATCTGTAGCAACGGCGTCATCTGGTGGCAAGGCTGAGGGGTTGGATGCTGGGCGGATCTTTTCTGCCCCCCATGCCCAGTTCGCAGCGTCTCGCGGCCATCCAGTGCATCCAGGAACGGCCATCCCCGGAGTTTCCTCCCATTGCGCCCCTCTCGGAGTTGTGGGCGTCTGACGTTTTCGATCTGGCCAAGATGAAGTCGTCCTTGCCGAAGGACATCTTCAAATCGGTTCAGAAAACCATCAAGGAAGGCGGCAAACTTGATGTTTCCGTGGCCAATGTTGTAGCCCAGGCGATGAAAGACTGGGCGGTGGGCCGTGGCGCCCTCTACTACGCCCACGTGTTCTATCCGCTCACCAACTCCACGGCGGAGAAGCACGACGGCTTCATCTCCACCCAGAGCGATGGTTCGGCCATCTGTGAATTCACCGGCAAGGTGCTGGTGCAGGGCGAGCCTGATGGTTCCTCCTTTCCCAATGGCGGCATCCGCTCCACCTTCGAAGCCCGCGGTTACACGGCCTGGGACATCACCAGCCCGGCCTTCCTGATGGAGACGCCGAACGGCATCACCCTCTGCATCCCCACGGTGTTCGTGTCGTGGACGGGTGAGGCCCTCGACAAGAAGACACCGCTGCTGCGCTCCAACGCAGCGATGAACAAGCAGGCCCAGCGGCTGCTCAAGTTGCTCGGCAACACCGAGATCGCCCCGGTCAATTCCAGCTGCGGTGCTGAACAGGAATACTTCCTGGTCGACAGCGCCTTCGTGACCCTCCGCCCCGACCTGCTGCTGGCGGGCCGCACCCTGTTCGGCCATCCTTCCGCCAAGGGCCAGCAATTCGACGACCACTACTTCGGTGCGATCCCCCAGCGGGTGCAGGTGTTCATGCAGGATGTGGAACGCCAGATGTACAAGCTGGGCATTCCCGCCAAAACCCGCCACAACGAAGTGGCACCGGGCCAGTTCGAGATCGCTCCGTTCTTTGAGGCGGCCAACGTAGCCACCGACCACCAGCAGCTCACCATGACGCTGCTGAAGAACACGGCGCGCCGGCACGGCATGAACTGCCTGCTGCACGAGAAGCCCTTCGCTGGCATCAACGGCTCCGGCAAGCACGTGAACTGGTCGGTGGGCAACGGCACCCAGGGCAACCTGCTGGATCCCGGCAGCAGCCCCGAGGAGAACATGCAGTTCCTGCTGTTCTGCGGTGCTGTGATTCGTGGCGTGCATCTCTACGGCCCGCTGCTGCGTGCTGTGGTGGCCACGGCCGGTAATGATCACCGCCTCGGTGCCAACGAAGCGCCGCCGGCGATCATCTCGATGTACCTCGGCAGCCAGCTGGAAGAGGTGTTCACGATGATCAAGAACGGCAATCTTGGTAGTACCGACCACGGTGGATTGATGCAGCTCGGTGTCGACACCCTGCCCGAGTTCCCCAAGGATCCGGGCGATCGCAACCGCACCTCCCCGTTCGCCTTCACCGGCAACCGCTTCGAGTTCCGCGCCGTGGGTTCGAATCAATCCGTGGCCGGCCCGCTGGTGGCCATGAACACGATCCTGGCCGACTCGCTCAAGTACGTGGCCGACGAACTGGAGGCCAAGATGGGTGCCGGTGCGTCGCTGGAGTCGGCAGCCGCTGAAGTGCTGCAGGCGATCATGCAGCAGCACGGCAATGTGGTGTTCGGCGGTGACGGTTACTCCAGTGAGTGGCACGAAAAGGCCGTGACCGAACGGGGCCTGGAGAACCTCCCCACCACCGCCGATGCGCTGCTCGTGCTGGAGCGGGACGACATCAAGGCCCTGTTCGAGCGCACCGGTGTGCTCACCCCGGTGGAGCTGCACAGCCGCTTCGAGGTGTATGCCGAGCAGTACGTGCTGGCGGTGGAAGTGGAGGCCAAGTTGGTGCTGCAGATGGCCCGCACCCAGGTGTACCCCGCCGTGATGACCTATCTCGGTCAGCTGGCCAACTCCCTCCACTACCAGGAAACCCTGGGTCTGCCGCCCGATCGGGCCATGGCCGGCCGGATCGCCACGCTCAACCAGGAGCTGCTGGCCAACTGCGTGGCCCTGGAGTCCGCTCTGGCCAGCCCGCCCCACGGCGAGGCTGCCCACATGCGCCACTGCGCCGACACCCTGCTGCCGCTGATGTACAAGATCCGCGAAGCCGTCGACGGGCTCGAAACCCTGGTGGACGACAACGCCTGGCCGCTGCCCACCTACCAGGAGATGCTGTTCATCAAGTAGTCAGGTAGTCAGAACGTTGGGGGGCGGGTGCCGTCCTGCCCCCTTTTCTGTTCTGTGCGCAGCTCCGACGGTTGCTCTGAAACCTTGCTCAGAGGCTTGATCTGAATGCTTCACTTCCGGGGTCCTGGCCGATTCACCGCGTGCCAAGGCCCCGCTTTTTTGCCGAGTGCTGTTGCGCTGAATGGTTAGCGCTCCAGTGCCGGGTCGAGCCGTAACCAGCCGGTGAGCAGTGCGCCGATCACCGAACTGACCGCCAGGCCAGCCAACACCGCACCCGTTCCCCAGCGGTGCAGCAACCCCGGCAGTGTGAGGGCGGCGAGCACCGCGCCGGCTTTGCCGGCAGCGGCCGCGAGGCCCGCCCCCTGGCCGCGCTGGGCGATCGGGAACACCTCACCTGCAAGGAGATAGGTGGTGGCATTGGGGCCGGCGTTGGTCATGAACAGAAACAGGCCCACCCCGGCGATCACCAGGCCGGGCTCCTGAACAGCCCCGCTGCAGCCCCACGCCGCCAGCGCCAGCCCGGCGGCGCAGCCCCCGAAGCCGGCCACCTGCAGCCCGATCCGGCCCAGCCGATCGACCAGCACGATCGCCAGGCCGATTCCTGCCACGAACAGCCCATCGGCCGCTGTGGCCCAGCCCAGGCTGTGTTGTTGCACGCCGCCCTGCACCAGCAGTTGCGGCAGGAAGATTCCCACCCCGTAGGTGCTGAGGTCCTGCACAAACCACGGCAGCCCGGCCAGCAGCAGTGGGCGCAGTGAAGGAGGCGCCAGCGGGCTGGGTGCGCGAGGTGGCAACGGGTTGGGCAGAGGATGCGCCGTCTCGGTCTGGCCAGTGGCTGGCGCCGACCCCCCTTCTCCAGCGGCCTGGGGTTGGGCAACACCCGGCGGCCGCCAGCCGGGGCTTTCCGGCACCCCCAGCCGCGCCCCGGTGAGCAGCAGCACCGGCAGCACCGGCAGGAGATAGAGGCTGCGCCAGCCCAGTGGCCCCAGGCTGCCATGAGCAGCCAGCAGCCAGCCCAGCAGGCTGCCGCTCAGTGCCCCCACGGCCTGGCAGCCGAAGGCGCCCAGCACCAGCGGGCCGCGCCAGGCCGCCGGCAACTGTTCGGAGATCACCAGATGGCCGGTGGGGTAGTCGGCGCCGAGCGCCAGGCCGATCAGCAGCAGTGCGGCCACCAGGCAGGTGACGTTCGGACTGGCGGCGGCCCCCAGCAGCCCCGCCAGCAGCAGCACCAGCTCGGCTAAGAACACCGGCCGGCGGCCCCAGCGGTCGGCCAGCGTGCCCAGCAGCGGCGCGCCCACGAGGATGCCGATCAGCGGCGCGGCCGCCAGCAGACCCACGGCTGCCCTGGCCGGCGCCAGCTCCGCCTGCACCAGCGGCAGGGCGATGCCCCCCATGAACACCACCAGCCCCTCCAGGTATTTGCCTGCAGCGGTGAGGCCCCAGATCCGCCAGTCCGACGCTGTGAGGGTGGGCCTGCCGGCGGGGATCACGGGCCCGGCGCCGGCGCCCAGGGCGGCAGCGGTGGGGTGACCAGCCAGGCCTCCCGGCGCGCACGGGTGAGAGCGGTATAGAGCAGCCGCCCCTCCCAACGCTCACTCCTGGGCAGCAGCACCACCACCTCCTGGTACTGGCTGCCCTGCGACTTGTGGATCGTGAGAGCAAGCGCCGGTTCCGCCCCTGGCAGGCGGGCGGGATGGAGCAACCGGGGCCCGGCTGTGTCGTCACTGAACAGCAGCAGCGTCTCGCGCCCCGGCCGCACCACCACGCCCACATCGCCATTGGCCAGGTTCTGTTCCGCCAGGTTGCGGCTGCACAGCACCGGTGTACCCAGCGGCCAGGCTGCTGCGCCGCGTTCGGCGGCCTCCCCCAGCAGGCGGCGATGCAGGGCCTCCACGCCCCAGCTGCCACTGCGCACGGGCGTGAGCAGCACGCAGGCTTCAAGCTCGTTCAGCAGCGCCTGGGCCGCGGAAGGCTGGCTGGGATCAAAGGCCATCGCCAGTTCCCGCAGCCGTTCCTGATGGGCGCGCAGCCGCTCCAGCGGTGCTTCAGGCAGCCGCGGCGGCTCGCAGCGCAGCCAGTGCAGGTTGTCGCGCGGTTGGAGTGCGGCAAGGCTTCGCTCCAGCCGGGCGCCGCCGCCGTTGCGCACCTGGGCGGCCACGGCGGCGATCGCCCCTTCGTTGCGGTAAGGCGTGGCCAGTTGCACCATCGCTTCCCCCAGCGAGGCGCGGCGGTGGTCGTCTTCGATGGCGATCAGCACGGCGCCGGGGCTCACCGGCGGTAACTGGGCCGGATCGCCCACCAGCAGCAGCTGGGCCTGCTGCGGCAGGGCGTCGAGAACGGCTGCCATCAACTCAAGATCCAGCATCGACACCTCATCGATCACCAGCAGATCGAGGGCGAGCGGGTGGCGGCGGTCGCGGGCGAAACCATCGCCGCGGCTTTCCAGCAGGCGGTGCAGGGTGGTGCAGGGCAGGGCCATGCAGCGTTCGGCCAGGTCGTCGGGCAGGCGGTCCCCGCGTTCCCGGATCGCCTGCCGCAGGCGCGTGGCGGCCTTGCCGGTGGGGGCCGCCAGGTGCACCCGCAGGTCGGGGCGGGCCTCCAGCGCCGCGGCCAGCATCTGCACCACCGTGGTGGTCTTGCCGGTGCCCGGACCGCCGCCGAGCAGCACCAGCCGCTGAGACAGCAGGGCGTCCACCGCCCGCACCTGCTGAGAATCGAGGGCGCCGCGGCGGCAGGCCGTATCGCGCAGGCGCCGGCGATGCTCCGGCGGCAGCGCTGGCTCCAGCGGGCTCAGGGCCCGCTGCCGCAACTGGGCCAGTACGTCGTCGAGCTGGTCGCGCCAACGCCGCCAGGCCAGGCCACCCGCTGCCGTGCGCACCAGCGGGGCCGGGCCGGCCGGCGACGCTTCCCGGCCAGCGTCCAGCAGGGGGGAGCGCTCCAGCGCTGCCCGGTGGCCCTCCGGCCAGAGGCCGGCGGCCACGCTTTCCGCCCCGATCCCTTCCGGCGCCGTTCCAGCCAGCGGCAGCTCCAGCTCGCCGCGTTGCACCGCCAGCGCCAGCGCCAGGATCAGCTCCTCCACCAGCGGATCGCGCTTCACCCCGTAGAGGCGCGGCAGGGCTTCGGCCAGGGCCATCCCCAGCGTCCAGCCAGGCGCTGCGACCGCGCCTGTGGCCGCTGCGGTGAGAGCCCCGAACGGCGCGGGTGCCTGTGCTTCTTGCGAGGCTTCCGTCATGGCTGCCCCTCCCGCAGGGCGGCATCGAGGGCCAGCAGCCGATCGGGATCGACCGCTTCCACGAACATTCCCGGTACGGCCGCTCCGGGCCCGGCCGCCTGTGCCCGCTCCCCCGGCACGCCGCGCAGAAACACGTAGACGTAGCCGCCCAGATCGCGCTCGGGGGTGTAGCCCGGCAGGCGCCAGCGCAGGTAGCGATGCAGCGCCACCAGATACAGGTGAGCCTGCAGTGGGTAGTGATTCGCCGCCATCAGCGCCGCCATCGCCGGCGGGCCGTAATGCAGGGGTCCGCAGGCCAGCGGTTGGCCGTTCTCGCCGCGCTCACCCAGCCAGTTGCTCTTCCAGTCGGCCACCCACCAGCGCAGCTCGCCAGTGGCGGCGGGAGCGGTGAACACCAGATCGATCGAGCCGGTGAGAAAGCCGCGGCTGGCCACCGGCAGCTGCTCCAGCTGGCTGGCGTAGGCGGAGCCGAAGGCCCCGCTGGGATGGTCGCGGAACGGGGCTGCCAGCCCGGCGGCGCGCACCAGCGGCGAGCTCTGTCGGGATGCTGCAGGCTCAGAGGCCAGGGGCAGGTCGAAGTTCATTTCGTTCAGCCGCTGCGTCAGCGGCAGATCGGCGAGGCGGAAGCTGCCCAGCGGGCCGCCCATCGGGGTGAGGCGCAGCTGCTCGAGGCCGGCCAGCACGGCATCCCGCTGCTCCAGGTCGATGCCGGCCCGCCCCAGCTCCACCTCCACCAGGGCGGCGGTGGCGGGATCGGCAACGGCACGGCGTTGATGGTCGACCTGCTCGAGGATGCGGTGCAGGCAATCGCCGGCAGAGGCGCCCCGGGGGAAATCCTGCAGGGGGCCGTGGGCGTCTGGGTCGGAGCTGGCCGGGTCTGAGTTGGCTGAGCCAGAAGTGGCTGCGCTGGAGCCGGCTTGACCAGAGGGGCCCGGCTGGGAGGTGGCTGGACCCGAGGTGGCGCTGGCTGCCGCTTCGATCCGCAGGGCTTCCATCGGCGCCTCGATCGGCGGGGCGGCGGTGTTCGCATCGGTTTCCCGGCCGTCTTCGAGCGCCGCCGGAGGCAGGACACCGCCACTGCTGCTGTGCGTCCAGCTGGAGTAACTGCTGCGGCCCCAGTTCCCATCGAGCAGCCGCTGCGGCACCGGGCCTGTGTGCAGCGCCCCGCAGCGGGGCGGCGGCTGCCAGCGCCCCTGGCCGGCAGCTTCCGCCGGCAGTTGAATCCAGCTCAGTCCACTCAGCGCGTCGCCCGGGCCCAACACCTGGGTGCTGGAGTCGTCGTCGCCGGGCTCGCTCAGGGGCTGGCCGGGGAACAGCCAGGGCCGCAGCGGATTGGCCTCCTGGTCTTGAGAGGGCCCGTAGACGAGCACGAGCAGCTGCATGGCGCGGGTCAGCGCCACATAGGCCAGCCGCTCCGCTTCCTGCGCCTCCGCCTGATGCTTCTGTTGCCGTGCTTCGCGGCCCACGCCCCAGCGCTGGTTCACGGAGATGTCGAGGCTGGGGCCCGCGGCACCGGGAGGCGTCCAGCGCACGCCAGGGTTGCCGGCGGATGTGGCTGCGGGGGGCGCCTGCCAGAGATAGGGACAGATCACCACCGGAAACTCCAGCCCTTTGCTGCGGTGCACCGTCACCACCCTCACCGCTGATTCCACCGCATCGCTGTGGGGCTGGTGGCGTTCCGGCGGGTCGTTGGGCGGATGGCGGCGGCGGCGACGCAACCAGTCGGCGGCGGCCACCGCCCCGAGCTGCTCGTTGTGCATCTGCTCCTGCACCAGCTCGGCGCATTGCTGCAGATCGGCGAGCAGCCTGCCGCTCTGCGACAGGCGCCCCAGCCCCTCGCCCTCCAGCAGTTCGGCCAGCACCCCCAGCAGGCCCCGCAGCCCCAGCCCTTCGGCCAGCCGCGCCAGACGATCGGCCAGGGCATCCCAGTCGGCCGGGCTGGCGGCGGTGAGGCGCCGGGGACTCCAGCCCAGCAGGGGGGAGGCGGCCAGCAGCCGCTGTCGCGGACCGCTGCCGGGTTCCGCCAGGGCATCGAGCAGGCGTTGCAAGGCGCTGGCCCCTTCGCTTTCGAACACATCGCCCTTGCTCACCAGCCGGCTGGCGATGCCCCGTTCCTCCAGGGCGCGGCGCAGGGCGTCGGCCTGGGAGTGGCGGCTCACCAGCAGACAGATGTCGCCCGGTTCAAGCGCCCGCTGCTCGCCGTGCGCATGCACCTCGATGCCTCGCTGCAGCAGGTTCAGCGTCAGCGCACCGATCTGCCGCGGCAGGGTCTGCTCCAGCGCGGTTTTGCTGGGCAGCTTCACCCCGGCGGCGGCGGAACCAGGCGCCGGCCCCAGCCACAGCAGCTGCAACGGCGCCTGGCCCGGTGGCAGCTGCAGGTGCAGCGCTTGCCGCTGCGGCTGGGCCACCACGGCGGGCACAGGCAGGTCGGTGCGCACCAGCCCGGGGGCCATCAAGTGGTTGAGCGCGGCCACCAGGAGCTCGGAGGCGCGGAAGTTGTGGCGCATGCTGCGGATGGAGGGTTCGCCTGCCGCCGCCGGGGTGCGGGCCGCCAGTTGCCGCGCCGCCAGGTAGGTGTCGAGATCGCCGCCACGGAAGCGGTAGATCGCCTGTTTGGGGTCTCCCACGATCACCAGCAGATGCTGGCCGGCGCCAGAGGCGGGGGCAAAGGCCTGCCGCAGCGTGCGCCACTGGATCGGGTCGGTGTCCTGGAATTCATCGATCAGGGCCGCCCGGTAGCGGCGGCGCAGCGCCTCGATCAGCGCGGGGCGCCCTGTGCCCGTCGGGCCGGGATCGAGGCCTCGCAACAGCTCCCCATAGCTGATCCGCCCAGCCCGCTGCCGCCGGCTGCGCAGTTCCCCCACGCCCCAGTGGCAGAAGTGGGCCAGCACCGCTTCAGCGGGGCCGTCCACCAGCGCGGCCACCGCCTCCAGCAGCGGCCGCTCCGGCAACGACACCGGCGGGGTTTCGAACGTCTCGGCGATCTTCGTGAAGACGGCGGGATGGAAGTAGTCGGGTAGCCAGCTGCGTTTGTCGATGCGCAGCTCGGCGTAGGAGCCGGGATCGGGCTGGGTGGCGAGCCAGGCATTGAGCTCCTCGACCCGATTCGTTCTGGGTTTGCCGGCGTACGGCGTGGTGGCGCTGGCCCCTGCCACCTTCCATTGCCTGGCACTGGCACAGAACGTCTGCTCCAGCGCGTCCCCCCGCGCCGCCCATAACGGCTTGAACCGCTCCCACACCTGGCCCCAGAAGGCGGTGAGCTGCTCCTGCAAAGGCGCCTCAGTCCGCCAGCCGTCCGGCAGGGGCGGGGGCGCCAGCGCCGCATCGCCTTCCAGCAGCTGGAGCAGGCCGGTGAGGGTGGCCTGGGTCACCTTGGCCCGCTTCAGCCCTTGCAGCAGGTGGAGCGGCAGGGGCAGCACCTGGCTGTGCCAGTAGTCGTGGACAACCTGTTCGGCGAGCTCGGCCCCTTCCGTTTCCACCTCCAGCTGCGGGCCCAGGCCTGCCTCCAGGGCCTGGCGCCGCAGGTTGCGGTGGCAGAAGCCATGGATCGTGGTGATGTCGGCGGCATCCAGCTCTTCGAGGGCCAGCAGCAGCCGGGCGCGCAGCTGGGGCAGGTTGGTGCCGGTGGGCAGCTGTTCCAGCCAGCCGGCCAGCACCGCGTCCATGGCGGGCCGGGCCGCGACGTGCGGCTGCAGCGTGTTCGGTGCCTCGAGAGCCTGCAGCGCCTCCAACGCCTCGAGGGCCTGCTGAAACCGCCGGCCGATCCGGTCGCGCAGTTCGGCCGCCGCCGCTTCGGTGAAGGTCACCACCAGCAGTTCCCGCAAGGCCAGGGGGCGCTCCATCAGATGGGGCTCTGTCACCAGGCGCAGCACCAGATGGGCCAGGGCGAAAGTTTTGCCGGTGCCTGCACTGGCTTCGAGCAGCCGCAGGCCAGCGCTGAGCGGCAGGGCGTTGGCATCGAACTCCAGCAGCGGCCTATCGGCCGCATTGGCGCGGGGGTCTGGCTGGCTGCTGGCGTGGCTCATGGCTGGCTCACGGCTGCACCTGCGCGTCCAGCAGCGGCGTCCACAGTGCCAGCGCCAGGCCGCAGAGATCGCCGAAGCGTCCGGCCAGCAGGTCGGTGGCGGGCGTGCCCCCACCGAAGGCCAGCGCCAGCGGTGCCTCCTCCCGTTCCGCCATGGCGAACAGCCCCCCTTCCCAGGCGTTGCTGGCGGCGCTGGAACCACTGCCGGGTTTTTTCCGTTCCGCCAGCGCGTAGGCGTAGCCCATGGCCGGTGGCACCGGCCAACAGCGCAGGCGGTGCTCCTGGCGCCAGCGGAGCAGGGCGTTGAGCTGCTCCGCCGCTTCCTCCTGCGTGGGAGCCGCCCAGACGCCCACCACCTTGAAGGCCTCCTTGTCGCGGGCGATCAGGCGGGCTTCCCTGGGGGCGGCACCGGCCGCGGTGGCCAGCAGCAGCTCCAGCCACAGGCCGAGGCGGTCGCAGGGGCGGGGATTTCCAAGCCGCACCTGCACCAGCGTGCTGCCGTGGGCCACCAGCTCGGCGGCCAGGGCCCGCGTGGCCGCGCCCTCCTCGCCTTGCTGCCAGCGCAGCGCCAGGGGTTGTGGCTCGCCCAGGCCTGCCAGCAACTGCTGCAGCGTGTCCCAGCGGCCCGTCAGGGTCTGCACTTCCAGGGCTCCGGCACTGAGCGGCGGCAGCACGCCACGCCCCTGCGCCAGGTGGCGCCAGTCGGGGGCGGGCAGGGGGGTGCTCTGCGCGGCCAACAGCCCCGCTTCTGGTGCCGCCGGCCGCGCGGCGGCCTGCCGCTCGTGCTCCTGACGCAGCAGCCAGGCCCGCTGACGTTCGTCGAGTTCGAGTGCTTCGAGGTCATCGAGCGGCTCCACCCACTCCCTGGGCCGCAGCCCCAGCTCCTTCAGCCACTGGGCCTGGGGCGCCAGCAGCCAGTCGCGCAGGTCGCTCCAGAGATCCAGCTCGGCCTCGCTCACGCCAGCAACGCCGCCGGCCCGCGCCTCCGCCCCAACGCCGAACGCTTGTTCTGCCGGCTCCTGCAGGGCCAACGGCCAGGCCGGCGCCACCGCCGCGGCGCCATCGAGCTGCTGGCGTGCCAGCAACTGCCGCCGGTCGCAGCTGGCCGGTGGCCGCTCGCCCGTGGCGAGGAAGTTGACCCGCTCCAGCGGGTTGGCGGCATGGCTGACCACCAGCTGCTGCGCCACCGGCTCCCCCAGCTCCGCCTTCAGCAGCTCCAGCCACTGGCGCACGGCGGTGGCCGGTGGCATCTCTTCCCCTTTTCGCTCCTCGCGGCTGGTCCAGGCGATCAGCAGGTGGTCGCGGGCCGACAGCAACGCCTCCATCAACACGTAGCGGTCCTGGTCGGCGGGACTGGGGTCACCAAGCCGCCGTTCCCGTTCCATCAGGTCGAAGCCGGGTCGCTGCCGTTGCCGTGGAAACACATCGGCATCGAGGCCCATCAGCACGATCACCCGGTGGGGAATGGCCCGCATCGGTTCCAGGGCGCTGATTGTGAGGGCGCCGCTGCGATGGCCGAAGCGGCCGCTGTCGCTGGAGAGGCGCTCCTCCAGCACGGCGGCCACCACGGGAGCGCTGATCGGCAGCGGGCAGCGGGCGGCGCTGCCTTGCCACTCGGCGATGGCGGCACGAATCGCCTGCAGCTCCCAGGCCCGCTCCCCTCCCTCGCCGAACAGCTCCGGCAGCAGGGCGGCCAGGTGGCTGCCCCAGGCGACGGCGCTGCGCGGCCGGCCCAGGCCCTCCAGCACGCGCTGCACCTCGATGAGCAGCCGGATCCAGCGCGCCTGGCGCTCCACGCTGCCCCCCAGCGCCTGCGGGGCGGTCAGGCCCACGGCCACGCCCGGTTGATCGGCCAGCACCTGGCCCAGCAGCAACCGGTCGATGGCCCAGCGCAGGCTGTGGGTGGGATCACCGCCGCGGGCGGTGCCATCGAGGCCCCAGCGGAAGCCTGCGGCCTGCAGCGCGGCATTCAGGGCGGCCGGTTCATCGGCTTCCAGATCGAAGTGGGCCTGCAGGGCGCCGTTCTCCAGCAGCGCCTCCAGCGCTGAGGCGGTGAGCCGCTCTCCCCCCAGGCGCAGCAGCTGCAGCAGGGCCCCGCCGATGCTGGCGTCCCCCTGCTGGCTGCGGTCGGTGAGCCGCCAGGGGAGGGTCACACCGGTGGCGCCGCTGTCGCCGAACACCGAGCCCAGCAACGGCGCCAGCTGCTCCACCTGGGGGGTCATCACCAGGATGTGGCGTGGTTCGAGGCTGGGATCCTCGGCCAGCAGCTGCAGCAACCGGTCGCGCACGATCTGCACCTGGCGCAGCCGCCCCGGACAGGGGTGGAACTCCAGCGAGTGGTCCCCGGGCGCCAGCGTCAGGGTGGGCCAGGCCTCCGCCTCCACCAGCTGCTGCTGCAGCTGCTCCAGCAAGCTGGGCGGCCGCCGCCCCTGGTGCTCGGCGCCACTGGCCGGCAGAACGAAGAGATCGCGGGTTGCCTCGGCGGCCAGCTGGGTGTCGCCGGTGCCCTCCAGCAGTTGCTGGAATTCGCC
This sequence comes from Synechococcus sp. L2F, assembly GCF_024345695.1. Taxonomy (NCBI): domain Bacteria; kingdom Bacillati; phylum Cyanobacteriota; class Cyanophyceae; order Synechococcales; family Synechococcaceae; genus Synechococcus; species Synechococcus sp. L2F. Next base: position 525,769 of record NZ_JAGQBP010000001.1, on the reverse strand, counting down.
GCCGAGCCGCCCGAAGCGGGCTTCGAGTCCGGGTGTGCGTGCCAGCCAGTCGAGGTCGTGGGGATCGGCCAGCTCGATCGCCACATCGAGGCTGCGGCGCCGGTCGCTGCAGCGCTGCCAGAGATCGCGGCAGGGGGTGAGCAGGTAGAGATCCACCGGCACCACGGAGGCGAGCGCCTGCAGCAGGTGCACCTGCACCGGAGCGGCACTGCTCAGGCCGAACAGCCGCAGCGGACCCTGGAGCCCATCGAGGCAGGCGGTGCCGTGGCGCAGCCGCTCGATCGCCGTGAGCACCTTGAGGCCGAAGGGCGGCCGGCTCAGCCGCTCCTGCAGCTGGCGGAACAGGCGCGGTTGCCAGAGCTGATCGGCCGGCAGCGGTTGGCCGCGGTCGTTGTGGTCATGGCCGCGGCACCAGGCGGCCACCATCGCCGGCCGGTAGAGGCTGAGGTCGTCGAAGCTGTCGGCGATCGCCCGGCCCAGTTGCCACAGGGGCAGATCGAGGGCCGGCCGCTGGCCATGGCCGCGCTGCTCCAGCCAGTGGGCCAGCAGGGAGGCGTCGGGGCCGGCGGCGAGCGCGGGGAGCAGCTCCAGCAGCGGCCAGACCAGCTCGGTGGCCCGCCACGGATCACTGTCTGCGGCGCCTTCGCCCAGCAGACCGTCCACGGTCTGGCGCAGCTCGCTGGTGAGAAAGGGAAAGCGCAGGTTGGCGGCGATACCACCGAGTTCCAGGGCCAGCTGCTCGCCCAGCCAGCGGCTGGTGGGCCAGGTGTTCACCACCACCCGCACGGTTTCGAAAGGACCGGGGGGGGCGTGCAGCAGCTGGAGCGCCAGCAGGGCGGCCAGCTGTTCAGCGCGGTTGCTGCGGAAAACGCTCAGCACGGCGCCGCCGCTGGGCTGGTCAGAAGGAGCCGAGCGCGGCCTGGCCTGCCCGAGCCCGCTGCGGATAGCCCGTGCCAGGCACGGAGATGCTGGCGCCGCTCTCGGGGCAATAGGCGGTGAGGGTGCCGCCGTAGCAGGCGCCGGTGTCGATCATCACGATGCGGTTGAGGCGACGCACCGTTGGGGCCGGCGTGTGACCGATCACCACATCGCCGAAGCGGCCGTCGTAGGCCTGCCAGAAGGGCAGGCGGATGCTCAGATCCGGCGCCCAGGTGTGGGGGTTGAAGCCAGCGTGGGTGGCAACCCAGCCCTTGCCTGCATAGGTGAGCGGCAGCACGTCGAGGCGTTCCTGCCACAGGCGGCAGCGGGAATCCCCCAGCTGGCGGTAGGTTTCACAGCCGGCCAGGGCGGGGTTGCGCAGCCAACTGCCCCGGCGCAGCGAATCGAGCAGCCGCTGCTCGTGGTTGCCGCGCAGCCATACGGCGCGGCCTTCCTGCACGAGACTCCAGGCCAGCTGCATGGCCCGCTCGATGTGGGGGCCGCGGTTGATCACATCGCCGCACAGCACGAGGCGATCGCCGGTGGGCAGCCGTTCCAGCAGCGACTGCAGGGCATCGGCGCAGCCATGCACGTCACCGATCACCCAGTGACGGGAAGGCTGCGAAGGGGGAAGCATGCAAAGAATGCGTTAACGACAGTCTCGCCCAGCGCGCGTGAATCTGTCAGCCCCCTCGGCAGCAACCGCCTGCCGGCGCTGATACGGTCCGGCAGGCGTCGTTGCGGGCCCATGAATCCAGCCTCCCTCCCCCCGTCTCAGAAGGTGAAGGCGCTGGTGAAGGCGCTGAATGGCGCCAAACGCACCAACGAGGCCCTGGCGCGCTGCCAGGACGGGGACGAAATGATCGAGGTGTTGCTGGGAGCCTCCGCCAAGCTCGGCCTCGGCCTCACCCGCGAGGAGCTGCTCTCCACTCCGCCGATCCGCGACTGGATCTGGTGGAAGAACAAGGAGGCTTTGCTCACGATCGGCGACAACCGCCCGCGGTACCAGCAGGATGTGCGGCCCACCCCGCAGGCGCCGTCGCCAAAGCTGCCCACCCCGGAGGGTGCCGAGGGCGAGAAGCGCAAGCGCTTCTTCGGCCTGTTCTGAGGGTGGTGCCGGTGCGGCCATGGGCCTCCTTTGCCGCAGACACCTCCGCCGCAAACACCTCTGCTGCGGACACATTTGCTAAACATTTCGCGCCAATGGGGTCCGCCGCGCGCACGATCCGCGCTGAAGTTCCGCACCAAGCGATCAACGCTCCACAGGATCTACCGATTCTTTACAGGAGATCGGCTTCATTTTTCGGCCGTTGCCACCACTTCAGCTGACAAAGTGGGCAGCCAAGCCATGACAGCGATCCAACACTTGACTCCCACCAACCTCCACTGGCAGGAGAACGGAGAACTCCATCCCGACGATCTGGAGTGCCTCCGGGATCGTTGGCTTGCCGACGCTGCCCTGGATTCCCGCCAGCACCACCACCTTGCCGGTTGGGTGCAGCACAAGACCAAAGCCCCACTGCGCCGCAGCTGAGCAGGAAGGCCCCGCGCTGTCGGGGCTGAGCCCCTGCTGCCCCGTACCAGCGGGGCTCAACACCAACACACCACAACAATCACTGCACGTCGCCCAGGCTGATCAGCCCGGGCTGTGGCAAGTGCCTCCGCCCTGCTCAGGTGGTGGCCAACGGGTCGGCGATGGTGGCCGAAGGAGCCAGGAAGCTGCCCTTCGCCACGAATTCCAGCCTCAATTTGAGGAATTCGATGAATTTCGGGTCGGTTGACACCACCGCGGCCGCCGGTCTGGGCACGCTGCTGCCCAGGGTCTGCAGTTCAGCGGCCTCCAGAAAGGCAGGCCGCGACACGAGCCAGAAGTCGATCGGCTGGTTGCGCTCGGCGTAGTGGCGACGGCGTTCGCGCAGCACTTCCTCCAGCGGCTCCTCCACGGTCAGAAACGCTTCGCTGGCGGCAACGAAGTGATAGGTGAGGGGCGCAGGCAGGGTCATGGATCGATCGAGCCGAACAGGGGATCGCGGCGTGGATTCTGAACCAGCGCCTTCATCTGGCGGACCGCTTCCTGCAGGCCCACCGCCAGGGCGCGGGCCACGATCGTGTGGCCGATGTTCAGCTCCTCCATCCCTTCGATGGCCGCTACCGGCTCCACGTTCTGATACGTGAGCCCGTGCCCGGCATTCACCCGCAGCCCCAGGCTGCGGGCCACGTGGCTGCCTTCGGTGAGGCGTGCCAGCTCCAGGGGCTGTTCGCTCCAGCTGGCCTCGGCGTAGGCGCCGGTGTGAAGTTCCACCCAACGGGCGCCACTGGCGGCACTGGCCTCCAGCTGGGCGTTGTCGGGGTCGACGAACAGGCTCACGGGAATCCCCGCCGCCTGCAACCGGCCCACCAGAGGCCCCAGGCTGGCGGTCTGGGCCCGCACATCGAGTCCGCCCTCGGTGGTCACTTCCTCCCGTTTTTCGGGTACCAGCGTCACCATGTCCGGACGGATGCGCAGGGCGATCGCCTCCATCTCCGCCGTGGCGGCCATCTCCAGGTTGAGGCGTGAGCGCACGGTGGCGCGCAGCAGTTCCAGATCCCGCGGCTGGATGTGCCGCTGGTCTTCCCGCAGGTGCACGGTGATGCCGTCGGCGCCTCCCAGCTCCGCCAGCAGGGCCATGGTCACGGGATCGGGTTCCAGCGCACGGCGGGCCTGGCGCACATTGGCGATGTGATCGATGTTGACGCCAAGGCTGGCCATGGCAAAACCGGGAGGTTCCTGGATCCTATGGATCGCCCCCAGGCCACTGTTCTCTGGCCGCAGCGGCAACTGCCCGTGCCCTTCGGCGCTGCGCAGCTGTGACTCTTAGCTTGCAAGAACCTTCAGCGGTGGGCGGTGACAGCGCAGTCGCAGCAGCAGATCGAGCCGGAGAGCGCGGCCTGCCCGCCAGCCCCTGCAGCGCCCACGCCTGATGGCGCCACACCTGCGGCTGTGACTCCAGCGTTGATCCGCCGCGAGCGGCGACTCTGCAACGGCATCAGCCCCTGGCTGGCGCCCCTGGCCATGGCTGTCACCCAGGATCTGGCCTTGCCCTTCCAGTTTCGGCGCATTCACGTGCTGGGCCGCCAGCACCTGCCCGGAGAGGGCGCCGTGCTGCTGGCTCCCACGCACCGGGCCCGCTGGGATGCCCTGGTGCTGCCCCATGCGGCCGGCCGGCGCGTCACCGGCCGCGACTGCCGCTTCATGGTGACCCGCACGGAAATGCAGGGCTTGCAGGGTTGGTTCCTGCACCGCCTCGGTTGTTTCCCGGTGGACCAGAGCCGTCCTGGCACCACGCCGCTGCGGTATGCGGTGGATCTGCTGGCGGCCGGCCAGCAACTGGTGGTGTTCCCCGAGGGGCACATCCGCCGTGAGGACGGCCCGATCCGTCTTCATCAGGGACTGGCCCGGCTGGCGGGGCTGGCGGCAGGGCAAGGGGTGGCCGTGAACGTCGTGCCGGTGGGAATCGCCTACGGGCATGGCCGGGGGCTGCGTCGGGATGAGGCAGCGGTGTGTTTCGAGGCCCCGCTCACGGTGCAGAACCAGAGCCGTGCTTCCGTCAAGGGCCTCAATGCCCAGCTGGCGGTGGCGATGCAATCAGCTGAGGAAGCGGCCCGCGTTGCAGTGGGTCGGCCGATGCCAGGCGCCTAGAGTTCGGCCGCCTTTTGTGAAGCAGCCGTGCGTCGGCCCCACGTCGCCCTTGGGCTTGCCCTGGCACTTGCTCTTCTGCCCCTCGGTGCCACCCAGCCCGTTCAGGCCCAGACGCAGGAAGAACCCCCGAAAGTGCTGGAAGGATCAGGATCCGGCTTCAATCTCGCGGCAGTGAAGGGATTTCTCACCCGTGGCGATGCCGCCGTGGCCCGTGGGGATCTCACCAGCGCCCGCAAGGACTATGACCTTGCCCGTGATGCCAGCCGCCGCCTGCTTGGTTTCTACCGCGATCTGAGCGGCTCCTTCCGCGGCCTTGATGCCCGTATCCCGCGCGAGATGGATCAGAAGGCCCGGGAGGCCCTCGAGATCTACGCCCAGTCCAACCTGCGGCTGGCGGCGCTGTTGCGCCGTCAGGGCCAGCCGGAAGTGGCCGTGCCCCTGCTGGTGGAAGTGGTGAAGGTGATGACCCCGGCGCGCGAAGAGGGCCGCAAGGCCTATCAGAGCCTGCTCGAGCTCGGTTTCGCCGTCACTCCGTATGCGGCGGGCGCTGAAGCCCCTGCAGCTCCGCGCTGAAGTCGGCGGATCCGCTGCTCCCACTTCTAGATTTCCGCCACAGGCCACGACCGACTCTTCATGGTGTTACCGGATCAGGTCAGAGCAGCGATCCAGGGATCCCTCCCGGACGCTGAGGTGGAAGTGGAAGATCTCACCGGCGGTGGCGACCACCTGCAGGTGAAGGTGGTTTCTGCAGCCTTCGAGGGGCTCAGCCGCATCCGCCAGCACCAGCTGGTGTACGGAGCCCTGCGCAGCGAGCTGGCCAGTGAAGCCATTCACGCCCTGGCGCTGCAGACCTCCGCGCCGGCCTGACCGCACCTGGCCGGGCGCCGCTGCTCTCAGCCGCCCTATCCCTGCCTGATCGGCGTTGGCCGCGACATCCACAGAGCGTTACGCCAGATCCCCGCTCCACTGTCTCCTTTCTTTTCAACCCCCCGCACTTCCATGGAAACCGCCACGCAGCAACGCCTTGAAGCCCTCGTCAGCAGCGCACCCGTGGTGGTGTTCATGAAGGGCAACAAGCTCATGCCCCAATGCGGCTTCTCCAACAACGTGGTCCAGATTCTCAATGCACTCGGGGTTTCGTTTGAAACCTTCGATGTGCTCTCTGATCCCGAGGTGCGCCAAGGCATCAAGGAATTCTCTGATTGGCCCACCATTCCTCAGGTGTACGTGAACGGGGAATTCATCGGCGGCTCCGACATCCTCATCGAGATGTACAACTCCGGCGAACTGCGCGAAAAACTCGCCGTGGCGCTGGCGTCCTGAGCCTGAGCCTGCAAGAGGGCCCAACGAAGCCATGAGCCGAGGTGTTGGCTTCGCGCAGGCTGCGTGAGTTTCACGTTTTCTGGCTGGAGCGCCGGCTTGATCCCACGCGGGTGACAGCGGGCCTGGCCAGTGCCAGCATTGAGAGTGCGGCCCGCTCCCTGTCAAGAGACTTGCTGCCGCAGCGGCTTCGTTGCAGGCTCAGAGAAGCGCTCAGTTGCGGCTGTTTTTGAACAGCGTGCTCATGTCACCGTTGGGCCCCACGAAAGCGGAGGGGTCCATGATCCAGCGGTCAGTGAGCTCCTCCAGGCGCCGCTGCGAGAGCGGATCGAGGATGGAGGTGCGCCGCAGGGCGTGCAGGTAGCCGTCGGCGTAGAGCCGCAGCTCACTCTGGCTATGGAAACGGCTGGCCAGGTCTTGGCAGGCGTCGCAGAGTGACTGAAAGTGACGGATGGCTTCGGGGTTCTGGAGCGCGGTCATGGGGAGAGCGGAGGCGGGAGCCGGTCGCCAGCACAGCCAGTGTCACCAGTGACCTTCTCCCTCTCCAGTTAGCCTAGGCGCGCATACGCGGTCGCGAGTGGAACTCACGCCCAATCAGAATCCAAACCCAGCAAAGGCTGAGGGATCGGTTGGCGTTGATCGCCGCGGACCCGCAACCAGTGCTCTGAAACGCATCCTGGTGGTGGACCCCCACCCCACCCTGCGCACGGTGCTGGCCCAGCGCCTTCGCCAGGACGGCCACCTGGCCGCCGCGGTGGCCACGGCCAGCGAGGCGCTGCAGCTCTGCGAAGACCAGATGCCCGATCTGCTGGTGAGCGCCGAACTGCTGGAGGAAAGCTCGGCCCTGCGCCTGGCGGCCCACCTGCGCTGTCCGGTGATGGTGCTCACCGCCCGCACCGGCGCCGATCCGGTGGTGTCCCTGCTGGATGCCGGCGCCGACGACGTCCTGCGCAAGCCCTTCGGCCTCGAGGAGCTGGCGGCCCGCAGCCGCAGCCTGCTCAGGCGCAGTGGCAACGGCCTGCAGGAGCGGGTGTGCGTGGGGCCGCTGGAGGTGCATCTGCTGCTTCGTCAGGTCACCCTTCACGACCAACCGGTGGAGCTGAGCCCGCGCGAGTTCGCCCTGCTCTGCGCCCTGCTGATGCCACCCGGCATGGTGCGCAGCCGCCAGGAGCTGCTGCGGATGGCCTGGCCCCCGTTCAGCGGTGGCCCCCGCTCGGTGGACACCCAGGTGCTCACCCTGCGCCGCAAGCTGGAGCTGGCCGGCCTTGGCGAAGGCGGTGGCATTGAAACTGTGCGTCAGCAGGGCTATCGCTTCAGCCTGGAAACCCTGCCGGAAGCCAACGACATGCCGCAGGCTCCCACCACACCACTGCGCCAACCCACCAGCGCCAACTGAGCGCTCAGGGCACGGGCGTTCAGGCTGGAGCTCCAGCTTGGCGTGCTCAGATCCTGATGCTGAGCGCGAAGGCTGCGGCTTCACCGAGCAGCATGGCCACGCTCAGGCCTGCCAGGGTCCAGTAGGTCCAGGCAGGGGTGATCCTGCCCACGCCGGTCAGCTTGAGGCCGGTGGCCTGCTGCACCTGCTCGAGGAACTCCGGGAACCGGGCCACCCGCTGGGGCAGGAGGTAGCGGCTGGTGCCGGGCCCCTTGAGGTAGTACACAGTGCCGCCCTGGCTGGTGCCGATCGGCATCAGGCCGTGGATCTGCTCCCAGCGCAGACTCCAGCCACGACGCAGCCACCAGCGGCACCAGGCGGGATAGGTGACGCGCACCCCCTCGCCATCGAGCTGCACCTGTTCGCTCAGCAGTGCACTCACCAGCAGAAAGCCCAGCGGCACGGCCACCAGGCAGAAGGGGCGCAGGCCTGGCGGTGCCATCACCGGCAGGGGCAACACCAGGGCGAGGTAAAGCGCCAGCAGGGTGAAACGGATCAGCGGCGCCAGCGGATAGCAGTGCAGCGTGCTGCCGGCAGGCGCGGCGGGGGGTTGCATCGAAGGGCGATGTGGGGAGCGGTTCAACAGCGGTCGTCCTGAGGGCGATCAGGCCGCCTGGCCGCCGCCGGCGCCGAACACCTGCCGCTCCTGGCCCTTCCAGAAGGCGCCGATCCGCATCAGATCGGTGTGGGCGTCCTGCACCCGTTGGATGTACTCGTCGGTGGTCATGGAGTCTTTTTCCTCCCTGAGCTTGCTGAGCCGCAGTTGCATGAGCAGCCACGGCTTGGTGAGCATGCCCTGCTGCTCCAGGTAGCGCGCCAGCTCCTCGGAGCTGGGGTTGGGCCTGGCTGACATCAAGAGTTGTTGTGAATTGAAACAATCTTAGGCAGCGGGGCGCGGGCCTGTGGCGTCAGTCCGGCAGTGCCCAGGGGTTGAGGCCCAGATCGGCGCCGACCCGGTGCGCGCAGGCGAAGCCGCTGAAGGCCACGGCGTTCAGCCCCTGGCCGGGGAAGCAGGAATCCCCCACGCAATAGAGCCCCGGAATACCGGTGCGGTTGAACGGCATCGGCAGCAGACCTGGCAGCCGCAGCGCCGGAATCGGGCCATAGCTGCCCTGATGCCGGCCCAGGAAGCGGCGGTGGCTGCGGGGTGTGCCCACCTCTCGGTGGGTGATGGCCGCGCCAAGGCCTGGCAGGAAGGTTTCCAGGCGGCGGATGAGGCGATCGGCGGCGGCCTGCTTGGCCTGCGCGTAGGCCGTGGGCCCCAGCTCTTTCCAGGTGTCAATCGCCGATGGGGTGAAGGCGTGGACGATGTGGTGGCCAGGCGGCGCCAGGGCCGGATCCAGCAGGGTGGGAATCGAGACGAACACCGTGCCCTGCTCCGCCTCCATCTCCTCCCAGCGCTCCAGCAGCAGGTGGTGGCAATGGCTGCCCGCCGGAATCACCTCCGCCTTCACGCCCAGGTGAAGCGAGAGGAACGACGCCGAGGGTTTGTAGCGCCGCCGCCAGACCGTTTCCGCAGCCGGTGTGTGGGCGTCGTCGACCAGGCTGCCGAAGGTGTCCCAGCGGGTGGCATTGGAGATCACCCGCCGGGCGCGGATCGTTTCACCGCCGGCCAGCTCCACCCCCACCGCCTGGCCGCCCTCCAGCACCACCCTGGTGACCCTGCTGCGGTAGCGGATGGCGCCGCCGTGACGCTCCAGTCCGCGCACCAGGTGCTCGGCGATCGTGCCGACACCACCGCGGGGGTAGTTGATGCCGCCGGCATGGCGATCGGAGAACACCATGCCGGCATTGATCATCGGCGTGCGATCGGCCGGCATCACCGACCAGCAGAAGCACTCCATGTCGATGAACTTCAGCAGGGCCGGATCGCTGATGTGCCGGCGCGCCACATCGCCCACGTTCACCGGCAGCCAGCGGGCCAGGCCCAGGCAGGCCAGGGGCGCTCTGAAGAACACCTTGGCCAGATAGGCCGGATCCTCCAGGGAGAGGAGCGGCATGGCATCGAGGCAGCGGAACACCTGCCAGCAGGTGTCGTAGAAGGCGCGGATGCCGGTGGCTTCGTGCGGAAACAGGGCCGTGAGCCGGGCGATGAAGCTGTCGTAGTCGCGATCGACGGCCACGTTGAGACCGCCGGGCAGGTGGTACTCGAGCTGGGCAGGATCGGGGATGGTGTCCTGCCGTTCGCCCACATCCGCCAGAGCGCGGGTCAGCAGGTTGGTGTGCCCCTTCTCGCCGAAGCCGAAGATCATCGAGGCGCCCACATCGAAGGTGTAGCCCTCGCGCCGAAAGCTGCCGCCGGAGCCCCCCGGGATCAGGTAGCGCTCCAGCACCAGCACCTTCGCCCCCTTGGCCGCCAGCTGGCTGGCCGTCACCAGCCCGCCGATGCCGGAGCCGATCACCACCGCATCCAAGGCCTCGCCGCCCGCCACCGGGGAGGTGTTGACGCTCGTCTGCTGCACGGGGATGTTGCCGGTGCGCCGAGGCTAGGCAAGCGCCAGGTCGGCCCCGGGAGTGACGGCCGGATCTGCCATGCACGCTGCTGAGGATGGTGCCGTGAAGGGGGCGAGATCCGCCAGGGCGCGGTCGCGGTAAGCGCCGTAGCGGCGGCGTTTGTCGCGGATGCGCTCCGGCAGCTCCGGCATCAGGCCGAAATTGGGCGGCATCGGCTGGAAGCGCTCACTGGGCGCGGTGGCGATGAAGTGGGTGAGGGCGCCGGCCATGGTGGTGGCGGGCAGGCAGATCGGTGCCTGGCCCAAGGCCAGCCGGGCGGCGTTGGTGCCGGCGAGCCAGCCGCCGGCCACCGCCGCCGCATAGCCCTCGGTGCCGGTGATCTGCCCGGCCGCCAGCAGGCTGGGGCGCTGGCGGAACTGCAGGGTGGCATCAAGCAGCTGGGGCGCTTCCAGGAAGGTGTTGCGGTGCATCACGCCGAAGCGCACGAAGCTGGCCTTTTCCAGGCCCGGGATCATGCGCAGCACCCGCTTCTGCTCGCCCCACTTGAGATTGGTCTGAAAGCCCACCAGGTTCCAGAGCTGGCCGTCCCGGTCTTCCTGGCGCAGCTGCACCACGGCGTAGGCCCGCCGGGCTCGACGCACATCGGCGTCGTAGAGGTCGCCCCAGCGGGGATCCCACAGGCCGATCGGCTTGAGCGGCCCGTAGCGCATGGTGTCTTCGCCGCGGCGGGCCAGCTCCTCGATCGGCAGGCAGCCTTCAAAGAAGTGGGCGCTTTCCTGCTCGAAATCTTTCAGTTCGGCCTGCTCGGCGCTCAGCAGTGCCTCACGGAAAGCGAGGTACTGCTCCTTGTTCATCGGGCAGTTGATGTAGTCAGCGTCGCCTTTGTCGTAGCGGCTGGCGCGGAAGGCCACGGCCATGTCAATGCCCTCGCCCTCCACGATCGGGCTGGCGGCATCGAAGAAGTGACAGGAGGCGCGGCCGGTGAAGCGCAGCAGATCCTCTGCCAGCGGTTCACTGGTGAGCGGACCGGTGGCCAGCACGGCGATCTCCCCGGGCGGCGGCAACACCAGCTGCTCGCTGCGCTCCAGGGTGATCAGGGGATGGGCTTCCAGCGCTGCGGTGAGTGCGCCGCTGAAGCGGCCGCGGTCGACCGCCAGGGCCCCACCGGCGGGCACGGCATGGCTGTCGGCGGTGCCGATCACCAAGGATCCGAGCTGGCGCAACTCCTGCTGCAGCAGGCCCGCAGCCCGGTCGGCCGAGAGGGCGCCGAAGCTGTTGCTGCACACCAGCTCACCGCACTCGGCGCTGTGGTGGGCCGGCGAGCGGCGCACCGGCCGCATTTCAATCACCCGCACGGGAACCCCCGCACGGGCAATCTGCCAGGCCGCTTCAGTACCGGCCAGGCCGGCACCGATCACCCAGACCATCAGGCGCGGGAACGCTTGAGCATGAGTTGCAGCTGGCCGACTGCCGCACGGCCGATGTTGAACACGGCCCAGCCCACGGCCAGCAGGATCGGGGTAGCAACCAGCAGGAGCCGAGCGTCCATCGGGAAGGGGCGAAGTGTGGGTGAATCTTACGGAGCTCAGGCGCCGGCTTCGTTCGGATCGGGGGGGTTGAGCCATTTCTCAGCAATCGGCCCGCGCCCGGCATGGGCCTCGGCGAGGCTGCGGTAACGGCGGGCGTGCTGACGCTGTTCGGCAGCTTCGGCGTCGCTCAGCGTGCGGCGCGCCTGGGCCGGCACCCCGGCCATCAGGGTGCGAGGCGGCACATCTTTGGTGACCACCGCCCCGGCGGCCACCAGGGCTCCCTCCCCCACCGTGACCCCGTTCAGCACCACGGCGCCGATGCCCACCAGGCAGCCGTCTTTGAGCGTGGCGCCATGCACCACCGCCCGGTGGCCCACAGTCACCTCCTCGCCGATCCAGACCCCCTGGCCCGGATCGCCGTGCAGCACGGCACCGTCCTGCACGTTGCTGTTCTCTCCCACCCGGATCGGGGCAAGATCTGCTCGCAGCACGGCCATGGGCCACACGCTCGCGCCTGCCGCCAGTTGCACATCCCCGATCACCACCGCCTCCGGCGCCACCCAGGCTTCGGGGTGCACGGAGGGCTCAGGCCAGGGGGCTTGGGGCACGGAACGGGGCGCCAACAGCGCTCATTCTCCCTGTGATACGTTCCCTTGGTGCCCAGTTGGGCGGGTCGCTAGCTCAGCGGTAGAGCACTCGGCTTTTAACCGATTGGTCCTGAGTTCGAATCTCAGGCGACCCATACCCTTTCAAAACGGCCCCCAGGCTTCTTCAACGCCGGCCTCAGGCTTCCTGTCATGGAGGTGCTTCCTCCGTCAGGGTCTGGAACATCACCAGGGCGTCCACATCGCCCAGCCGCTTGTGTCGAAAGGCCCCGGGCAGGATGCCGACGACATGGAAGCCGTTGGTCTGCCAACAGCTGATCCCAGCGAGGCTCGTGCTCACCACCAGGTTGAACTGCATGGCCCGGTAGCCCAGGCGCCGGGCCGTCTGCAGCGAGTGCTGGCAGAGGTGCGTGCCCATGCCCTGGCGGCGGCAGCGCTGCGCCACCACATAGCCGGCATTGGCCACATGGGCGCCGAGGCAGAGCGTATTGGGCTTGATGTAGTAGGTGCCCACCAACGACCCAGCCGCCTCTGCGGCCACCATCACCGACTGGGTCTGCTCCAGCCATGACGCGCGGGCCTGAGCCTCTGTGATGGCCGGGTCATGGGGGAAGGTGTCACCGGCGCGGAACACCGGCTCCAGCAGCTCCCACACCGCTGGCCAGTCGGGTGCTTCAAACGGGCGGATCTGCAGCGGGAACGCCACCGGGAGCAGCTGCACGGAAGAGCCAATGCATCCTGGCGCTGGCTGCTTGGCGCTGCTCGCCACCGCCCATGGGATCGGACATCAGCGAGACCAATCGCGTGAGGATCAGCAATACCCATCGCCCGATGGTCAGCCAGCTGGCAGGACGTCCCAGCGTGCCTGTCCAGAGGGAGGGTCTGATCACGCACCACAATCCGGGTCGTCACCGACGGGCAAGTTGCCCGTGGATTGGTGCAAAACAAAGCTTGCGCACAGCATGGCGGCGGTTCCACCGCTTCGCGGCCTTCACCACAGCGTGCAGGTGTTGCTGCAGGATCACGCTGCTCGATTCAGCATTGAGCCGATCCTCGGAAGAAGCTATAGAGACGCACGGGAATGAGCCAGGACATGCGCTGCGTTTCCTTTTGGATCAGCAGCCCTATGGGATGGGGCGTTGTCTCTGCATGCGCCAGGCCGGCGAATCGTTGCCCTCCTTTGCTGACCGGGAACGACCCGCCCTGGCACCCATGGGGCTGACAGTGTGGAGATCCGGCGCTGTTACCTCGCTGGTATCGATCGCCCATCGCTTGAGCTCGCTTCGTGGCGGTCTTGACCTGCCACCGCTTCGTCCTTTCTTCCTCAGTTGCGCTACCTTCGCACCGTTCCCGTCGTGGAAGCAGCCTGTTGGAGTGGATGGTCCCGCGGGACAGGACTGTTGTCAGTTGCTACGGCTCAGCACCCCGCAACTCCCGGCGATTCCGATCGCTCCAGGTCACCGAAGTGGCCCTTTTGCCGTCATGGGCCTGACACACCCATGGAACGTCTGGTCGCCTTCCCTCTGAGTCAAAGCTGCGGCATGCCTGTTGTCTCCATCCCCACCGATGCATCGTTCTGAAAGTGACCTGCCCCTGGCCGACTCGAGCCAGCAGCGCCTGCTTGAGCTGGGCCTTTCCGGTGACAAGAAGACAGAAGATCTGCAGCAGAATCTCTCCGCTCTGGCCTCCTGCAATGGGATCCTCTGGCTCGGCGGAGATGAAGGCCGCAGCCTTTACCGGCTGAAGCGCCTGGATGAGCACCGCTACGGCGAGCTTTGCGAGGTGAAGCTCAAGGATTTTGGCCTGGCTGGTGGGAAAGACAGCGGCGAATCAGACATCGAGGGACTGTCGCTCGATGCGGATCGGCTCTGGCTGGTGGGTTCCCACAGCCTGCGGCGCCGGAAGCACGACGACGACAAGGGTGAACCGCTGGGCCTGCATGACAAGCAGAGCCGCAACGCCCATGTGCTCGGCTGCCTGCAGCTGGATAGCGAGGGCCGGCCTGTGACAGGTCAGCGTTTGGCGTTCGATCCGGCCGCTCCGCGCGATGCCCTCACGTCGGCTCTGGCGACTGATCCGCGGCTCGCCCCGTTTCTGATGATTCCCAGCAAGGACAACGGCCTCGACATCGAAGGCATCGCCGCCCGCGGCGATCGGGTGTTGGTCGGGTTGCGCGGTCCGGTGTTGCGGGGCATCGCCCTGGTGGTTGACCTGCGGCTGGGTGGGCTCGATGGCGACGGCCCCACCCTCAGCCTTGAGCGCTGGCGCTGCCGCCATCTTCAGCTCAGCGGCCTGGCGGTGCGGGATCTGGCCGTGGTGCCCGGCAGTGACGACGTGCTGGTGCTGGCCGGCCCGACCATGACCCTGGCGGGCCCTTGTTACATCTACCGCTGGCGCAACGCCCTCCGCCCTGACGACTCCGCCCCGACCCCTGGCCTGACGGTGGAGCAGCCGGAGCCGCTGCTGTGGATCCGTGATGGCCGCCCTGGTCGGCCGGATCAGGGCAGCGACAAGCCGGAAGGCCTCGACGTGCAACGCCGCGACGGCCATCTGCTCGCCTGGGTGGCCTACGACGACCCCACGGTGGCGCGCGGCGAAGGTCCAGGCCTGTGCACCCGGCTTGAGGGGTTTGTGGTGCCTGAGTGAGACGAACTGGATGCTGCGTTCGGGCGTCGCTTGAATCTCTTCTCCTTCCTTTTGGATTCTTCCTTACTCACCCAGCGCAGCAGCCACCGCTCGCTGGAATACCTCCTCTTCCGGGGGCAGGCCGGTCCAGCGCTCGAAGATCTGCATAGCGAGCTGCACCAGCATCTCCACGCCATCCACCACCGGGCAGCCCCGCCCACGCGCTGTGGCCAGGAACGGTGTGATGCGGGGGTTGGTGATCACATCCACCACCACGCAGCCGGGATCGACCGTGTCCCATTGCACCGGGATGGGCTCCAGCTCGGGCGCACAACCCAGGTGGGTGGCATTCATCAACAGGGTGGTGCCCGCCGGCACGGCCACCTCTCCCTGCCAGGGCTGCCACACCGCCGGCACCCCGGAGGCGCGGGTGACGGTGTGGGCCACCTCTTCGCCCTGCTCCTGCCGCCGCGTGACCAGGGTGAGATGGGAGGCGCCAGCCCAGGCCAGCTCCACCGCCATCGCCCGACCGGCACCACCGGCTCCCAGCATCACCACCCGTTGCCCCGCCAGGGGCGCCACCTTTTCGATCGCCTTCACTACTCCCTTGCCGTCGTTGTTGTGGCCGATCAGGCGGCCCTCTTCGATCGTGAGGTAGTTGGCGGCGCCGATGGCCTGCACATCGGCATCGACAGCATCAAGCAACGGCATCACCGCCACCTTGTAGGGCACGGTGATGCCCACGCCGCGGTAACCGAGGGGCACCAGCGCCTTCACCGCCAGGGCCAGATCCAGTTCGTTGGCGATGTCGTTCTTCCAGAACTGCCAGTTCAAGCCGTAGTGGGCATACACCGCGTCAAACATCAGATCAATCGGGTTCTCCGCCACCGGGTGGCCGAGCATGCCGGTCATCTGCTTCTGGGGAGGGATCATGGCGGTGGTGCTGCAAGCTCCAGCCTCGCAGCGTTGGCCAGACCAGATCCATACTGGCAACAAGGTGACATCGGCCTGGGGAAACAATCCATTGCTTTGACCATGGCAATGGACTGTGGAGGTTGCCCATCGAAGCCCGCGCCACGTTGGATTGGAACTAACCATTTGCCCATCCGTTGCAATCAGGTCGCCCGTTAGGTGCTGATCGTTTCAAGTCGTGCATTCGCCGCTGTGGGCGATTCCTGCTGCTTAGGGGGCGGGTGGGGGTGGAGCGTCTTGCTGGTCAATCACTTCAAAGGAGTTCTTTGCATTACCCCTTGCAGTAATGATCCAGCAATTTGATGGCCCATGGAGGATTGGTGCCCACCGTGAAGGCCTCAAGCTCAATGACCTTTGTGGACACATGGCCTCGGTATAGAGGTGAATTCAGTTGGTCTTTAAACCTCTCTGCCGGAAACACCTGAATTCCCATAGGTTCACTATTTCTGCCAAGGCCACCAGCGCGGCAGGACTGTGCAACATGGGCGGATTCGTGGGCAAGGATCTCAACCAGAATGTTGCTTCCCAGTGCAACTGCTGAAGGCTTGATTCTGACTTCTGCCACTCCTGGGTCCCAGACTCCGGCAGCACCGTCCGTCACATTGCCGCTGATCAGCACGCGAACTCCTTTGGCTTGAAGGCGAGCAATCAGCTCGCGGATATTGGCGTGAACAGTTGGAGCAACCATCTCCTGATCGCCGGCTTGTGCTTTGCCGATCAGCACCTCCACATCTGCTGGTGTCTGAAGCCACCAGGAATTCCTCGTGGATGGGCTGTAGGGGGCGAGCCATTGGTGAAGTGCTCGTGGGTTCGAAGCCAGATAGGCATAGGATCCAAGCAATGCAGCCACGCCTAACCAGGCCATGAGAGTTTGCGGCGAAGCGTTCCACCTCCATTTCACAGACAAGGCCTGGATGGACTGGGACCGTTGCCGGTTTTGCCTTTGTTGCTCTTGACGCATCGGCACACCACAGACAGCGCAAACAGAGCGCCCGGCAAGGCTTCTGTCCAATCGAACGGATCGACTTCGGCAATTCGGACACTGAAGGGCCATGGAATGGGAGTCAAATGTAGAAATTATATGGCGCGCCTGCAAGAACATTGGCGATGGTATGAGCCAAGCCTTTTCCATCAAAGACATCCACAAGTCAGTACCTCAAGCAGGCTCCAGCTCAGCACGAACGGATAGGTGAGATCCACATGGCATGCACGAATACGGAATCGTTCGTGCAACACGGGATGAGGCACGTGGGCAGCAAGGTGAACTCTGGAACGATCGATCTTGCTGGCTCCAACCCCCTGCCAGACGTCACCGGCTTGCCAGGGGGTTGGAGCCAGGCCCCAATCGAGGTCTTGGAGTGTCAGTCACTGGAGAGTGCGTCGAAGCTGATTGACGGCTTTGCCTTCGGCTGGCAGGTCTTGATCACTTTCAAGCGGCAGTCCCCTGTTGTGCCTAACCAGTTGATTTATCTACAAGGCAAGAGCGCAGTTCGCATCCGGGACACATAGCCCGCCGACGCCAGATTAGCGCCCCTGCGTTGAGCCAGGCTCAGTGGCTTGCTGGCGCATGTTGCTCACCAGCCCGCTGCGTTTCAATTCGCTGATGGATTGATCGATGCGCTCTGCCGTGGCCTCCGGCAGGCCTGGCGCAAAGGCGAAGGCCTGAGATTCCGGGCGGATCCCCTGCAGGGCCAAGCTCGGCACAATGCCTTTCGCCTTCGAATGAACCAGCAAGTAGCTCAGCTGCAGATTATCGCCAAGCAGGGCATCAATGCGCCGGGTCACGAGTAGATCCAGGCCGGCACGAATGTTGGTCAGTGGCACGATTGAAATCTTCGCTGCGGTGCCGCCTGTATTCAGCTCTTTCAATAGGCTTTCGCTGACAGTGCCCTGCCGCACTCCCACCCGCAGCCCACGCAGATCTTCTTCCGAGCGGATGCTCCCACCGGCGCTTCCCTGTACCTCCTGTGCCACATTCACCGTGAGATAACCCACCAGCAACGACGCCGACACAATGCGCACCATGTAGGCCATCAGCACGACACCATGGCCCCGGGTGGTGCTCACCAGGGTGTTACTCCCCGGCCCGGTGGCAAGAATCTGGAACACCTTGCTGAAGCTGCGCAGGTGTCCGTCGCTGAGCGTCTGGGCTTGCTGGCCGTAGTGCTCCACGCGCCAGGTAAGGAGTGACAGCACACCGATCGCCAGTAGATAACCGCTCAGCAATTGCAGCAGTGTGGGTGTCAGCAAGGCCGTCAGGAAGGAGCGCCCAAGATCCAGCCGGCTCTGCACCACCATCACTGCCAGCCCATCTTCCTGGAACGGCAGACTGAAGCGATACCTTTCCAGGCGATCCGGCGACACGTTGATGCAGCCCACCGCCACATCCAGGCTTCCCCGACGGGTGGCTTCCAACATCTCCCGCACGGACGGCCACTCGGACACCACATAGGGCAATTGTTCACGGGTGGCGATTCGGTTCCACAGATCGATGGCCAGACCCCGCCAGGCGCCTGCATCGCGGTAGCTGCACGGTGGTGCGCCATCCACGACCCCGACCCGCAGCACCGGCTCCACGGCACCTGCCGGCAAGACTGACCCGACCGCCAGCAGGAGGGCTGTTCCCAGCCCCGCCACCGAACCCCTGATGGTTGAGTTTCTGCTGAAGATGTGCTGCCTTGCCATCAGCGCATTATGCCAAGGCTCCTACGCCACACCAGCTCAGGGTGTGGAAGATGCCGCCTCGGCTGGTGTTGAAGGCGTCCTTGATGGGCCGCTCCATTGAGGACGACTGCAGTGCATCTCTGCAGCTATGTCCATGCCCATCGCAAGCGGGCATTTTCCATCACTTCATGATCACCACATCAACGCCTGGTGTGCGGCTGCGCACCAGCACCCCCACATCATGCTCGCTGCGGTGGAACTGCAGATTGATCTCTTCTTCCCCGAGCCGCAATCCGTTGATGTCCAGTAGATTCAGCCCCTTCGGCAGGCAGGGGTTGCGCAAGCGCACCTGCACCCTGTTGCTGCCGTCTTCACGCTCGATCGACATGCCGGTGACCGCCTCCAGCAGGCCGAACACACTGGCGCTGGCCCAGGCCTGGGGGCTGCACGCCACTGGGTAGAGGGTGGGCCCTTCCTCTTCACGGCGCTGAAATCCGCAGAACAGTTCCGGCAGGCGGAACATCGGCACGGCACTGGCGGTTTCAAACAGGCCGGTGAGGATGCGCAGTGCTTCGGAGCGGTGCCCATAGTGCGCCAGACCCATGCCGATCAGGGCGTTGTCATGGGGCCATACGGACCCGTTGTGATAGCTCATCGGGTTGTAGCGCCTCTCCCGTTCATCCAAGGTGCGCACCCCCCAGCCGTTGAAGCTGGTGGGGGCCATCAAGTGCCTCGCCACCGCCGCGGCTGCTTCCGGAGTGGCGATACCCGTCCATAGGCAGTGGCCGGCATTGGAGGCACGCACCATGCAAGGCCTGCTCTCGCCGTCGAGAGCGAGGGCGTAGGAATCAATCGCTGGCGTCCAGAAAGCGGAATGAAAGCGTTGGCGCAAGGCAGCGGCTTCATCCCTCAGCACTTCCGCTTCACCGCTGCGGCCCAGGCATTGATAGATCCTGGCCAATGCACGGCGAGCCCCATAGGCATAGGCCTGCACCTCGCAGAGAGCAATGGACCCCTCCGCCAGGTGGCCATCGGCGTGGTGAATGGAATCGTTTGAATCCTTCCAGCCCTGATTGCTCAACCCGCCAGCGGCGGCGCGCAGGTAGCGCAGGAAGCCGTCGCTGCTGCTGGCTTCGGCCCTGTGGATCCAGGCCATGGCCGCTTCCAGTTCAGGTAACAGGCCAGCGATGAAATCGCGATCATCACTGCGGCAAAGGTAATCCCCCGCCAGCATCAGAAACAGCGGTGTGGAATCCACGGCACCGTAATAACTGGAGAATGGCACTTCACCCAGTGCCGCCATTTCACCCAGCCGCGATTCGTGCAGGATCTTGCCGGGTTCCTCGTCGTGGGCGGGATCCACCACCAAGGCCTGCCGCCGTGCCAGAAAGCCCAGCACACCCCGCGCCAGCCGCGGCTCCACCATCAGCATCTGGCGCGCTGTGATCAGGCCATCCCGACCGAACGGACAGCTGAACCAGGGCACGCCGGCATAGGGGTAGAGGCCGTCTTCCACCTGGCTGGCCAACAGGTGCACATCTGAGAACGAGCGCAGCAACCAACTGTTGAAGGCCGGATTGTCGCTCACCACAGAGGCGGCGCTGCGGCGGGCCTCGCGGAAACGCTGAATCGTGGCGGACATCGCGGCGTTGTAATGATCTTCTGCGCCCATTGCTTCAGCAGCGGGATGGAAGTCCAGCACCAGAAACAGCCGGAAGCTCTGCCTGGGCTCCAGTGTCAGCACCAGTCCGATGTCTTCGGCATTGACGTTCTCAATCGGCTCGCTCATGCGCAGCACCGTGACCCGATCCTCCCCATCAAGGCCCCTGTAGACGAGCTCCAGAGCACCGTGGCTGCCGCGGCGTACTGTGCGGCCGCGCTGCGGCCGGTGATAGCCCCGCACCTCAAAGATGTCGCGGAAGTCTGCATCCAGCCGCAGGGTGAGCGGCATCTTCACCGGCCGGCCTTCATAGCTGGTGAAGCTGAATTGTTGCAGGCAGGCCGTGGCTGTGAGCACGGTGCTGCGTTCCAGGTGGATGCTCATCGCAGCTGAACCGGTGCTGCCGCCATCGTTGTTGGCGAGATGGCTCACCATCACGCCCATGGCGCCAAGCTCCGTGGAGCTCAGCACCATCGGTGATTGGTTCCACAGCAACACCTGCAGCCGGCTGATGTGCCGGGTGCCACGGTGGAAGATGCCGGCATCATGCTGAAGTTCGGGGCAGATCTCGCCGCGTGAATCCAGAACGGCGAAGGTTTCCTCGTTCTTTAGAACGAAGGGAGGGAGCGGTTCAGGCATGCACCGACAGGCGGTGAGCGGGACTCTGGCAGCGCCGGGCTTGGATCAGGTGCCGGTAGAGCTGTTCATAGTCTTCCGCCTGGCGGCTCACCGAGAAGCACACCTCGAAGTGGCTGCGTACCCTCGAGCGATCCAGCTGCTCCACCTGATGCACCGCAGCAATGGCCTCCTCGATAGAATCCACGAGGAAGCCATTCACCCCTTCCCGGATCACTTCAGGTGTTGATCCATTGCGCCAGGCTATCACCGGAGTGCCGCAGGCATTGGCCTCAATCATCACAAGGCCGAAGGGCTCAGGCCAATCGATGGGAAACAGCAAGGCGAAGGCATTTCCCAGCAGATCCTGTTTGCCCGCATCATCCACCTCTCCAACCAGCTCCACCAAGGGATTGTTCCGCAGCAGCGGTTCAATCTGAGCTTGAAAATAGGGTTCATCCACCGGATCGATCTTCGCTGCCACCTTCAGCGGCATGCCCACGGCCGTGGCGATGGCGATGGCACGGTCCAGTCGTTTTTCGGGTGAAATACGGCCCACAAACACCAGATAGGGCTCCGGTGTGGCTTCGTAGCGGTAGAGGTCGTTGGGGAGACCGTGGTACACGGTTCCGAGCCAGTTGGCAGCAGGCACGGGCAGGCGCTGGGTTTCTGAAATCGATACCAACGGCACCTGATTGAAGTGGTTGTAGAGCATCTTCTGCTCCGGTGCATGCAGTGGCCCGTGAATGGTGCTCAAGTGGGGAACACCCAGCAGATCACCGATGGGGAAGTGAAAGTGTCCATTGTGAAAATGAAGCACATCAAAGCTGTCGAGCTGTTCAATCACATGATCGAGCTGGATCATGTTGTGCACGCTGGGATCCCCCATTGGGCCGCCAAGCCGCAAGGCCTTCGGCACACAGGGGCAGAGTTGAGCGCTGGTCAGGGAGTCACCACTGGCAAACAGCACCACCTCATGGCCACGCCTCACCAGCTCTTCGGTGAGATAGTGCACCACCCGTTCGGTGCCCCCGTAACCAATGGGTGGAACTCTTTCGTGGAGGGTTGAAATCTGGGCAATTCGCATATCTGTGCCTGCATCCTTCATTGGTCCGCTCATCCCGACCTTACCCACGCCACTCGCACCGCACAGGCTTACCGCATATCTGCTGCAGCCGTGCAGGGGCTCCTACACAATCCCGGTGACGATGAGCAAAGCGACAACAGGATCAGTGCGTCAGGTGTGCTGATTTCATGTTCTTTCCCATCCGAGGAGTTGTGTCATCGGCTACTCCGTCGTTGTGGAAACAAGAGCTGAAAAGCACCGTCATCGATTGTGCTTTCCATCCATCCATCGTTGGTGCTGTTGATCTGAATGCCCGCTGGAATCTTGGGTGCTCACGCTCCGCAGTCAGCTTCCTGTGTTCGGCAGTGGGTGACATCTGTTGAGCAACCTGAACGAATCTTGAGAGTGCCGCTGCTCGCCACCCTTGCCTGCGAGCCAGCTTCAGGCAACACTTTCCAAGGCCGCAGCTTCCACCCATGGCAACACGATCACTGTCTGCTGGTGAGGTGCTGCTGATCCGCCACGGCGAAACGGAGTGGAGCCTGTCGGGCCGCCACACCGGCAACACCGACATCCCCCTGACGGCCAATGGCGAGCGGGCGGCTCGTGCTTTGGCGCCGCTGCTGGCTGGTCTGGGTGTGGAGCTGGTGCTGGTGAGTCCGCTGCAGCGGGCCCGGCGCACCTGTGAGTTGGCGGGCCTGGCGGCGCAAGCCACAGTTGACCCTGACCTGCGCGAATGGAATTACGGCGCCTATGAGGGGATCACCTCCGCTGAGATTCAGTGCATGGCCCCCGGCTGGATGGTGTTCCGGGATGGTTGTCCCGAGGGCGAGAGTCCGGCGCAGATCGGCGCGCGCGCTGATCGGGTGATTGAGCGGGTGCGTGCGCATGGCGGCAAGGTGGCTGTGTTCGCCCATGGCCATCTGTTGCGGGTGCTGGCGGCGCGCTGGATCGGGCTGCCACCGAGCCATGGCAGCCATTTTCTGCTCGACACTGCCACGCTTTCGATCCTCTCCCGGTATGCCGGTGAGCCGGCACTGGGCTGTTGGAACGCCGCAACGCTGTCACTCACCACGTGAACTCCCCAGGTGCTTCAGGCGCTGCGTTGACAATCAACAGCATCCGCGCTCAGGCGTGCACCGCCCTTTCATGATTGAGCCACTGCGCCTGTCTCGGCGTGGCCTCCACCGGTGTCTCACCATGACGGCAGTTCCCCTGCAGCGCCTGGCCGTTGCTTCGCTCGGCCTGATGATCACCGGCCTGCTGGGCAGTGTGGCGCTTCCGGCCAGCGCTCAGGTGGGCAGCCTGCCGATCAAGGTGGCGGCGGTGGATTTCATCCCCGCCTGGGGGGATCGCGATGGCAACATCCGCCGACTGGTGCAGGCCACTGAGCGGGTGGCTGCTGAAGGTGTGAACTACGCCGTGTTTCCCGAAACGGCGATCAGCGGCTACGACTTCACCGGCCCTGCCCAGTTGGCTCCCTTTGTGGACACGATTCCGGGGCAGGCCACCGCGGCGTTGCTGCCGGTGCTCAAGCGCACGGGCCTCTACATGAGTGTGGGCATTGCCGAGAAAGACAGCGCCACCGGGCTCTTCTACAACACCGCTGTGTTGATGGGGCCCGAAGGAATCATCGGCAAGTACCGCAAGAATGGCCTGAACGGCCAGGACGTGCAGTTGTTCGGCCCCGGGGATACCGATGTGGGTGTTTTTGACACGCCGATCGGCCGCATCGCCCTGATCATCTGTTACGACGACACCTACTGGCAGTACGACCGACTGGCGGCGTTGCGGGGCGCGCAGATCATCGGCTGGCATTCCGTTTCCGATCGGGTGATGCCCGGCACACCGGCCGCCCAGGCGCGCTCGAACCATTCCACGGTGGCCAGCGTGCAGCACATGAGTGCACTGAATGGCGTGTGGGTGGTGGGGGCCACGCGCAGCGGCATCGAGCGCAATCCGATCACCGGCAGCCAGCTCTATTACAACGGCGGCTCCAGCATCTGGTCGCCCAGCGGACGCAAGCTGGTGCAAGCGCCGGTGGTGCCGCCCGCGGTGTTGCCGCCTGGCCTGAACGGCCTTTTTCGGCCACGATCACCCCGGCAGACGCCGATGCCGTGCGCGATCAGCGCCTGGCCGCACGCCGCCCCTCGCTCTACAACCCCCTGCTGGCGCTGCGCCGGGCGCCGGTCGATGTCACCGCCACCGCCAGCCGCCGTCCGGTGCAACTGGCCGCCGCCCAGTGGAGCACTGGCCCTTCACGCCTGACCAGCAGCCAGCCCCAGCCCAACGAGCTGCTGGTGCTGCCGGAGCTCTCGGCCCTCCCCAGCGGCCTGGATGCCACCGAGCTGCGGCGCCGGGCCGAGCGCCGCGGCGGCGCCTTCGAGCAACTCCTGGCGCAGCGGGCTCAGGCCGGCAGCGGTTATCTGGTGGGCAGCTACCCCGAGCGTGAGGGCGGCCAGGTGTTTCACACCGTGGCCCTGGCGGGTCCGGCCGGCACGATCCTGGGCCGCTACCGCGCCACGCACCTCACGACTTCCGAGCGGGCCTGGGCCAGCGCCGGTGACACTCCTGTTGTGGTGGCCACGCCGCTGGGCCGGGTGGGGCTGGCCACGGTGGGCGATCTGGCGGTCACGGAGGTGACCGGGCTCTACCAGAGCCTGCGCGCCGACCTGCTGGCCGCCCCGGCCGGTGCCCCTGCCGCCCTCAAGGTGGAGATCGACCCCCTGCTGTACGCGGTGAGTGATCCCCCCACCGGTCGCGCCGATCTGCATCCCTACCTGGCCGCCAAGCTGGGCCAGCTGTGGGTGGTGAGCGGTGGCCGCCGCGTCGGCAGCTCCACGGCCGCCGGCATCTTCGGGCCGGAGCCGGTGGTGTCTACGCCCACCCTCACGGCCGCTGCCGGCGCCGATGCCGTGCGACACCGCACGGTGGTGCCTTACCCCGGCACCTGGATCAACCAGCAGCAACTGATCGACGGGCAGCGCAACGATCTGTTCCGCCCGCTGGTGCTCGAGGCCGAGAACAGCTGCTTCAAGAGCTGGCGCCAGGCTGGCCACGGGATGGTGCGCTGTCCGTAGGGGCCGGCGTTCGGCTGGGCGTGGTGCGCGCGATTGTTTGTGCGTATGGTGCGCGATTGGGGCCTCGCACAATGGCTGCCAGAGCCCGTCGATGATGCCCTGTTGGTTACCCATCGGCTGTCTGATCACTGCCGAAGAGTTGGCTCTGGGCCGTCTGTTTGGCCAGTGGCCTGCTGAATCTTCAGGTTTTCTCAGTCTTCGGCTTGTCTTTCTGAGGCATAAGTCGGGTATGGTGAAACAGTCATTGCTGATGTGATTGCTATGCAGGTGAAAGCGCTTCGTGGCTTTGCTGCATCCCTGCTGAGTGTTGCTGCTTTAGCGGTCGCGTCGCCAGCACTGGCAGATACTGTTGATGCCCGCTGCGACGTTTTCCCTGCAGGAGAAGATAAGGCCACCTCTTCTGGGCTGTGCACATTCTCCCAACGGCAAGGCTTCGTTTCTATTCGGCTCAAGGGCGGCCAGACCATTGAGCTCAAGCCCAACGAGAGCATGCCCAATGCGTACTTTGATGAGCGTGGTGAGCCTGCCAAGCGTGAGATCCTCGATGGAAAGCGCGGCCAGGTGTACCGGTTGGAGAAGCAATCCATCTTTGTCTTCTGGGATACGGCCCCCTACACGAAAGGTGCGGCAGGCGGTGCTTCCAGTTCCGGTGGCGGGTCATCCACGGGCAATCCCCCTGAGATCGTTCCCCTGTTGCTTGGCATTCATCAGGTGAAGTTTGAGGGTGGTTGCCGCGTCAACTTCAACAAGGCCGGCAAGCGTTTCAGCAAGACCTCAACCTGTGATGCCGCGCAGGTTGAAGTGGCGGAGGATGCGATCCGCCGCTTTTACCGTGAACAGGGTCTCTGATTGGCTTCGGCGCTGGCGCATGGATAGGCGCTCCAACTGCGAGGCATGAAGCCTTCGTCTATTGACGGCGAATCGGGCCGGTGGTGCGTGCGTCGGAATTGAACCAGCTGCTCTCATGCTGGAGGCGGGGATCACCTTGAATCGTGTAGGTGATCCTGCCTGACGTGAAGACCAAGGCGCCATCGCTGAGCTTGCTCTTCACAGCGCTGCCGTTCACCATGACCTTGTTCTTGCCGTCGATACGGATCTTGGAAACGGTACGACCGTCAATGTTTCTCGCGACCCACTGGCCCGCATAGGGAGACACCACGCTGCTGGCGGCACCAAAGCCAGCTTTTGTATTCTTTTCCCTGCTCTTGTTGATGTCGCAGCCTTTCAGCTCCGTGGCCTGGGTGCACCCGGATTTCTCCAGTTGCTTGCCGTAGGCCGGATCAATGGCATGGGCGGCGAGCGGCAGGGCCATTCCAAATGAGGCCGCTGCGGCCGCTGCGGTGACGATCTGCTTGAGGGTATTCATGCTGAAAGGTGCTTCAAACTGCAGCAATTCACAACAATTCGTTTCAGAAAGTTGCGTTCTGCTCGGCGAATCGCTTGTGGCTAGCTCACGTTAATTTTAGCACGTGATCTTTGGTTTGTATCTCTGCGGCGGCTTGCCAGCTGTGGCTTGGCCATTGCTTCATTGCAGGCATCGCTGAATCATGTTGTGCCCTTGGCCATGATTGTTGCCTTGGTGATGCGTCTGAATCCACATGAATCAAGAGATCGTCTGTTTTCATCGCCATCCGGATGCACCTTGTGAAGGCCTGTGGCCACTCTTTTGCTTGCGGCGATCCTTTTCCGTGAGGCCTCCCCGCTCACTGCAATGTGAACACCCCAGCACCGTTGGCTCGCCGGGTCCCAGGCGGCTCGCAGCTGTGTCTCCCAGCCGATGCACCCATGGGATTCTCCGTGTGAAGTTCCTGGTGGTGTCCCCTGGTGCTGTTTGCCCCATCGACAGCATCACCCTCGGCTGCAGCCTCTCCAGCAGCCTCTCCTGCCACAGTTGCCACGCCCCCTGCTGAATCCTGTGTCGCCGCATCTGTTCCGGCTAGTGCTGACACCGGCTGTCTGGGCCTGGGGACGGTGGCGATTGCCGCGGGCGCTGTTGCTGCTGACGGCGGGCCTCGGTACGTCTGCTGCGCTGGCGATTCCGCCACCGCCGGATTCCTTTGATGGCGAGACGATTCGCTGCCAGGTGGCGGGCAGCGCCGCCACGGTGCTGATCTGCCGGGATGCAGAACTCACGGCCCTCGACCGGCAGCTTCGTCAGGCGTTCCGTGCTGCGCTTGCGGATCCTGCGCTTCAGGAAAGCGGGCGCGCGGCCCTGCTGCGCGAGCAGGAGCAATGGGTGGTCGCCATGGACCAATGCTGGCGCGCAGGGGAGCAGCTGCGGGCCTGTGTGAAGGCCAGCCAGAGCCAACGGCTGCGCCAGTTGCAGGCTCGGCCCGCGACGCGGCAGCCAGCGCCCGTTCAACCTTGAACGGCATCAACACCACGCCACCGCCGCGCGCCACCCTGCTGGTCTGCGCCTGCACTGCTGCTGCCACCGCGGTTCTCCACGCTGCCCGCAGTGGCGGCGCGCGGAGCATGGATCTACCGGTGCTGGCCCTGCTGGTTGCTCCGTATCTGCTGTTGGCGGTGTTGGCGGCCTGTGTGCGGCGACGCAACGGTGAGGCATGGATGCTGCTGATCGCCAGCGTGGTGCTTGGCGTTGGTGGTGTCGCTCTGCTGGCCTTGAGCGCGCCCCACTCCATTTCGACGCCTGAACCTGGACTGGCGCAGGCTGTGGTCACGATCGGCGTGCCCCTGCTCCAGCTGGTTGCCGCGCTCGCCCTCAGCCTGGCCCTGCTTGTGCGCCGCCTTCGAGCCGCTGCACCAGGCGTGAGAGCAGGGCGCGGCGGGCCTCCCCCTGTCGGCCCGCTTCGGTGATCAGCAGGGCGGTGACCTGCAGGCCATCGGCGGTCATGGCATCGACGCCCAGCAGCTGGGGGGGCTGCAGCAGCGTGGCGCTCCAGGCGGGATCGGCCGCGAAGGCGGCCAGCTCGGCGCTGATGGCGGGCAGGGCCACGGCCAGATCGGTGCCATGGGGCAGCAGCAGCGACAGCTCGGCGCCTGAGCGCAGCTTGGTGTGATTCACGCTCTGCTCACAGCCGCTGTTCGGTACCACCACCACCCGCTGGTCGCGGCAGCGCAGCTCGGTGCTCAGCACCCCCACATCGATCACCTCGCCGAGGCGTCCGCCGATCTCCACGGTGTCGCCGATGGCGTAGCGGTCGTCGAAGAGCAGCACCAGCCCGGCCACGAAATCGCGCAGCAAGCCCTGGAACACCAGGGCGAGGGCACCGAGCACGGCTCCACTGGCCAGCAGGGCATTGCTGGAGAGATCGCGCAGCACGGGAATGCCCATCACCGTCCAGGCGCTGAACACCAGCACGCAGGCCAGATCCGCCAGCCGCCTGAGCACGCGCAACAGGCTGCGGTAGCGCTGCTCGCGGCGCGCCTGGAAGGCCGCCGGCACGAACACGTTGCTGGCCCACTGGCTCAGCAGCAACCCCACCAGCGCCCGCAGCAGGGCAGCCGCCAGCAGCATCGCCAGGGCTTTGAACAGCACCACCAGCGGCTGAAACAGCACATCGATCGCCGGTGCCACCTGGCCGGGGGAGGCCAGCAGCAGCACGGCGCCGATCGCTACGCCCAGCACCAGCACCGCCGCCAGCAACAGCCGACTGAGGCTCTGGGCCAGATGGAAGCGGGCAGCGGCGAGCCGGCTGGCGTGCTCGACGCGATGGCGCTGCAGCCGCGGCAACTGGCGTTGCAGGCGACGCCACAGCCACACGGCCAGCACCAGCACCACCGTTAGGCCGGCGACCACCCACGCCGCCATGCTCATCCGCTCGGAGATCTGCTGCTTCCCGTAGATCTGGCGGGCACGGCGCAGCCGCCGCTCCAGCCGGCTGCGCCAGCGCTCCGCCAGCACCGCCTCGCTGGTGCCGTTGAGCTGGGCGTCGGCAGCGGTGACGGTGAGCAGCGGGAACGGCGTGGCGCGGCCAGGCACCACGGCGGCCAGCTGGTTCAGCCCCCCGGCCTGCCGTTGCACCACCACGCGCAAGGCCTGCGGGGCGCCCTGCAGCCCCAGGTGATCCGGGTCGCACACGGCTTCGATGGCGTCCACACCGCCGCGCTCCAGCAGCAGCTCGCCGATCCGCTCCCCCGGCGTGCAGGGCTGGGCGGGCCGGTAGAGCAGATCCAGGTTGCCTTCGACCACCTTCGCCCGCTCGGCGGCGTCGGGGCCGGCCTGATCAGGGCCCGCCACCCGCAACGACGCCACGTTGATCACCGGCACGCCAAGGATGCGCACCTGGGAGAGACGAAAGCTGCCCGCCACCGGCTGGCTGTCCGCCGGCGCGGCGGGGCTGGGTGTTTCCGCCGCCAGGCCCGGCTGGGCCAGGGCCAGCAGCAGCACCAGCACGGCCAGGGCTTTGCCAAGGGCAGCAGAGAAGCCAGCGGTGCGGCTGGTTGTGGAGTGCCCCACGCTGACTGGCCCAGGAACGGCCAGTCTGGGCATCAGGGCGCACGGCAGCTCGCCGCCACCCTCACGTTCTGACGAAATACACCACCGCCACCGCCACTCCGACCACCACGACGATGGCCCGCAGGGTGGCCGGCGGGACGCGGCCCGCCACCTTGCCGCCCAGGGCACCGCCGACGATGGCGCCCACCGCCATCACCGCCGCCAGGCCCCAGGCCACCTGACCGGAGAAGAGGAAGAAGGCGGCGGCGGTGAGGTTGGCGGCGAACGACACGGCCTGCTTGAGGCCGTTGAGGCGGGTGAGGGTGTCATCGAGGCTGAGGGCCAGCACCGCCAGCACGATCACGCTCAGCCCGCCGCCGAAGAAGCCGCCGTAGACGGCCGCCAGGAACACCGGCCCCACGGCCCATCGCTCCGAGGGCTTGCGGCCGTGCCGCTCGGAGCGGCGCTGCAACCAGCGGCGCACGGGCTCCTGCACCGCCAGCAACGCCGAGGCGAACAGGATCAGGAACGGCACCAGCTGCGTGAACAACCGCTCGCCGGTTTTCAGCAGCAGCCAGCCGCCCAGCAGGCCACCGAGGGCGGCGGCCGGCAGCAGCAAGAGCAGGCGCTGGCGCTGGCCCTGGAGTTCGCGGCGCTGGGCCCTGGTTGCCCCCAGGTAGCCCGGCACCAGGGCCACGGTGTTGGTCACGTTGGCCATCACCGCCGGCAGGCCGATGGCGGTGAGGGCGGGAAAGCTCAGCAGTGAGCCGCCGCCGGCCAGGGCATTGATCGCCCCGGCGGCGACGGCTGCCAGGCCCGCCCAGAAGGCCTGAATCTCGAAGGGCAGAGGTGCGTTCACCATCCCAGCGTCAGGGCGGGGTCAGCCCGTAGGGCTCACCGTCCGCTGGCAGGGTGACCCCCAGCCGCTGGCGCCAGGCCGCCACCGGCAGCTCCCAGCCCTCCTCCCAGCGGGCGGTGGCGAAGGCAGAGGCGGTGAAGCCGATGGTGACGCCGTGGCTGATGGCTCGGCTCAGGTTGGCGTAGTCGTCGAGCCAGAAGCGGAAGCCGGCGATCTGGGCGGCATGGGTGAGGCTCACGTAGGCGGGGAAGCCGATCTGGGTGGCGGTGATCGCCAGCACCCCGTTCTCGCCCGCCGGTGAGGTGCCGAAGCCACTCACCACATGGTGCAGGTCGTGGGTGGTGGCGATCCGCTGGGTGAGCCAGCGGCCTTCGGTGTCGATCGGGCGTGGGCGGAAGAAGGAGGGGTCGTAATTGAGGCGCCGGATCAGGGCGGCGTAGGTGTGGCCGAGGCTCCCCGGTGGCAAGGCCGAGAGCCGATCCAGGTCGGGTTGGAGGGGGGGATAGCGGCTGTCCAGCAACTCCGCCCCACCCGGCAGGGCCCGGAAGCGGGCGAGGCAGGCGTCCATCTGGGGCGTGTCCAGGAAGCTGTCCACCAGGTCGGCGATCCTGGCGAGATCCCCCTGACTGCGCCCCACCGCGATCAGCTGACGGGCCTGCCCCAGGGCCTGCAGGGACTGCTGGAAGCGGGTCATGGCCGTCGTGGAGGCGGTGAAGGGAACTTAGGTCCGCCGAGTTCAGCCGCTGGTGCAGGTGGCGTTCCAGCGCTCCTGCAGGGTCTTGGTCTGGACCTCGTCACCGTTCCGTTCGGCTGAGCGCAGGCCCGTCTGGATCTGAGTGCAGGTGGTCTGGCGCGCCAGTCGCTCCCTTTGCACTTTGAGGTCCTGGATCTGGGCCTCCAGCCGCTGGCGTTCCTGTGCCCGTTGCTCCGACGCTGCCTGGCTGGCCTGATCGGCTGCCGCCGAGGCGGCGTTCCCGGCCTGCTCCGCATCCAGCGCCTTGAGTTGCAAGGCAAAGTTCGTTTCCTGCTGACGCAGGCGGGCGGCCTCGTCGCTGCGTTCCTTCAGCTCAGCAGTCAGCTGACTCTGCTGGTCAAGGCTCTCGCGTTGGTCGGAGATCTGGGCGCGTTGGTTGATCACCACGACGGAGGCCACCGCGATCGCCACCACGATGCTTCCTGCAAGCCAGAGCTGAGTATCACGGCGCATGGCAGGCAATCTTCGGTACACCTTCAACGTATGAATCGGTAGCGGCTGTGGCAAAGCCTGGGGCTGATCCGCGGCGTTGCTGCGGCTGGTTCAGGCGCAGATGCAGCAGATCACCTCACCTGGCCCCTTTCGCTTATCCCACCAGCAACTTCAACCCCACCAATGCGATCAAGGCGGCCATCCAGCACTCCAGCACGCGCAGGGACAGCAGACGGCTGCCGAGCCGGGAGCCCAGCCAGCCGGCGATCGCCACGGTGAGCAGCAGGGGCGTGATCCCCGCGGGCAGGTGCCGCTGGCTCACCAGCACACCGCCGAGGGCGGCCAGTGAGTTGCACAGGATGAAGGTGATGGAGGTGGCGGCTACTTCCGGTGCCGAGGCCCAGCCTTTGATCAGCATCAGGGGGGAAAGGATCACACCACCGCCCGTTCCACTCAGGCCACCAACCAGGCCGATCACGGCACCACTGCCGAGCGCGCTGCCGAAGGCAGGTGGTGTGGGGACACGGCCTGGACTGCTGCCGCTCGCCTTGAAGATCAACCGCAGCGAGGAGGCCAGCAGGATCGCTCCGACCAGCAGCTCAAAGGGCCTGGCGTTCAGATGCAGAAAGCCGCCGAAGGCCGCCAGCGGCACCGAGCCGGCCACAAACGGCCACACCCGCCGCCAACGCAGGTGCCCGGCCTGGGCAAATTGCAGCGTGCCGATCGTGGCGACGGCCACGTTGAGCAGCAGCGCCGTGGCCTTGAGATCCTGCGCCGGCAGCGCCGCCACCACCAGCGCCGCCACGTAGCCGCTGGCTCCTGCTTGGCCGACGGCGGAATAGAGAAAGGCAATCACCCCCACGAGCGCGGTGAGCCCAACAGCGCCGGGTTCCATGGCGCCCGTTCCGGCGTTGAAGGCCATTGTGGAGGAAGGCGATGGTGGAGCAGGCCAAGGGAATGTCCGTCTCGCTGTTGCCTGGCCTGAAGCGTCTACGTGCCTACCAACCGTCGTGGCTGCGGGGTGACGTGCTGGCGGGTGTGACCGTGGCCGCCTACCTGGTGCCGCAGTGCATGGCCTACGGGGAGCTGGCCGGCGTGGCGCCGATCGCAGGGCTCTGGGCGATCCTGCCGCCGATGCTGCTGTATGCGCTGATCGGCTCCTCGCCGCAGCTGTCGGTGGGGCCCGAATCCACCACGGCGGTGATGACGGCCGCCGCCATCGCCCCGATCGCCGCCGGCGATCCGCTGGCTTATGCCAGCTTCGCCAGCCTGCTGGCCCTGTTGGTGGGCCTGGTGTGCGTGCTGGGGGGCTGGGCGCGGCTGGGCTTTCTGGCTGATCTGCTCTCGAAGCCAATCCTGGTGGGCTACATGGCTGGGGTGGCGGTGATCATGATCAGCGGCCAGATCGGCAAGATCAGCGGCCTGGAGCTTGAGGCCAAGTCGCTGGCTGGGGAGCTGCTGGAGCTGGCGGGCCGCAGCAGTGAGATCCATCTGCCCACATTGATGCTGGCGATCGGGGTGCTGGTTTTCCTGCTGCTGATCCAGCGGCGGTTCCCCTCGGCGCCCGGACCCTTGCTGGCGGTGCTGCTGGCGGTGGCGGTGGTGTGGTTGTTTCACCTGGATCAGGCGGGAGTGGCGGTGATCGGCGCGATCCCGGCCGGCCTGCCCAGCTTTGCGTTGCCCTTCACGGAGCTGAGCCACCTGGCGCCGCCCGGTGGCCTGGCGCTCGACAAGATCCGGTATCTACTCACGGCGGCGGTGGGCATCGCCCTAGTGGGCTACTCCGACAACGTGCTCACCGCCCGCGCCTTCGCTGCCCGGGGCGGCTACCGCATCGATGCGAACCAGGAGCTGCTGGCGCTGGGGGCCGTGAATCTGGGCAATGGGCTGATGCAGGGCTTTCCGGTAAGCAGCAGCGGCAGCCGCACGGCGATCAGCGAATCGCTGGGCAGCCGTTCGCAGCTGTTTTCGCTGGTGGCGTTCGTGGTGGTGCTGGTGGTGCTGCTGTTCCTGCGGCCGCTGCTGGCGTTGTTCCCGCAGGCGGCGTTGGGGTCGATCGTGATCTATGCCGCCCTGCGCCTGATCGACATCGGCGAGCTCAAGCGGATGCGCCATTTCAAGCGCAGCGAATTCCAGTTGGCACTGATCACCTGCGCTGGTGTGCTGTTCACCGACATCCTGATGGGCGTGGGTCTGGCAGTGGCGCTGTCGGTGATCGATCTGTTCGCGCGCCTGGTGCGCCCTCACGACGCGGTGCTGGGCCAGGTGCCCCAGCTGGGCGGCCTGCACGACGTGGACGACTGGGAGGGGGCCAGCACCATCCCCGGGCTGGTGCTGTACCGCTACGACGCCCCCCTCTGCTTCGCCAATGCGGAAGACTTCCGCCGCCGCGCCCTGGCCGCTGTGGCGGCCGAGGCCACGCCGGTGCGCTGGTTCGTACTGAACGCCGAGGCGATCGTGGAGATCGACATCACCGCCGCCGATGTGCTCCAGGACGTCCAGCGCGAACTCACGGCCAACGGCATCGTCTTCGCCATGGCCCGCACCAAGCAGGACCTCTACCAACAGCTCAGCAGAACCGGCTTCGTCGATCGGGTTGGCCCTGAGCGCTTTTACCCCACGCTGCCTGAGGCGATTGCGGCGTTTCGGGGGGAGGTGGGGGCGCGTGTTGGGTGAGGGGAGCCAGTCGCAGCGAGCGCTTAGTTGTTTACCGCTTTATGCGGCTTGAGAGTGATTGCGGCTTTTGCTGTTGTGGGGATGGGTAACAGCCTCTTCGTTGAGTCTCTCTCCGTGGCTGAGAGCATTTCAGGCCGGACAGTGGTTTGCGGACCTGCAAACAGTGGGATGAGCATCCGCTCGGGCTGCAGCCTCGCTGCAGCAGCTAGGGTTTCTCAGGATTGGGTGAGATGCCGGGCGTGTTTGACAGAAAAGTCACGATGGCAGAATGTGGTTTGCAGAACTTTCGAAGAACAAGTTAGGCGAAACCCAAGGTGGGATGCATAGAGCCAGGATGAGCCGCTATTGTGTGGACAAATCATCAGCTTTATTCAATGAGCACAGAATTGAGGCACATAGATGCGTGTGTTGATTTTGGAAGTAATCGGTGCGGCAGATTACTTAACTGGCAGAACCATGGAGATCCATTTTGGCACTATGGCATTGGAATTTCTGATTCACACGTCTTCGATACTGGCCAAGGATTGCAAGTTTTTGAGCGGACCAGCTGTCGGAATGTGATTGGAGTAGATGGTATTCATTATTCGCCTACAATCACAATTGGCCGATTGAAGCACGCCATAGTTGTATTCGAAGATTGGAAGTACTCGCTTCTTGGTTGGAACTGTGAGCATCTCGCTCGCCTTGTTGCAACCAATCGACCGAGATGCTACCAGAGCAAGTTGGCCTGGTGGATGGCAGGGTTAGATCCAAATGGCGATCACAAGATTGCCAAAAGAGTCTTGGAGGATTATCTTCGCCTAAATGCGCCTGAGTTGCTATGAGGGTTCATGCTGTGCATGCTTATGCCCGCAAGAACCCGTGAGCTCCATCGCTACTAACTCATCATCTCTCTACCATAAAGCGGATTGTTACGTGCTTGTGGTATTGACGATGCACGCAATAGGCTTAGTGCTTAGCCATGCCCGCTTGAAAGAAGTCTTAGCATATCCCGTTTCTCGTTCATGTATTGGCCGATATTGATTGCCTTGCCTGGGCAACCCTGGTCTTGATGTCTCGCCGGGCTCGAGCATCCCTTTCCCTATGAACTTGCCGCCCTACGCCTTTGTCATCTAGATTAGGATGACAAATAAAGTTCGACCTATGCGCTTCTCGGAACAGCTTGTTGTAGGCGATCGAGTCATGCTTACGAAGGAAGGGGCCAAGGCTCATAGGAATCATCAACAAACAGTTGCCGTTGGAGGTGGCGCAGCCGCAGTTGCTGTTGCGCTTCCGGCAGCCCTGCCAGGCGGAATCGCTGCTGGGATTGGGATTGTGTCAGCTGGTACCGGAATTGGAGTAGGAGTAGGTGCTCAGGCAGCGGCAGGGGCCGGCGTAGGAAAAGCAGTCGAAAGCTTCTTTCATTACCCAGAAGCCAGCGAAATTTGAAAGATTGTAGAGAAGAAAGAGCGCTGGTGGGGGGCAGTCTGGGGTTTACTATCTTGTTGAGTGGGATGACAACGGGAAACGCTCTTGTCATCTGTCTAAGCACCTACGAAAGATGCTCCCTGAGCAACACTTGTAGTCGTCATGCTGCCGATTCGCCTAACAAGGCAATTCACCTGACCCGAACCAACCTGTCCATTTAGCATGTGGGGATGCTTGAGGCAATATCTCTCGCGGGCAGGTGATTGCCAGCGTTCGAAGGATCGCGACTTCGTTTCGAGGATGGCGTTCCGGGCCCTTGCAGGGCCGTAGCCACGGGGCTACACTGTCGAAGTGCTTGAAGTCCGCCGTACAGAGGAGTTCGCTCGATGGCTTAGGGGTCTTCGTGATCTGAGGGCCAAGGCGAAGGTTCAGGCCAGGGTTGAGCGCCTCATTGGCGGCAATCCTGGTGATGTCCGGCCTGTAGGGGCAGGCGTGTCGGAGTTGCGGATCGACCATGGCCCTGGTTACAGAATCTACTACCAGCAGAAAGGATCGTTTTTGCTCATTCTTCTTGCCTGTGGTGACAAAAGTACCCAAGCAATGGATATCGAATCAGCTATTGCCCTCGCTCACACCTTCAAAGAGGATGAATGATGCAGACCACAACAGCCCCATATGATGTTGCAGAGTTCCTCGAAACCCCTGAGGAGATGGCTGCCTATCTTGAGGCTTGCATTGAGGAGTCGGAGGCTGATGCTGCCTTCATCGCCAAGGCACTTGGGGATATTGCTCGTGCCAAAGGAATGACACAGATTGCGCGAGAGACTGGTCTCTCCCGTGAAAGTCTGTACAAGGCACTTTCTGGAGATCGAAGCCCTAGTTTTGATACTATCCTCAAGGTGGTTGCTGCTTTAGGCCTCAAGTTCAGCGCGAGTGTTAAGCAGGAAGCAGAGGTTGTATGAATGCTGCTTGAGAAGCGGAAGTCCGCAGAGGTGGGCAGTTGAGAGGCGACTCTTCGAACACACCCCTCGAGTGGACAGGCCACCACAAACTCTCTGCTCACGCCTCCATACACTTCCTGCCTGCCACTCATGGGCAGCGTTCGATTCAGGGCTACTGCCTCCGATTATAAAGGAAAGCAGACTTTCAGCTACCCGTCTTCCTTTAGCTCTTTCAGGATCAACCCACGCGTGTATATGTGGAGCGTGTTACGCAAATCACGCCCTCGCAGTTTGGACTGAACGCCTAGGTACGTGCTTGAAGTGGACATTTCGCTCTACTGACCCCCGCAACCCGTGAGCCCCCCGCCCAGCAGAATCTGACCCCATGAGGCCACTCCTGCTCCCCGTGCTGCTCTCCTCTTTCGCCCTTGCGGGCTGCATGGCGCCTGAGACAGACGAGCAGGTGATTCGCCGCCAGTACGGCATTCCAGCGGCGGCCAGGGTCTTGGCGGCTCAGGTCTCGCCGGAGGAGGCGGGCTGGTTCGGGCGCGAAGGGCTCAAGGTCACGATGGTATTTGGGCTCAGCGAGGGCGACTTCGAAGCGTTGACGCGCCGGCTGAAGGCCAGCAGCCAGTGGCAGCCCCTGCCGATTCCTGAGACGACCTTGGCGCACCTCGCCGGTATTCGTAGGGCCCGAGCGGCGGGGGGCGTGGGCAACTCCACTGATCAGCAGCTGCTGGCGCAGTTCCGTCAGACGATGCCTCCCCATCCGCCCAACGGGTGGTACCAGATCAGAACCGCAGGCACCAACATCCTGCACGCGCCCAAGACCGTGCGAGACACGCTCGACACGGACGTGAACGACTTCATGCTCGCCGTGCTTGATCCTCAGCAGCACACAGTGATGGTGAGAGTGAGCACCAACTACTGACTCACAACGGTTCTTTGCTTGAATTCAGCAGAACGTTGGTCCTGATGCAGCTTCGTCCTTCCCGCCTTCCGGCACGCACCGTTCGCCTGGCGCAGAGGACGCTGGCTCGGTTTGGCCCCTTCACGCTCCTTGCCGTGGCGTGTGTGGCCGCTGGGAGTGGTGGGGTGAGCCATGCGGCTGCCGATCGGGCCCGGTTTGGCGCGGCATGGACCCGTGTCGACTGCACAACCTTTGCTGTGCCTGCCGCGATCGCCCCCCGCTCGGATTGTGGCTACGTGACCGTGCCGGAGCAGCACGCGCAACCCCAGGGCCGCACGATCCAGCTCGGTGTGGTTCGCACCCGCAGCAGCGGCGGTGCCCCTGCTGCTGATCCCCTGGTGGTGGAGCAGGGCGGCCCGGGGGATTCCACGATTGGCGACATTGTTAATGGTGCCCTACCGAAGTTTCCGGAACTCCCGGCGTTGTTGAAGGGCCGTGATCTGATCTTCGTGGAGGAGCGTGGCACGCGGTTTGCCAAACCGTTCCTCTTCTGCCCGGAGCACCATGCGCACAACATTGCGGTGGCGAAGGGGGAGATCCCCTATACCGATGCCAGCTGGATCCAGGCCTGCAATCAGCGCCTCAAGGCACAGGGCATCAACCCCAGTGCCTTCAACACCCGCGAAAATGCCGCCGATATCTATGCGGTGGTGGAGACGCTGGGCTATCCGCAGTTCAACTACTACGGCGTTTCCTATGGCACCTTGCTGGGGCAGTATGTGATCGCCCAGGCGGATCAGCACAAGGCCAAGCTCCGCAGCGTGATCCTTGATGGCGTGGTGCGGCCTGATGTGGATTTCAATCTGGCCTCCAGCCACACGTTCAGCTACGCCCTGCGCAACGTGTTCCAGGCCTGCGCCCAGGATCCCGCCTGCAACGCCGCCTATCCCAAGCTTGAGCAGACGTTTCTCGCCATCGTTGATGAGCTCAACCGCAAGCCTCTGCCCCTCACGCTGACCATCCCCTCCAGCAAGCAGCCATTCGTCACCAAGCTCGATGGCAATGCCTTCGTGACGGCCATGGTTCCCTATCTGGCGCGCCCCTATTCCGGTGAGTCCACCCGCGGCAGTTCCTTGCCCCGGTTCATTCAGGCGGCCAGCCGGGGCAACTTCGCCTGGGTGGCTGAGGCGCTCTCCGATCTGGAGCCCCCTGGCGCGAAGGAGATGTATCACACCGTTCTTTGCGCGCGGGCGCGATCGATTCAGGTGGATCCGGCCCAGGTGCTGCCGCCCGCCTATCCACAGCTGCTTCCCCTCGGCCTCCGCGAAGCCGAAGCTGTGAACCGGGCCTGCGAGGTGCTGCAGGTGGAGCAGAAGCCGCCCTTCGTCTACAGAAACCGCCAGATCCCCACCCTCGTGCTCAACGGCAGCTACGACCCCGTCACGCCTGCTCCCTACGGCGAAGCTGTGGCGAAGAATCTCACCACCGCCACTGTGGTCACCTTCCCGGGTGTGGGTCATGGGGCGTTGTTCGCGCCGGGGGGCACGCCGGCCGCAGCCTGCGTCACCCAGATCGCCGCAGATTTTCTGGCACGCCCCGCCACCACTCCCGACAGCCGCTGTGTCGATCAGGTGAAGCCTGCGTTTGTTGTGGAGTTGGGGCACCGTCCCTGAATGGGGCTCCCATCAGACCTGCGCCCGGAGCTGGAGATCCAGAGGCGACGGGGTCTTGAAGGCCGTCATCAGCTCCCAATAGCGGCGCGCGTCAGCGTGGCGGTGGGCGCCGGCGAGGGCGGTGAGGTAGGCGAGGCGGAACAGATCGTCCTGGGCGTCGCTTCCGCCGACGGCGGTCACCGCCGGCATCACGGGATCGAGCAGCGCCGCGGTGGTGGCGTCGTCACCGACGCCGTGGGCAATGCTGGCCTCGACCACCGCCTGTCCGACCGGTTGCCAGACCCGCGTCGACTCGCCGTCACCGCGATCGGTGCGGGCCTGCACTGACTCCCGCAGCCTCGCCAGAGCATCGCCGCGCCCGGCGCGGGCCAGGGCGTAGCCGTGATGGGCGCTGAGGAACGGGAAAACACACTCGTGAACGCGGGCCTCCACGTGGTCGGCCACATCGGCCCAGGTCGCGTCGGGCACGGCCGCGCCGGCCATCTCGGCGCGCCACAGGTAGGAGATGGCGTCGATCTGCTCGCCGGGGCTGTCAGGGGTGAGGCCCCAGATGTGGTCGCGGAACACGGCGTCGGCGCCGTCACGGTCGAGCTGGTCGAGATGCGCCACCGCGAGGTGCCAGGCGTTGTGGCAGTAGATGAGCCTGCTGCTGGTTTGCCAGACGGGGAGGAAGCCGGCCAGGCGGTCGATGGCGCCGGGCGGGTCGCCGTGGGTGATGAACACATGGGCGAGCGTGTGTTGAGCCCATGGGGTGTGAGCGTCAAGGGCGAGGGCCTGCTCAGCCAGCTCAGCTGCGGCCTCGGCGTTGCCGGCGAGTTCGGTGGCGAAGGACCACACGGCTAGGAAGTCCGGGTCGTCGCGATTGGGTTCGGCGATGCGCTCGATCTGGTCGAGGAACCGTGGCCCCATGTGCTGCTGGCCGAGCAAGTAGTAAAGGAACTCGAGGGCCTTGACCGCCAGCAGATCGGTGGGCCAGCGTGTGACCAGCGCCTCAAGCAGCTCGACCGCGAGCAGGAAATCGCCGTTGTCCCATCGCCGCAGCGCCGCAAGGGTGGCGGCCTCCCGTTCGTTCAGCGCGGATTCGAGCGTTGCCAGCCGAGCGAGGTGGCCGGCGGCCAGCGCGGAGGCCTCAGTGGTCTGGCCGTAGAGACCGACCATCGCTGCGCCGAGCTGCAGGCTGGCCACGTCGGCGAACGTGGCGGCGGCGTCGAGCACGCTCTCGGCACCGAGGTCAAGACCGCAGAGGCGGTCGGTGAAGGTGTCGATGGCGGTGATGGCGCCTTCGTCGTCGGTGCTGACGTCGAGCCCGCGTCGTGTCGTGCCCATGCGTCCAACCGTCCCGAACTGGTCGATCGCTAGCCAGGCCGATCCTAGGCGGCTGCTGAACAACAAACCGAGCCGCTGGAGATGTGTCCAACGGCACTCAGCGGCAGCGCGGCCAGCAGGAACGGACCGGCCCTCTGCTCGCTTCCGTCTCTACCGAGGACCCAATCCCCAAGGTCGGCAGGCCATCCATACCCTCTCAGCAGCGACACGCTCAGCTGCAGGCAGGAACAACCTGGTGGGTAATCACAGCGAAGACCATCACAATCGCCGATGTGTTCACCTTCCTGGGTGTCGGCCATGGGGCGCTGTTCGCGCCTGAAGGGAGGCCTGCCACACCCGACAGCCGCAGTCTCACCGAGCCCAAGCGTGCGTTTGTTGTGGAGTAGGGGCAGCGTTCGTCCTGATCGCCGTTGGCTGAGGATGGACGGGGCCAGGCCATTGTCAGCGGAGGCGGTGGGTGCAGGTTGATCGATCCAATGGCTGGGAAGCCGTAGCGGCCCGTTTTGTGGCCGAGCGCTCCTCGATTGGTGCCGCCACCGTGCGCAGCTGGTGCCGGGCCTTGCCGGCAGGTGCTTCGGTTCTTGATCTGGGCTGCGGTTGTGGCGTGCCGATTTCTGCTGCCCTGCTGGCCGAAGGCTGCAACGTGTCAGCCGTGGATGCCTCTCCCACCATGGTGGCTGCGTTTCGGCAGCGCTTTCCCCAGGCGAGGGTGGCGTGCGAGCCCGTGGAAGATTCCAGTTTCTTCAACAACACATTCCACGGAGTTGTGGCCGTTGGCCTGTTGTTTCTGCTGCCAGCTGATGGGCAGCGCTCACTGATCCGTCGCGTCTCTGCTGCTCTGCGGCCTGGTGGCCGCTTTCTGTTCACCGCTCCTGTGCAGGCGGTGGCCTGGACAGACACGATGATGGGCGGTCACTGCGTCTCCCTCGGGGATGAGGCGTACCGTCGCGCCCTTGCCGCCGCTGGCCTGCAGGTTGTTGGTGAGTTTGTGGATGAAGGAGAGAACCACCACTACGACGTCTGCCGCATCAGCTGATCGCCAGGGTTGCTCCTGCGCCACCCCTTGTACCGCTGAAGACTCTCTTTCTCCTTCACCCTGGCGCGGTTTCTGGGGAGCACGTCAGGCGGCTACCCACCAGCAGTTCCCTGCTGTCGCTTCTGTGCTTATGGTCCAACAGTCTTCGATGACCGCCTTGATTGGGCTTTCCTTTCCCCTGGCGGCCGCCGCCGGCGGTGCGCCGCTGCTGCTGCGGCAGCTGTTTGATGCCGAGACGGGCACCTTCACCTATCTGCTGGCGGAGGTGGCCTCCCGGCAGGGGGTGCTGATCGATTCGGTGTATGAGCAGCACCCCCGCGATCTTTCGTTGATCCGCGAACTGGGGATCGATCTGGTCGCCAGCCTCGACACCCACGTGCACGCCGACCACGTGACCGGCAGCTGGCGGCTGCAGCGGGCCACCGGCTGCGCTATCGCCCTGGCCGCCGTCGCCGGGGCTGAGAACGTGACCCTGCCCCTGCGCCACGGTGATTTGGTGAGCTTCGGCGGCCGCCACCTGGAGGTGCGCGCCACCCCCGGCCACACCGATGGCTGCCTCAGCTTCGTGCTCGATGACCACAGCCTGGCCTTCACCGGCGATGCCCTGCTGGTGCGCGGCTGCGGCCGCTGCGACTTTCAGCAGGGAGATGCCTCCACCCTCTACCACTCGATCACCGAGCAACTCCTCTCCCTGCCCGACCACTGCCTGCTCTATCCGGCCCACGATTACAGCGGCCGGGCGGTGAGTTCGGTGGCCGAGGAGAAGGCCTACAACGCCCGGCTCGGTGGTGAGGCCGACGAGCGTGACTTCGTGGGCTACATGGAGAACCTGCACCTCCCCCACCCCAACCGAATCGCCGTGGCCCTGCCGGCCAACCTCCGCTGCGGCAGGCCCGCGGACGGTGGCCTGGAGGAAGCGGAGGACTGGGCACCGATTGAGCGCAGCTATGCCGGCCTGCCGGAGCTCACGGCCGGCTGGGTGGCCGAACACCGCCAGACCTTGACGCTGGTGGATGTGCGTTCCGAAGCGGAGGTGCAGGGCCCGGACGGTCGCATCCCAGGCAGCCTGCTGATTCCCCTGCCCGACTTGCAGACGCGAGCTGACGAGATTCCCGCGGATCGCCCCACGGTGCTGCTCTGCCACTCCGGCAGCCGCTCCGCCCTGGCCACTCAACAGCTGCTGAAGAATGGGCTCACACGCGTGGCCAACCTGCACGGCGGCCTGCGGGCCTGGAAGGCGCAGGGGTTGCCGTTGGAGCATCCCGCTTGAATCACAGCGTGGCGCTCTGTTGTAGCCGTGAACTCAAGTGGTTCACGGACCCGTTAACCACGGCTGGCGTTGGGGTTCCTGCTTAGAGTGCTGTTGCGGGGTAAGGATTTAAGCGACTGAATTGCAGTGAACTCAGTTGCCTTCTCAGGAAAGGGCCTGCCGTCGGGGGGCGGAACCGCCTAAGCACAAGTTAGCCATTCACCAAAGTAGTCATGTTCACGCTAGATCAGGTTGTTCCCTGGGGTCGTTCGTTCAAGGAGTACTCTGCCATGTTCTCACTGGCCGGGTCTGATATGGCAGGCCGAATCCTTGGCTGTGGAGATGGACCAGCAAGCTTCAATGCAGAAGCCACCAAAAGAGGAACACAGGTTATTTCATGCGATCCTATCTATGCATTCAGCAAGGAAGATATCGAAGCTCGAATTGCAGCAACCTATGAGCAAGTGATTGATCAGACCAGGCAGAACCAGAATGAGTTCGTTTGGGAGGTGATCACATCGGTCGAGGAGCTCGGCAAGGCCCGCATGGCCACAATGCAAGCTTTCTTGGATGACTATCCAGCTGGCCTAGTTGAGGAACGATACTTGAACTCGGAATTGCCAACTCTTCCTTTTCCTGACGCTTCATTCGACTTGGCTCTCTGCTCGCATCTTCTCTTCTTGTATAGCCAACAGTTGGATGAAGGGTTTCACCATTCTTCGCTGCTGGAGCTATGCCGAGTTGCCAAAGAGGTCAGGGTGTTTCCGCTTCTTGCATTCGGTGGTGCAATGTCGCCCCATCTTGAAGGGAGTATCGAGATGCTGCGTTCAGCTGGTCACCAAGTGACGATTCAGCGGGTGAGCTACGAGTTCCAGCGAGGCGCATGCGAAATGCTGAAGATTCAACGTACGGATGGCTACCATCAAGATTCCGCGGACGGGTGCAATGGTGATTGATGAGTTAAAAGGGCTACTGCCCGCTGCCGATCATGAGCGTTAGCCCAAAGACAATGAAGTTCTTTCTCGTTGTTGGAGCCAGTCGTGGAATCGGTGCGTCAGTGACTCAGCATCTGATTGAACAAGGCCACTCAGTGGTTGGAGTTTCTCGCACGAAGCCTCCTTTTGGAGAGTGGATTCAAGCAGATGTATCTACCCACGACGGAATCAGCATGGTCTGCGAAGCCATCGGTGATCGCCCGCTGGATGGATTTCTTTATCTGGGCGGCGTGTGGGAAGAGGGCGCTTTCGCAGATGCCTTTTCTTTCGAGAACAGTTCTGATGCGGAAACGCGACTTGTCCTCAGTGTCAATTTAATTGCCCCAATCGAACTATCCCGAGGCATTGCGAAGAACTTGGCTCTGACCGAGAGTCCGAGAGCAATCTTCATTG
Organism: Synechococcus sp. L2F; assembly: GCF_024345695.1. Classification (NCBI taxonomy): domain Bacteria; kingdom Bacillati; phylum Cyanobacteriota; class Cyanophyceae; order Synechococcales; family Synechococcaceae; genus Synechococcus; species Synechococcus sp. L2F. Next base: position 482,097 of record NZ_JAGQBP010000001.1, on the reverse strand, counting down.
GTGCCTTATCGGGACTTGATCATTCCGCGACGCCTGAAGTGGCCAACACGGCGTCGAAGTTCGGTCTTCGTGGAGCGGTACAGGCGCTGCGTCTTGTTTATCGACGGAAGAAGATCGGATTTACTGTGATTAATCCCGGCAACGTGGCGACACTGGAAGTACAGAAGGATATTGAAGAAGGAAGATTTCCAGAGCAGGCGCCTATCCCCTTAGACGATCTCTGCAAGACGATTGACTGGATTCTGTCTCTATCCGCGCTGACCGAAGTAGGTGATGTGAATCTAATCCAAAAAGAAGGCTAACAATGCGATCCGCTGAACACCTATCCGCGTCACGATCTATGCTTGGTCGCTTCGCTCCCAGCATGGATTGCGCCACGGGCAGGTGCCAGTGATGGCGGACGTTAGCCCCGGTGATACCGCACCTTCTGCCCCTCCCGCTCACTCTCAAACCGCTGCAGTCGGTGGGTCAGTGCCCGTAGCCGTTTCATGTCGCGCGAGTTCACCGGATCGAACAGATCCCCCCGCGCGGCTTCGATGAACACCAGCACGTCTTTAGGGCTGCAGGCGCCGCTCTTCCAGCCATGGAATTCCCGGTGCAGGTCGGGCACCAGCACCAGGATGTTCTCCGGCAGGTCGGCCAGGTCAGGTCGGCTGCGGCGGTCGAACAGATGGTGCCCGTCTAGGTCGATCTTCTTGTGCACCGCCGCCTTCTTGCCGGTGATCTCGCAGCGATGGCCGGCGGCCGACTTGGCGCGCTTGATTGCCCGGTCCACCCCTTCGGTGAGGTAGCGGATCTCGGAGTTGAAGCAGGTCTCCACCACCTCGCCCACGGCTTCGATCCAGGCCTGGCGCGTTTTGGTGATGCGGCTGTTGACCCGCATGTCGCGGGCCACGCGGGCGATGCCCCGCTGACTGATCAGCACCTGCCGCTCCTCGCTCTCCAGGAAATCCTTGTTGAGCTCTAAGGCTTCCTCGCCCTCCTCCGTGCCTGCGGTGCGCAGCCGGTTCCAGGAGTTGTTCAGCCCCAGGTAGTTGGTCTGCAGGATGCCTACGGTGGTTTTGCGGCTCACGAAGGCCAGATCGCCACGGATCTCCAGGGTGCCGCCGGCTTCGATGAACTCCTGGGTGATCCGCCGCGACACCAGCAGCTGTTTGCGTTTCTGCTTCAGCTTGAACAGCCGCTCGCGGAACCAACCCAGCACCCCCGTTTTCTCGTTGGCTTCGATGTAACGGGCCAGCGCCTCCACGCCCTCCTCGCTGAAACGCCGGGGGCGCTTGCCGTTGGCTCCGGCCACCGCAGGACCGCTGTACTCGAAATGGTCGCCCTCCACCAGCTCCCATTCGTCGTCGGCGTTGGCATCGAAGGTCTCCACGATCTTGTAGAGGCTGTCGATGCGTTTACCGAGAATCTTCGCCGTTTCTCGATCGGTCAGCAGGTCGCGCATCGTTTCTAGGGCATCAGGGCAAGGATCGAGTCCTTCATCGTCTGCAGGCGTTCCGCCACGCGGGGATCGCCGCCGTGGTCGGGGTGGTGCAGCTGGATCAGGCGGCGGAACGCCTCGCGCACCTCATCGGCTTTGGCGGTCTTCGGGTCGAGGCCGAACACCACCCAGGGCCGGAAGTGCTGCAGCACGTCGATGCCGTTGATCACGGTGGGTCCGTCCTCCAGGTTCCGCTCGTTGGCCGGAATGCCGATGAAGCGCCGGTAGAGCACCAGCCAGTCGTCCTTGGTTTTCAGCGCCACCTCCTCCCCCGTCATCGAGAGCTGGAAGTTCTTGTCCTTGCGCAGTTGGGTGACGGTCTTGCAGTGGAAGTGGGCCAGCACCTTGTTCTTGAGCTCGGTGGCGGTGGGGGGCTTGGGCTTCGGTGGCGGCGGATCTTTGAACGCTCCCCCGTTGACCGTCTGTGCGAAGGCCAGCAGATCGGCTTCGTCCAGCTCCGGCTTGCCCAGGAGCGTCTGGATCAACGCTTTCACCTCGGCCAGCGTCAGCGTCTTGCTTCGGGCGGCCACAGGCCAGTGCTGGAAAGGGGTTTCATGCTGGCCAGTGGCTTCCGGGGTTGCCTGGTGGCTTAGGAAACTGTCGTGTTTCGTTGGCCCGGCCCACGGGGGTGGTGTCACTCAGGCGGTGCGGCGCAGGTCGTCGATCACCGGGATCAAGGCCAGCGCCACCACCACCAGAGCCAGGGGAACCGTGGCGGCGAAGCCGATGGCACGAAAGCCGGCCGCGCCCACCACGCCTCCGCTGAAGAAGCCGGAGAAGAGCAGCAGCAGCAGCAGGCGCTCACGGTCTACCACCACAGGCGGCTGAACAGCGTGTGGGGGCCGATTCACCAGCAGCAGCTTGCCCACTTCGATGCCGATATCCGTCACCAGCCCGGTGACATGGGTGGTGCGGATCTCTGCATGCGAAATCTTGGTGATCACCGCATTCTGCAAGCCCATGATGAAGCAGAGCAACACCACAGTGAGTGGCACGAACAGCTCATGCATCTCATTCAGGCGAGCGCCAATCGTGCCGAACAGCAGCAGCAACAGCGCCTCCAGCAGCAGCGGCAGTGCATAGGCGCTGCGCAGATTGTGCTGCCGCGCCGCATTCACCAGGATGGCTGTTGTTGCGGCACCGATGAGGAACGCAGCCAGGGCGACGCCGCCTGTGCTCAACACAAACCAGTCGCCACCAATGGCCGCCTCCGCCATCGACGACACGATCCCGGTCATGTGGGACGTGTATTGCTGCACGGCAAGAAACCCACCGGCATTGGTGGCGCCGGCCACGAACGCCAGGCCGATGCCCAGGTGGGTATTGCTGCGCCTTGTGCGAACCGTGGCCGTGAGCCCGCGCACATAGTTGACTGGCATGCCTCACAGATTCGTGTGGCCTCGGCTCCCTGGCTGAACGGAACGGCGTGGGTCAGTTGACCGCTTTGTTCACCATCTTGTTGTCGTTGGCAACGAGTTCCTTGGTGTTGCGGTCCACGGTCTTACCGGCGGCCTTGGCTTTCGCCTCGCTTTGCTTCCCCTTCTGGCCCCCTTCTCCAGTGATGGAGCCGATCGTGTCCTGGGCCTTGTCGTCGCCCTGCTGAGAGACGGTCTCCACCTGGCTCGTTGCTACGCCACGCTCACCTGAGACCGGTGAGGATGACGACGCCAGGGCCATAGCGGGTGACTGGAACAGCAGGGTTGTCATCAGAATCACAGCCGAAATCAATGAGGCGATGAATCTTTTCATGTCTGTTCTCCTATGTGTTTTGTGCATCGGCACCACCCACCTCTAGCCACGATCACAGCGGCGCACCACCTGCAACGTTGCGTCTGGTTTTATTCGTTGCAGCCGTAATCAGCAGAACGCAGCAGAATGAACACATCCGTGCCACACCTACAACGCCATGCCCTCGATGCCTTCGGATTCAGCCGGCCCGCAGGGCCTGCGCCGCCGTGATCTGCTGCTCGGTACCCTGGCGGCTGGCTTCGCGGTAGCGGTGCGGCCGATCGCGGCGTCCACGATCACCACAGCTGCAGAGGGCCTCACCGCCGGCTTCGTGTCGATTCCGGTGCAGGGCCGCTCCATCCCGGCCTACCGGGCCCGGCCAGCCGCAGGCACGAATCTGCCGGTGGTGCTGGTGGTGCAGGAGATTTTCGGGGTGCATGCCTATATCCAGGACGTGTGCCGCCGCCTGGCGCGTCTGGGCTATCTGGCCATTGCCCCCAGCCTGTTCGAGCGCCAGGGGGATGTCACCAAGCTGCCGGATATCGCCGCGATCCTGCCGGTGGTGGCCACCGTGCCGGATGCCCAGGTGATGGCCGACCTCGATGCCAGCGTGGCCTGGGCAGCCAGCAGCGGCGGCGGCAACATCAGCAAGCTCGGCATCACCGGCTTCTGTTGGGGTGGCCGCATCACCTGGCTCTACGCCGCCCACAACCCGAAGCTCGCCGCTGGCGTGGCCTGGTATGGCCGCCTGGAGGGAACCCGCACGCCGGAGCAGCCCTTCTACCCCCTGGATGTGGCGGCCAAGCTCAAGCCGCCGGTGCTGGGTCTGTACGGCGGCAAGGATGACGGCATCCCGCTCGAGTCGGTGGAGCGCATGCAAGCCGCCCTCAAGGCTGCCGGCAGCCGCAGCGAGATCGTGGTGTTTCCCGACGCTCCCCATGGCTTCCATGCCGATTTCCGCCCCACTTACCGAGCGGCAGACGCAGCGGATGGCTGGAAGCGGCTGCTGAGCTGGTTCAAGGCCAACGGTGTGGCCTGATGGACAGCGGAGAGGGTGCTGCTGGGTTGGTTCGTCAGTGGAAGAGGAAGGCACTGGGATCGATGCCGCTCATCTGAGCTACCACCCAAGCCTGACCCCAATGACTGCTCCACCTCTCCTGAACACTCACAAGGATGGACAGGCCGCTCTTTAGCTTGCGCCAATGCTAAATGCCCTGCCCTGGCGTTTCCGTGGCAGGGACACGGCTCCTCATACGCTTGTCATTGCAGGTGAGTTGATTGCTCAGTTGGTGCGGCAGTGCCCTGCGCTGCTCATCAAGCTGGATGTTGATTGTGATTACGGCGTATGGAGAGATCCCGACTTTCCAGGTAGACGGATCAAGGCAGGCCAATGTGTCGCGCAATACACAACTGCTTTTCCTGGCATCGCCGACACATCAACGTCACGATGAGTGACGGAGCATTGACCAAAAGGGATGATCGTCATTAACTAAATCTTGATATTTACTTCAAGATTTCAAAATGACTGTTCTATCAACTTTTGAGCTTCTTCTTAAGCCTCAGTTGCCCAAGGACTTGACAGTAAAGATTCCAGCGTTGGGGAAAGTCACCCGAGTCATTCTTCAGGGATATTTTCTTGCCGTATCCAACTTGAGCGACAAAGGAGTCGGGCTCTCGGTTGCATTTGTGACGATCACGCCAGGGCTTGTTCCAAGCAAGATTCTGGCTAGATTTGATGTTATCGGTCAAAACGGTCCTGCATCGTTGACGCAAGATCCCCCACCTGCGAATCAGCCCAGCCCCAATAATGGGGATGTAGTAAGAACAAAGTTTAGCATTTTCCTAAACCCACATGACACGGGGCTGCTGATTGTTCAGCCAGATGCATCCAAGCCTGATGTTCTAAAGGCTGTTGATTTTGAGCTCAGAGGCTATGTGGAGCTCTCGCTGAGTGCCTCAAACATGCAGCAGTCGTCTGATGTCCTGGTGACTGCTGAGCACCGAGGAACTTTCTTTGATGGCTCTAACCTAGATAACACAGCAGCTCTCGGCGAATTATCCTATGCACTTCCTTTGGCAAATGGTGGCTCACTGATAAGCCTCACGCGTAGCTAATCGATAAAAAGTGATGCCAGCATGCATAGCCATTACCCATGAAGTTTCACCCTCTCCATTTTGGCTGGGCCGCTCTTCCGGCTCAGCCCCATGCGATCGTGGTTTTCTTGGGCGGGGCATTCTTCGGCTCCTTCCCTACTGTGTTTTACCGCGCCTATCTTCGGGATATCTACGAAGCTGGCTACGGAATTGTTGCTCTTCCATTCCGGTTTTCCCTTCGCCATTGGGATGTTTCCCTGTCCCTCGCCAGTTACCAGTCTGAGCTTAGAGCGGAAGTGGCAGCTCTACTTATGGCAGATGGCCTGCAGAATGAACCAGTCTGTTCGGTTGACTACCTCTGGATTGCCCATAGTCTTGGCTGTAAGTATGTGGCACTGCTTGAGCTTCTTAGTGACAGCGAAGAGATCTCCAAGTCGGACAATATCATTTCGGCATTGAAGCTGGAAGTTCCAGAGCAGGCTGACGAACTCTTGAATAAGCTAAGCCAGCTTGATGCCCACATTATTTCTCTACGCGATCAGCAGCAGATCCTAGTTGATCCTGTTATTGCTGATCTAGAGGCAGCAATCCCTTTGCCTTTCCTGAGGAGTATCTTCGATTCTGTATTGAAGGTCCATCCATCTCAAGCAATGACTATAGAGCTTATCAAATCATCGGCTTTGTTCTCCATTACGTCCGTTCTTTCTTTGGCCAGTCGCACTGCAGAGTTAACCTTGAGTCAACTTGCCAAGATTAGCAAGATCCAGAGTGATAGAATGAGGCCTCCAATCCAATTAATTCCGATAAAGCTCAGTAGATCTGCGCCCTTGTTCGGTCGTCATTTATCTATCTTGGGATACAAGAGAACGGATCAGGGAATTCGAGATGAAACTCTCTCTATTCTTGAAAAGTCTCGAGTAGCTTCAGCTTCCCGCGCATGTTCTGAATCAAGAGACTGTGGAGCTCTCACGGGAGGTTGAGGGGGCGGATAGTGCCACGGCCGCAGCAGATCTCATGAAATGATCTCCAGCTGTTGCTGGTCGCGGTCATTGAGCAAGGCATCGCTCGCATTCCACAGAAATCGTCCATGCCCAAAACCGGGCTCGCCTCCACCGTGCGTTCCTCGACAAGCATCTAGGTTAAAGAGCCGGGCGTACCTGTGGCAAGGCAGCGAAATCTGTTCTTGACCATGATTCTGCCTTGTCTAGAGCCATTTGTAAGTGCCAGTCGTGCCGAGGCGTTTGTAAAGGCAGGATCAAGAGTTCACTTGCGAACGTTCGCTGCCCATGCCTGAACGTCTCACTCTCCGAACTTCCTGTCGAGCCATTGCGTTGCCACAAACACGCCGATGAACATCGGCAGATAGGCGACCCACATGTTGGGGAGATCAAGCTCCGCGTTGTTGATCACAACGAGCCCTGCATAGCTGATGAGCCCATAGATCAGAGCTCTGCGAACAGGGCCGGCAATCTTTTTCACGCGTGCTGCAACAGCTGACGTATCCTATGGCAGCTGTGGTTGCCACGCTGGCAGCGTCAGCCAGGTGCGGCAACGCTCACCAGCCTCGGTAAGTTGATGCTGGCGGCGAACCTCGGTCCATGTTCCGCGATCTGTTGCTGGCGATCGGCATCCCAACGGCTCTGCTGCTTCTGTTCACCGTGCTTCTGCAACGCGGCACGCCGCTGCCCACCTGGCTGCAACGGCTAACCGACCGCTCTGATTGGATCTGGACTGTGGGCGTGGGTCTGTTGATCACGCTCTCGTTCCTGCGCTGGCTGCTGCAACGCTGAGGGACGCGGCGTTTTCACTCGTTCATGCACCGCTAGCGCATCACCCACCAGCAGCGCAGCTCACACCCGGTCACACATACGCCCGCTGGGGTCATCCCACAGTGATCGGGGTGAACGATGGTTGAGGAGAACCCGCCAGGATCCCCGCGACACCCCTCGGACTGCTGCAGACCGTCATTCGCCGCAGCGAAGCACGGCACCCGCCCGCCCCTGCTGAGCCTGAGCCTTCCCGGCCCCAGGCTTCGCACGTTCCGCCGCGGCGGACCCTGATCGTCGTGGGAACGGGAATCGCCCTCTGTGTGGCCGCGGTCGGTTGGCTGCTGATGCAGCAGCGTCAGACGCAGGCCAGACAAGTCGCACTGGCACAGCAGACAGCGCCCGTGGAACGCAGCGATCTGGTGTTGAAGGTCACGGCCGCTGGCTCGATCCGACCCACCACACCGGTGAACATCAGCCCGAAGCAGCCGGGTCGGGTCACCTTCCTGGCCGTGGATCAGGGCGATCGGGTGAGCGCTGGTCAGATCCTGGCGCGTATGGACAACAGCAACCTTCGCGGCACCTGGCTGCGGGCGAAGGGAGTGGTGGCGGCTGCAGAGGCGAACCTGAACAGGCTGCAAGCCGGCAACAGACCTCAGGAGATTGAGGCGGCCAGACGCAATCTGCAGGCGGCGCTGGCCGATCAGATCGCGATCAGCTCCAGCTATCGCAGCAACCAGCAGCTGTATGGCTCCGGCGCGATTGCGACCGTGACCTTCGACGCCAGCCGCTCAGCGTTTCTTGCCGGTGAGGCACGGGTGGGGGCATTGCGGGCGCAGCTGAACCTGGTGCAGGCCGGCGCCCGCCGTGAAGACATCGCAGCCGCCCAAGCACAGCTGCTGCAGGCACAGGGAGATCTTGTTTCGGTGCAGGCGCAGCTGGAGGACACCGTGATCCGTGCGCCCTTCACCGGGGTGATCACCCAGAAGTACGCAGATGTGGGGGCGTTTGTGACGCCCACCACCTCTGCCAGTGCCACCAGCTCGGCCACCTCTTCATCGATCCTGGCGCTGGCCAGTGAGCTGGAGGCGGTGGCCAATGTGGCGGAGATGGATGTGGGGGAAATCCAGCCAGGCCAGCAGGTGGAGCTGCAGGTGGATGCGTTTCCCGGTGAGCTGTTTCGCGGCACGGTCAGGTTGGTGGCGCCAGAAGCGGTTGTGGAGGCCAACGTCACCAGCTTTCAGGTGCGGATTGCCCTGAGTCCGGAAGCCGCCAGCAAGCTGCGCTCAGGAATGAACCTCACCGCCAATGTGCTGGTGGGCAATCGAGCCAACGCCCTGTTGATCCCTACCCCGTCGATCGTGAGCGAGAGCGGTGGCTCTGGGGTGATGGTGTTGGGGGGCGACAAGCAGCCTGTGTTCCGTCCGGTGACCGTGGGCGCCACGTTGGGCGCCAGAACGGAGGTGCTCAAGGGCCTCAAGGAAGGCGATCGGGTGTATGTGTCGGCGCCGGGCCAACGCCAGCCCAACAGTCGCCCGGTGTCGAGCGTGTCGCCACTGCAGCAGCCGCGTGGCCCGGGAAGGTTGCCGCGCTGATGGCATCCACTGGTCGGCAACGGCGGCAGGGCCGGCAGCGCGGCGATCTGGGCGAGAGCCTCGCCATGGCCTGGTCTTCGCTGCTGGCCAATCGGATGCGCTCCGCCCTCACGATGCTGGGGGTGATCATCGGCATCGGTGCCGTGATCAGCATGGTGACGATCGGCCGTGGCGCCCAGCAGCAAACAGAAGCCCAGTTGAAATCACTGGGCTCGAACCTGATCTTTGTACAGAGCGGTGTGGCCACGGGCCGAGGGCCGGTTTCCCCTGGGGCAGGCTCCGCCACCACCTTGATCTGGGACGATGCCAGGGCGATCGCTGAATCGTGCGGGGCCGTTGTCGCTGTTGCCCCCAACCTTTCCCAACGCAGTCAGGTGGTGCTGGCTGAGCGCAACACAAACACCACCATCCTGGGCAGTACGCCTGATTATGTTGTCGTCCGTGATTTTCTGCCGCTCACCGGTCGCTTCTTCAACACGGCTGAACTTGATCAATCGGCCAGGGTGGCTGTGCTTGGCCAGACGGTGGTGGACAGCCTTGGCCTGACGGCGGCCTCTGCCCCCAACAGCATGATCCGCATCCGTGGGGAAACATTCACGGTGATCGGAACGCTGGAATTCAAGGGCAGCACCGGCTTCCGCGATCAGGATGATCAGGTGCTGATCCCACTCACCACGATGGCCTCGCGCATCGTGGGGGTCAATACCACGGCTGGAGTATCCGTAGACAGCATTGCCGTATCGGCGCGATCGGCGGAAAGCATGGCGGATGCTGAGTATCAGATCACCAACCTGCTGCGTCTTCGGCACCGGATCGTGCCGCCTCTGGTGGACGACTTCTCCATCCGTAACCAGGCAGACCTGGTGAATGCCTCAAACGCCGTGGCCAATGTGTTCACCGGATTGCTGGGTGGATCAGCAGCCATCTCCCTGCTGGTGGGTGGCATCGGCATCATGAACATCATGCTGGTGTCCGTCACCGAACGCACCAGGGAGATCGGCATTCGCCGCGCCATCGGGGCGCGCTGCAGCGACATCCTGCGTCAATTCCTGATCGAGTCGACCGTGTTGTCGTTGGTGGGCGGAGTGCTGGGTGTTCTGCTGGGTGTGGTGGCCTCACTGGCCATCAATGCGGCGTTTGGCTGGAGCAGTGGCATTGCCCTGGATGCGGTGGGATGGTCGCTGGCCTTCTGCCTGGTGATTGGTGTGTTCTTTGGGGCCTATCCCGCCAACAAGGCGGCCCAGCTGGATCCGATCACAGCCCTGCGGAGCGATTGAGCCATGATGCAACTTCGAAGCATCTCCAAGGCCTATCAACTGGGTGAGGAGGAGCTGACGATCCTTCACGACATCAACCTCACAGTGCTGCGCGGTGACTACACAGCGATTGTGGGCACCTCCGGTTCAGGCAAGTCGACACTGATGAACATCCTCGGTTGCCTGGAGCAACCGAGCACGGGGGAGTACTACTTCGACGCTCGTGCGATCAGCAAACTCAGCGACAACGACCGCACGGATCTCCGCAACCTGCAGATCGGCTTCGTGTTCCAGCAATTCAATCTTCTTCCTCGCCTCAGCGCCCTGCAGAATGTGATGCTGCCGATGGTCTATGCAGGGTATTCACCCCTGGAGCGACGTGAGCGTGCGGAAACACTGCTGGAGCGCGTGGGGCTGGCTGATCGCCTGGCCAACCGGCCCAATCAACTCTCCGGCGGCCAGCAGCAGCGAGTGGCGATCGCCCGCGCGCTTGTGAACCAGCCGCAGGTGCTTCTGGCCGATGAACCAACCGGCGCACTCGATTCACGCACGGGCGGGGAGGTGATCGAATTGATCTCAGGGCTGCATGCCGGCGGCCTCACGATCGTGCTGGTGACGCACGACGCCTCCGTGGCCCAGAACAGTGAACGCATCATCCAGATTCAGGATGGCCGCATCACTGCAGACCAGCAAACGCGCAACGCTGCGTAGAGAGTGGCCAGTGGCCGCCAAGGCGCACGACCACGTACTGATCTCAGCCAGGGTGACAGCACATCGGTGGAGACAACCTTCATGGACGACAGAACAACGAACTTCAGCACGCCGTTCGGCGTTGAGGCCAACGCCCTGCATTTCTTTGGTCCGCACCGATGCCGCCACGCTGGATTCTGGAAGTCTTCAGTTCCGCCAGCTCGCCTTGAACGTGAGCTTTGCCGCCATTTGGTGCCAGCCGCTGGCTCGGTCCCCACCACCTCCACCGCACGCCTCGTCTCACTCTGCAGTTGGCAGCCCCGGCACTTCGTGCGGGAGGGCCATGGGCAAGCGGGGCGCTGACCTTCACGCCAGCTGAGCCTTCATCCGCCTCAACGCTTGGCCAGAGGCATCACCTGTTGCTCCTTGTACGATCCCTGCTGGTTGCTCCTGACGTGCGCTGTGCAAAGCGGGCACTCCGGCATTCACACACCTCTGACGGTGCTGGAGTCGCAGGCTGTGGCCCTCGACGACCCGGCCGCCCTGCTGGAACGTGTGGCGCAGACCATGCCACTTCTGGGCTTCCTGGAAGGTCCACAGTGCTCAGGCTTCTACCACCGCAGTGGAGTGATGCAGCTGGGAGAGGCAACGGTCTCCTGCAGCCGCCACGCACCGATTGAAATCGGCTTCGGCGACTGTGCCTTCTCCACCCTGATCCTGCCGTTGTCTGGCAATGCTCAGGTGCGCACGGATGGGCAGCGGCTCTCGCTCCAGGGTGGGCCGATGGCGGCTTACCTGCCTGGAGCCGCCTTCACCGCCAGCACCGACACCTTCGAGGAGGTGATGATCTGCCTGGACCGCCGGCGACTGGCTGAGACCGCCTCTGCCCTGGTGGGACAGCTTGGCAACACCAGCAGCTTTGTGCCTCAGTTCCAGAACACGCTGCTGGTGGATGGCAGCGGCATCTCCCCGCAGGCGGATCTCCTCAACCACCTGCACCTGGCCTTGCGCCTGGTGGAGGCCCCATTGCTTCAGTCGGTGGGTGGCATCAAGGCGGCGCAGCTGGAAGATCTGGTGTACCGATTGGTTGCCGCCATCCTGTGTCCAGCCGCCGCCCAAGGGACTGAGCAACCTCTCCCCCACGCCAGCGGAGATCAGATCTTTGCAGAACTGCTGGAGTGGATCGAAGCCCATCTGCACACCGCGATCACGCCCACCGAACTCAGCCGCCGTAGTTGCTATTCCGTGCGCAATCTCCAGTATCTGTTTCAAGAGAGATTTGGCTGCAGCCCCATGCAATGGGTGAAGCAGCGGCGGTTGCATGCCGTGCACCGCGAGCTGCTCCACAACCAGTCGGCAGACACGGTGGCCACCATTGCCCGCCGCTATGGCTTCATTCACCTCTCCTCCTTTGCAGCCAGCTTCAAACGCACCTTTGGTGTGTCGCCGTCGTCCGTTCTGCGCCATTCCCGTAGCGCCGCCTATCCTCCTGTTGACGCAGACATGATGATCCCCAAGCCGTAAGTCTTATGAGGCTGGCCCTTGCGGTGTTGATTGCATCCTCACCGCATGTCTGCACACCGAATGTCCGCTCACCGCAGGCCAGCACGTTTGGCGTTACTCGTTGACCACCGAAGCCTGCACTTCAATGGAGCCGTCGCCGCATTGCACAAGCCTGCCGCTGGGATTCGGCATTAAGGTGCCCAGCACGAGCTGTGGATCCGCCGGACGGATCTGGCCTGGTTGAAGGTTTCTGCAGATGATCGTGGTGATCATGGGATTCTGATTGGGTGTGAGAAAAGCTGCTCCCACATAGGCATTCAGCTGTCCCACTGTTGAACCCTGGGCGGGTATCACATAGCTATAGGCGGCTTCCGTGGTGGTGCGCACGGCATAGTCGAAGCTGGCGGGAAGCGTGATGCCGAAATCCTGCTGGATAGAGGAAACGGTGGCCCGGAAGGCTCCGTTCTTCTGGAAGTAAGTGCGCTGCCCTTCCGTCATCCTGGCGGCCGCATTGAGTGCGGCGTTCTGGTCGGGATTGGGCTGTGCCTGCGCCTCTGCTGCTTGTGGGGCTGCTATGCAGCCCATGGCCACGCACGTGATCATCAACAGGCGATTCATGGTCATGATTGGCATGGCCTTCCTTGTATCAGAGCAAAGGCAGTGAGCTACACAGCCTGAGGGATGACTGCGTTTCTGCGGCAGGATTGCCGTTTGGCGTCCATGCTCAGATCGGTGCGGCGCCTCAGGGTGGAATCCATGTGAACAATGTGATCATTCACACCCTGATTTGATCCCTCGCTACGGAACAATGCTCCCTGAGCGCATGGCCACTGAAGCGAACCTCTCGTTGTCCTATCTCCGTGCCGATGCCTCGTTTTCGGAGGGTTTGCTGGTCGTGGTTGTGCTGGTGCTCAGCCTGGCCCTGCTCCTGTTGCGGGCTTTGCCCGCCCAGGCCGCCATCAGCTGCCCGGCCGGGATGCAGCCCATCGCCGGCGGCCGCTTCCTGATCGGGGCCGCCGGGCTCCTGCCAGAGGAATCCGAGGCCGCGGTGCAGGTCCGCCCCTTCTGCCTGGGCCGCACTGAAGTGAGCAACCACGACTTCGCCGCCTTTGTGGCCGCCACCGGCTACCGCACGCAGGCCGAAGGTCCGCTGCCCGCGGAGCAGTTCCCGGCTCTATCTGCAGCGGAGCGCGCCCCTGGTTCGGTGGTGTTCAAGCCGCCTTCCATGCACGCCCAGCTTCAGGAATGGAGTGGCTGGGAGTGGGTTCCGGGCGCCGACTGGCGCCATCCCCAGGGCCCCGGCAGTTCCATCGACACCCTTGGCGATCACCCCGTCGTGCAGGTGTCGGTGGCAGATGCGGAGGCTTATGCCGCCTGGGCTGGTGCGGCGCTTCCATCGGAAGCTCAGTGGGAGTTCGCTGCTCGCGGCGGCCTCAAGGATCGTGTCTTCAGCTGGGGGAACACCTGGCGTCCTGGCCAGGCCAACACCTGGCAGGGGGAGTTTCCCCTCTCCAATTCCGGCGAGGATGGCTATCTGGGTACTGCTCCGGTGGCCAGCTTCCCCGCGAATGGCTACGGCCTGTACGACATGATCGGCAACGTCTGGGAATGGACCAGCGACTGGTACCAACCAGACCATGCCGCCGTCGACGGCGGCCTCGACCCCCGTGTGGTCGATGAAGCCGCCAGCCTCGATCCGCGCGAGCCTGGTGTGGCCAAGCATGTGATCAAGGGCGGCTCGTTCCTCTGCGCCCCCAACTTCTGCAGCCGTTTCCGCCCGGCGGCCAGGGAGGCCGAAAGCCCTGACACCGGCACCTCCCATATCGGCTTCCGTCTTGTTTCCCCGCCGCTTCCCGTCTCCCATGGATAAGGGCCTGTTCGCTGTGCTGCTGCAGATGTCCCGTCGGCTGGGCCGCTTCCTCAGAGCGGATGGCCTGGCCGGTGCGGCGCGCCGGCTGTTTCTGGTGGCAGCGGCTCTGTTGCTGGCCGGCTGGCAACTGGGTGGCATGCCCGCCCTGGCCCAGCGCATCTCCGGCACGCCGGGAGCCCCCAATGCCACCACCACCATCTCCGGCACGCAGCTTCCGGCGCCGGCTCCGCCCTTCGGCGGCGTGATCAAGCACGGCGCCCAGCAATCGAAGCCCTGGTGGGCGCCGCGGATCACGCCGCCCCAGAGCGCCCCGAACGTGCTGCTGATCCTCACGGACGACGCCGGATTCGGCGTGCCCAGCACCTTCGGCGGGGTGATTCCCACGCCGGCGATGGACCGCATCGCCAAGGCGGGCCTGCGGTACAACCGCATGTTCTCCACGGCCCTGTGCTCCCCCACCCGCGCGGCTCTGATCACCGGCCGCAACCACCACTCGGCAGGGTTTGGGGTGATCTCGGAGCAGTCCACCGGCTTCCCCGGCTACAACAGCATCATCGAGCGCGACAAGGCCACGATCGGCCGCCTGCTCAAGGACAACGGCTATTCCACCGCCTGGTTCGGCAAGGACCACAACGTGCCCGCCTTCCAGGCCAGCCAGAGCGGCCCGTTTGATCAATGGCCCACGGGAATGGGCTTCGAATACTTCTACGGCTTCGTGGGTGGGGATGCCAACCAGTGGCAGCCCAACCTGTTCCGCAATACCACCCAGATCTATCCCTTCGAGGGCGCGGAGCCCGGCAGCTGGAACCTGGTGACAGAGATGGCCGATGACGCCATCGACTACATGGCGCGGATGCACCAGATCAATCCCAGCAAGCCGCTGTTCATCAAGTACGCCCCAGGGGCCACCCATGCGCCCCACCACCCCACCAAGGAGTGGGTCGACAGAATTCACGCCATGCATCTCTTTGATGATGGCTACGAGAAACTGAGGGAGCGCATCTTCGCGAATCAGAAGAAACTTGGCGTGATCCCTCAGGACGCCAAGCTCGATCCCTGGCCCGCCGATGTGATCACCCCCTGGGACCAGCTGAGCCCGGACGCCCAGAAACTGTTCATCCGCCAGGTGGAGGTGTTCGCCGCCTACGCCGCCTACAGCGACTATGAAATCGGCCGGGTGATCCAGCAGTTCGACGATCTCGGCAAGCTCGACAACACGCTGATCATCTACATCAACGGCGATAACGGCACCAGTGCCGAAGGCGGGCCGCTCGGCACCCCCAACGAGGTGGCCTTCTTCAACGGCCTCAACAAGCTGCCCGTCGATGTGCAGATGAAGTTCTACGACGTGTGGGGCACCGATCTCACCTACAACCACATGTCAGCAGGCTGGAGCTGGGCGTTTGACACCCCGTTCAGCTGGTTCAAGCAGAACGCTTCCCGTCTCGGTGGGGTGAACCAGAACATGGTGGTGTCGTGGCCGGCGCGTATCAAGGACAAAGGGGCCCTGCGCGAGCAATTCGTGCATGTGATCGACGTGGTGCCGACGATCCTTGAGGCGGCTGGGTTGAACGCGCCCGAGGTGGTGGATGGCATCCCCCAGAAGCCGATCGAGGGTACGAGCTTCGTTTACACCTTCGACGCGAAGAATGCCAAGGCGCCCTCCAGGCACGAGCGGCAATACTTCGAGATGTTCGGCCAGTGGGCGCTGTATGACAAGGGCTGGCTGCTGAGTACCAAGGTGAACCGCGCTCCCTGGGACGCCTTCGGCCCGGCCAACCCGGATCCGCTCAACAACCAGACGCTGGAGCTCTACAACCTCAACAACGATTTCAGCCAGACCACCGACCTTGCGGCCCAGAACCCCGGCAAGGTGAAGGAGATGAAGGAGGCCTTCATCAGCGAGGCTCGCAAGTATCAGGTGTTCCCGCTCGATGCTTCGGTGGCGGGGCGCATCGTGGCGCCACGGCCGAACATCACCGCTGGGCGCAACGAGTTCGTGTACACCCATCCAATGGTGGGGCTGCCCCAGGGGGATTCGCCTGTGCTGCTCAACACCTCCTACACCGTCAGCGCCGACATCGAGGTGCCGGCCGGCGGCGCCGAGGGCATGCTGCTCACCTCCGGCGGCCGCTTCGGTGGCTACGGCTTCTACCTCAAGAACGGCAAGCCGGTGTGGGTGTGGAACATGGTGGATCTGGAGCGGCTGAAGTGGGAGGGCACTGATCCGCTCTCCCCCGGCAAGCACAAGGTTGAGTTCGATTTTGTCTACGACGGCAAGGGGGCCGGCACGCTGGCCTTCAACGACTTCAGCGGCGTCGGTCGCCCCGGTACCGGCACCCTCAAGGTGGACGGCAAGGTGGTGGCCACCAGAACCATGCCCAAAACCCTGCCGATGATCCTGCAGTGGGATGAAAGCTTTGACGTGGGCTCCGACACCCTCACCGGTGTCAACGACGCCGACTACCAGCCGCCGTTCCGCTTCACCGGCACCCTCGACAAGCTCACCATCAAGCTGGATCGGCCCAAGCTGTCGCCGCAGGAGATCAAAAGCCTGGAGGCGGCGATGCGCGCCAAGGCCGTGAGTGAGTGAGCGTCTCCGCCGATCTCACGGGTGAGAGCACGAGCCATGGCATGGCTCTCGCAGCACGGAACGGCGCTCGCCTCACGGAAAGGCTCCTGTGTGAGCCGCAGCCATCCGCTTGGCCTGGCTGAATGGTCAGGTCGGCGGGAAACAAGCGGTGACGTTCGAACGCCTGGAGAAGCTGTTCACATCGCCGTTGCTGCCGCTGGGGCGCCAGAGCTTCTCCCTGCTCTGGATTCTGCAGGTGCTGCTGTTGCTGCTGGCCGTGAGCCTGGCGGCGCGGGAGCTGAAGCGGCTGCTGGCCGGTCGCGTGCTGCTCTGGTTCTCCCTGCCGGAGGGGCGTCGCGAGGCGGTGGCCACGCTGGTTTCTCTGGGGCTGGCCGCCCTGGGGTATGTGGTGGTGGCCCAAGGGATGGGGCTCGACATCGGCGCCCTTGCTGTGGTGTTCGGCGCTCTGGGGGTGGGGATCGGCTTCGGCCTGCAGGAGCTCACCCGCAATCTCACCAGTGGCCTCACCCTGCTGATGGAGGGGAAGCTGAAGGTGGGCGACCAGATTGAATTCGGCGACACCACCGGCTTCATCCGCGAGATCTCGATCCGCTCCACCGTGATCCGCACCTTCCAGGGCGCCGAGATCGTGGTGCCCAATTCGTCCATCACCAACGCGCCGGTGAAGAACCTCAGTTATCAGAGCCCCGACGGGCGAGTGGATGTGGCGGTCACGGTGGCCCATGGCAGCGACCCGCTGGCCGTGACCGAGGTGCTGCTGGATGCCGCCCTCGCCGAGCCCACGGTGTTGACCGATCCGCCGCCGAAGGTGCTGCTGCACGGCCTCCAGGGCCAGGGGATGGCGTTCGAGCTCTGGGCCTGGACCTCGGCGATCCAAGCCGGCCTCAGCCTGCGCAGTTCGCTCAACTACGCGATCGAGCAGGGGCTGCGCGAACGGCACATCGAACTGGCCGGAGCCCGTCAGCAGGTTCAGCTGCTGTCCTCCAGGCGCGCGGTGGAAGAGGACGGAGCAGGCCCTGACTGGAGCCCCTTGCGGGCGTCCCTGCCCGACCATCCCTGCTTCAGCAGCATGGATGATCGACGCCTGCGGGAACTCGTGGGCAGCGGCGCCCGCCGCTCGCTGCCCGCCGGCACGGTGCTGGTCCACCAGGGTGACGAGGGCCGCTCCTTCCACCTGGTGCTGAGTGGCGCGGTGGATGCGATCCATGAAACGGACCGGGTGAGCCGCAAGCTGTTCACCTTCACCGCAGGGGAGTTCTTCGGTGAACTGCCGCTGCTGCTCCAGGTGCCCTATCCCACGTCGATGGTGACGTCCCAGGACACGACGCTGTTCGTGGTTCCCAGCGGCAGCTTCCGCGCCCTGCTGGCCTCCAGGCCCGACTTCGCCGACACGGTCGCCCAGGAGGTGGCCCGTCGCAGCGACGTGCTGCGCAGCTATCAAGACTGCCTGCGCCAGCGCGGACTGCTCGACGACGCTGATGTTCACCAACCCCTGCAGTGGTTCCGTGAGCGCCTGCGCCGCGTGCTCGCCGTTCGCAGCCCGATCGCCACGGCTGAGACGCAGAAAGTGGCCACCCGCGCAAGCCCTTGACGGGTCTGGCCACAGACCCGAAAGGCGCAGCGATGATCGCCTTGCCCACCGGGCACGTGACCAACAGCCTCCGGTATCAGCAGGTCGGCCTGGCCCTCAAAGGCGTGATGCGGCGTGATGCCAGGCCGACGCGCTGATCCTGGGTCAGCCCCTTGCGGCCTTGTCCTTGATGTCTTCGACAGTATTGCGAACCTTGGCTTCGGCCTGTTTCGCCTTGCCGGCCAGACGATCACCCTTGTTGCCAATGACGTTGCCGATGGATTCCTGGGTCTTGCCCTCGAATTCCTTGGCACCCGCTTTGATGCGGCCGGTGGTGGCGGCCAGCGGCAAGGTGGAGGTGCTGCTGACGAAGACATCTGAGGCATGGGCGGGAGCGCTCATGGCAGGCGTGGCGATCAACACCAAAAGGCTGAAGGCCAGCCCAAGGCAGGCGGCAACCAGTTGGCGCAGTGAACGAGCTTGGTGATTCATGGTGACGATGACGATGGGAAAAGCAGGTGATGCGATCAGGTGGATGTGATCTGAACCGCGTTGTTCTCGCGGGTATTCACAGCACGTTGCGCCGGCCGGTGAAGAAGGAGAGCAGGGCAAGCACGAGGAAGACAAGGAACAGGATCTGGGCGATGCCTGCAGCTGATCCGGCGATACCACCGAAGCCGAGAACGGCGGCGATGATTGCAATGACTAGGAAAGTGATGGCATAGTTCAGCATGATGCGGCCTTCAGGGTGTGTTTACCAGTTGGGCAAGTTCTTCCTGGGTCTTGCCAAGCTTCTTCTGGAGATGACCAAGCAACTCCTCTTCTTGGCCCTCGGCGTAATCCACATCGTCGTCGGTGAGTTCGGCAAACTTCTGCCGGAGCTTTCCTTTGAGCTCATGCCATTCACCTTTGAACTGGAGCTTGTTCATGAGCAGGTCCGCGAGGGTTGGGGTTGGAGGAGCGATGCAAGTGATCATGGAGCGGGCGGATTGCTGCCGGAGCAATTGATTTGGCTTGTCATGTCAATGCATCTCTCCCTTCACTATGGGAAACATGCAGGTTGTTGGCTGCTGTAGATGTGCCTCATATCCACGGCGCCATCAACATCCAACGATGAAAGCTGGCTCGGCTGTATAGATTTGTCCTTGAAAGTTCCGCTGTGTATCCTTAGCTCAACGGGCTTGCTTCGTCGCCGTGGATTCCATTGAAGATTAAGCGAGGCGTCTGTGGCGCATCGCTCGTGGCTTTCCACTGAGCCGATGTCCGTGAATCTGCCCTGATCCATGGGACTGCAAGGGATCTGGACGAGTGCAGGGGGAATGGGCAAGCCCAGGTGATTCTGCCTTTGGCAGGTGGATCCTCCGGTCATGCGATGGCCAAGGCGCTCTCCACTCATCCAGTCAGTTCTGACCTGCGTGATGGGGGCATGCGTCTCGCGCGCTGCCCAGTGCGCTGTCCAGCGCCAGGAGCCAGGTCTTCTAACTCCCGCTAGGATGATGGCAAAGACGCCGTTCAGACGGACCCGGCGTTTGAGGCAGTCTCTGAAGTAGTCGGATTCTGATCAGATTGATTCGATGGGTTTGTTGAATCACCTGCACACCGCTATGTCGGCAGTAGTGATCACCTCAAGTGTTGCTTAGCGCATCACACGCGGAAATACCAGCAACGTTCCATGACTTCCATCCCTCCTTATTCCAGCCAAGAAGCAACGAATCCAACCCTTACCACAAGCGAGCGACTTCGGATCATGCAACGTCAACCACGCCGCATCTCCATCACCATCAGCTATCAGGTGTTTCAAACACTCCTGAACCGTTCGGAAGAGGAAGGGCGTTCCATGTCCAACCTCTGTGCCTTCCTGCTGGAGGAAGTGCTCCACCAGCAGAAGCCCGCTGCCGCCCCTGCCGAGGCCCCTGTTGTGCAGCCTGGCGTGCTGAACAGAAGCCACATGCGCTTCAGCCCTTACACGCCTGAGGCCGCGCCCACACACAACGGCAGCTTTCTCTGAACCTCGCTCCTTCAGCAGTGGAGCGGCCTGAGCCTCAGGCCATCGCTTGGCGCTGTTGATGGGGAAGATCCAGGCAATAGCCCACGCCATAGATCGTCTTGAGAAACTGGGGTCGGCGGGGATCCGGCTCGATCTTGGTTCTGAGGTGGCGGATATGGGTGCGGATGCACTCGATGTCATCGCCAGGGGAGTAGCCCCACACCTCCTTGAGCATCACCCCCCACGACACAGCCTGGCCGTGGCGCTGCAACAGGCAGTGCAGCAGCTCAAACTCCTTGCGGGTAAGGCAAACAACCTGATCGAACCAGAGTGCCTCCAGCTGTTCAGGACAGAGTCTGAGCGGCCCGTAGGACAGGATCTCCGGGGTGACCAAGGCCAGCGGCGTTTCCAGCTGGTGGCGCAGCAGGGATCGGATGCGCACGAACACCTCCTCCACCTCAAAGGGCTTGAGGACGTAGTCGTCGGCGCCGCAGTTGAAAGCCTTGAGCCTGTCTTCCTTGCTGGCCAGCGCCGTGAGCACCATCACCGGCACCCGCGCGGTGCGCCGATCGCGCCGCAGGCGCTGCAGCACCGAGAGGCCATCCAGCTTGGGCAGCAGCAGGTCGAGCACGATCAGATGGGGCTGGTGCTGCAAGGCCATGGCCTGGCCGTGATGTCCATTATCGGCGTGGAGAACGCGCCAACCCACCTGCTCCAGCAACGGGGCCAGCACCTCAAGAACGTGAGGCTCGTGATCGATGATTTGGATCAGGGGCTGAACACGCAACAGGGAACATCAGCAAGACTTGTCATATGGTGCTGAATTTCAGCATCATGTGAACGGAATGTCCTGATAAAGAAATACTGAAGCTTCTGATTTTCTTATGTATGCAGCGTGGGCGATTAGGGCGGTAAATGCCTGCGGGGATCATCCGTGCCACCCGTTTGGCCAGTCGAAGAAGGCGAAGGCGTAGGAAGTGGGTGTGCATGAGTGAACACTCTGGCCAGCGCCGAGGTGAAGGCCTTCCTCACCCACATTGGGTGCTGGAGGGGCTTGTGCTGGCCGGGTGCCGCATCCCCACGCGCTGGGGAGGACGAATCCCAACGCTCCGGTGGAGTGGGGCCAGGACATCCGCACGATCCAGGAATTGCTGGGGCATAAGGATGTGCAGATAACCATGATCTACACGCATGTGCTGAACCGCGGGCCCCTGGGCGTCACCAGTGCTGCCGACCTTCTGTAACGCGTCGAACTGTCTTAGACGGGTCCGCCAAAAACCTGGGCCCCCTGACTGGAAACGCCTGGGAGCATTGATCTGCCCTGGGTTTGTGTCTCTTTGTCTTCAATCCCTACCTCGCTTAGGCTTCACTGGGTAGGCGCAGCGCGTCTTTCACTGGGTACGCCCAATCAGTGTTAGGCGGCAAGACCACAACAGAGACAATCAAGTGATCATCGGCCCCATTCAAGCGCATGAGAGAGAGGTATTGCTTGGACTAGCCGTGAGCACCGGACTATTCACTGCCGAGGATGCGGAAGCCCTTTTGGGTGGAGTTCTGGATTCCCTTGCTGCTGGGGAGCTGCCCGAGGGGCATACTGCTGTGGCTTGTCGCGAGTTTCAAGACGGCCCAGTCATTGGGTGGTCGTACTATGCTCCAGACGCCTATTCCGAGGGGGTGTGGAACGTGTGGTGGATTGGCGTAAGACCCGGTCATCATGGCGGCGGTGTCGGCCAAGCCATTCTTTCTAACATCGAGCGAGATGCGGCAGCATTGGGTGCGCGCGTGATTGTTATTGAGACTAGTGACCAGGAAGCGTTGGCGCGAGCTCGAAACTTTTACCTGAAGCACGGGTATGAAGTGCGAGGACGTATCCCCGATTTCTATGCTGAAGGGGACTCGAAGGTGATTTTTTCACGATCTCTCGCCGGTGCAGCTTAACAATGGCTGGCTCGCCGTTCTTGCTAAAACCCACCCACCAAACACCATTCCATCGAGTCCATAATGAGCCCGAAGCGCTTGTTCAAGGTCACAGATTTTCTACAACCAGCGGACGGTGAGCCCATTCGCTCAGTCATCACCGAGTCGGCTGACGCAGCGGTCTTTGCTTGGCATGTCAAGCCCGGCCAGTCTATCTCGGCTCATGTGCATCCTGATGGCCAAGATACCTGGACCATCCTTTCAGGTTGCGGCGAGTACCGCCTTGGTGCTAAGGGGGAGTCGATTGCCATCGCCCAGGGAGATGTGCTGGTAGCCCATCGCCGAGAAGTCCACGGTGTTCTTAACACCGGGCAAGAACCACTTGTCTTTGTTTCGGTCGTCTCTCCTTCAGCATCGGGCTTCGAGCCGGTGTAGTTCATCAAGGGCGAGATACCTAGCACCAAGATCCAGCGGCCGAAACCAGAGACGCCTTGTCAGCGCATTTGGCTCCTGCCCGCCACTGATCTTGAGCGTTGGCTGGGCCGTAGCTGAACGAGCAGTTAAAGTTGCTCACTGACTCAACTCCGTGAAGCTCAACCTCTTTCGGAAGTCGCTGATCGCCTCCCTGGCCAGTATCAGCTTCTTCAGTGGCGTGCAAGCCAAGCAGCCTGCAGCAGCTGATGTCCGACAGACAAGGTTTGGGGCTCTTCAACTGGAGAACGGCTACCCCAGCAAGGCCACCGCTGCCAGGCTCTACGACGAGCTCGACTTCCAGCGCGCCACCCAGGCCTATCTCTGGGCCCTGCCGGCCGTCGGTTTCAAGGCGCTCTACGACGCCCAGGCCAAAACCTTCGGCGCCCGCAACGGCGATGTGGTGCTCTACCAGACCCTTAAGGACAAGGCGGGGATGCTCACCCCCAACATCACCACCCTCTACGCCTTCAGCTTCTGGGACCTGGCCAAGCAGGGCCCATTGGTGATCGAGGTGCCCGCCGGGCTCACCGCCGGCGGGGTGCTGGACATCTGGCAGCAGCCGATCACCGACATGGGCCAGACGGGACCCGACAAGGGCGCCGGTGGCAAGTTTCTGATCCTTCCCCCCGGCAGTCCCGAGCCGGTGGCCCCGGGCTACCTCATCGTCCGCTCCCCAAGCAATCAGATCTGGTTCGCCACCCGAGGCCTTGATCCCGACAAGGCTGTGGCCGAAGCCACCGTGCGCCGCCACCGGCTCTACGGCTGGAGCCAGCGGGATAACCCGCCCACGAACGCCTATGTGCCGGTGGCTGGTCGCCCCTGGCAGTCGGCCCAGCCCGCCGACCTGAACTACTGGCGCCTGCTGAGCGAGCTCTATGCCAACGAGCCGGTGGCCCCCCGCGACCGCATGCTGTTCGGGATGCTCGCTCCTCTGGGGATCACCCCTGGCCAGCCCTTCCAACCGGATGCCCGCCAGGCCAAGGTGCTCACGGAGGCCGCCCAGGTGGGCGATCTGATGGCCCGCACCATCGCCTACGACAAGCGAATCCCCGGCGCAACGGTGTACCCCGGCAAGCAATGGGAGTACGCCGTGTTGTTCGACCTTGATCAGGAAACCCCGGACAAACGGCGCGTGCAGATCGACGAGCGCAGTTCCTGGTTCTATGAGGCGATCGGCATGTCAGCAGGCATGCAGGGGCGGATCGTGGGCTTTGGCCAGGTGTACCTGGAGGCCTCCAAAGACAAGGGAGGACGTTGGCTTGATGGCGGCCGCACCTACCGGATGCGCGTGCCGGCTGGCGCGCCGGTGAAGCAGTTCTGGTCGATCACCCTTTACGACAACCTCAGCCGTGGCCCGCTGATCACCGACCAGGGTGCCGCCGACCTCAGCTCCCGCAAGCCGGATCTAGTCACCAACGCCGATGGCTCGGTGGATGTGTCCTTTGGCCCGGTGCGGCCGGCCGGCGCCGCCAACTGGATCAAGACCACCCCGGGCAAGGGCTGGTTCGCCTACTTCCGCTTCTACGGCCCCACCGAGGCCTACTTCAGCAAGGCCTGGCAGCTGAACGACATCGAAGCGCTCAAGCCTTGAAGGCCACCCTTCGCCTGACGACTGCCGTTCATAACCACAGCGTTCCCAACCCAAGCCATGGTCCCGACCCCCAGCCGATCTGCGGTCGCCTTGATCGCCTCCCTGATCGCCGCTCTGCCGCTGACTCCCCCTGGGGCCCTGGCGGCGACACCGGTTGCGGCACCAGTCCCCAGCTCCCGGGGCCAGGCCCGAGCCCCCAGCCCCGCCGAAGCCCGCGCCATCGCCAAGGAGGCCTGGCTCTACGCCTATGCCCCCCTGCAGGGCTATCAGACCCTCTGGAACCAGACCCAGAACAAGGCGTTCCCGGGCTACGTGGGTGGCTTCGACCGCTTCCGCCACTACAGCCGCTCCGCCACCCCGGCCGACAAGGACATCGTCACCCCCAACAACGACACGCCCTACTCCTGGGCCTGGCTGGATCTGCGCAGCGAGCCGATCGTGCTGTCGCTGCCCGCGGTGCCGGCACCCCGCTACTACGTGAACCAGTGGTTCGATCTCTACACCCACAACTTCGCCTACACCGGTGTGCGTTCCACCGGCCGCGGGGCCGGCACCTATCTGTTCGCCGGACCCCGCTGGAAGGGCACGGTGCCGAAGGGCATCAACAAGGTGTTCCGGGCGGAAACCGACTTCGTCGGCACCCTCACCCGCACCCAGTTGAACGGGCCTGATGACATCCCAGCCCTGAAGACGATCCAGGCCCAATACGTGCTCACACCCCTGTCGCGATTCACAGGCCAACCGGCGCCACCAGCAGCCCCTGCGGTGGCCTGGCCCGCCTGGAATGCCAGCAAAGCCGAGGGGATCGGCTTCATCACCTACCTCAACGCCCTGTTGCCGTTCATGCCCGCCGTGCCATCGGAGCGAGCCATGCGGGCCCGGTTCGCCCGCATCGGCATCGGCCCCGGGCTGCCCTTTGATCCCACGCGGCTGGATCCGAAGCTCCGCACCGCCCTGGAGGAAGGGGTGGCCGAGGCCAGCCAGGAGCTCAAGGCCAAGGCGCAACAACAGACCAGCTCCCAGGGATTCTTCGGCAGCAGACAGCAACTGGGGTCTGATTACCTCACGTTCCGCTCGATGGGAGCGATGCTGGGGATCTATGGCAACAGCAGTGAAGAGGCCTTCTATGCCACCCAGCAGACCGGGCCCGACGGCCAGGTGCTTGATGGGCGCAAGCGATGGGTGCTGCGATTCGAACCGGGCCAGCTGCCACCGGTGACGGAGTTCTGGTCGGTGACGCTGTACAAGCTGCCGGAACGCCTGCTTGTGGAGAATCCCATTCAACGCTATTCGATCGGTGATCGCACATCAGGCCTGAAGCTGGGAACCGACGGATCCCTGGAGATCTATATCCAGAGTGAGAATCCAGGAACGGACAAAGTCTCGAATTGGCTGCCTGCGCCAGCCGGACCCTTTTTCTTCGTGGCGCGTTTGTATGGTCCTAAGGATCCAGTCTTGAAGGGAACATGGAAGCTGCCACGCTTGACAGAAGTCAAGTGAAGCAAAGTCCATGAGCCATTGCCTCAACTCTCTGCCACTCTGGGAAGGCAAGCCAACAATCCACTTCAGCAGACGGGAGCACGAATGAGTTGCACCCAAGAGCGGCTGAATCCTTTGACTTAGACCCGCTGCTGAGTGGAGGCGTTCAAGCCGGCTTTCGCAATAGGGTTGTCGAGGCTTGGGAAGTTGAAGGGCCTGGACCTTCAACGGTATCGGTGAGGGTGATCGCCTAAGTCTTAAGTCCCACAGCTTTGGTGTCTCAGCGATCGCTCCAGTGCTATAGTTAAACACGTTACATCGGCTAGAATGCGCTCTTCCAGGCGACTAAGGGAATGAGCAACAACACCCCATTCAAAGAGGCGATCGCCCAGCTGCAGTAGATGAACCACTTCCCTGTTGAGCGAGCCATCCAGCGATAGCGAACCAACAGCCAAACGAAGATCCACTTCAATAAGCAACCTCCGACAGCCATAAAACCAAGATAGGTTGCCGCACGATCGCTGATATCACCGGGATAGAGCTCAGGATTGGCAATAAAGAAACTGCAAATGGCAATCATGCCAGTGGTTAGAACCAGAATGAACAGGCTCAGTAGGCTGAGGCAGATAACCAGAATGGTTTTAATCAGAGGTGATCGCACGAATGAAGAATCGTGAGACATGGTTGGCTAAAGAGCGAAGGCAGAATCCATTTGCTAAACATGTGGACTTAGACGCGCTATGGTGATCACGGAAAACTATATCTGTGTGGTGATAGATGGTGTTCCAATAGGCGATCGCCAACGAGCGCAAGCTAACACGTCGCTGCAACGGGCTGTTTGCAAGTGCTGGTGACGGGGCAAAGGTTACTTGCAACTGTTGGGCTGTGCTGTCAGACAGTTCAAGAGTGGCGAAGAAGCAGTGTGAAGCTCCTGGCTTCAATCGCATTGGGCTCCTTCTGCAAACCCAGGCTGCTGATCATGCAGCTGAAGAATCTTCATCAGTCAGATCATTGGAATGGCCTCCCTGGCCAGCCAAGTCGTTATCGATTCCCTGATGCGAGCTCCGACGCCGACAATCCCTCTCCTGCGCTGGTTGATGACAAGCAACCCAAGCATGTGGCGGATATCCTGGCTGACCTTGGTCAGGTGAGGATTCACTCCAACCTGTACCACAGGCGCTTAACAAGCCGCTGAACAGGAATTCTGGATTCCGAACTAGTCCATATGGCCACTCTCTGTGTATTCCTGTTCTGCACTGATTCGCCTGCCAGAGCCATCACCAGCACTGCAGGAACTCTCGGCTTGCCAGGCTGAGACCAGCCCACCTCAACGAAAGCCTAGAAGAAGTTCTCCTGCAAACAGTTAAAATCAGACATTGATGATTCGGCATTCCGGTAGTCACTGCCATGGCCCAGGACAACCGAGCTGCACAGAATCATGCAGAGGGTCTTCAGGGAGGACAAGATCGCTGGTCCTCCCCGCCACGAGTCTCACGGTCAGCAGCCTGGGCGACCGGGTGGGGGCGCGGACTCTCAGCACCG
Source organism: Synechococcus sp. L2F (assembly GCF_024345695.1). Lineage (NCBI taxonomy): Bacteria > Bacillati > Cyanobacteriota > Cyanophyceae > Synechococcales > Synechococcaceae > Synechococcus > Synechococcus sp. L2F. The sequence goes on along the minus strand of NZ_JAGQBP010000001.1, from coordinate 454,959 downwards.
CCGGGATGCTCAGCATCAGCACCGGCCTGGTCGGCCTGTCCTGGCTAGGTCCTGACGCCTCCACCACCGCCATCGTGTGGCCCCTGGTGCTGCTGGGCGTGGGCGGCGTGCCCTTTCATCCGCCCAGCAACAGCGCCACCCTCAACACCATTCCACCCGAGCACCTCCGTGTGGCCAACGGGTTCCTCTCGATGGCGCGCGCCAGAGCGGACAGCTCCTGGACGCCTTTCTGGGGGGGCAACAGTTGTGGCCTATCGACTGGCGGCAACCATGGGACTGCTCGGCGCGGTGGTGTCTGTGATGCGCGGGGCTGAGTTTCCCGGGACCGCACCGATGGGACCCAAGCCTGTCGCAACGGTCAACGACAGCTGTCGGCGCTGAGGGCCCACGCCTGCGGTGCCAACCTCCGCGGCGCCGCGTTGCTCACCAAGCTCCGGCTTAACCTGAACACCGTTTTCAGCCGCGCGGAGCACCGGGCCCTTGGCCTGGAGGCCATGCTGCCCCTGGGAGGTTGTGCCCCAGATGAAGACCGCAGCCACTGCCTGGAATCTGGCCAATCATCTCAGCATTTGTGAAGACATGGCTGCCTATTGCAAAGCCTCTCTAGGTGATAGTGCTCGTGCTAAAGGCATCACACAGATGGCAAGGGAAGCTGGACTGGGTCGCGAAAGTCTCTATACGGCGCTCTCCTCTAGCGGTAATCCCGAACGTGGAACCGCCTTGAAGGTTGGTTCGGCACTCGGGCTTCAACTGCATGCCAGTCCTGCTGTTGAAGCAGAGACGGCTGTTAAACAATGCCACTCACCCGGCCCGCCTCCACATCACTCTTTGCCGACGCCCGAGATCACTCCGGCCAGGTGAAGACAATCGTTCTACCGATGGAGCATTAGCGCCATGAAAGTGATCCTTCTGGGAAACGCTGGAGCAGGAAAGAGTACCTTGTCGAGGCTGTTGCTTGCGAAGCGACCAGCCGCTCGACTATCGCTGGATGAGGTGGCGTTCCTTGGCGGCGCTGAACGACGGCCACTTCAAGATAGTATCGAAGATGTAAGATGTTGGATCTTCCGGCATTCCAGCTGGATCATCGAAGGCTGCTACGCGGACATTATTGAGCCTGTATTGGTCTACTGCGATGAACTGATCTTCCTGAATCCTGGGGTAGATGTATGTGTGGCCAACTGCCGCTCGAGACCTTGGGAGCCGGAGAAGTTTCGTTCCCGAATTGAGCAAGATGAGAACTTGGACAACCTGATCCAATGGGTTCGTTCCTATGAGAAGCGTTCTGATGAGTACGGCCTTCCCAGGCATCGAGCCCTCTACGACTCTTTTGATGGCAAGAAATCTGAGTTTACGCAGCTATGCCAGTATGAAACGGTATGGCAAGACCATTCATCCAGGCAGCTGTAGCAGGGTGGCTACCTGGATCCTCACAGTTCTTGCGGTTTGGTGATGGCCGCCGTTTGGCCGCATCCTTTGCCAGAAGATGTTGAGATAGGCTTCTGGCATTCCCTTTCCCAGTGCACGGAGTCGTCGAGATGAGGTCATCAAGCCAACACTTTCTGGGACTTGCCGTTGCCGCTCTTGTTGCGAATGCGGCCACGACTGCATCGGCTCAGACCTTCCAGATGACCACGCCAATACCACCTGGAGTGGCCACTCCGGACCGGTCGGAGACGTCGATCGGCCCGTTGAACCTCATCGATGGTTTCCCGCAGCCAGATACCATCGAGAAGATCTACGACAACCTGGATCGCTCCCGCGCTTTGCAGGCCTACCTGCTGGCCATTCCGATTGTGAATCAGGCCGGTATGCGTGAATCGTTGCGCAAGTTTGGCCCCGAGAACACCACCAACGTGATCTGGGAGAACCTGGTGGATCCCAGAACAATAGAACTCACGGCCAACGACAACACGGTATACAGCTTTATCTGGCTCGACACGAAGAAAGGACCCTTGGTGGTCGAAGTGCCTCCCAAGGTGCTGGGTGCTGTCAATGACTTCTGGTATCGCTGGGTGGCCGACATCGGCATCACGGGGGCCGACAAGGGCGCGGGCGGCAAGTACCTGTTCCTGCCACCGGGGTATCAGGGCGCCATCCCGCAAGGTTATGTCGTGGTCAAACCCAAAACCTTCGGCAACTGGCTGTTCTTCCGCTCCTTTCTGGTGGATGGTTCCACCAAGCTAGGGGTGGAGTCGGTGAAAGCGAACCTGAAGATCTACCAACTCTCCGATGCTGCCAACCCTCCGGCGGTCAAGTTTGCCAATGCCTCAGGCGTGCCAGCCAATTTCGTCGCCCCTGGCGACTACTCCTTCTGGGCGCTGCTCAACCAGGTGATTCAGGAGGAACCTCCCACCGGCGCCGACCTCACCACGTTGGGACTGTTCGCCTCGATCGGCATTGTCAAAGGCAAGCCGTTCAACCCCAACGAGCGCTGGAAAGCCATCCTCGCCGACGCCGCCAACATCGGTGCCGTGACGGCACGAACCCTGGCTCTCAAGATTCGTGAGCCGGAAGCCTATTTCTATCCCAACAGTTCCTGGCGGTTGCCCTTCTTCGGTGGATACAGGTTCGAAGTTTCCCCAGGTGTGGCCAACCTTGATGGTGCGATCTTCTATTACTACTTCGCCACCGGTGTGACTCCGGCCATGGAAGAAAAGATTGTCGGCAAGGGCTCCCAGTATCCCTGGGCCGCGTTGGATTCCAAGGGCGAACGCTTCGATGGCGGCAAAACCTATCGTTTGCGCCTGCCGCCCAACACTCCCGTGGCCGATTTCTGGTCTGTGATCGTGTACGACACACAGACCCGTTCCATGCTGCAGACAGACCAGAAAGCACCGAGCGTCAGCAGCCAGGACAAGGGCATCAAAACCAATGCCGACGGTTCTGTCGATGTCTGGTTTGGCCCAAAGCCCCCTGTTGGATTCGAGAAGAACTGGGTGCAGACGATTCCTGGCAAGGGCTGGTTCACGCTTCTGCGCCTCTATGGTCCGTTGGAGCCCTGGTTCAACAAAACCTGGCGGCCAGGTCCGATCGAATTGCAGAAGTGATTCAGCGATCAACGTCATCGCCCCCTCGTGATCACCATTGGCTCGGGCTGCTTGAATGGCAGTTAGGGAGTGTGAACCCTCCCGAACGACACTGCTGTGGAATGTGTCGTGTCTGTCCTTCATGCAGGCCACAGGCTCGGAATGAATCGACAGCTACTGTTGAACGACCTGATCGGATCGAATGGAGCGGTGGCTGGTGATGATCCCTGCCAGCAGGAAGATCACTCCTGACACTGTGGCCAAGTCGAGTGGTTCTCCCAACAGCGCTGACGCGCTGACGATGGCCACCACGATCGTCAGTGATCCCCAGATTGATACGGTCGCCACACTGTATTGCCGATAGGCCATTCCCAGAGCCACAGTGCTACCCAGGGACAGAGTGATGCCGTAGATCAAGATCACTCCGACGACCCAGCGCACGTTCAGCAGGTGGAAGTGCCCGAGACCGAAGAGCACCAGAGCGATGATGCCAAACAGCAGTGCTGACATCGTTGAGGGGATCCCGATCGTGACCACGGCAGGCCAATGCCGCGTGGCGATGCTGCGACCGGTCACGGCGGTGGAACCGAAGGCCAGCACTCCCACCAAAGCCCAGCCGTAACCGATCAGTTGATCACCCTGTCCCGCCGCCTTCATCATGGCCGCCCCTGGCAGCATCAGGCCGATGGCGATCAGGCTCAGACTGAGCCAGAAGCGGCGAGGCAGGCTTTCTGCAAGGAACTGGCGAGCCAGATGGGCTGAGACTGGCAACACGAGGGCGAATAACAGGGTCAGGCTGATCACCGACAGGGATTCGAGGGTGAAGTAGTAAGCGATCGGACCGATGAACAGACCCAGGCCAGCATCGATGATCAGCAACCATCGGTCCGTCGGGTTCAGTTGCGCAAGAGCAGGTCGGATGGCCCCAGGGTTCGGCATCAGGAAGGTCAGTCCGATCACCAGCTGAGCCACGAAGAAAACGTTGCAGAAGCTGATCGGGTTTTCCCCATGCACCGGGTGGGTGGTGCCATAGGTCTGCAGGGCTTTGAGAACTGTGGCATCCAGCCCTTTGAGCAGCACGTACAGGCTGAGTGGCAGAACGCGCCGCCAATCCAGATCCTTCAGTTCCAATCCGCTCGGAACGCTCATCGGTACATGAGGAGTCTGAGGTCCATGCCGCATCGGTTCATGGCCTTAGCTTCCCACTCGGTCTGCATTCGTCATGACGGCTCTGAAGACAACTCTGATCGGTGCCCTGGTCCTGGCACTGCTCGGCAGCTCCGCGGCTCCTGGGCAAGCCGAAACCTTGCAGGGCCCTGCCTCCATGGTGATCGCCCAGGCAACTCCCATGGCCATGCAGAGCTTCCGCATGGCCGAAGCTCCTGTTAATGGCAGCTTCACCATCATCAAGAAAGCCGGCAAGCAGTTGCTTGTGATAAGCAGCGACTTCAAGACCAAGGAGACAGCCCCCGACCTGAAAGTGGTCTTCAGCCCATCAGCAACCCCATTGGCAAGCACCAAGGCCCCCAGCTTTCCGCTCAAAGCCGGCAGCTACACAATCCTCGCCCCGCTTAAATCCGCCTCCGGCGCCCAGAGCTATGTGATCCCCTCCTCCATCGACCTCAGCCAGCAGGGGTCGCTGCTGATCTGGTGCGAGGCCTTCAACGCCACAATGGCCTGGGCACCCCTGAAGCCCTGAGCCATGCAGGCCCTCGACTGCCTCTGGCTGCTTCAATCGGCCCTGACCGTTGCCCTTGCTGGGCATGGGGCTCGCGGGCCTGACGCTGTTCTCTGTGGCCTGCCGTGCTGAGATCCACAACCACCTGGGCTGGAGCCGGTTGCATGTCAGTGCCAACGTGCTGGCCACCCTGATCGTTCTGGCCCAAGGGCTTCTTCTCGTGAGCTCAATCACAAAGCCATTCCCCTTTGCAATGTCACCAGATAACACCGCATCTTCATCATCTAGGCGGGGCTGGACACCTGGAGTTGCCGCGGCACCTCATAGTGGAGCTCAGCAAAGGCCTCGCCCAAGGCACGCGCCGAGGTGAGCCTCAGGGGTGGGAAGGCGATCTGCCGCGGTAGGAGCGGCGAGCCCTGCCCCAAGGTCACCGAGGCCACCTGAATGATCAGTTCATCAAGCAGGCCAGCATCCAAGAACTGCGCGGCCAACTCGCCGCCTCCGGCAACCCAGATGTTCTTCCCCGCAGCTGTGGCCACCATCTGTTCGTGGACGTGAGTGACAGTGCCAGATACGAAGCGCAGATCGGCATCCCGCACGGTGGGCAGCCTGCGGCTCGAGAAGACCCACGTGGGCTGTTGATAAGGCCAGGGCTTTTCTTCTGGTGTTCCCGCTTTGATGTGATGATCCAACAGCCACTCATAGGTGGATGAACCCATGGCGATCGCACCAACCTCAGCAAGGAAATCTTCGTAGCCTGTGCCTTCGGCTTCTCCGAACTGAAGCAGCCAGTCCAAGGAGTTGTCCTTGGCGGCGATGAAGCCATCCAGGCTGGAGGCGGAATAGTACTGAGTTTTCACTGACGGGCTGACGATGTTGATGATCAAGACAACAACCGTGGCCAAGCGAACCTGATCACAGCGGTTGTGTACTGTGGCAGCATGCATGCCCTCGTGGGCTGAGCGCAATGACCGGAGCACCACTTGTGCCGTAGATCAGCATCTTGATTGCGTCTTGAGCAACCAGGGGAAAGCCTTCGGGCGGCTTCATCATCTCTAGGCGATCAAAGACCCTGGTCAAGTTGACTGATTCTGGCATTGCCCGATTAGGTCGATAGTCCTGACGGGGAAGTCGCTGCCAACCTCACGCCAGATGAGATCACAGATTTCCTTGGCGTACTCACAGGCTGGGCTGGGGTTATGAGGATGGTATTCCTTACACCCACCAGCCCGAGGGGTTCGCCCACGCTGATATAACTCTGCCGACAGAACTCGATTCGATCGAAGGTGACGACATGAGCTGAGGTCAACGTCTTCCTTCAGTCCAAGAGGACTGATCAGCGTGCCCCCAGCCCATGTCGAAAGACACAGGGGGCTCAATCAGCCACGCCAAGTCGGAATTCCTCCCTCTAACAGGGTGCCACGCTGACGCCAGATGGCCTCAGGAGTGACAGAAATCCCGTGCTCAAAGGCTAGATGGGCCGCTTCCTCTGTGGTTGTCGTCCCAGACAGCGCATTGGCAAAGCTTTGATCTTGTTGCAATAGCGTCTTGAGTTGATGCAGGGCGTCTTCGTTCGGAGCAGTGGCAGAGGTGGTCGGTAGGTCACAGGTGGCCATTGGGCCCCTATCTCGAAGTAATTCCACCCTAGGAACGTTGACTCTGGGATGCATCACCTGATGTGGTGAGGTTTTGGACGAGCAGCTACGGCGGTCGGCTGACCTTGCAGCTTTCCTGACCATCAGTGGTAGCAAGGGGTGTGATGCCCAGTGACTCAGCTGCGCGTACCGGCTCAGCACACTCAGACCATGCCCGCCTCCAGTTTTCTGAGAGCTGGTGGGTAGGCAGGCCGTTCTCCACTGCTGGAGGATCTCCAGGGGCGTACGCCCCTGGTTGTGTTTCCCCACCAGGTTGTTCATGCCTGCAGCTGAGCAGGCAGCTGCAGAGTGGCCTCCTCTCCCAGCAGCTGCTCGATCAGAAGAAGAACTTCACACCGGCTTCGACGCCATTCTGATTGATGTTGAAGGCATTTTCGGGATCCTCTCCATTACGTCCCCCCAGGTGCAGATAGCGCCAGGAGATGTTGAGCTGGGTGGAGTTGCCGATGGCATAGCCCACCCCCAGCTGCGTGTTCCAGGAGTAATCATCGGCGTTGTTCAGCCCGAATCCGCCGATGTCGGCGCGGGCGAACAGCCTGAGGCGCGGGGAGAGAAACAGCATGGCCTGGGTGCCCAGCAGGGGCTGAGCCACAGTGCTCCCGAACGACTGTTGTGGTTGAAGGTTCAATCCCTCAAGCGTCCTGGATCCCTCCAGGCGCGGCCCTCTGAAGGTGAGGGTTCGGCCGGGACCGCTGCTCTGCACGGCCAGGTTGTACTGCATGTTCACGAACCGCACGCCCGCGTAGGGGATGACAGCGAAGCTGCCGGCGCGGGCCACGGCTGATTCCCGATCGCCGAAGCGATAGCGCAGGGCCAGGTCGTAGAGGCCTTGAATGTTGCTGATGCTGGCAGCGACGCTGCGTTGGCTGTCAGGGGTGAGGGTGAGGCTGCGGCGGCCGAGCGGGCCTTCGATCGAGCGTGTTGTGATGTCCTGCAGCCTGCCTTCTTCCCCGGCGACGGAGACATAGCTGATGTCGGTGAGGAGGCCGATGCGGCCGTACTCCACACTGCCGCGGATGGAGGCCACACCGGTGAGCGCCTTCAGCACCTGGCCGAGGTTGAGATCCAGTTCGGTGTCGAAGCCTTTGACGGTGGTGGACCCGGTGGTGCGCAGCGGCGCGAATCCATAGAGCTCCACACTGCCGGCCCACGGCGATGGTGCGCCTTCGCTGGCCGCCGGGTCAACGGAGCCTGGTTCAAGCTGGGCCGTCTCACTCAGACCCGTCTCACCCTGAGCTTCTTCACCTTGTGCTGGGTCGGCCTGAACGGATGCCCTCAGGATCGGCCCCATCAAGCTGGAGGCCGCCGTAGCCGGCTCAGCAGCGTTCGCCACAGAGGCCTCGAGGGCGCCACCCAGAGCAGCGATCAGCCACACAGCGCTGATCCGCTGGAGCGGAAGCGCTGAACGACCAGCGTGAGAGCGAGGCAGGCACCAGACCATCGGCTGAAGGGAAGGGAGTGACATCACTTGTTCGAGGCCGGTGTCAGAAGGCTTTGAACACGCCGAGCATCCCACAAGGGGCCGGGCCGGTATCGACGGGAGGCGCGATTCGAAGGGGCGGCACCTGTGGCCGTTGCGGCGGGTTGCGCTCATCGGCCACCCAATCCGCCGGCGATCAGCAGCACCAGAGCCACCAGGCCGATCAGGGTGAGGGCCAGGGCCGTCGCCGTGGCGATCGAGGCCTTTTCGATGTAAATGAAATCGTCATACTTCAAGCGCCGCACCACCCTGCGGTGCTGACGCGTGGCCGCTGCCATGGCCACGATCCCCGTGACCACAAACCCGATCGAGATCAAGCGCACGCTGAGATGGGCATGGGAGCTGCCCTCAAAGCGGCTGGCCTCGATCGCTCCGATGATCTTGTCGAGACCGAAGCCGAAGCTGATCAGCGACAGGCAGGTGCGGATCCAGGCCATCAGCGTGCGCTCCGCCGCCTCCCGGTTGCGTTCCTTGGCCAGTTCATTGGTGAGGTTCATGGGGTGTCAGATGGCGAGGATGGTGTGCTCAGGATCCAGGCGGGAGCGGCTGGTCTTGCTCCAGCCGCCGTTCAGCCTCCAGTTCCCTGGCGAGGAACACATTGAGGAAGGTGCGGATCACGGCCACCGTCGCCAGTTGGATCAGGTTGCTGTCCGTGGGAGCTGTGGTGGTGGCGACGATGTCGGCACCGAGCTGAAACTCCAGCGCCATCGATAGCCAGCTGCCGAAACAGAGGCGAACCGCGCTGGGGGGGCGGCGCCCGCGATGGGCCAGCACGGGCAGGAACGGCAGGGCCAGGCGAAAGGTGGCGATCATGCCGGCCACCACACAGAGCACCGACAGGGCTTCCAGGCTGAGGCGAACGACAGTCGCCAGACCCTGCAGCAGGGCCTCGGAGGATTCAAGCCAGGGCATCTACAGGGCGGCGAAGGGCACCGACTGCCTCTGGCGTTGCCAGCGCAGAAAGGGAATCGACAGCAGCACGGTGACCACGAGGTAGGCCAGCACCGCGAGTTTGAGGCCGGGAATGTCGCTGCCGTAGGTCGTCGCGAACAGCAGGGCCAGGCCCGGGTTCCGCATGGAGGTGACCAGGGCGATCGTGACGCGTTCCCGGGGCTCAGGGCCAGCGATCCCGTAGCCGATGGTCAGGGACGCCAGCACCATCACCGCCATGAAGGGCAGAGCCAGCAGGTTGGCGCCCACGAAGGCGACCAGCAGGGGCAACGACTTGACCAGCACCAGCACGATCAGCAGCAGCAACAGGCCATTGGCCAGCTTGTCGAGAGGACCGGACAGCCGCTCTGCCAAGCCAGGCCGCCAGCGCCTCAGCGTCAGACCCGCCAGCAGGGGCAGCACCTGGGTCTTGCCCACCTGCAGGGCTACCGTCCTCGCCGTGATGTCCCAGCCGGATACCCCGAAGGAGGACTGGTACAGGTCGGCGACCAGCGGAATCGACACGATCGCCGCCACGGCCACACAGGCCTGGAGCACAGCGGCCAGCTCACGGTCGCCGCCGACCTTGCCCGCCTTGCGCAGGGTGAGCGGAGCGCTTGGGGAGGCCGCCATCAGGGCGATGCCGATGCGGGCCGGTTGGGTCAGGGCCAAGCTCAGCGGCAGCTTCATCAGCAGCAGGGCGACCAGGGGCACCAGCACACAGGAGCCGATCAAGACCCGGATCACCAGGGCGGGTCTTCGGCTCAGGCGAACGATCGCCTCTCCAGTCAGACCCACTCCCAGAGCGAACATGATCGTGAACAGGGCGGCGCTGACGATCAACAGGGAGGGCTGGCCCATGGCATCAGATGGCAGGAGAAACAGATGGAGCTGGCTGGATGGAGAGAAATCGAGCCAGCTGGATGGAAACTGAGCGATTCAGAGGCAAGTGACTGAGGTTCAACCGCTCGGATCCAAGCTGGTTCCAGTGAGATCAGCCTCCTGGAACACAGCGCCGGTGAGGATGGCGCCGCGGAGATCGGCCTTGGTGAGGATGGCGCGGGTGAAGTTGGCCTGGCTGAGGTCCGCCCCGGCCAGATTGGCCTCGCTGAGATCGGCCTCCGTGAAGTTGGCCCCTTGCAGATCCGAACCCTGCAGATTCGCCTTGCGCAACACCGTTGCGCTGAAGTTGCCGCCTCGCCAACGGCTGAACGGAATCTTGATCCCCTCCAGATTGGTGGCCTGCAGATCGAAATCGTCCTGCCAGATGCCATCAGAGCACAGATCTTCAAGGGCGCGGATGCGTGCCAGGCTGAATCTGATGCCAGCCTCTTGCTGCGCCAACAACAGCGAGAGTTGCTCGTGATGTTCTCTCTCCTTGCGACGACCCGCCTCCAGGATGTAAACAAGACCCGCTGTGACGATGCTGAACGACTCCACATTGTCAATGCTGATGACGTCCAGGAAATTGCTGGTCAGGCAGTTCTCGCTGGGTTCGGCTCCATGGCAGTTGTCGAAACGATTGACGACGGACAGCAACACAAAGGATAGGGTTGCTGCCATCAACAGCCTGAATCTGAAGGAGCGATCCAGCAGCAGGAAGAACGGTGACTCGCGGCGGAGCTGCTGACGGGTCAGCCAGGTGGATCGTTTGGGCAGTGTCATCGGAGGAGTGATCACCTTGCGGCAGGCGTCAGCCAAGGGGTGGAAATCAGCTGACAGAAAGGGATGGCGGCGCCATGGCTTCAGGGCCGCACGATGCAGCGAAAGCCCATGTGGCCGGTGGAGGTGTCGATGCCCTGGGCCATGCGCGCCGCCGGCCGGTAGCGACGGCAATAGCTGGGGGCGCACAGAAACGAGCCGCCCTTCACCACCTTGCGGGGCATCGTTCCGTGCTGGCTGGCGGGGTCGATGCTGGCCTCCCGGGCGGCAGCCGCTTCGGCGCAGCAGCCGCTGCTGGCCTCAGCCGGTAACGCCCCATCGGCTTGGTGCGGGTGGGGGCCGTACCAGCTATCGGTCCACTCCCACACGTTGCCGATGCAATCGAGCAGCCCGAAGCCGTTGGCAGGAAAGGCGCCCACCGGCGAGGTGCCGGCATAGCCGTCGAGCAGGCTGTTGTGGTGGGGGAAGTCGCCCTGGAAGGTGTTGGCCACCGGGCGGCCCTCCGGGTGCAGCGCATCCCCCCAGGCGAACTCGCAGCCTTCACGGCCGCCCCAGGCGGCCCGCTCCCATTCCGCTTCGCTCGGCAGCTGCTTGCCGCACCAGGCGGCATAGGCGGCCGCATCCTCATGGGCCACATGCACCACCGGATGCTGCGGGCGGTTCCTGATTGAGCTGCCGGGGCCCTCCGGGTGGCGCCAGTCGGCGCCGGGGATGTACTGCCACCAGCGGTAGGGATCGCCTGTTCCCACCGGGCCCGGCGGGGGCACGAACACGATCGAGGCGGGCGCCAGCCGCTCTGGTGGTGCCTCGGGGTAGAGGGCCGGATCGGCCGGCCGCTCGGCCAGGGTGCGGTGGCCCGTGGCCTTCACGAACTTGAGGAACTGGGCGTTGGTGACCGGGGCACGGTCGATCCAGAAGCCCTCCAGCGCCACCCGGTGGGCCGGAGCCTCCTCCGGGTAGTGGTGGTTGGAGCCCATCAGGAACGTGCCCGCGGGGATCCAGGCCATGTCTCGCGCCGGCGGTCGCCCCGGCCGGAGAGCCGGGGCAAGGGAACGGTTCGAGGCCATGGCGACTCCGCGGAACGCTGCGTTGGTCAGTGGCCGCCGCTCGCTGCGGAGGTCATCTTCGCGATCACCTCCTCCAGTGAGAAGCTCGCCGCCTTCTGGCGGGGCGGATAGGCCTGGAAGGTGGCCAGGAACCGCCCGACGATCACCTGGGCGGGCACCAGCGCAAAGGCATGGTCCAGCATCCAGTCCCAGTAGGTGTTGGAGGTGATGTCGGCCCGCTCATAGGGATCGGTGAGCAGGTTGAAGATCTTCGGCAGGCGCAGGACAACGAACGGCTCTGCCCAGATCTGGCAGGTGCCAGGCTGGCGTTGCTCCATGAACACAAACTTCCAGTTGTCGTAGCGCAAGCCTGTGAGGTCGCCGTCGTCGGAGAAGTAGAAGAACTCAACCCGGGGGCTCACGTCGGTCTGGCCCGTCCAGTAGTCGAGCATGTTGTAGCCGTCCAGGTGGATCTTGAAGGTTTTCGATCCCACCTGATGGCCTGCGAGCAGCTTCTGCTTGATCTCCGGTTCCCCTGCCGCTGCTACCAGAGTGGGTAGCCAGTCGAGGTGGCTGACGATGCCGGTGAACAGGGTGCCGGGGGCGATTTTGCCGGGCCAGCGCACCAAGGCGGGCACCCGGTACGCACCCTCCCAGTTGGAGTTCTTCTCGTTGCGGAACGGGGTCATGCCGGCGTCAGGCCAGCTGTTCATGTGCGGCCCGTTGTCGGTGCTGTACATCACGATCGTGTCATCGGCGATGCCCAGCTCATCGAGCAGGTCGAGCATCTCGCCGATGCAGTTGTCGTGATAGATCATCACGTCGTGGTATTCCGATTGCCATCGCCCCGACTGACCGATGTCCTGGGGACGGGCATGGGTGCGGAAGTGCATGTGGGTGGTGTTGAACCACACGAAGAAAGGCTCGCCGGAGGCCACTGCCTCACGGATGAAACGCTTGGCTTCGGCGAGGAACTCCTCATCGCAGTTCTCCATCCGCTTCTTGGTGAGCGGCCCGGTGTTCTCGATCCGCTGGGTGCCATCACCGTTGGCCCAGCAGTGCAGCACGCCGCGGGGTCCGAAGTTCTTCTGGAAATCGGGGAAGTCTTCCGGCTTGGGATAATCGCGCAGCTCCGGTTCCTCCTCAGCATTGAGGTGGTAAAGGTTGCCGAAGAACTCATCGAAGCCGTGCATGGTCGGCAGATGCTCATCCCGGTCGCCGAAGTGGTTCTTGCCGAACTGGCCGGTGCGGTAGCCCAGGGGCTGGAGCAGTTCGGCGATGGTGGGGTCCTCGGCGCGATAGCCCTGTTCGGCGCCCGGCAGGCCCACCTTGCTCAGGCCGGTGCGGAACACGCTCTGGCCGGAGATGAAGGCGGCCCGCCCTGCGGTGCAGCTCTGCTCGGCGTAGTAGTGGATGAAGCGCCCGCCCTCCTTGGCGACACGGTCGATGTTGGGGGTCTGATAACCCATCAGCCCATCGCTGTAGCAACTGAGGTTGCTCTGGCCGATGTCATCGCCCCAGAGGATCAGGATGTTGGGTTGTCCGTTGGGCATGGGAGGTGGAGGCTGGGGGTGAGGGGGCGGGCAGGGGCTGGAGAAGGATGCAGCCCCGGCACGCTGATGAACTCAGCTACAACCTGCTGCCCATGGCAGGGTGGGGCCACTCAAAAAGTGCAGGCTTCGATGGCTCCGCTCCACAGGTTCGAGGCTGTTGAAGAGCTCGAAACCCAGCTGCGAGCGGCGGGCCTGGATCTGCGCCTGCTTCAGCTCTCCAACGGCAACCTCAGCGGCCGCCTGGTCACCCGCCAGCTCGGGCCGCTGCGGTTGCTGCGGCTTCAGGTCAACCGTTGTCTGCACGTGGCTGGCGGCAAGCCACGCGACCAACGGCTGATGGCGCTGAACCTGGTGTCCGACCGCAACGCGCCACCCCTGCGGGCCCACGGCACCGCCGTCGGTGCCGATGCGTTGTTCGGACTTGATCCCCAGGCGGATGTCCATCTCTCCACGCCTGAGCGGATGGATCTGGCCGTGGTGATGGTCAACCCCGGCATGCTGACGCGCTGGAGCAGCGGCAAGGGGAGCCTCGATCTGGGATCGGCGCCCTTCCGCTTCAATGTGCTGCCCATTGACGCCGCCAGCCGCACGCCGCTCCAGCGCTGGTTGCTCAATCTGCTGCCCCTCCATTCGAAGACACCCTCTGTTCCAGCGCCGTCAGAACCTGAAGGAAGTGCAGAGGGTCTCCTCCCACTGCTCGTTGACGCTCTGGAGCAGGGCCTCCGGCAACAGGGCTGGCCCGACCGACCGCCGGCGCGGATCGAACTTGTCAAGCAGGTGCAGCGCTGGACGGAGGAGCATCCGCTCGAGCCGATCAGCCTGGAGGCGCTCTGCCGTGAGATGTATGTGGGGCGACGCACCCTGATCCAGGGGTTCCGGGAGCACCTGGGCATGGGCCCGATGGCTTACTTCAAGCTGCAGCGGCTGCATGGTGTGCGCCGCGGGCTGCTGGAGGCCCAGCCGGGCAGCGCAACGATCTCAGGGCTGGCGGCCTCCTGGGGCTTCCTCAATGCGGGGCATTTCGCCCGGGATTACCGCCGGCTGTTCGGAGAGCTTCCCAGTGCCACGCTCTCCAGCCGGCGCGGGTTGGCTCGCGGGGGGCACGGCACAGCGCTCGACCACTCCCCCTCCTGATCCGCTTGCCGCTGGTGGGGCCGCGAACACGCTGGCCCAGTCGTTGCGCATGCTCACCACCGTCCAGCCCCGCCGGGGCGCCTCGCTCAAGGCCCGATCGAGACGGCCGAAGGCCGACTCCCGGTCGTAGGCCACCTCCCGCTCGGCGTCGTCGTGGTGAACGATCACTCCCAGCCGTTGCCCCGGCTGGCTGGTGACCCACTCGAGCATCTCCAGATCGCCGTCGGAGTTGCCGAAAGCGGCGACCGGCCTGCGGCCAATCAGTTGCTCGATCAGGACCGGCTTCATGGCCCGATCAGCGATGGTCTGCATCTTGCTCTGGCGCTGGATCACCGGCAAACCGCCCTCGCGGGCATAGGTGGTGACGACGCTGGAGCCGATCACCTGCTCCGGAGGGATGCCGTAGACCTGCTCGGCGAACACCCGCATGAACTCCACGCCGCCGGCCGACACGATGTAGGTGCGGAATCCATTGGCACGCAGGTGCTGCAGCAGCTCCTGCATCGGCTGGTAGGTGAGGTCGGTGTAAGGCCGCTGCAGGGTCGGGTGGCAGGCGCTGTCCAGCCACGCGCGCACCTGATGGCGGAACGCCTCCGTGCTCATGCCGGCATGGGTGATCCCCACGAGTTCCAGCAGGCCCTTGATGCCCATGGGGAGCACGGCCTCCCCGTTGCCGGTAGCGGTTGCGGCGGCGATGACCGGGTTGGTGGCGAGCCCGGGCTGTTGGGCCACCAGGGCGCGGGCCCGCTCGATCGCGAAGGCCAGCTGCACGTACATCGGCTGCTCAGGCCAAAGCGTGCCGTCGTTGTCGAAGACGGCGATGCGCTCCTCGGGTGGCAGATAGCTCTCTCCCCCCGGCTGGCTGACGCTGGCGACGAAGGCCAGGATCCGCGATCGGGTGGCACCGTCCCGCCAGGACGGGAGCGGCTGCGTCGACCCCGCGGGGCTGGCCTGGTTCGCCATGGCGGGCGCCAAAGGGGCCATCATCGCCACAGCGAGCAGGCTTGCCGCTGCCGTGGTCAGGACGCTCATCAGCACACTGTTCCCTCCCCAGCCGAGCCAGCGAACAGCCGCTGCAGGGGCGGCAGCAGGGCCTCCAGGGCACGCCGCGATGGCCCAGGCGCCGCATGGGCCCGGGCCGACATCTGGGCGATGTTCAGCCCTGTCACCAGCACCAGGAACCCCGGGCTGTGGCCGAATCCCCTCTGCCCGGGCCACCGCCAAGCTCCGCAGGTTCAGGACTTCTTTTGCCACCAGCATCGCTCCCCGAAACTCCTTCCCTGCCAGCCACTCTGGGGTGTTGCTGGGGGCGTACGGGCTGGTCGGATCCACCACCCCGGTGTTCCAGGCTTGAAGGGCAGGCTTGCTCTCAGGCGGCGTTGAGGAGAACCGCGGCAGCTTCCCGGGCGTGGATGGCAGCTCTGGAATCGCGCTCCAGGAAGCACAGCACCAGGGCACCCTCCAGTAAGAGGTGAAGGTGTGAGGCGAGGCGCTCTGGATCAGCGACGCCCAGGTCGCGGCACTGCCCTGTCAGCAGCTCCCGGCAGCTGGCCTTGAAGGCTTCCGCGGCCTGGCGTGGACGATCACCTGCGTCGGGGTATTCGCTGGCCGCTTTGATGAACAGGCAGCCGTGGAAGGTGGGGGAACGCACCCAATCGGCCAGCCAGTCGAACACCGCCAGGACCCGGCCATGGCTTCCTCCCTTTGCCTGCGCGAGGCGGGTGGTGAGGCTGCTGGTGATCTGGCCGGCCAGGCGCTCGAGCACGGCGGCGATCAGCTCTTCCTTTGAGCCGAACTGCTTGTACAGGGTCATCTTGGCCACGCCAGCTTCAGCGAGCAGCGTGTCGATCCCCACGGCCCGGTAGCCCTGGCGGGCAAACAGCTCCTGTGCCGCGTTCAACAAGTCTTCGCGCTTGGCCGAGGCCCTGGCCGTACGGGTTCTGTCTGGTGCTGGCTTGGTGCTGGTGGCCTTCTCAGCCATGGCGGTAACGATCTGGACCAACCCTAGGCGATAGACAGAACAGTCTGCTAACTTTCTGGTGTTCAGACAGGTCGGTCTACTTCCGGCGGGCCGGGTTTCGGTTCTGTTTCGGGGCCTTGCCTCTCCCCTGCTTCTGCGCGCGCCTCCACCCCACTGCTCGCTTCACCATGCTTCGTCTCCACGGCCATGAACTCTCCGGCAACAGCGCCAAGGTGCGCCTCCTGCTCGACCTTCTTGGCGTGCCCTACGAGTGGGTGCGTGTCGATCTGATGAAGGGAGAACACAAGCAACCCCCCTTCCTGGCGCTCAACCCCTTCGGCCAGGTACCCGTTCTGGAAGAGGGGGCCAGCACCCTTTCCGACGCCCAGGCGATCCTTTACTACCTGGCAGCCCGACAAGGGGATGGTCAGTGGCTTCCCGTCGACCCTTACGAGCAGGCCAAGGTGGTGCGCTGGCTCTCCACGGCCGCCGGTGAGGTACGGCAAGGCCCCGAAAACGCCCGGCTGTTTCACCGCTTCGGGGTGAAAAGCCTTTCGATCGAGCACGCCCAGGAGAAGTCCAGCTTCATCCTCGGACAACTCGACCGGCACCTGAGCGATCGCCAGTGGCTGGAGCTGGAACGGCCGACGATCGCGGACATCGCCGTGTTCCCCTACATCGCTTTGGCAGGAGAGGGGGGGATCGATCTCACGCCCTATCCCAATGTCCTGGCCTGGATCCGGCGGATTCAGGCGCTGCCGGGCTATGCCCCGATCGCTGGCCTTGATGCGGAGCTGAGCCTGTAGCCATGACCGAGCACTACCTGCATCGCCATCTCACTCCAGCGGTGGCAGCGGCGCAGCTTCAGGCCTACGGGCAGAGCCAGGCTGGCCCGATGGCACCGCAACCAGATCGGCTGGGGGCACGGGAGGTCGCCTTCATCCGTGCCCGCGACAGTTTCTATCTCGCCAGCCTCACCGAATCGGGTGCTCCCTACATCCAGCACCGAGGTGGGCCGGTGGGCTTCCTGCGGGTGATTGATGAGCGCACCCTGGGATTTGCCGATTACGCCGGCAACAGGCAACTGCTCTCCACCGGTCATGTGCGAGCCGATCCGCGAGTGGCCCTGTTCCTGATGGATTACGGCGCCAGGCGACGGCTCAAAATCGATGCTGAGGCTGAAGTGGTTCCACTTCACGTGCATCCAGCGCCAAACCAGGCGACGTGGTTGCGGGCGCAGGATGCTGAGGCCGGTGCAGTGGAGCGCCTGTTTCGCCTCAAGGTGGTGGCCTTCGACTGGAACTGCCCCCAATTCATCACGCCCCGCTTCACGGCAACAGACGTGGAGGAGCGGGAACGGGCTCTGCGCGAGCACATCGCCACCCTTGAGCAGCAACTGCTTGAACGTCAACGCCCCGCAAGGGATCAAGGCCAACAAGGAGAGGAACTCCGGGATGGCTGATGGCGCCACGATGACTGCCGGCAACATGGCCGTCCAGCCACTGGCCCATCGGTGAGCGGTGCTTCTCGCTCACTCAACAACGTCACGGACAATGGCCTCTGCAGTGCCACTTCACCTCAATCGTCCTTGTGTTGTGCCGGTTGCTCAGAAGCCAAACACCCACCTGGACCAGCCCAGCATGGCTTGCCCCTTGAGCTGCTCGATACCAACCCGCGCCACGGGCGGGAGCATCAACCTGGGCGCGCTGCAGAGCTAGACGACCAGGCTTCAGGCAGGGCGGTGCAGGAAGTGCTGGCTGATCTGGATCAGTTCCCCTGCGATCACCACCACCAACAGGCGAAACACCCAGACCCGGGCGGCCGGCAACAGGGCGAGGCGAGCAGCCAGCATGCCGCCGCCGATGCTGCCGAATGCCATGGCGCCGCCGGGCAGCCAGGCCACATGGCCATCGCGGGCAAACACCAGCAGAGACACCAGGGTGGTTGGAATCAGTACCAGGTTCTTGACGGCGTTGGCCGCCGTGAGGGGGAGGCGCACCACAAGCACGAGAGCCAGGAGAAGGTAAGTGGCGCCGTCGAGCACGATGAACCCCACCCAGGTGCCGATGCCGAAGAAGATCAGCGCTTCCTTGAGACTGAACCGGGCCGATTCCTGGGGCGGCTGGTTCAGGGCGGCCTTCAGTTTGGTGAACAGGAGGATCAGGGCCACCAGTACGGCAGCCGTGATCGCCAGCCCCAGATTCCGCGCCGGTATCGCATCGGCCAGCAAGGCACCAGCCACACTGCCGAGCGTCGCCGGGCCGGCCACCCGCAGGGCCATCCGCCAGGGCAGGGCACCGGCTTGCGCGAAGGTGGCAACGGCCGTGGTGCAGCCCACGATCACCGGCAGGCGGTTGGTGGCGTTGGCCATCTCCGGATCCATGCCCAGGGAGATCAGCATCGGCAGGCTCACCGCAGACCCGCTGGAGGCCAGGGTGTTCAGAAAGGCACAGACGGCCCCGGCCAGGCTGACGAGGCTGTAGTCCATCCAACCAGTCATTCGCCGAGGTCAGCAATCGCTGCCTGGAGTCTGGCTCCTGTGGGCTGGGAGGCTTTCGCATCCCGTGGCCGGGTCCGTCAAGGGAGCCGCTTGTCCATGCAAAACCCTTGGCGGACCTGGCTGCAGATCCAGAGGTGCAGCCAACGAACACCCTGCCTACCGCGTGACGGCCTGCGATATCGGGCGCAGCGGCCATGGAACCGCAGCTGTAACCAACGCGTTGGCTTGATCCTCAGTTGAGCTCGTAGGAGTCAAAGCCCGGCAGTTCCTCGACTTGCTCCAGCAAGAATCAAGGGAACGTGTAGCTGAGAGTACAGAATCAATAATCTGCTAAAATGAGAAAGTATTAAAAAGGAGAAGATTTGGAACTGAGGAAGTCCGTTGTTCTCCTCGCCATGGCGCTCGGCCTGCTTCATGCAACCGCCAAGGCCGAACCGATCACCTTCTTCGTCGGTGCGGATCCACAGTACAGTTTTGGTGATGATGCCCTAGCCACTGAAACAGGCTTGCGCGCAGCCCGTATGTTGAATCATTGCACGGACTGTAGCAAGGTCCTCGTTGTTGCTGGTGATCTGTCCCACGACAAACCCGACAAAGCCCGAAAATACGGCGAAGTATTCCATCTCCCAATCGAGAAACTCGGCATCAAGGTATTTGATGGCCTTGGCAATCATGATAACGATAACTTCGCTGATGACTGGGTGAGTTTCGACAGTCCACGAGGTTTGTACCATATGGGCTCCCTTGCTTCCGACGACCGGGCCAAGCCAATGAGCTTGCCGGAGATTGAGGGGCATAACTTTGTTGCCCCTAGATTTTTAGGCTGGCGTGTCTACGATCTATTCCTTAGTCAGATTGACAATGAAGAAAAACCTTCTCAGGATGACATTATCTGGAGAGCCGCTACTTCCCTTAAGGATGGCAGGTATAACAATATGCTGACGAGTTGCGGCTCCTTCGGATACGGTGATGCTTGGTACTGCATGAATGAGGATGCCTATTACTACGCGATTGAGCTCAATAAGCCAACATATAACTTCTCATTCAACTTGAATTTCTGGAGTACACCAAATCCGAAACCGGGTGTTCTCTTGGTCCAGCTGCACAACGAGCTTTACTCGACGACCTCTACGAGGTACCTCAAAAGAATTCGAGATAAGCTATCCAGTGAAGGACGCCTAGACCTACCGGTAATCCTCTTTTCCCACAGGTTAGATGGCACAATGTCACCAGAGTTTGAGCAAGTTGCAGCAGACATGAACATCGCTGCTGTTATCCATGGACACTACGGATGTGACAACCGCAGCTCACCCGAGAAGCTCAACGGCCACTGTGACGCCAGTAACACATGGGATGACCTTAGAAACTGGAAACAGGAGATCTACAATCGCAACAGAGTTAATGTACCCATCATTGATGTCAATGCGCTGCTGTACGGCATCTTTTGGGCAGTCCAGATTGATCCCAGCAAGGGAACGATTGCCTTTGTCCGATTTAACTCGAAAGAAATGATGGGGAAAAGCAGACGTGGCGGGAAGAGCTTCATTTCGTTGAAAACTGGTGCGTTCGCGGATCTCATGACTCAGGTATTTCGAAACAATCCTAGTGCAATCAACATCCCGCGAAGGAAGAACGCCATCATGAAATGTGACTATGAAGCAGGTAGGGCGAATGCCAGCAATAATAAATATTCAGTTGCCAATTGCAGTTACTAATCATCTTTCCACGTTAATTCTGTCACCGTCTCTCTATTGGTCAGGCTCATTTTGGCAATGGGCATGTAAGCTCTCGAGAATTGTTATTGTCAAGCCAAGATTGGCGCTACAAGACTGGCGCTAGTGGGCCCCGCAGGCGCGGGTCTCCAGCAGGCCCCTCATCAAGGGGTTCCGCCAGAGGTCGCTAGGGCAGCTTCCAGTTGCCTTCGCAGCGGCGCAGTTCCAGCTCGATGGCGAGCCGGCGAGGAAAGGATTGCGGGTCCAGGTCAATGCCACCAACCAGCGCAGGTGACGCGTGTGGCGGTAGAGCCACCCCCAGCAGGTGATCTTGAACGAGCGGTTTTTCATGCCTGAGGCGCCAAAGAACACCGCTCCCGCCACCCTGGTCCGGGTTTGACAAAGGGGCGCAGACCCTCGCGTCAGCCCTTGAAAGACCCGGCCGCAGACCGAAAGGCGCAGCCAACGAACACCCTGCCCACCGCGTGACGGCCTGCGGTATCTGGCGCAGCGGGCATGAAACTGCCGCCTCAGGGCTCCTCAAAGGGATAGAAGCCCGGCTGCTCCTCCACCTGCTGGCGGACCAGATAGGGGTTGGAGGACCAGCTATCCCAGGCCGAACCCACCAGGCCCTGGTCGGTGGCAGGAAGCGGGGTTCAGCCTGGAGGCACTCCGGCTCAGGCTCTTACCAGCCTTGGGCACAGGCAACTTGCCAGGCCTCGATCGTGGCGGCCAGTTGAGCGTCGGTGGATGCAGGTTGGCGTGGAGACGTCGGCTCCATGGCAGCAACGACGTAGAACACCATCCCCACCCAGCGGCTGCTGCAAGTCAGGCAGGAGGACCCTCGGGTCCTCGCGTCAGCCCTTGCCGGTTGCTGCACCCATCCCCGAGCTCAGTGAAGGTTGATGGGGTGCCGGTGGATCATCGGGGTGGGGTTTGGCGGGCCTGTAGGAGCCAGATAATCGCGCCCTCAGGGCATAACAGCAGCGGCTACCCGAGGTTTCTTGAGGTAAAGGTAGAACCCGGGAATAACTTCCAAGTCGGGGCCAAAGGCCAACTTTTTCAGCGAACCTTTTGCGCTTTGTACAGGCACCCACTCCAATGCCTCACCCATCACATCAAGCAAAGCGATGTACTGCTTGACTCCAGATTGCTTCGTTCCAGCATTCAAGTGACAGAGTTCGCCTGACCGGGATACAACCCAGAGCCAAGCCGTACCTCCGTATTTGGTGTCACCGATTCGATCCTCTTTCTCTGTTAGCCAATGTCTAAGCTTTTCATCAAAGTGTAAGCGGTTCATTGGCGTTTTCGCTGACATCTTGGCTAGGCTCATTGCACTGGTTTTAAGTCTTTGCAATCCTAATATAGTTCGCAGTCTCCGATCGTGCGAACACGTCCAAGAGTGCCGGCATATTGATGCCCAGATTTGCAATGCCCTTGCAATCAGCGCGTTTTCATCAGTCATGCGTGCACCGAAGCAGCTCTGAAGGCGTCGCCAAAGTCCAAAGAAGTCTCTTGGCCAACGTGCTTCGCTTTTACGAAAGCCACACTATTCACGACTGGAATGGAATGCAAGAGTCCACAATCAAGAAAGGATTTCATTGGCCACTGTGGAAGCTGCTGGAACTGGATAGGAAGCGCGCTTCAGGCCAAGACGTTTCACTCGTAACGCTGGTCGTCATCAGCAGCCCCTAGCCATGCTGAAGTGGTCAGGGTCCTCACTGAGCACCCGGATCAGATCTTCGCGCTCCCTCAGCAGGCGGTGGGGTCGGGCAGTGGCAAACGCGGTCTCAGCGACAATCCGTTCGGCCTGGCCTTCTGGCAGTCGCACTTCTGGGGCGGCATCGGGCTCACGGGCCTGATGCTGGTCTCTGTGGCCTGCCGTCCTGAGATCCACAAGCACCTGCGTTGGCGCCGGTTGCATGTCAGTGCCAACGTGCTGGCCACGCTGATCTTTCTGGCCCAAGGGATCAGTGGACCCCGGGATCTGTTGGAGATCCCGCTCAGCTGGCAAAAGCCGACGATCTACGCCTGTGACTACCAGGCGAGAACCTGTTCGCCACCTGCTTCGGGGGTGTCACCTTCCTGAGGGATCGTTGCAGATTCCTTGTGGCCGGCATCCTCAGGAAGGGAAACCAGGAGAAGCATGAGCGCAAGGGGTCAGCAGAGCGATCGAGCTGAGAGACACGGCCAGGGGATGGACCCTGCATCCATGCAACCAACGGGTTCAACGCGTTCACTCCTCGTCGTCAGACCCACCGACAGGCACCAGGCGGATCTGCTTGCGACCCAGCTTGATCTCGAATTCATTGCCGGGCTGGAGTTCGAGCATGGCGGTGTAGGCCTTGCCGATCAGCAGGTTGCCGTTGCCCTGCACAGTGGCCACATAGCTCAAGGAGCGGCCGGCCTTGCCTTTGCTGGTGCCAGTCCCCTCCCCGAGACTGACCCCCTTTGCCTCCAGCAGCGCCGCATAAAAGGCCGTGAAGTTCAGCCGTTCATTGCCGTCCTTCTTGGTGCTCACATAACCGGCGGCTCGCACCAGATCCGACTTTGAGGTTCGCAAGCCTCGCCATCACCATCACCATCACCGTCGAGGTAGGTGTGGCCGTCCCGCAGAAGTTGCTGGCCGCGCTTCCACGAACCAACCTCCGCATACCTCAAACGACGTCCTGACCATGAGGGAGCTCCTGACCACGGGTCAGGGTTAATGATCGTCAGGCTCGCGGGTCGTCGCTGTGATGCTCCGGTGCTTTTGGTGCCTCCCCTCAGAGCAGCTCGCCAATCCCATGGTCGCTGAATTCCACCAGGTGCTTTCCAGTCTCCAAGGCGGGAAGGTCTGCTGGCTTCTCTCGATCCAGATAGGCCGCAGCATCACAGCCTTCGAGGTACTCGCGATACACAAAGGCCTGGCCCTGCTGTCCGCCTCCACCTACGGCGCCGGGATGGCCGGTCTGAAGCTCGGCGTTCTGGCCTACCTGCTGGTCGTCGTGCTGCTTTTGATTCCCTTCCTCCGCTGGCGCAGAGGCCAGCTGCAGCTGGCTCGAGCCGTCAACCGGCGGCAGGCGGAGTGCGGGTCGGTGTGCCGAAGCTCCCAGGCGGCCAGGGGGGCACAGTGAGGCCGTTGCCATCGCGCATGGCGTGGTACCCCGGCGAAAGGATCTCGACCCCGGCCTCGGCGAACTGATCCTGGACGGCCCCCAGCAGATCCGAAAGGGTGCTGCGGTACGTGTCCACATCTTCTACGTAGGCGTTGAGTTCATAGCTGATGTGGAAGTCGTTCAGTGAGGTCTGGAGCACGAATGGGGGCATCTCCCGGCTGATGCCTGAGGTGGCGCTGGCCGCCTCCAGCATCAGCCGGTGAACCTGGCGCCAGGGCACGTCGTAGCCAATGGTGACGGTGGTGGCGATCACCACCGGCTCAGCGATCTCCCGGCGGGCCAGGCTGTAATTGACGATCGAGGCCCCCAGCACAGTGGCGTTGGGGATGCTCACCACCTCATTGTGGGGCGTGCGCAGGCGGGTCACCAACAGGGCGGAGTCGTGAACGATGCCGACGGTGCCGTTGATGTTGACCCGGTCGCCTTCCTGGTAGGCCCGGGTGTAGGTGAGCATCAGCCCGCCGATCAGGTTGGCGGCCACGGCACTCGAGCCCAGGGCTGCCAGCACCCCCACGAACAGGCCAGCCCCCTGGAAGGCCTTGCTGTTGGCTCCTGGGATGTAGGGGTAGGCCAGCACCACACCGAGCAGCAGGATGCCGATCCCCACCAGCCGGGCTGTGGGCCGGGCCCATTCGGGATAGAACCAGCGCAGACGCAGCTTGCCCAGCTCCACCGCCCGGAACCAGGCATTGCTGGCCCGCATCAGCAGCACCGAGAGGCCGAGGATCACCATCACGGAGATCAGGTCGGGGATGGCCTTGGTCACGGCCTGTGCACCGCCCACCACCAGGCCAGTGATCTGGCCCCGCAGGGTTTCGGAGATGGCCTGGGTGGGGGGGAACAGCCCGAGAAACAGGGGGATGGAGAGATAACTGACCAGCAGCAGAACGGCCCCGTGCACGATCCGGCGCAAGGGATCGAGGAGGCTGCGCTCCTGATCAGCGGTGAGCCACTGGTTGCCGCCCACCTGCAGTCCCCGGATCCGGTGGTTGGCGGGGTCGTTGATCCAGCGCCCCAGGCGGCGGTTCAAGGCCATCTGGCCCCTCAGCCAGAGGATGTAAAGGCCAAGGGCGAGCAGGGCCAGAGCGGTGCCCCGCAGCCAGTCTGAGCGCCGGTGGGTTTGGCGGTAGCGCACGATCGCCGCGCGAATCTGCTCCAGGTAGCGCTGGGCCAGCTGCTGACGACTGAGCTGAAAGCGGGCCGCGTTGCGGTCATCCACCGAGATCCTGGGCTCAAACACGCCGCCCTTCATCAGACCGATGGTGGTGTAAGGCGGGTCCTCCTGTACGACGATCTGGGTGGGCTCGATCGAGTAGTTGGCGGCCAGCTCGGCCAGCCGTTGGCTGCCACGCCGCGCCATCTGCGCAGGGCTCTGGGCGCCGACACCGGCCCGGATCTCCAGCACCCGGCGGCCATCCAGTTCGATGTAGGCCGGTGGGGGAGTGGCCTTCTGGGCGGAAGCGGAGGCAGGAGTCGGGGCGTCACCCGCGCGGGCCAGGGGGGCCGCCACCAGCAGCTGCGTCGCCAGCAGAGCGGCCAGCAAATGCAGAAGACAACGGAACCAGCGGGAGCGAAGGACCCAGGGCTCTGACTGTCCCACGATGCTTCGTCCAGAACGTCAACGGACCTTATCAACCCCTTCCTGATTAGGTTCCCATCGCTTGAAGCCCCGCCCTGGCAAGTCTGGGCCGGTGTCCTGGTTTCGCAGCTGCGCAGCAGGCTCTCTCCCCGCAGGCCTATCCCCGCTGCCGCACGAGGAGGCTGCTGAAAATCCCATCCAGCCGCGGGAGAATGGCCCAACGGCACTGAGCGGATGCGCGGCCACCAGGAGAGAACCGGCCCTCTGTTCTCCTATGTCTCCACGGAGGAGCGGATCCCCAACGCCCATCATCTGCGGCAGGTGCGGCGACTGGGGGATCAGGCGCTGGATCGCCTCAATCCCACCTTCAGCAAGCTCTATCCCGAGGCAGGGCCCCCCTCAATTCCGCCGGAGCAACTCCTGCTGGCCTTGTTGCTGCAGGCCATCTATGTCCACTCGCGTCGAATCGTTCTAGCGGCGAGTGAAGTGATGTTTGGTCGCTCGAAATCACCAGATTGAGTAACTCTAGTGCGCATGTCCTCCATAATCGTTTTTGCGCTTCGCCTCTCTGGATCGAGACGAGCCAATTCTTCCTTGTAAAGTTGCTCAAGCTGGTAATAGGCTGAGACTTGGTCGCAGAGCTTGGCGATGTTGCGCTCTGCGCGTGCCCATCGCTGCTCAGCCCTGGTGGTTGCATAGCTGATTAATCCTCCGAGAAGAGCCCCAGCAAGAGCAAATCCACCGGCGACTACTTCTGAGCTGATCGGGTTTCCCATGACTGTCTGCATAAAAGCAGTGGGTTTCTGTGATTATGCCATACTGCGTGTGTGTTTCCCGGTTCAGTCCCAAAGCCTTCGGTTGGTTTATCGTGCTCAATCGGAATATGCCTTGATGTCGGTTCTCTACTCACGATTGTCTCTAGTGGTATGACTTGGCAAAAGCTTACTTGTCGCGAGGGCGTTCCATTGCATGCCGCAACCTTGTCACCTGATTTTGCTGCTTCAGGGCGAACTCAGCAGTTGCACGCGCTTCGAGATCCCAATCAAGTGGTTCTAGCGCCTATCGCATTCCATCCCCTAAAACAACCGGCTAATCTTTTGTATTGAGCCACTTGCTCCAGTTGTCAGAGCCGCTGGGAGTTTGCTCAACGCTGATTGAAGCCGTTTCAGCACATCTCAATGCCTAGCGAAGTGACACCCATGACAGCCCTTGCCAAAATCCAGAGGCCGGTGTTCCACCGGAAACCTTCCCTTCGGGCCTCTCTCACCGATGGGGGCAGGGGGACTTGAACCCCCACAGCCTTGCGGCCTGCGGATTTTAAGTCCGCTGCGTCTACCGGTTCCGCCATGCCCCCGCGGACTGATCCTAGATTTGCCGCACCCTGCTTCCTGTTCCGTGCCGTTGCCCGGGTTTCTCAGCACCCTGCCGCTTGACACCCTGCTGGTGCTCGGTGCCTACCTGCTGCTTGGCGGCGCCTACCTGGTGGTGGTGCCGCTGGTCCTCTTCTTCTGGATGAACAAGCGCTGGATGGTGATGGGCAAGATCGAGCGCACGGCCGTCTACGGCCTGGTGTTCCTGTTCTTCCCGGGCATGATCGTGTTTTCACCCTTCCTCAACTTCAGGCTTGCCGGCCAGGGCGAATGACGCGCGGCCAGGCACTGCTGCTGGGCCTTGGCGTGTTCGGGCTCGGTGGCCTCGGCTACTGGGGCTTCAAGGCGGCCGGCTTCGAGGGCTTTTCGGCCGGCATCGCCGCTGAGGCGGTCTTGATTCTGATCGTGCTCGGCTGGACGGGCAGCTACCTGCTGCGGGTGGTCACCGGCAAGATGACCTTCATGGAGCAGCGCCGCCAGTACCGCGCCGGTTACGACGCCATCACTGCTGAGCAGCTGCAGAAGGAGTTCGACGCGCTCAGCCCTGCCGAGCAGGAACGCCTGCTGCGTGAGATCGGCCAGCTCAAGGACGACGCCAGCCTTTGAGCCACCGCGGCTGAGGCATTGGGCCCAGGGCTTGCTGGGCCGTCCTGCCAGCGACCCCATAGGCTCACGGCCAGAGCGTGCAGGATTCGGCTCCGAATGAGCGCCACCCCGTCCAGCAATGTCGCCGCCAGCGGCACCACGGCCATCCAGGCACGGTTCAGCCAGCTGCAGGCGCAGGGCCGTTGCGCCTTGATGCCGTTCCTGATGGCTGGTGATCCGGATCTGGCCACCACCGCCGCCACTCTGCTCGCCCTGCAGAAGGCCGGCGCCGACCTGATCGAGCTGGGCATCCCCTACAGCGATCCGCTGGCCGATGGCCCGGTGATCCAGGCGGCCGCCAGCCGCGCCCTTTCCGCCGGCACCACGCCGGGCAAGGTGCTCGACATGCTCACCGGCCTGCGCGGTCAGCTCACCACCCCCCTGGTGCTGTTCACCTACAGCAACCCGCTGCTCAACCGCGGCATGGAAACCTTCTGCCGTGAGGCCGCCGCTGCCGGCGCCGCCGGCCTGGTGGTGCCGGATCTGCCGTTGGAGGAAGCGGAGCGGCTCTCGCCGATCGCCGCGGCGGAGGGGCTTGATCTGGTGCTGCTGGTGGCCCCCACCACCCCATCCGAGCGCATGGGGCGCATCGCCGCCGCCAGCCGGGGCTTCACCTATCTGGTCAGCGTCACCGGGGTCACCGGTGTGCGTGCGGCGATGGAAATGCGCGTGGGCGGCCTGGTGCAGCAACTCAAGGCCATGGGGCCCACGCCGGTGGCCGTGGGCTTCGGCATCTCCGGGCCGGAGCAGGCCCGCCAGGTGCGCGATTGGGGCGCCGATGGCGCGATCGTGGGCAGCGCGCTGGTGAAGGTGATGGCGGCGGCGGCGTCCGCTGCGGAGTCGGTGCCGGCGGCGGCAGGTGCCTATCTGACCGGCCTGCGTCAGGCCCTCGACAGCTGAGCGCCCTGCCCATGCCCCCCCAGCCGCTCGATCTGCCCTTCTCCGAAGCCTGCGAGCGCAACAAGCAGCCGTTGCTGGAGGCGCTGCGCACGTGGCTGCCCCAGCCCCCCGACCGGCGTGCACAGCTGCTGGAGGTGGGCTCGGGCACCGGCCAGCACGGCGTGCATTTCAGCCAGCACCTGCCCGTGCGCTGGCAACTCAGTGACCGGCCTGAGCACCTGCCGGGGCTGCGGCGGCGCCAGGCGCACGCCAGCGCCGACGGCGCGCCAGCCGTCGGCCAGCTGCTGCCGCCGCTGCAGCTGGATGTGACCCAGCCTGACTGGCCGGCCGGTCCGTTCGATGCGGTGTTCAGCGCCAACACCGCCCACATCATGCCGGCGACGGCCGTGCCCGCTCTGTTCGCCGGCAGTGCCCGGGTGCTAGCTGCGGGTGGGCTGTTTCTGCTTTACGGCCCCTTCAACGACGGCGGTGTGCACACCAGCGCCAGCAATGCCGCCTTTGACGCCCACCTGCGCGCGATCGATCCCGCCATGGGGGTGCGCGACAGCTTGGAGCTGCTCGCCTGCGCCAGGGCGGTGGGTCTGCTGGCGGCCGCAGATCTGCGGCTTCCTGCCAATAACCGCCTGCTGGTGTTCCGCCGTGCTCCCGACGGCGCCTGAGGCGCTGGCGTCCGGCTCAGGCCGGTCCGTCGAGCACGAAGCGGTAGCGCACGTCGCCGCTGCGCAGCCGGGCGATGGCGGTGTTGATCTCGTGCATGGGCAGGCTTTCCACCTGGGGTTGGATGCCGTGCCGCGCGCAGAACTCCATCATCTTCAGCAGGCTGGCGGGTGAGGAGGTGGGGCTGCCGGTGAACTGGCGCCGTCCGGCGATGAACGGGAACACATTGAAGGGGATGGGCTCCAGCGTCACACCGAGCTGGTGCAGCCGGCCCTTCGGTGCCAGGGCGTTCACCACCGCGTCCCAATCCAGCGGTTGGTTGGTGGTGTTGATGATCAGGTCGTAGCGGTTCGGCGTGGCGGCCAGATCGCCCAGCAGCTGGATCTCATGGGCCCCGAAGCCGCGCGCCTCCTCCGCCTTGGCGGGGTTGGTGGTGATGGCGGTCACCTGGCAGCCCCAGGCTCGGGCGAACTGCAGCGCCATGTGGCCCAACCCGCCGATGCCGATCACGCCCACATGG
This sequence comes from Synechococcus sp. L2F, assembly GCF_024345695.1. Classification (NCBI taxonomy): domain Bacteria; kingdom Bacillati; phylum Cyanobacteriota; class Cyanophyceae; order Synechococcales; family Synechococcaceae; genus Synechococcus; species Synechococcus sp. L2F. Next base: position 425,794 of record NZ_JAGQBP010000001.1, on the reverse strand, counting down.
GCGGTGGGGGAGACGGCCTCGTCGATCAGGGGCGCGAACACGGTGATGCCGCCGCAGAACAGCGGGCCCGCCAGGGCTGGATCGAGGCTGTCGGGGATGGGGATCAGCCAGTCCTGCTGGGCCTTCACATGGCTGGCGAAGCCGCCGCTGCGGCCCACCACGCTCGCCTCCAGGTCGGCGCAGAGGTTCTGATCCCCCCCGAGGCACAGGGCGCAGTGGCTGCAGCTTCCGGCGATCCAGCCCAGGCCGCGCAGCTGGCCGATCAGCGTTTCCGGCACCCCTTCGCCCACCGCCACCACCCGGCCCACCGCCTCATGGCCGGCCACCAGCGGATAGCTGCTGATCCCCCAGTGGTTGTCGAGCATCGACAGATCGCTGTGGCACAGGCCGCAGTGCAGCACCTCCAGCAGCGCTTCGCCGGGGCCTGGAGGCAACAGCTCGGCGCTGCTGCGCTGCAGCGGGGCTCCGGCAGCTTCTGCCTGCCAGGTGGTGATCTGCATGGAGCGTCCGTTGGCGTTGTTGACCCCAGCATGGCGATCTGCGCGGGCCTGGGAGCGGCCGTGGCCGGATCGCCATCAGGTTCGCCTCTTGGCGTGCTGATCGCTGGCCGCCTGGATCGCTGGTGGATGGGCCGTGCGGGTCGTCCGGGTTGCTTTTGGATCGCCAGCTGAGGCGCGATGGTCTGGTTGGCGCCTACCTCCGCGCGCTGAGGGCTGCGCCTTGTTTTCTGCTCCTAACGTGAGGGGATGCCTGCGATCACCCAGGGTTGCCATACGCCCGGCTCGGCGGCGGCGCTGCCGGGCGGGGTGCGCCAGGTGGCCTTGATCGGCATGCCCAACACCGGCAAATCCACCCTCTACAACAAGCTCACCGGCGGCCGCGCCCATGTGGCCAACTGGCCGGGCCTCACCGTGGATCTGCTGCGCGGTGAACTGCCCAGCGATGCCTTCGGCAACGATTACCAACTGGTGGATCTGCCCGGCATCCATGACCTCAAGGGCAGCAGCGAAGACGAGGCGATCGTGCGCCGCTATCTGGCCACAGCCCCGCCGGATCTGATCGTGCTGGTGATCAACACCAGCCGCGCCGCCACCCAGCTGCGCCTCGCCCTGGAGCTGCGCGCCATCGGACTGCCGTTCATCGTGGCGCTCAACATGAGCGACGAAGCCGCGCGCTTCGGCGTGAAGGTGAACGCGGTCCGCCTCAGTGAAGACCTGCAGGTGCCGGTGGTGCCGATCAGTGCCCGCAGCGGTCGCGGGGTGCCGGATCTCCTTTATCAGATTCATCGCCTGGAGGCGACCACCTTCCCGCCCCCGGCCCGGCTCGAGCCCGATGCACTCGACGCGCGCCTGCAGGCGTTGTCAGCAGCCTGCGTGCAGGCACCGCATGGCCTGATCGACCGGCTCAGCCACCGGATCGACCGCTTCCTGCTGCATCCGGCGGTGGGGGTGCTGGCGTTCCTGGTCGTGATGCTGGCCATGTTCCAGGCGATCTACGCGATCGGCACGCCACTGCAGGAGCTGCTCGGCACTGCCGCCGATGCACTGGAAACCCGGCTGCTGCTGCCGCTGCTGCAGTCGCTGAGGCTCTCGACCTTCCTCGTGCACCTGGCCACCGATGGGCTCTGGCTCGGGCTCACCACGGTGGTGAGCTTCATGCCGATCATCTTCCTCTTCTATCTGATGATCTCCCTGATCGAAGACTCGGGCTATCTGGCCCGCTCCGCCTTCCTGATGGACGGCTTCATGCACTGGCTCGGCATGGATGGCCGCAGCTTCGTGCTGCAGATCATGGGCTTCGGCTGCAATGTGCCGGCGATCATGGGCACCCGGGTGATCCGCGACCGCCCCCGGCGGCTGCTGTCGATGCTGGTGATCCCGTTCTCGCTCTGCCAGGCGCGGCTGGCGGTGTTCGTGTTCATGGCCGGCGCCTTTTTTGTGCGCCCCTGGTGGGCGGCGGGGCTGGTGGTGTTCGGCTTCTACGTGATGAGCTTTGTGGCGGCGGTGCTCACGGCACTGCTGTTCAAGCACGTGTACCGCGGCCGCGAAGGGTTCGTGCTCGAGCTGCCCCCATACCGCACCCCCAGCCTCGACACCATGCTGCAGCGCGCCTGGCAGCAGATGGTGAATTTCTTCTTCACCACCCGCCAGTTCATCGTGATCGGCGTGATCGCCGTGTGGCTGCTCAACAACCTGCCGCCGGGCGTGGATCCGCTCTCCGGCCTGTCACTGTCGGGAATGATCGGACGCATCTTCCAGCCGCTGCTCGGGCCGATCGGCATGAACCCCGCCCTCACGGTGTCGCTGATCTTCGGTTTCGTGGCCAAGGAAATCCTGCTGGGGGCGATGGCGGTGATCTATGCCACCAGCCAGGCGGGCCTGGGCGGAGCGTTGGTGCAGGCGATCACGCCGCTGCAGGCCGTCAGTTTCATGATGTTCACGCTGCTCTACACCCCGTGCCTGTCCACGGTGGCGGTGCAGTGGCAGGAATCGCGCAGCCGCGTGTTCGTGTTGGTGTCGCTGGCCTGGTCGTTCACGCTGGCCTGGGTGATGGCCCTGCTCACCTATCAGGGCGGCCTGCTGCTTGGTCTGGGCTGAGCGGATCAAGCAGCCAGCGGTCGGATCGCCATCTCCGCAGCATCACTGCGCCGCAGCATGAATTCCACCTGCCCGCAACGCACATGCAGCAGACCGCCGGGGAAGCCACGGCGCAGCACCTGCACTTCGGAGCCCGGCCGCAATCCCATCGCCCGCAGGCGGTCGTGGAGGGAGGGGAGCTGGGGCAGCGTGACCAGCACGACGACCTGACCGATCGGCGCGGTTGCCAGCGTCATGGTGGTGGACTGGAAGCGTTGTTCAACGTAGGAGCTGGGATGGCAGCACAACAGCCTGCCAACCGGCCGTCGCGGCGTGGTGACCGCCCCACCAAGATCTGCCCGGTGTGCGGCAGGCCGTTCCAATGGCGCCGCCGCTGGAGCGCCGTGTGGGAGGAGGTGCGGTATTGCTCCGAGCGTTGCCGGCGGCGGCGGGGCGGCACAGTGGAGCCTGCAACCCGCTGACCACGGCGATGGCGAAATTCGTGCTCTGGGGCACCTACTGCGAGGACGCCCTCACGCGGCGCACCCCCTTTCGGCAGGAACACCTTGACGGCCTGCACCGCCAACATGCGGAGGGTGTGCTGCTCACGCTCGGACCCACCGAAGGCAGCACCCATGTGTTCGGCCTCTATGAGGCGGACGCCCTGGAGCAGGTGGAAGCGCTGGTGCACGCCGATGTGTATGCCCGCGAGGGCATCTGGACCGAGGTGCAGGTGTACCCGTGGATCCAGGCGATCGGATGACGTTGCGACCGTGAAGCGAGGAGGGGTTGCGTTCGCCGCTTGAGCGCGCTGTTCCTTCAGCCCACGGGAGGGGCCGGTTTCCAGTCGCGCAGGGCCTGCTCCCACACCCAGGCCGCCACCAGCTGGTCGCCGCCGTCGCCGAGCACCTTGGCGTAGCCGCTCATCTGGCCCTGGCCGGTGGCGGCGATCCTGGCGATGGCGTCGGGGCCGTCGATGCCCTGGCGCTGCAGCGCGGCCAGCTTCAGGGTTTTGCCGCGCCGCAGGATGTTGCCGCCGTTGATGTGACACCCCACGCAGTGGTTCTCGAACAGCTGGGCGCCGCTGGCCTGCAGGGTGGGGGTGTCTCCCCAGGCCGGACGGGGCCACCAGGCCAGCAGGATCACGGCGAAAACCACAAGCCAGGCCACCAGCCGGAGCCGCCTGAGGGCGGCGGGGCCGGGGTCAGAGGGGTGGGCGCAGGGAAGTGGCATGGGTGGCGGCGCCAGGGACGGATGGATCAGTCGTCGGCCTCGACATCTTCGCTGCCGGCGGGGATCAGCCGGATCTGCTTGCGGCCCAGCTTGATCTCGAATTCGTCGCCGGGTTTGAGATCCAGCATCGCGGTGTAGGCCTTGCCGATCAGCAGGTTCCCATTGCCTTGCACAGTGGCGATGTAGCTGAGCTTGCGGCCACCTTTGCCCATCTTGCTGGTGGCACCCAGATCCACACCCTTGGCCTCCAGCAGCGCCTCATAGAAGGCTGTGAAGTTGAGGCGGTCGGAGCCATCCTTCTTGGTGGAAACATAGCCACAGGCGCGAACGATTTCGGATTTCCCGACGTCGCCCATCTCCTTGACCTTGGCCAGCAAATCTGCTCCTTTGATCATGAGATCTTCTCCGTTGTACGTGCCTTGCGCTCTACAACTTACACGATGGATCGATCGCATGCGATCACCATCGCCTCACTCTGCGATTTCACGCTGGCCAGATCGTGCTTAAAGATCAGCGCCTCGAAACGCCTCGGGAGTACGCCCCGGTCCGTCAACAGTGGCCATGTGATGCCGATGGAGGCCCGCCACTTTGTGCTGAGGTGTCCATCGGCCGGCTGCGGATCCGGCACCAACCCACAGCTTCAGCATGGCAGCTTCGTCCTCTTCTCCTCGTCAACACTCAGGCATGGGTGAATAACTGGGAAGATAACGAAACCCATGGCTGCAGCGAATGTACACTTCGTTCCCCCTCGCTTTAAGGCACGGCGCTTTTGCCAGGCTGCAGCCGTGCTGATCCGTCGTCTCACTCCCGACGATCACACCGCCGCCATCGAGGTGTATCGCGATGCCGTGCACACCCAGGCCCCTGCGCTTTACAGCCCGCAACAAGTGGCGGCCTGGGCAGGTCTGCCGCTCAACCGCCCGGACTTCAGGCTCACTCTGGAGCGGGGATTCGGCTTGGTGAGTGAGGGTGAACCCTCCGGCACCGATCCCGTGCCGCCCATCGAGGCGTTCGCCGTGCTGGAGCCGCTGGATCGCGTTTCGCTGTTGTACTGCCGCGGCCGTTCCTGCCGCCAGGGCCGGGCCGGCGCCCTGCTGCAGGCCCTCGAAGCCCTGGCCCGCACCGCTGGGGTGGCCTCCCTGCGCACGGAGGCCAGCTTCATCTCCCGTCCGCTGTTTGAGCGCCAGGGCTGGCAGGTGATGGCGATGGAGGATCTGGAACTGGGAGGGGTGTCGTTCCGGCGCTCGCTGATGCACAAAACCCTCGATTCCGCCCCGCCGGGATGATGGACAGGTTCAGCATCAGGGTCCATGGCCGAAAGCGATCTGCAGCAGTTCCGCGCCAAGGTGAGCCAATTGGTGGCCTTCGTGGCCCTCAGCGACGCCGACCCCGACGTGGAGCAGGCCCTGCGCGATTGCAGCAGCCATCACGAGGTGGTGGCACTGGCCCGCCGCCGCGGCTTTGAGATCGGCCGCCGCTGGGGCGAACACCTGGCGCCTGCCGCTCCGGGTGCCGACAATCTGCTGGTCAGCACCTGTCCGCTTCTGGGTGAAGAGCGGCTGGATCTGCTGATAGACACCCCCGATCTACGGCTGGAGCGGATCCATTCCTGCGCCTGGTCCACCCCTGCCGGGCAATGGCAGAGCCAGGCGCTGGAGGAGTGGGTGCTGGTGTTGCGCGGTGGTGCCCGCCTGGCCTTCGCCGATGAACCCACCTGCCGGGAGCTGGTGGCTGGCGACACGCTGCGGATCGCCCCCGGACGGCTGCACCGGGTGGAGGCTACGGATCCTGCTCCGGGAACGCTCTGGCTGGCGTTGCACTGGCGTTCAGGGTTGTGATATCTGCGCGGCGCACCAGCCAGTAACCCCCCGACAGCGACAGCACGGCCAGGCCGAGACCCACCAGCAGCATCGGCTTGTCTTCCGAGCCCGGAGGCAGCACGATCACCTTTCGCGCCACGGCCGTGAGCGCCGTGATCAGCACCAGCTCGATCTGCACCACGTGATGGCGCAGGTAGGCGGTGACGTTCTGCAGCACCTCGAGGGCGATCAGCAGCGTGAGCAGATCGCCGAGCAGACGGATCAGGTCGTCGCCCAGCCAGCCTGTGTTGGGATCAATGAATTGTTGGATCACCGCACCGACGAACTGGACGGCGGCCGCCAGCAGCACGATGCAGAGAATCAACGAGAGCACCTTGGCAAGTTGGCGCTCGAATCGGTCAACGAGATGGAGGAAGGCCTCGTCTCCCGCTTTGCCACGGCTCCAGCGCATCAGTTACCGAAGGGGGTGAACTGGGGTTTGGCGCGCGTGTCGCCAGGAGGGTTCTCGATCTTGGTGTCACAGGTGACCGAGCCATCGGCCGCCGTGACGCAGTTGGTGGGCACGATGCGGGTGGCGGGACCCACGTTGCTGCCCGGACCCAGCAGGTAGCCCTCGCGCTGGGCGAAGGCCGGGACAGCGCCAAGGCTGCCGAAGCTGATCAGGGAGCCGCTGACGAGCAACATCAGCGATCGGCCCATGGCTGGGCCGGTTGGTGGACGACGGGGGGGCAGCATCGGAGGGAGGTGAATGCTCCCACTCTGCCTGCGGGGATCAGTTCTCGCCGTCCTGCAGGATTTCCTGCAGCAACAGATCCAGCTGTCCATCGAGCTGCTCATCCGGACGGCCCTCCAGCTGCTCACCCAGCCACTGCTCCTCAATGGCGCAGAGCTGGGCGGCGAGCCGGGCCAAGCCCTCCTCCTGCTCCAGCCGCTGCAGTTCTTCGAGCAGCACGGGCATGCGGATGGAACCGGCCCGCAACGCCCGGCGCAGATCCGACTGGGTGCGGCCATGGTGACGCATCCATTCCTTCAGGAAGGTCTGCAGATCCTCCAGTTGCGGGGAGGTGAAGGAGGCCATCAACGGGTGGGCGGGAACCAGCGATCCAGTTTGCGGCGTGCCCGTGACCGGATATCCGGGGTGAGGTGGCTACCGGTGAGCCCCAGCAGGGCGGTGAGCGCCACCAGATCATCGCTGAAGCCGGCCACTGGCACGAAGTCAGGGATGAGATCGAGGGGCAGCAGCAGGTAGGTGAGTGCCGCCAGCATCGTGAGGCGCACCTGCGGCGGGGTCTGGCCATCGAGCAGCAATTCCAGACATTCCAGTGCGGGCAGAGCGATCGCTCGGCCGGCGCGCCGCAGAAGCCGCTGCAGCAGCCCCTCATCCACCACGCTGCTTTCCAGCACCTGTGCATCCACGGTGCGGTCGGCATCGCCGGAACCATCGGCATTGAAGCCGGAAGATTCAAAACCAGCGTCGCCTGGGGTGGCTTCTCCTGGCGTCATCACTCACTCCCAAGCACCGAATCTGTTCATCATCGCGGCCACGCTTCCAGAGTTCCAGGGCGGACTTCTTGCTGGAGAGGACGGTGATCACGGCCTAGGCCACGCCCGCCAAGCCTGCTTGTGTGCCGGCCTTGCGCAGTTTGCGCAGGGCGCGTTGCACCACCTGGCGGCAGTATTCGCGGCTGCAGCCCAGTTGGCGTGCCACTTCGGCAAGGGTGCGCCACTCGTGCTGTGCGTCCAGGCCGAAGCGCAGGATCACCACCGTGCGCTCCCGTTCTGTCAGCTGGGCCACTTCGAGCAGGTTCCAGGCGATGGCGGCCCGCTCCTCCTGCTCGGCCCGCTCCATCGGTGGCACTTCATTGCTGGGCAGCACATCCACCAGCTCGGAGGGATCCGCCTTTGATTTCACAATGCCCTGCAGGCTCACGGTGACACTGCGCAGTTCGCAGCCCAGCAGCTCTTCCACATCGGCAACGGGAATGTCCATGCAGGCGGCCAGCTCGCGCGATGTGGGCGTCAGGCCATTGAGCTGCAGCAGCTGCGCCTTGGCGGCCCGCAGCCGTGTGAGTTTCTCGTTGACATTCACCGGAATCCGGATCATGCGGCTCTGGGTGGAGAGGGCCCGGTTCAGGCCCTGACGAATCCACCAATAGGCATAAGTGCTGAAGCGGTGGCCGCGGGTGGGGTCGTACTTCTCCACCGCCCGCGCCAGGCCGATCGTGCCCTCCTGGATCAGGTCGAGCAGGTCAAGGCCCTTGCCCTGGTAGCGCTTGGCCAGGTTCACCACCAGGCGCAGGTTGGCGACGATCATCTGCTCCTTGGCGCGCATTCCATAGCGGACCGTGCGTGTTTCGATGCTCGTGAGCGGGGTGGGTTCGCCGTTGCGTCGGCTTGCGCCGCAACGTTCTTCGATCTCCACCATGGCCTGAACCTTGCGGCCCAGCATGAGTTCCTGCGCGGGGCTGAGCAGTTGATGTCTGCCGATCTCGCCAAGAAAGGCACTGAGTGAGCTAGCCATATGTTCCTGATATCTGTTTCGACCCTACGGTGCTTTTGAAGATAAAAGAGGAGCTATAGAAAGACTTCCAGTTTCTCAGGTTCCAGTGGCAATTATGGGGCTGTTCCGTTCCGTTATCCCTACCTGAATCTGCCTCTAAATGATGGCGAAGTACAGCAAGGTGCGGCGGATCTGCTGCGTCTTGAGTTGTCGTTGCGTCCGCTTGCCCTGGCGTTGCGGGCGATCGGCGGCGTCAGGCCGCTACCGTCCCCGCAGATTTGAACCCACTGGCGATGCTCGCCTTCGCACCGCTCCTCTCTGCGCACCTCGCCCCGCTGCCCGCCTTCGTGTTTCCCACCGGCGTGCTGCCCAGTGCCGGTGTGGCCTATCTGCACTACATCAGCGTGATGCTGTGCTTCGGCGCACTGGTGCTGGAGCGGCGCCTGATCCGGGCGAACCCCAGCAAGGAGGTGGCCACCACCCTGGTGATCACCGACATCGTGTACGGCATTGCGGCGCTCACCCTGCTGCTCAGCGGCATCCTGCGGGTGCTGCATTACGGCCAGGGGGCCGATTTCTACACCGAAAACCCGGTGTTCTGGTGGAAGGTGGGTCTTTACCTCGCGGTGGGTGGCCTTTCCCTGTACCCCACCATCACCTACATCCTCTGGGCCCTGCCGCTGCGCAAGGGGGAGTTGCCCGAGGTGAGTGAGGCCCTGGCAGGCCGTCTGCGTTGGATCCTCAATATCGAGCTGGTGGGCTTCGCGCTGATTCCACTGCTGGCCACCCTCATGGCCCGCGGCGTGGGCCTGGCGGCCTGAGCCGGGGCGTCCCGTGCGGCTTCGGCCCTGCCGGCTGCGGCGCTTCCTGGTCCAGGCGCTCGCTGCTTGCCTGGTCTGGCCAGCCGGCCAGGTCACCGCTCTTCCCCTCCCGGATTCGGGGTCGTGGCGGGCAGCCCGGGTGGATCTCCCTCCAGTTCAAGTGGGCGAGGTTTCAGGCCGGGGCCCGGCGCCTGCTGCCCTGGATCCCAGCACCGATTGCCCACCGGCGCTAGCCGCACGGCCATGGCGGACTGGCCCAGCCGCCACTGGCGGTACGGACACAGCCGCCGGCCTGCAGGCCGTTCCGCCCCCACCTGATCCAGCAGCTTCCTCCCTCTCCGCGCAGCCCCCAGTGGGCTACAGCCACCGGCTGACGCCCACGCCCGCCGGTTGGGCGCGCCTGGCGCGCTGGTGCGTCTGGGTGGAGCCTGCCGCTGCCTCTGGAGCCATTGCCCCCGCTGCGGCGGCGTCCCTGGAGAGTCGCTGGCAGCAGGCGGTGAACGCGGCGCTGGCCAGCTGGGCGGAGGAGCTGGTGATTGTGCGGGTGACGGATCCGGCGCAGGCGCAGGTGCTGGTGAGGCGTCAGCGGCCGCCGCTGCGGGAGCTGGGCGGGCGCCTGCGTGCCAGCCACGGGCGCGCCTCGCTGCAGGTGCTGGAGGTGCAGCGGGCCGGTCGCTGGCGGCTGGAGCCGCGGGTGGAGGTGCTGATCAGCCCGGGGCAGCGTCAGCTGGCCATTCAGGCCACCGCCCTGCACGAGCTGGGCCATGCCTTCGGCCTCTGGGGTCACAGCGACGATCCGGCCGATGCCCTGGCGGCGGTGCCCGGCCGCCAGCCAGTGGTGGCGCTCACGGCCCGGGATCGGGCCACCCTGCGCTGGCTGCAGGCCCAGCCCAGCCGTTTCGGCCAGCCGCTGCCTGCACCGGCTGCCGCGCCGGTCCCCGTTCAGCCGTGACGCCGGGGCGCCCCCCGGCGTTCGGCCAGCACCTCCAGCACCCGGCGCCATTCGACCCTGTGATGGGCCAGCGCCACCTGCAGGTGAAAGATCAGGTCGGCGGCCTCGCCGGCGATGCCGGCGGCATCGTCGTCCTTGCAGGCCATCACGAATTCAGCGCTTTCCTCGCCGATCTTCTTGAGGATGCGGTTATCGCCCCCCTCCAGCAGCTTGTTGGTGTAGCTGCCCGCTTCCGGCTGCTCGCGCCGCGCCACGATCACCCGTGCCAGCTCGGTGCAGGCATCGGCCGGCGGCGGCAGCGCCACAGCCGGCGCCGCCGCCTGCGCGTGCGGCTCGCCGTCGGCAAAGAAGCAGCTGCGCGCCCCGGTGTGGCACGCCAGCCCGCCCTTCTGCTCGATCGTCAGCAGCAGCACGTCGGCGTCGCAGTCGTAGCGGAGGCCGCGCAGCGTCTGGAAGTGGCCGCTGGTGGCTCCCTTGTGCCACAGCTCCTGGCGGGAACGGCTCCAGTAGTGCACCTCGCCGCTGGCCAGGCTGCGCGTGATCGCTTCCCGGTTCATCCAGGCCACCATCAGCACCGCCCCATCCAGCCAGTCCTGGGCCACGGCCGGAATCAGGCCGGCGGCATCGAAACGAAGCTGATCGATCCAGGCCGGCTCCACCAGGGGCGCTTCGATCTGAGTGGCTGGCCCGCCACCGGCCGCTGTGGGCGGCGCAGCGGCAGCATGGCGTTCCTCCATGGTGGTGTCCGCGCTAGACCTCGCGGCGGGGCGAAAGGATCCCCCAAGACTGACACCCCCCGAGAGGCGGCGATCCACGCTCCCCTGCCATGACCGCGGCCCACACCTGCTCCAAACGGTTCAGCGGCTACCCCTGCTGCCATCGCCAGTGGCGCCATCCCGGCCACTGCCGTTTCGTGCACGGCTACAGCCGCAGCTTCACCGTGTGGTTCCGGGCCACCCAGCTGGATGCCAACGGTTTCGTGGTGGATTTCTCCTCCCTGCAGCCGCTTGAGGCGAGGCTGGCCGTTCAGTTCGATCACACCTTCCTGGTGAATGCCGACGACCCGCTGCTGCCCCAGTGGCAGGCGCTGCACAGCCAGGGCGCCCTCGACCTGCGTGTGATGGACAACGTGGGCATGGAAAGCAGCGCCGAGCTGGTGTGGGGGTGGGCGAACGAGCTGCTGCTGGCGCGCGATGGCGGCCGCGCCTGTTGCTGGAAGGTGGAGGCCCGGGAGAACGAAAAGAACGCCGCCTGCTATGAGGCCGTTCCCACCTGGTTTCAGCCGGTCCTGTGAGCCCCGAACGTCTGGCCACGGCCTGGGCCCTGTTTCAGGCCCTGCTGATCGAGGCGATGCCGTTTCTGTTGATCGGGGTCACCATCTCCACCCTGGCCCGCTGGCTCAGCCCGGGCGGGCAGTGGGTGCGGCGCCTGCCAGCCCATCCATTGCTGGGGCCGCTCACCGGTGCCGCGCTCGGCTTTGCCCTGCCTGCCTGTGAATGCGGCAATGTGCCGGTGGCGCGTCAGCTGCTGGCCACCGGGGCGCCGCTGGCCACGGCGCTCGGTTTCCTGTTCGCGGCACCGGTGCTCAACCCGATCGTGGTGGCCAGCACCTGGGCCGCCTTCCCCAACCAGCCCTGGCTGCTGGTGGCCCGGCCCGTGGGGGCGGTGCTGATCGCGCTCGTGCTCGCCACCCTGCTGGCCCGCCTGCCGGAGGCGGCGCTGCTGCAGCCGGCGCTGCTGGAGGAACGGCGGCTGGTCCTGCCGCTCAGCCAGGTCAGCCTGCTGGAGCGCCGCAGCGGGGTGATCGGTGCTGACCCGCTGGCGGCCCAGGCCCTGGCGGCTGCTCCACGCCGCACGCCCCGCGCTCCGCTGGCGGAAATCCTGGGCCATGGCAGCCGGGAGTTCATCGAGCTGGCGGCCCTGCTGGTGTTCGGCTGCGTGATCGCCGCCCTCGTGCAGACGCTGGTGCCGCGGCCCTGGCTGCTCGCGGTGGGTGGGGCCCCCACCCTCTCGATCCTGGCCCTGATGCTGCTGAGCCTGGTGGTGTCGGTGTGCTCCAGCGTGGATGCCTTCCTGGCCCTGGGCTTCGCGGCCCAGGTCACCCCGGGTGCCCTGCTGGCCTTCCTGTTGCTTGGGCCCGTGATCGATATCAAGCTGGTGGGGCTGTTCGGCGTGTTGCTGCGTCCGCGCGCCATCCTGCTCACGGCCGTCAGCGCCGTGCTGGTCGTGCTGCTGATCGGTCAGTGGGTGAACCTGTGGCTGCTGTGACACTCCCCCGACGTCTGCGCGGCGGCCGCTGGTTGCGGCCCCTCGGCCTGGGGCTGTGGGGGGCCGTGCTGCTCCAGAGCGACATCAGCGGCCGGCTGGATCTGCTGCTGAGGGCCGTGTTCCATCCGTTGGTGTGGATCAGCGGCGTGGTGCTGGTGGTCGTGGCGCTGCTGGAGCTGGTGGGAGGGGGTGGCGCAGCCCCCACGCCGCGGCAACGCACCGTGCTGCTGGTGGGCGTGGTGGTGGCGATTGCGGTCCTGCTGGTGCCACCGCGGCCCTCGTTCGCCGATCTCGCCGCCAACCGCGACCGCGAACTGCTCGATGAGCCGGGCCTGAATTTCGTGGTGCCGCCGGGCCAGCGCAGCCTCACCGAGTGGGTGCGCCTGCTGCGCAGCCAGCCCGACCCGAAGCTGCATGCGGGCGATCCGGTGCGCATCAGCGGCTTCGTGCTGCCCGTGCCCGGGGACCGTCCCCAGCTGGCTCGCCTGCTGGTGCGCTGCTGCCTGGTGGATGCCACGCCGGTGGGGCTGCCGGTGCTGTGGCCCCCGGGCCGGCCGCTGCCAAAGGCCGATCAGTGGCTGGAGCTGCGCGGCGTGATGGACACCGAACGCTTTGACGGCCAGACCCGCAGCGTGATCCGCGCGGAGTCGGTGCGACCGATCCCCCGGCCGGCGCGGCCGCTCGAACCATGAGGGCCCTGCGCCTGGCCCTGCTGGCTGGTGTGCTGCTGGCCGTCGCCCAGCAGCAGGTGCTGCTCCATCGGCCGCCGCGGCTGCTGGCGCTGGAGCAGGCGGCGGCCAGCTCCGGCCCGGCGGCCCTGAACCTGCGCTTCAGCCGGCCGATGAATCCCGGCAGCGTGGCGGCCCGCACCCGCCTGGAGCCGCCGCTGCGCTTCGATCTGCAGGGCGGCGGCAACCCGTTGCTGCTGCTGCCGGGCCAGGGGCAGCGGCTGGTCACCCCGTTGCGGCTGCAGCTGCAGGGCGACGACCGTCGTGGCCTGCCGATGCGTCCGGCCCTCTGGCAATGGGATCCGCGCGCCCATCTGCTGGCGGTGGTGCCGGTGGGCAGCGGTGAGCAGGTGCAGGTGCGGCAGCACGATGGTGGTTGGACGGCACTGTCTCCGGTGTGGAGCTCGATTACCGAGATCGAGCCGCTGGGCGATGGCTCCGGCTTGGGGATCGTGAGCCGGGACGACCAGGGGCGTCACCAGGTGTGGCGCCTCAACCTGCAGGAGCGCAACCTGGCGCGGGTGGCCGCCATGGACGCACCGCTGCGGCCCGATCTGGGCCGGGTGCGACAGACGGGCATCGATCGCTTCACGCGCGAGGCGCTGCAGTACGCCCAGCTGAGCAGCAACCGGCAGGGCGATCTGCTGGTGCAATCCACGGCCATGACCCAGGGGCCGGAAGATCTGGTGCAGTGGTTCCGCGGCGGCGGCAGGCGACGTCTCGAGATCGAGGCCAGTGGACCGGTGGCGCTGCTGCCCGGCGGCGGTGAGCTGATCGTGCCGGAGCGGGAGGGGCTGTCGCTGCGCACCCTGCCGCCGCGGGAACCACGCCGCCAGATCCTGCCCGGCAGCCGCGACCTCAGCAGCTTCTGCCCGGTGGCGGGGCGGGCGCTGCTGGTGCGGCACTGGCCCGATTTCCGGCGCTCGCTGGAGCTGGTGGAGCCGGGGCAGGCACCGCGGCCGCTCTGGATCGGCAGCGCCGGGCTCGTGGCCAGCGCCTGCTCCCGTGGCGGCGAACGGGTGTGGGCGCTGCTGATCGAGGGCATCGCTGAGCCGCGGCTCATCCTGCTGGCCCTCGATCGCAACGGCGCGGTGCTGCAACGCCGAGAGCTGAGCGGCTGGGAGCTGGAGCCGGGCACCGGCCTCCACTACGACCCCACCGGCGAACGGTTGCTGCTCACCCTGCGCCGCCTGGAGCTCGACACCCCTGCCGGCGGCCCGCTCCAGCGCCGTGAGGCCCAGCCCGCCCTGATCGATCCGTTCAGCCTCGAGCTCACCTTGATGGACAAGCCGGTGCGCCAGGCCCAGTGGCTGCCAGCCGGCTGAGGGGCGCCCGCTCCCGCTCAGGCCAGCCGTTGCCGTGGGGCCAGCGCCAGGGCCAGCAGGAAGCCCACCAGCTGCATCAGCACCACGCAGGGACCTGACGGCAGGTTCAGGCTGCCGGAGAGCAGCAGGCCGAGCACGGCGCAGATGGCGCCAAGGCCAGCGGCCAGCGCCACGTAGACATTGAACTGAACACTCACCAGCCGGGAGGCACAGGCGGGGATCACCACGAAGGCGCTGATCAGCAGCACCCCCACCGCCTTGATCGAGATCGCCACCACCACCGCCAGCAGCACAATGAAAAGGAGCCGGTGCAGCGGTACTGCCACCCCACGCGAGAGCGCCAGTGGCTCATCGAGCGTGAGCAGGATCTGGTCGCGGCGGGTGAGGCCCAGGTAGCCCACGGCAGTCAGCAGCAGGGCCACGATCAGCCCCAGGTCGAGCCAGGAGATGCCGAGAATATCGCCGAAGAGCAGCTGATGGATGCCGCCCTTGTAGCTGCGCACGAAGCTGAGCGCCACCACGGCGATCGCCAGCGACGAGGAATAAACGATGTTGAGCAGGGCATCGGTGGGCAGCTGGCTGCGTTCCACCAGGCGGCTCACCACCAGGGCGAACAGCACCGCGAAGGGAATCAGCACCAAGGTGGGGTTGAGGCCCAGCAGGATGCCGAGGGTGATGCCGAGCAGGGCCGAATGGCCGAGCGCATCACTGAAGAAGGAGAGCTGACGCAGCACCGCGAAACTGCCCAGCAGGCCGCCCAAGGCGCCGGTGAGCAGGCCGCCGATCAGGGCACGCTGCATGAAGGGCAGGGCCAGCAGCTCGGCCAGGGCCACGCCGTCGTTCATCGGTGGTGATGGTGGTAGGGCACATAGCCCCGGCCGTAGACCCGCTCCAGCTGGGCGGGACTGAGGGCGTGATCGGGGGGGCCGGAGCAGCGCAGGCTGCGGTTCAGGCACAGCACGCCATCGCAGGTGCGCCGCACCATCTCAAGGTCGTGCGACACCTGCAGGATCGTCCAGCCTTCGCTGCGGCGCAGGTCGAACAGCAGGCCGTAGAACTGCTCCGCCGCCTGGCTGTCGAGGCCGGCCTGGGCCTCATCAAGCACCAGCAGGCGCCGGGGCCGCACCACGCAGAAGGCCAGCAGCACGCGCTTGGTCTGGCCGCCGGAGAGCTCGCTGATCAGCCGGTCGGCCAGGTCGCCGCAGCCGGTTTTGGCCAGGGCCTGGCGCACCGCCTGCCGCCGCCGCTCACTGCCGCGCCAGGGCAACTGCAGCCCGGGCGGATCCCAGCCGAGGCCCACGAAGTCGGCCACGCTGAGGGGGCAGCGGTAGCGGACGGTGAAGGACTGGGGCAGATAAGCCACCTGGGCCCGCACCGAAGCGGGCAGCTGGCCCTGGGGGCCCATCGGCCGACCCAATAGCCGCACCTGGCCGCTCTGGCGCGGCAGGATGCCCAGCAGAGCCTGCACCAGGGTGCTCTTGCCGGCCCCGTTGGGGCCCACCAGCGCCGTGTCGGTTTCCGCCGCCAGGGTGAAGCTCACCCCCTCCACGGCTGTCGTGCCCTCGCGCCGCACCGTGAGGTCGCTGACTTCGAGAACCATTTCCGCCATGGCTTCAGCCTACCGGCCGTGCGGGGGGATCCACCGCCCGGGAGATCGCTGCAGGTGGAAGCGCCGCCAGGTGGTGGGCTGCTGCCACCAGTGCAGCTGGTCCGGGCCGGCTCACTTGCCGAAGGCCTTGACCAGATCCGACACGTTGCGGCGCATCTGCACGGTGTAGTAGCCGGGGTTTTCGCCCTCGGCCGGACCGGTTTCGAGCGGATCGAACACGCTCACCCGCACACCGAGGTCGCCGGCGAGGGCGTTGAACGAGCGGCTGCCTTCCTGCGGCTCGGAGAGCAGGGCCTTGAGATCGGACTGCTTCACCTGCTCGGCCACCCGTTGCAGATCGGCCGGGGTGGGGTTCTGCTCGGGCGCCTCTACCACGAAGGCGGTCTTGAGCTCGTAGCGCTCGGCGAAGTAGGGGGCGAAGTCGTGGAAGGCCACGAAGGTCTTGCCGGCGAAGGGCTTGAGCTGGGCGGCGAGCTCGGCATTCAGTGCCTGCAGCTCGGCGGTGAAGCTGGCGGCGTTGGCGCTGAACTGCTCCTTGCAGGCGGGCTTGGCGGCGATCAGGCCATCCCGGATCGTTTCCACCTGCTGGACGGCCCGCAGCGGATCGAGCCAGATGTGGGGGTTGATCGGGCCGTGCTCGTGGCCGTGATCATGCCCCTGGTCGTGCTCTTTGGCCGCCTCCTGGCTTTCCGCCTCCTCGCCAGCGGGATCACTTCCATGGTCGTGGCCATGGTCATGCCCGTGCTCACCACCGCCTTTCTCCGCGGCCTTCTCGTCCGCATTGGCCAGGGTCGCCACGCCGCTGCTGGTGTCGATCACGCGCAGCGTGGGGTTGTCGGCGCTGGCGATCAGCTTGTCGAGGAACGACTCCAGACCCAGGCCGTTCTTCACCAGCACGTCGGCCTTCTGCAGTTTCACCAGATCCGATGGGGTGGCCTGGAAGTCGTGGGGTCCAACATTGGTGGGAACCAGTGCCTGCACCGTGGCGCAGTCGCCCGCCACCGCCTTGGTGAATCCGGTGATCGGCAGGAAGGTGGTGACCACCTGCAGGTCGGTGCCGTTGCTGGCCGCCGGATTCTGGGCGGTCTGGCCGCAGGCGACCAGCAGGGCCGCAGAAGCCAGTACCGCCGCACGGCGCAGAAGGAGACGCATGGCAGGCAGAGGAGAGCGGGGATCCCGGCACCGAAACGGCGAGGGGTCGAATTGAGAATCATACTCATTTAGGCATGGCCTGCGCCCGTGCCTCGGCCTCTGCATCGCCGCCGCGCAGGCGCCGCCCTCTCACGGCGCTCCATAGGATCGGCGTTGACCCGCTGTCGTCCTGGCCATGGCTTCCGAGGCAGCCGTTCCTGTTTCGCAGAACGAGAGCCCGCTGAAGCAGAGCCCGCTCAACGCCAAACAGAGCCATCTGCTCGATCAGCTGCAGGCCGCCGGCCACGAGCTTTCCGGCCAGGACCTGCATGCCCGGCTGCGCGGCACGCCCCATGGCATGGGCCTGGCCACGGTGTACCGGCACCTGCGCCAGCTGCAGCAGCGCGGGCTGGTTCGTTGCCGCCATCTGCCCAGTGGCGAAGCCCTCTACGCCCCCACCGAACGGGACGAGCACCATCTCACCTGCGTCGATTGCGGCCGCACCCTGCCGCTGCGGGCCTGCCCCATGCACGACGTCCACCTGCAACCCCAGCAGCTGGACGGCTTCCGGCTGCTGTTCCACACCCTGGAGTTCTTCGGCATCTGCCCCAGCTGCCAGGCCCGCCACGACGCTTCCTGATCACCGCGCGGAAGGCCCCGGCATGAAAGGCGGCTCTGCCACACCGTCACAGCGCCGCCTTGCCAAACCCAGGGTTCACAACTGCGCCAACCAGGCCAGCAGTTCTCGGCGACCCTGCACGGACAGCTGTTCGTAGCGCAACCGCGACGTTTCTGCTTCCCCTCCATGCCACAGGATCGCTTCTTCAAGCGTGCGGGCGCGACCGTCGTGAAGGAAACCGGCTGAGGCGTTCACCCGCTGGGTCAGGCCTACGCCCCAGAGCGGCGCGGTGCGCCATTCGCTCCCTGCCGCCCCCTGCTCCGCGACCCCGTCATCGAGGCCGGGACCCAGGTCGTGGAGCAGTAGATCGGTGTAGGGCCAGATCGTCTGGCCTTGCAGCGCCTGCGCCACCGCCTGCGGCGAGCGGCCGGTGATCAGCTGGGGCACATGGCAGCTGGCGCACTGGAGCGAGTCGAACAGCTCCTGGCCCCGTCTCACCGCTCGGCTGGAGGCCGGCAGGGCGGTGCGCGGCGCTCCCAGGGTCTGGCTGTAGAAGGTCACCAGAGCCAGCTCTTCGTCGCTGATATCAGCCGCTTGCCCACCGGCAGCAAGGCCGGAACCGGGCACTGCCTCTGTGGTCAGGGCCTCTGTGGTCAGGCCCATGTCATTGAGAAAGGCGGCGGTGGTCTGCTCGCGCACGGAAGCTGCCAGGGCCTTCCAGCCGAAGCGTCCCAGCCGCCGCTGACCGGAGTCAGCCACCAACCAGTGGGGACGGCCGGAAATGCCGTCGCCATCGTGGTCGTCGGCATCGGCGCGGCCCAGGATCACCGTCTCCGGCACTGCCTCCAGCAGACCCATGCCGATCAGCGGCGGCGCCACACGTAAGGAGCGGGCCACGCTGGCGGCCGCCAGATCAACGCCTTCCGGCCCTTTGAGGTGCACCAACGGCCGCCGCAGGCCCCCCTGCGCTTGCCATTCCACCTGTACAGCCGCATCGGGCCGCCAGCCCAACACCGCCCGGTCCCTCACCTGATGACCGAGGCCCGGCACGGGCCGGCCATCCGGAAGGGCCACCCGCACCAACGCTTCTCCCATCAGCGGTCGGCCGCGGCCGTTGCGCACATGGCAGGCGATGCAGGAGGCGGCATTGAACCGGGGGCCCAGGCCAGCACCGGGGGATCCGGCCAGAGGCACATGGGTGCGATCGAACAGCACATCGGAGATCAGATGGCGGTCGAGTTCGGCGGGGCTGAGGCCGGCGGCCGGTTGCTCAAAGGAAGCCGATGTGCGGTTGGCCACCGTCATCACTCCGGCGGCCCGCTGCGGATCAGTCGCCGCCACCTTGGGTTGCAGCCGGATGGCCAGCACCACCAGCAAGGCCAGCAGGCCCAGCATCATTGGCAGCACCAACCGCCACATCGGCGGCCTCTTGCAACAGTGGCGAGCCATCAGGACAGTAGGTGTGCCGACCGTTCCAGCAGTTTTGCGGTGCTGTGCAGCTGGGTGATCAGCTGCTGCATCGCCTGACGGGAGGAGGGATCAGCGAGGGCGTCGTTGAGCGGCTGGGGCAGGGCCTTGGCCATCGCCACCGCGGCGGCGCTCTGGGCGTCGATCTGGCTGGCCAGCTCCAGATCGCGGCCGCGGATCAGGCCAAGCAGCCCTGTAGCCAGTAGCACCCGCCGGGCTCCTTCCACGTTGGCCACCAGATCCGCTCGGGTGTTGCCACTGGCGGCACTTTCCAGGGTGTGGGGATCGCGTGTGTTGAGTGGTTGGCCAAGCTTTTCATCGCCCTCCTCCTGGAGCAGGCCGATCACTCCCTGCAGCATCTCCTGCACCGCTGCGCCGGCTTCGCCAGGACTGCTGATCCGTGCCCCGAAGCCCTGCGGCCCCGACCAGCTGGCCAGCAGTCCTTCCGCCTGGTTGTGAAGATCAGCGGCCGCCAGACCCAGGTAGACGAGTTCGTTGGCGCTCAGTTGCTCTGCACTGGGAGGGCTGCCGGTTCGCCCGCCGTAGATCACCCATTCGATGCCGTGGAACCCCTTGGCGGTTTCACTGAGCGTGGCGAAGGTTTCGGGGCTGAAGCGTCCACTGCTCAGAGCAGTCGCGAGGTCCTTGCGGTTCACCGGCCAGTCGTCCATGGCCCCGTCGAAACCCTCCGTGGCGGCGGGGCCGAATGCCCAGCTCTCGCTGGTTTCCCAGGTCTGGCGGGCCGCCAGCCAGGCCTGGCGGGTCGACTGGAGATGGGCCTCGGTGGGTTTGTCCGTGAGGAGCCGGATGGCGTCCTGCAGAGCAGCTGTCTGCTTCACGAGCTGCGCATAGTTGGGCGTGACCACCGTCTCCACGAAGGACGTCACCACTGCCTGTTCTGTCGGAACCGCCTGATCCGTCGGCACAGCTGTGACGGAGTTGGTGCTGGGAATGCTGCAGGCACTCAGGGTGAGGCCCAGCCAAAGCGGCAGGCTCAGAGCGAGGCGGCGACACCGGAGCTGGATGTGCGTCATGGTCTGCGGCTGACAGCTGTCGGCACTGTCCCCCGGCTGCCTTGCAGCGCAGGGCCCATTGGCCACCCACCGGTGTGATGGTTGGCACCGGGTTCCGCATCCAGCACAAAGGGCCAGTGGCCGCAGGCCTGCCGGTCTTGGCACTGACGCCAGCGGAGCCTGTCACCAAAGACACCCGGCTCTGTGCCCGGGGGATGCCATCCGCTCCTCAGCCCGCACAATCTGTCTCCATTGGCCCTGATGCCCCATGCCCGGATCCCGCCTCAGCCTTTCATTCATCGCCGGGGTGCTAATCGCTGCGACCACGGGTTGTGGATTCATCCCTGGCTTTCTGGTGCCTCAGAACCCGGGCCGCGACGACGCCAGCGAAGAGCGAGACAGCCGCGATGACAGCGACGACGACCGTGATGGGGGCGAGAAACGCAAAGGAAACGATGACGACGATGGCGATGACTGAGACAGCAGTCGCTGATTCGCACAGTGGTTGCCGGGACGGAATCAGCAGCGGATACCCCAAGGCTGGACTGGTCGGCAGGGCAACCGGCCACGATCAGTCCTAAGAGCTTTGATAACGATTATCTTTTTCGCATCATTCACCTTGCCCCCAGCCCTCCATGACCCAGCCTCTGCTTCGCCTGATCGTTCCTGCCGCCCTCGGTCTGCTGGCGCCGCTGGCACCCGTTGGCGCCAGCGCGGCGGAGCTCAACCTGGAGGGCATCCAGCGCTATGCCGCTGGCCAGGCCGCCGATGGCCTCAGCGCCGATCAGGTCACCAGCATCAATCAGTTTTCTGATGTTCAGCCCACCGAGTGGGCCTATCAGGCGCTCTCCAACCTGATCGAGCGCTACGGCTGCGTCGCCGGCTACCCCGACGGCACCTTTCGCGGCAAGCAGGCCCTCAGCCGCTGGGAAGCCGCTGCTCTGCTCAACGCCTGCCTCGACCGCATCACCGAGGTCACCGACGAGCTGCGCCGCCTGCTCAAGGAATTCGAAGCTGAACTGGCCGTGCTCAAGGGCCGGGTGGATGGCCTCGAAGCCAAAGTCGGCGAGCTGGAAGCCAGCCAGTTCTCCACCACCACCAAGCTGAGCGGCCAGGCCACCTTCGTGCTCGGGGCGAATGCCTTCGGCGGCAGTGCTCCAACAGGGGCGGTCCGCCAGGAGGTGGGCGCCACCACCTTCAGCTACGACCTCCAGCTCAGCTTCGACACCAGCTTCAGCGGCAAGGATCTGCTGCGCACGATCCTGCGGGCCGGCAATTTCGCCGACAGCGCCTTCGGCGGCGCCGGCCCCACCGGCGGCCTCTCCACCCTGGAAGTGGCGTTCCAGGAGGATTGCGGCGACAACGCCGACTGCGGCGATGTGGTGGCGATCGACAAGCTCTTCTATCAATTCCCGCTCGGCAGCGGCTTCACCGCCACCCTCGGTGGCCGCGTCGGTCAGGAAGACATGCTCGCCCTGTGGCCGAGCGTGTACCCCAGCGACACGATCCTGAACGCGCTCACCCTCAACGGTGCACCGGCGGCTTACAACAAGAACCTCGGCCCCGGCGCCGGCCTCTGGTGGCAGAACGGTGGCTTCAGTGTGAGCGCCAACTACGTGGCCGCCAACGGCAACGGCGGCAATCCGAGCGAGGGCGGCATCGGTACCAGCGCCAGCGCCGGTACCGGCACCGTGCAGATCGGTTATGCGCAGGAGCAATGGGCCGTGGCTGCGATCTACAGCTACATCCAGTCAGGGGTGGGGGTGCCCGGCACCACGCCCATCACCGCCCTCGCCTTCGAGAACCCCAGCAGCAGCACCAATGCCATCGGCCTCAGTGGCTACTGGCAGCCGTCCAGCTCCGGCTGGGCGCCATCGATCAGTGCCGGCTGGGGCATCAACTCCACGTCGTACGACGGCCAGGAGGTGGATGGCGATGTGCGCACCAGTCAGTCGTGGATGGTGGGGCTGGAGTGGAGCGATGTGTTCGTGAAGGGGAATGCCCTCGGCATGGCCGTGGGCCAGCCGGTCTTCGCCACGGCCCTTGAAGGCAGCGACTCCCCCAACGACGGCAATGTCGTGTGGGAGTGGTGGTACAAGTTCCAGGTGAGCGACAACATCTCCGTGACGCCCGCCCTCTTCTATCTCAGCCGGCCCCTGGGCCAGGACACTCCCTCCGGCGAGACCTTCAACCAACTGGGTGGCCTGGTGAAAACCACCTTCCGGTTCTGATCCGGGGGTTTGGAGGCTGTGGGCTGACTCTGTGTTCAGGATGGCCGTCCTGGTCTGATGCACTGGCTAGCGAGGGGGCCATGGAGTGGCTGCAGCGGCCCCATCTCAGCGCGGCAGCTGGCACTCCAGTTCCCGCAGCCGCGCTTCCAGTGCCTCGATGCGTTCGAGGTAGGTGAGGGCCAGGGCCATGCCGGGCACGTTGAGGCCGAAGTCGTCGCGCAGGCGGGCGGCGCGGCGGGCCAGCGTGAGGGTGCGGGCATGGAAGCACCAGGAGGTGCCCGTGCCGGTGAGCTGGAACACACCGAACTGGACCAGTTCGCTCACCTCTTCATGGGCCAGGCCGGAGGCCGCCAGCAACTCCTCGAGTGCCACCGGGCTGTCGTCGTCGGCGGGAATCAGCGGATCGTCAGCCATGGGTGGCGGCTCCTTCGAACGATGGACGGGGGTTGAATGCGGAGGCTTCGGCCAGCTCGCGGTAGAGCTCCCGTTCGCGATCGCCGATCTGCTCCGGCATCACGATCTGGATCACACCGTAAAGATCGCCGGCGCCCTCCTTGCGCCGTGGCAGACCCTTGCCCGCCAGCCGCAGCTTCTGGCCGTTGCGCATGCCCGGCCGCACGGTCACCCGCGCTGTGCCAGCGAGCGTGGGCAGCTCGATCTCAGCGCCCAGTGCTGCCTCCCAGGGGGCGATCGGCAGCTCCAGGTAGAGGTCGTGGCCCACGGGGCGAAACCGGGGGTGTGGCTTGAGCCGGATCTCCAGGAACAGATCACCGGCCGGGCCGCCGCCGAGGCCGGGGCCCCCACGGCCCGGCACCCGCAGCCGCTCGCCATCGGCCACACCGCGCGGCACCCGGATCGCGCCGGAGCGGGGTTCCCGCGCCATGCCGCCGTCGGCGCGGCGGCTGGGAACGCTGAGCGTGAACGCCACCTCGGTGCCCTGGGCCGCCTGCTCCAGCGTCAGTTCCGTGGTCACCTCCAGGTCCTGGCCGCGGACCGGGAAGCCGCCAGCCTGTTGGCCGAAACCGCCGGAGCTACCGAAACCGCCACCAAACCCACCGGCGCCGCCAGAAACGCCAAAGCCCATCTGCTCGAACAGATCGGCCAGATCCACGTCCTGACCGGCCGGCTGGCCGCCCTCCCGCCGGAAGCGGCTCTCCCAGTCGGGCGGTGGGCTGAAGTCTTCCCCGCTGCCATGGCGGCCCAGGTCGTCGTAGGCCTGGCGCTTCTCGGGATCGGAAAGTGTCTGGTAGGCCTCGCTGATCTCCTTGAAGCGCTCCTCGGCACCGGGCTCCTTGGCCACGTCCGGGTGGGTGCGGCGGGCCAGCCTCCGGTAGGCCTTCTTGATCGCGTCGCCATCGGCGTCGCGCTCCAGCTCCAGGGCGGCGTAGTAGTCCTTGAACTTCATCGTCGCCGGGCCTCCGAACAGAGCTGCGCCTGGAGGGTGGCCGCCTGTGGGGGCGGCCCGCACGGGGCTCCTCCCAACCCTGCCACGCCCAGTCGTGATCGCGCCGCGTCAGGCGTAGAAGCGGCAGCTTCCTGGCCGCGCCCTGGCCGCTTGCCAGCCTGCAACCGGCCGCATCAGCGAGCCAGCTCGCAGAGGCCAGGCGCCAGACTGGTGGGATCAGCTCCGCCCTGGCCGCCATCGCCATGACCAGCACCGCCAGTGATCTCCACGCCACCAATCTCCGCGCCGACGGCCCTGCGACGGTGCCCATCCCCGCCATGGCGGAGGCCGGCATCACCAGCCTGCCGGTGACGATCCTCACCGGCTTTCTCGGCGCCGGCAAAACCACCCTGCTGAATCACATCCTCAGCAACCAGGACGGCATCAAGACCGCCGTCCTGGTGAATGAGTTCGGTGAGATCGGCATCGACAACGACCTGATCATCGCCACCGGCGACGACATGGTGGAGCTGAGCAACGGTTGCATCTGCTGCTCGATCAACGGCGAACTGCTGGAGGCGGTGGAGCGCATCCTCGATCGCCCCGATCCGGTCGACTACCTGGTGGTGGAAACCACCGGCCTCGCCGATCCGCTGCCGGTGGCGATGACCTTCCTCGGCAGCGAGCTGCGCGACACCACCCGGCTCGATTCGATCATCACCTTGATCGATGCGGAGAACTTTGACGACTCCACCATGGCGAGCGAGGTGGGGCGCGCCCAGGTGATTTATGGCGACATCCTGCTGCTCAACAAGACCGATCTGGTGGCGGAGGAGCGGCTGGTGGAGGTGGAATCACGCCTGCGCGAGCTGAAGAAGGACGCGCGCATCCTGCGCTCGGTCAGCGGGCAGGTGCCGCTGCCGTTGCTGCTGAGCGTGGGGCTGTTCGAGTCCGATCGGGTGGTGGCGGACCAGGCCGGCGAGGCCAAGGCGCACAGCCACGACCACGGCCATGACCACGATCACGATCACGAACACGGCCACAGCCATGCCCACAGCGCCGGCGCGGCCGAGGGTGCCGCCGCAACCCACGCCACTGCCGCTGACCACACCGCTGACCACAGCGCCTGCGACCACGACCATGGCCAGTGCGTCCACGACCACGACCACGTCCACGACCACAGCAGCCATGGCCATGACCACAGCCACGATCACGATCACGCCCATGGCGACGGTGTCCATGCCGCCGACCATCTGGCGATCGAAGGCTTCACCTCGCTCTCCTTCGCTGCCGAGGGGCCTTTCTCGTTGCGCAAGTTCCAGAACTTCCTCGACAACCAGATGCCGGCCGGGGTGTTTCGGGCCAAGGGAATCCTCTGGTTCAGCGAAAGCGAGCGGCGCCATGTGTTCCACCTGGCGGGCAAGCGCTTCTCGATCGACGACACCGACTGGAAAGGACCGCGCAAGAACCAGCTGGTGCTGATCGGCAAGGAGCTCGATCACGACAAGCTGCGCCGTCAGCTGCGGGCCTGCGTCGCCAGCGGTGCGGCCGGCAAGGGCTTTTCCTGACGCTCTTCGCCAGACAGCCCTTCAACCTGAGGCCCCGCATCCAAAGGTTGCCGTTGAACTCCCGGGCGGCGGGACTGGCTTCATACTGACCCCGCAGTGGTTTGCCGGTGCGCACCCCGGTGAGGCAACGAGGAAAGTCCGGTGCCAGCATCACCCTTGTCCGAAGGCGTGGTGGTCACTCCGGCGCTGTCCCGCAGCTGTGATGGGCCCCATCAACAGGTGGGCCCTCAGCCAGAACGCTCGCCCCTGCTCCTCCCCCTTCAATCCCCGGCGCGGACCGGAGTTCACCATGCCCTTCGCTTCCCTCAAGTCCTCGTCAGGCCGAGATCTGGTGCTGGCCGGCTGCGCCGGTCTTGGCCTCAGCCTGCTGGGCACCCTGCCCGCCTCCGCCCACGGCCTGGCCGGAGCCGGCCTGGCGGGTGGCTTCAGCCATCCCCTCACCGGCCTCGACCACCTCTTCCTGCTGGTGGGCGTGGGTGCGGCCTCGTCGTTCGTGAGTGCCCAGCTCCTGCTGTTCGCCCTGGCCGGTGCCGTGATCGGGGCGTTCTTCGGTGTCAGCGGCGGCGGCCTGCCCGTGGCTGAGCTGCTGGCGGCACTGGCGGTTTCGGGTCTGGGTGTGCTGATCCTGATGAGCCGCCGCTCTGGCCACCCTCCTTCCATTCCTGCGGCCGGCACCGTGGTGATGGTGGCGGTGGCGATCCACGCCATGCTGCACGGCCATGAAGCCAGCGGTGCCAGCAGCTGGTGGGCTGGAGCCCTGCTGGCCTCCGGCCTCACCGTGGGGGTCACGTTCCTGTTGCTGCGCCGGCTTGGCACCGCCTGGACCGTGCGTCTTGCCGTTCTGCTCACCGTGGTGGGTGCGCTGCTGGCCCTGGGGCCGATCGGTCTGCTCGCCGGCGCCGGCGCCCCCTGAGCTGAGCACCAATCGCAGTCATCGACACAGTCAGCCCTCAGGTTCTGGCTAACGTTGCTGGATACCGGTTGGGTGCCATGGTCGAACTTCTGCTTTTCACCGGCGTCATCGCCCTGTTCGGCCTGGCCTTCTGGCTCACCACCGACTCCGATGACGACAATTCCGGCGGCGGTCTGATGCAGCCGGCTCTCGTTCCAGTCCGGGTCCGCCCCAGCCGCTGAACGCTTCCCTCTATCTCGCCATCAGCGATCGTCAGCCCTGCTGATGGTCGCTTTTTCTTTGGGTTGCCTTGCCTGCGGGGAATCTTTCTGGCTTGCCATTCCACAGGGCAGAGCCCGCTTCTCATGCCCCAGCCACGACAGACAAGCGGCCTGAGCGGTTCTCGTTCCTGGTTGTTTCCCCCATCCACTGATCCAACCGTCTTTCTTCGGGTCACATTTGTTACTTCCGGTCGCACCCTTTCGACGTGGGTAGCTAAACCCTGATTCCTACGCTCCAGATGTTGCATTCGCGCCATCGGGCGCTCCATCTCCTGGATGAAACGGATCTCTTCCGCCACCGTGAGGCTGGCTGCTGCCGGTCTCACGGTTGTTTCGATCGCCACCGCCGTTGGTGCCGGCCTGGCGCAACAGGCGCCCAACCGCAAACCCGTTGAAATCGGGGTGTACTCGGGCCGCCACTACAACACGGACAAAGAGCTCTACCGCCAGTTCACCGCCCGCACAGGCATCAAGGTGAACGTGCTGGAAGCCAAGGACGACGCCATCATCGAGCGCCTCAAGAGTGAAGGTCGCAACAGCCCGGCCGATGTGCTCGTGCTGGTGGATGCCGCCCGCCTCGACACCGCCACCGACCAGGGCCTGTTCCAGCCCAGCCGCTCCGCAGCCCTGCAGCGCGATGTGCCCGCCAACCTGCGCGACTCCCAGGGGCGCTGGTACGGCCTCACCCGCCGGGTGCGCGCGGTGGTGGTCAACCCGAAGCTGGTGAATCCCAACACGATTCGCACCTACGCCGATCTGGCCAAGCCGGCCCTCAAGGGCAAGCTCTGCCTGCGCGACCGCAAGAGCCCCTACAACCAGTCGTTGGTGGCCAGCCAGATGATCCTGCGCGGCGACGCGACCGCAGGCAACTGGGTGCGCGGCATGGTGGCCAACGTGAAGCAGCCGTTTTTCACCTCGGACACCCCCCTGGCCCGTGCCGTCGCCCGGGGTGAGTGCGCGGTTGGCGTCGTCAACTCGTACTACGTGGCCCGCATGCTTTCGGGCGAAGGTGGCGCCGAGGATAAGCGCCTGGCTGAGCAGCTCCGGGTGGTCTACGTGAATCCCTCCCACGTCAACATCAGTGGTGCCGGCGTCACGCGCCATGCCAAGAATCCCCAGGCTGCGCTCAGGCTGATCGAGTTTCTGGCCTCCCCCACCGGTGGCCGCGGCTACGCCGAAGCCAACAACGAGTACCCGCTCAAGGGCGTGGGTGACAATCCCATCCTCAAGCGCTTCGGTACCTTCAGGGCGGATGGCGTCTCGGTCGAGCAGATCGGAGCACGGAGCAGGGCCGCTACCCGGATGATGGAAACCAACGGCTGGAAGTAGGACACCGAATGGCGGCACTGGCAACAGCCGAACGCGCACCAGCTGTCAAGGGCGCACCGCCGATGCGGCGCGCCTCCCTCACGGCAGCGGTTGTGCTGGTCTCAGCCCTGGCCCTGTTGCCGGTGCTGGTGCTGGTGGGCTATGCCCTGCTGGCCCCCGGCTCCAGCACCCTCCAGCTGGGTGCCGAGGGCGTTGAGCAGGTGGTCAACACTGTGGGGCTTGTGATCGGTGTCGGCATGATCGGCGCCCTGGTGGGCACGGCCAACGGCTGGCTCACGGCCTGTTGCCTCTTCCCCGGCCGGCGCTGGCTGCGCCTGGCGCAGGTGCTTCCTCTGGCGGCCCCTGCGTTTGTGCTGGCTGCCGTGCTCGTCGATCTCGGCAGCCGCTGGGGCTTCCGCTTTCACGGCATCGGCTGGGCGGTGCTGCTGCTCAGCCTCACCACTTACACCTATGTGTTCCTGCTCTCCACCGAGAGCTTCTCGATGAGCGGCCACCGCCAGCTGGAGGCCTGCCGCAGCCTGGGAGTTGGTCCGTGGGGCAGCTTTCGGCGGGTGGCGCTGCCACTGGCCCTGCCCTCGATCGGTGCCGGCGTTGCCCTCAGCGGCATGGAGGTGGTGAATGAACTGGGCGCGGTCGAACTGCTCGGCGTGCCCACCCTGTCGCGCGGGATCCTGCAGCGCTGGCAGGGTGAAGGGGATCTGCAGGGAGCCGTGGGGCTGGCCCTGATCGCCCTGGTGATGGTGAGTCTGCTGGTGGGAGCCGAACGCTGGTTACGCCAGCGCAGCCGCCGCTGGAACATGGGCCATGACGGCACCAGCTCACTGCAGTGGCACCTGAGCGGTTGGCGGTCCTGTGCGGCCCAGTTGCTCACCCTGGTCCCGCCGCTGATCAGCCTGGCGATTCCGCTCACCTGGCTGGTGATGAGCCGCGACCACCTGCAGAGCGATTCACCCGAGGAGCTGGTGGCGCTCACATTGCGCAGCCTTGGCCTGGCCCTTGCCGCTGCCCTGGTGACGGTGGTGGCGGCGGTGGTGCTGGCGATCGCCCGCCGCTGGATCCCCCAGCCCTTCCTGCGTCAGCTCACCTTCACGGCGGGCATGGGCTACGCGATCCCCGGCACGGTGCTGGCCCTGGCCCTGATGCTGATCGGCGGCCCGCTCGGCCTCAGCCCGCTGCTTCTGTTGCTCTGGGGCTACAGCGATCGTTTTCTGGCCGTCTCCAAGGGGGGCCTTGATGCCGCTCTGGAGCGGATTCCGCCCAGCGTGGATGAGGCGGCCACCGGCCTCGGCTGCAGCTGGACCCAGGTGCTGCGGCGTGTGCATCTGCCCCTGCTGAAGGGGCCGCTGCTGGTTGGTGCGCTGCTGGTTTTCGTCGATACGGTCAAGGAGCTGCCGCTCACCTTCTCCCTGCGCCCCTTCGATTTCGACACCCTGGCAGTGCGCGTTTATCAGTACGCCGGTGATGAACGGGTGTCGTCCGCGCTGGTGCCGGCGCTGCTGATCGTGGCTCTGGGCCTGGTGGCGGCGGTGGCGCTCATGCCCAGCCTCGAACGGCTCGGTTCCGGGCAGGACCGGAGCTGAAACGCCACGCCAGAGCTGGGCTCGCGCTGCGGGCCCTGGTTCAGGGACGCGCCGGACAGCGGGGGGCGATCCGGGCGATCCGGTTCGCCTGCAGCACGTTGAAGTTGTCGTCGCTGGCCAGCAGCAGCGTGGGGCGTCCATCGGCCAGGGCCGGGCCCACGGCGAGGGCCTCCCAGTTGTCGGGGCTGAGCCCGGCCGCCAGCAGATCCCACTGCCGCACCGGTGCAAGTGGTGGGGCGTGCTCACCTGCGGGCCGGCTTGCCGGCAGGGGGAACTCCACCAGCCGCGCCCACCAGCGGTTCGGCGCGGCATAGCCCCGCACCAGCCCCAGCAGCAGCCCGGAGCTCGGCGGGGCCAGCAGCTCGGTGAGGCCCCACTGGGGACCCTCCAGCGCCACCGCCAGACGCCCAGCCGGCAGAAAGGCAGGCTGCGGGGCTGCGGTCTCAGGGGTGGTTGGGGAGGCGTTGCCGGCCAGGCTCCTGGCCAGCGGGCCGAAACGCAGCAGGCGCAGCGAACCCTCCGGGTCCTGCAGCAGGGGCCGCTCGGCCGCCAGCAGTAGAGAAGGGGGCAGGCCTGAACCGCCCGGCGCCGCTGGCGACACCGGCAGCAAGGTCAGCGCTTCTGGCCCTTGGTTCGACCCCAGGCCCCGCCCCGGCGCCGCCTGCCAGTCCGCCGGCAGGTCAAACGCCTCCTGCAGGCGCCCCGTGGCCCGCTGAAAGCGCAGCAACCGCGGCGGCTGCTCCAGCGTGCGGCGCCCCTCGCTCACGATCCAGAACGATCCGCCCTTGATCACCAGCCCTTCACCGTCGAGGGTGTGGGCAAACGGCTGGCCGTTGGCATCGGTGAGCCTCAGCCGCCGGCCGACCACCGGCGGTATGCCCCCGCTCTCCCCGAGACGCGCGACGCCATGCAGCGGCACCAGGAAGGGTGCGGGGGCGTCGCTGAGCAGCCACAGGCTGCGGCCCTCCGGGTCCATGGCAGTGGCTGAGAAGCCACCGAGCGGTTGGCCGTCGGTGCCCTCCCGGGGCAGCTTCACCTCGGCCAGCAGCTGCCAGCTCACCTCTCCCGGACAGGGCAGCACCCAGGCTGGCTCCGCGGGAGGCTGCAGCGTCACGGTCAGGGGTGCTACGGGAATCACAGCGATCAGAGACGGCTCCAAGGCCCACGATGGCGCTGCTCCAGCTGCAGTGGTGCCTCACGAAGGCCTGGTCGTCCGCAACTGGCTCCGTGGTCAATCTGCGGAAGAGGAATGACAGTGCAGATCAGGACTTGTGGCCCAACGAAGACGTGCCCTAGATGCGTCGACGATGGATCAGGCAAGGATCCTGTGACAACGACTGTTGATCGCCCTTGATGCGCGGCATGCCGCTGGAGCGCACGGGTTGGGGGGACCTTGAATCCTGAACGCACCGCGCTTGATGAACATCCTGCAGAGGCAGTCAAGCCACAGGCCTTGGATCAAGGACTGATTGCACAGTTGATCCAGGCTGTGTGCTGATCCAGGATCAGCCTGAGCATGATCAGCCAAACCTGGATCAACTAAGCCCGGATCAGTCAAGTCCGGATCAGTCTGCTCAAGATCGACGAGTCATGATCCCCTTCGTCATGATCAACCTTCTCGGGAGGACATGGAGAATGATGAGCCAGTACGTCGTTGGTTTATTTGCTACGCCCGTGCGTCGCATTTTCAAGGCAAGGCACAGCACACCCCATGAAGATGATCTCATCGCACTGCCATGGCGTGATCGTGATGGACGAGTCTCAGATGCACTCAAGCGAAGAGAACGAGATCCTCAATCGCATCCTGCAGCTCACCAGCCTCAGGGATTGGTGCATGGAACGCCTTTCACTGCTGTCGTTGCGATCCGATCTGGAAGATGCCCGCTGCCTGACCAGTGAGCATCTTGAGATGCTGGTGGAAACCAATGCCTGGAACATCCTCTGGCTTCCCTCCTGTTGGAGAGCCCGTAATGACGAAGGCTGACGCAATCGCTACCCAGAGGATTGGCTTCAGAGTGTCAGAACATCCCGGGAGCTTCTGATTGCAGCTGCTTTACCCACAGCGCAAGTCGTTCATCAGTGACATCGGGTTCACTGTCTTCATCGAGAGGCAGGCCGCAGAACAGCCCATTCACCACACTCTTTGATTCTGAAAAGTCGTAGCTAGCGGGTGATACCCTGCCGACCATTCTGGCCCCAGACTGGATGAATGCCGTGTAGAGCTCTTCCATGGCATCGCAGAAGTAATCGGAGTAGGAGGAAGAATCTCCCAGGCCCACAATCGCCACCGTTCGACCGCTCATCTGCAGGTCAGGGATGCTTTCCACGTGGCTGTCCCAGGCGGTTCCGGAGCGCATCGAATCTGCTCCGGTGTTCCAGGTGGGCACGCAACAGATCAGGTCGCCCGAAGCTTCCAACTCCTCGGTGGCGTCGAGATCACCCACATCCTGCACGCTGGCAGAGGGTCCGATCAGCTCAGCGAGGCGGGTGGCAACGTCCTCCGTTTTTCCGGTGGTGGTGGCAAACAAGATGCGAACGGGCATTGTGCTGAATCAGAACGTTGATGTTCTAATCACCAGCAGTCCTTGTGGAGCTGTGTGGAACGACATCGACAGGTGACATTGCCGACATAAGCTCAGCATCAATGGATTCAGGCGATCAAGTCATCAACGTTACGTTGATCCTGTTGCCTTGTATTCCATGCCCAACACGCTCAGTTTCACAGCCATCTCCTCCTGGCCCTCCTGTGCCTTTACACCCCACCACAGCAACACGCCAGCCGTCCATGGGCCGGCTTTGCTGGGCAAGATCCGCCAGCATCAGCCCATCCAGAAGCTCAGCCTGGAGTATCCGCGTCTCACCCAGGAGCAGCTTGCCCTGGTGCAGGGCATCCAGGTGCAGGAACAGACATTGGCTCAGCTTTATCAGGAGTTGCAGGCGGTTGAGGTGATCAAGGCTGAGCTTGAACGGGAGCTGATTGATTCTCTCAGTCCTGTGTCGCTACTCTGACTTTCAGCGTGCAGCCGCCCGCAGCAGAAAGCCCTGGCCGGAAGGCCAGGGCAAGTTGTGAATCTCACAGTCGCGGTTCTGACAGCTGGGCTTCCCCTGGTTGCGGTAAACGCGGACGAGTTTCCACAGTGTTTCACCTGTGGAGGTTCAACAGCGGTGTTCACTCAACGTTGGAGTTTCAGGCAGTCTCCATCATTTCAAGTGCCTTGCCTACCCGGCGGAAATCAAAGCCGAGAGCCCGCAGAGCGTGCCAGAGATGGCCCTGCAGGAAGAAGAAGGCCAGAAAGAAGTGGGCATTCGCCAGCCAGGCACGAGCGGTGTGAACCCCCAACGGCAGATCCACGCTGTCGGCGAAGTAGGGAGAGAAGGAAAATTTCAGCGTGAGCGCAGGCCCAAAGAATTCCACCGGATACACGGTGGTGTTCGAGGCACACCAGAGGCTGGCCACAAATCCCATCAAGGCCATCGATCCAATGGAGTAAGACAGAATCGATTCGGCCGATTGAAGAACCAGCTTGCGTGCGAAGGGCAACGGTGGCACCAGGATGTGCCATACCCCTCCCACGGTGAGCATGAAGGCGATCACCACATGGCCACCGATCACATCTTCCAGGCTGGAGATCGAGAGGAAGCTGGTCTGATAGCCCCAGATTGTGGCCAGATCCACGTGCGGTTGCACGGTTCGAACCGCTTGAAGGGCAGGGTCGTAGATGCCCACCCGTTTGGCCAGTTCAACAAACGCAATGGCTCCCAGGCCCAGGAAGATCAGGTGATGGCCCAGGATCACCCCCAGCTTGGCAGGGTCTTCCCAGTCGAAGTTGAAGCGCTTGGCGCCGCCCTGCGTGGTGCCAAGGTCGGTGGGGGCACGGAAGAGGTGCCACATCCCTCCGGCGGCCAGTACGGCGGCGCTCACCAGGTGGAAGGCGGCGATGGCGATGATCGGCTCCGCATGGGCGATCACACCACCTTCCCCAACGCCAAGACCAAGGCGCGCCAGGTTTGGCAGAAGAATCAGGCCTTGCTCACCCATCGGCTGAGCAGGGTCGTAACGGCTGAGCTCGTAGATGGTGAACGAGCCCGCCCAGAACATGATCAAGCCGGCATGAGCAGCATGCGCTGAAATGAATGTGCCGGCTTCATTGGTCACCAGTGAATTGCCTGCCCACCAGTCAAAATTGACCTTTGGGTTTCCGTACGATTGCATCAAGCTTGCGCGAGGCAGCGTCAATGTAAGTTGAAGCTCAAGCGACTGATGCGTATGAAATGACTATCTGGCAGCTGATTGCGTACGGGATTGTGTATCAATGAAGCGTTCGTGTCGTGCCTTTGCGGACAATCACCGAGGCCATGCGCTTGGTTTGGAGTTGGCGGGGCAGTGGCTGAAACCTCACCAGAACGGCTTCCTTCAGGAACAGGCCACTCGTCACAACGCCCCAGAAGCCCCTCACCACGGGCAATGGCGACTCTCAGGCGGCGCCACCACCACCGCCACCCCGATAGCGGCTGGCCGCACGCTTCACGCTGGCGAGAGCGGTGCCATCAAGGAACTGCTGATCCAGGAGCAACAAGGCGGCGGAGTTGTCCCCTGCCAAGCGCAGACGCTGCAGCACAAAGCGGGCTTCCGCCTCTTCCTGGATCTGTTCTTCGACAAACCAATCCAACATGGCGGAAGCGCTTCGCTCCCCATCTGCTTCCGCCAAGGTGTACAGACGGTTGATGGAGGCTGTGACGGCTTTCTCCATCACCAGCACCTGATCGAACAACGCCTGGGTGGAGTCCCAGGAGCGTTGCGGCGACTGAATGGTGGGCAGAACACCTGTTCGTCACAGTCGAGCAGATAATCGATCATGCGGGAGGCATGACCTCGCTCCTCATTGCTTTTGTTGAGCATGTATTCGGCGAAGCCGGCAAGATCCTTCTCCCGCAGCCAGATCGACATCGACAGGTAGCTATGGCTGGCGTGAAACTCAGCCTCCAGGTGGGTGTTGATCGCTTGCGTCAACTCTTTCATGTGGTTCGTTCAGTGATGTCTCTCTTGATCTAGCAACCTGAGTGCTCCCCGTGAGCCAGAGTTCACAGGTTGTCGTGTCTGCCCGGAGAGGGTATGAGCGATTGCACACGACTGCCCTTCGAACCATCGATCACCACCGCTCGTGACTTTCATCGCGTTGATCGGCTGCTGCTTCAGAGAGAATCTGCCGACAACAACCTGCAATCTCTGAACCTCCTGATGCCATCAGCTGTGGTTGCGACTTGCGCCATGCGTTGTGGTTGCGATCTGTAGTCCACGATTTGTATCACGATCACCAAGCCTTTCCGTCCATGTGTGACAGAACCAGGCTCTTCCATCCATGACCGACCCGGAGACGTTCTGAAACCCATGATCTGCTGGTTGTCATCCCTTCCCGACTCCACTGAGTTCTCCCTGACCCCCAAACGGATCCGCCCATGCCCAATGATTTTCCCGGTGAACTTCCCAGCCTGCCCGTGGAGCAGCGCACCAGGAAGCGCACCGATGAGCTCTGTGCCATTCAGCAATGGTGCCTGGAGCGTATGGCCCAGCTGGAGAGGCAAGGCAACAGTGCCGCTGCTCGCTGCCTTAAGTCTGAGCATCTCGAAGTGCTCAGGCAACCAGACAGCCATCGCACGTTATGGATGCGCATTGAATATGACCCTGAGGGCTGATCCGGCGCTGAGTGGCATTCCTGTTCGCTGGAGGTGCCATTGGCCACAGAATGAGGCGCTGAAGATGACAGCACCTCTGACTGATTGCACCCACACTGATGGCGGAGACGGACTCCCTCACCAGGTGGGCTGAGGGAGTCTTTCCTCAGCTCGGAACAAATGTGGGTTGAGGGCTGGACGTGGCTGGAAAGGTTTTCACCACGGCAGCAGGCCGCAGACGCAAGGCGCAGTGCTGGCCGATCTGCAGCGGCATGTCCATGGGTCTGCGTACACGCAGGCGCACATCCCCCTGCTCCACCTGATAGAGCCAGCTGCGGCCCAGAAACTCGCGGCCCATCACTTTGCCGGCGCCGGAATCGTCCGCCTCCAGCTCAATGTCGTCGGGGCTCACCAGCACCTCCACGGCTGCTTCCTGAACACTCAGGCGCGGGAGGGAGGGACCGCTGAGCGGCTGCACCGGCCCCAGCAGTGTGTGCAGATCCGAGCCCTGCCACCAGGCCGGCAGCACATTGCCTTGCAGCACGAAACGCCCCACGAAGGAGGTGGCGGGTTGGTGGACCAGTTGCTGAGGGCTGGCGCATTGGTGCAGACGACCGTCATGAAGCACCGCCACCCGATCACAGATCGCAAGCGCCTCTTCGGGGTCGTGGGTGACGATCAGTCCGCTCGTGCCGCACTGCGCCAGCACGGTGGGCAATTCGCTGCGCAGCCGCAGCCGCACTTCCACATCCAGGTTGGAAAAGGGCTCATCGAGAAGCACCACCGCCGGTTCCGGCGCCAGAGCGCGCGCCAGGGCGAGCCGCTGACGCTGGCCACCGGAGAGCTCGTGCGGGTAGCGCTCCGCCAGTTCACTCAGACCCAGCAGGTTGAGCAGCCAGGCGGCACGGCCCTTGTTCTGCCGTTGTCTGAGACCGAAACAGACATTGCCCCAGGCCGTGAGGTGGGGGAACAGGGCGTAATCCTGAAAGACCATGCCCACGCCCCGGCGCTCGGGAGCAAGGCAGCAGTTCGGACCGGACACCTCACGGCCCGCCAGGCGGATCACGCCCCGCTGCGGCCATTCGAAGCCGGCGATCAGGCGCAGCAAGGTGGTTTTGCCACAGCCGGATGGGCCCAGCAAGCCCACCAGTTCGCCCCGCTCAAGACGCAGATCAATGCCTTGCAGGGTCCATTCCGAACCGCCGCAGCCACCGGGAAACCGGTGCCACAGACCTTGCAGTTCGATCGCGTGGAGAGAAGCAGGATAGGGCGCGTGGAGAACAGTGGAATCGGGAGATGGGCGGTCAGATTGATGCGACTGCAGCATGAATCAGGCCTCCCCTGTGCTGACGACGGCCTGAAGGGTGATCCCCATCAGATGCTGGCGGCACCGGAAACGAGGTCTCCAAGGTGCCGGCAGCTGGCGGCCCAGAGTGGCGACTACGAACCGCAAATCGGATTGCCATTGATGCTGCTGCGTGATCAACGTCCGCAGCGGCAGCAGCCGCCTTTCCAGTTCGAACACTTTGAACGCTTGCACCCTTTCTTCTTGGCGATTCGGATGCGATCGCGACGTTGCCGTGTGGCTGTGGGTTGGGTGGCAGTGAGTTGTTCAGAGTGAGAGGCCGCTCCGGCCATGGCATTCAGACAGACTCCATTAACTCTAGGTGGTTGAGCTGGCGACTTTCCCATTGTGATCACCTCAGGGTGTGACAAATCGAACATGCCGCTGTGCTGGATCGAGCCGCTGAACTGTTCGCCCTTCCGCCTCTCTAAGCTGAGTCGGCATCAAGCGGATTGCACCCATGGTTCTTGGCACTCAGCACGCCACTGGCACCCTCCTGAGCGGCGGGCGGCCGGTGGCCCAGCCCATGCAGGAGGTGCTGCTTGAGGCGCTTCAGCAGCATCTGGCGATGGAATTGAACGCCAGCTCCGCCTATTGGGCCCTGGCCGTCTGGTTCGCCGAGCGCGATCTGCGTGGCTTCTCCCGCACGTTCAAGGCGGAATCGGATCAGGAACGCAATCACGCCGGCCTGTTCGCCGATTACCTGATCGCCCGGGGCCAGCCTGTGGTTCTGGGCGGTATCCATGCGCCCAAGCAGGTGTGGAACGACATCGAGGACGTGCTTCTGTCTGTTTTTCAGATGGAAGTGGATGTCACCACCTCTTTGCATCAGTTGTATGCATTGGCAGAGCAATCCGGCGATGTGCGCACCACTGTGTTTCTGGATCCCTTGATTGATCAGCAGACGGCCTCTGAAGATGAGGCGGCCCACCGGCTCGGTCGTTGGCGC
The DNA here is from genome assembly GCF_024345695.1 of Synechococcus sp. L2F. Classification (NCBI taxonomy): domain Bacteria; kingdom Bacillati; phylum Cyanobacteriota; class Cyanophyceae; order Synechococcales; family Synechococcaceae; genus Synechococcus; species Synechococcus sp. L2F. The sequence continues at coordinate 388,500 of NZ_JAGQBP010000001.1, read as the reverse complement.
CTGGCTGGTGGCGAATCTGCGGCGCTGCTGATCCTTGATGCCGAGCTCGAGGGTGGCAAAGCAACACCGTCCAAACTGGCGGCATGATTCCGGCCTGAAGGTGCCTGGAGATCGGCGGTGTCTGTTTGGTCTTGAGCATCATTTCCACCGCTTGTTCAGCCTGAGGCCTATCCGCTGTGACCAGGCCATGGCTCTGGTTGTTTGCTTCAGGCCCGCTTGCTCTTTGAACGGCTTCGTACACGGTTCATCAGGCCAGGCTGTGGCGGCGGCTGAGTTCCACCAGAAAGGCCACACTGAAGGGATCCAGTCCTGGGGCACGGCGTAGTGCCAGACCGACAGCGTGCACCTCGGCCTGTCGCAGCGCCATGCGCTGCAATTCACCCTGCAGTCTGCGGATCAGGCCGGCATCACGGCAGCGCGTCAATTGCGTGGCGATCTGGCGCCGCCGGCTGAGCAGCTTGCCCATTTCACGGCACAGGCTGCCCAGCAGGCTGTCGGCGGGGCCGTCGTTCAACGGGGATAAGGGCGATGGGGCCTCTCTGCAGGGGGGCAGGAGTGAGGAAGAGCACACCACGATCTGCGCTCCCTCAAGCCGCTGCCAGCGGGGCGGACTCCACCAGGGAAGGGGCCACGCGCATGCCCGTCTGGCCGCTGGGCGCTTCCATCAGTTCTGCCTGCCGGATCCGCGAGATCAGCCGGGTGGTGGTGACGCGGGTGGTGCCGATCAGTTCACCGATGCGTTCGTGGGTGAGGCGGAAGGGAAGGTCGCACCAGGGACCGCAGCGGCGCCCCAGACGGCGCACCAGCAGACCGAACAGGGCATGGAGCCGTTGCTCGGCACTGCCGAGGTGGCGGATGCGCAGCAGTTGCAGCGTCCATTCATTGACGGGGTCAAAGCCATCACCCGTGCCCGCTTCGCCGTCACTGCGGAAACACAGGGGCGTGAGCGCCTCCACGCAGACCCCTTCACTGCAGAGACGGTCGGTGCGCAGTTGATCGCCGGGTTGGAGAAAGGCGAGGGTCATGCCCTCGGTTTCCTCGCAGGGGCAGTACACCCGGGCGATGCCTTCCAGCACCTCGATGCAACTGCCACTGGGACGGTGCAGGGGATCGAGGAGCACCGTCTGGCCGGTGGGCATGCGTACAGCAGCCGCGGGCTGATCGGGCAGAAAGCGGAAACTCACGGATGGGGCTTATTGAGAATGACTCGCACTCTAAACAGCTGTGCCGCCTTTTTGCAAGTGGTTCTCAATAGCAACTGGTAGTTGCAAGCCCTGGACGCCGGCGGGGGGTTCCTGGCGTCGGATCGCCTGTGGACGATCGGCCACCTGGTACTTGCAGGTAAGGACTGGGGCTCTGGTGGCCTGGGCTTTGGCAACGGCGTCTGGTGCTATTTGGGCGCTTCGCATGTGGTGACGGTGCTGGCCTTTGTGCGGCGTCGACGCAACCTGATCCCATTCCCACTTCCTTCCCCATGCTTCGCATCCGCGGTGATCGTGCTTCCCTGCTGGCCGCGCTGGCCACCAACTGGGCCCATCAACAGCTCGGCCTCACGGCTCCGGAGCTGGGCTTCCCTGGAGCCGCCCTGGTCACGGCTGTGGACCAGGGCCAGAGGGGGGCGGCTGCAGTGGCGCCGCTCAGCGTGGGGCCGCAGCGGCACAGCGGGGACACAGCGCCCGCACGGTGAGCACACACTCCAGCAGGCGGAAGCCGTGGGTCTGGGCGGCCGTTTCTCCTGCTGCCATCACCTGCGCGCTGTCGAACTCCTCGGTGCGGCCGCAGCTCACGCATACGAGGTGGTGGTGATCGCGGTGGCTGTCGCTGGCCAGCTCAAAGCGCCGTCCGCCTTCCGGCAGCTCCAGTTCCCGCAGCAGCTCCAGGGCACTGAGCAGGCGCAACGTGCGGTACACAGTGGCCAGTGACACGCGCGTCTGCTCCCCCAGCAGCCGTTGGTGCACTTCTTCGGCACTCAGGTGGCTGCCTTCACCGATGCGGCGGAACAGATCGAGCACCCGCTGGCGCTGGGGCGTCAGCCGCTGCCCGCGGCCGTGGAGGCTGTTGCGCAGGCCTTCAGGAATCGCGGGAACCTGGCCCCTACCAATGGCTGAACGGGTGGGCACCAGGTGGGCGGCTGTGCTTCTCAACAATAGATGCTGTTGCGAATCCTGGACAGACCATGGCGTTGTCGTGATTGTTCCGTTCTCGACAGCCTGTGCACCGATCAGGCGCGTTCACTGGCCAGATGTTCGTCCAGGCGGGCCGTGAGTGCCCCGAACAGGTCGGCCACGGTGACAACCACGCGGTAGCTGAGGGCCACCGCCAGCAACGGCGCCTCCGGCACCTGGCCGCCGAGCCGGAGCACCAGCACAGCTTCGAACACCCCGAGGCCCCCGGGAGCACCCGGCACCACCAGCCCGGCCGTCCAGGCCAGGGCGAAGCCCGCCAGCCAGACCGGCCAGCTGAGTGACAGCTGCTGATCGAAGGCGATCACGGCGCAGGCAAAGCCGGCGAAGCGCAAAAGCACGAACGGGACCTGGGCCAGCAGGGGCAGCAGCGGGTAGCCGGGCAGAGACACCGGCGGCAGTTTGTCAGTGGCGTCATCGAGCGAGAGCTGGCGCGCCCGCTGCCGCTGCAGCCGGTTCAGAACACGGTTCGACCAACCCGGCATCAGGCCGATCAACGGCAGCGGCGCCACCAGTGCCAGCCCGTCTTGCCAGCCGCCGATCGGCACCATTGCCAGGGCGGCACTCGCCGCCAGCAGGGGATCGAGCAGCACGGCCACCAGAGCCAGTGCCGTGCCCACGGGCTCGCGGCTGGCCAGCGGATGGGGCGCCTGAGGCGTGGGGCAATCGGCGGCTGGCGCTTCCGGCCCCGTCCGCAGCGACTGCACGCGTGAGGCCAGGTGCCAGAACCCGCCGGGCAGGTACTTGAGCAGGTTGCTGCGCAGGTAGAGCCGCACGCAGGTGTCCCAGCGGGGTCGTGCCCCCAGCCACTGCAGCCCCACGCTCCAGGCCAGCCCGTTGACCACCAGGCTCAGCAGGCTTACCCCCGTGCCGACCACCAGCCACAGCCATCCCTGTGGATCCAGTCGCAGTGCCAGCAGTTGCGGCGCATTGGCCAGCAGGGCGGCGAACAGAAAGCCGAAGCTGAGCAGGCTCGCCCAGAGCCGCACGCCGCCGGGCAGGGAGGTCACCAGGTGGCGCAGGTTGGGCATCAGTCCTGGTCCGGCATCGCCGCCGCATTGTGCTCGGCCAGGGCGGCCGGGTCGGCGAGCGCCTGCTGCACCGCCGCGCGCACCTGCCGCAGGCTGAGCTGCTCGCGCCTGGCCAAGGCGATCAGGTCGTCGTGCTCGGCCTTGAGCTGGCGCTGGCCATCGGGCAGCAGCGACACCTTCACCCGCACCGGCCCCCAGGGGGTGGCCAGCTGGGCCTGGTGGCGCGGCAGGCACCAGCGCTGCTGCAGCTGCTCCCGCACCCCGAGGCTGGTGCCATGCCGCCACCAGATCGCCCGCAGCGCTGGCGCCGCCTGGGGGTGTGCCACCACGCTGAGCAGCACGCCGCTGCGTCCCTTCTTCATCAATGCCGGCTGGCTGAACACCTCCAGGGCACCGGCCCGGCGCAGTTCGTCGGCCAGGAAGGCCAGATCTTCGGCGCTGGCGTCATCGATCTGCGCCTGCTGGAGCAGCACCGTTTCCAGCAGCATGTGCCCGGCCATCGGGGGGGCGCTGGCCTCGCCCAGCCAGAGCCGCAGCAGGTTGGGTCGATCGAGCACGCGGTGACCCAGGCCGATGCCCACGGCGCTGGGCACCATCGAGGGCTGGGCGCCGAAGGCCGTGGCCCATTCACTCAGCAGCGCCATGCCGGTGGGGGTGGTGAGCTCCCCGGCCGGCAGCTCAGCGGCGCCGGCCAGGGGCACCTGCCGCGCGCGCGCGAGCTCCAGCACCGCCGGGGCCGGCAGCGGCAGCAGGCCATGGGCGGAGCGCACCGTACCGTGACCGGCCGGCGGCGGCGCACAGATCAGCGGCTCCACCTGGAAGTGCAGCAGCCCGGCGCACACGCCCACCATGTCGACGAGGGCATCGACGGCCCCCACCTCATGGAAGTGCACCTGCTCAGGGGCATGGCCGTGCACCCGGCCCTCGGCTTCGGCCAGGCGGGTGAACACCGCCAGCACCCGCTGCTTCAGGGCCGGCTCCAGCGGCGCCACGCCGATCTGCTCGCGCAGCTCCAGCCAGTGGCGGTGCGGCGGATGCGGCTCCAGGCCCTCCACCGAGACGCGGGCGCCGCGCTGGCCACCGCTGCGGGCCTCGGTGACGGTGAGGCGGTAGGCGCCGGCCAGACCGAGTTGCGCCAGGGGGACCTCCACCACGGAGCGCGGCAGGCCCAGATCGAAGAGGGCGGCCAGCAGCATGTCGCCCGCCACCCCGGTCGGACAATCCAGATAGGCCAGCGCCATGGCGGTCAGCCGGGGGTGGGTGCCGCCTGGGGCTCCGTGCTGCGCAGCAGACGCGGGGCGGCGGCCACCAGGGCCTCGGCGCGCCCTTCCAGCTCGTTCTGCCGTGCCCGCAGCAGCTGCTCTACCTCGCGGCGGGCGCGGCGTTGCTCCAGCTGGGCGGTGGCCACATCAAAGCCGGAGAGACCCCAGAGACGCCCGAGCAGGGCCTTGTCGTCGGAGCCGCCGCGCGAGTTGCCGTAGAGAAGCTGTTCGGCCACCATGCCCGCCTGCAGCACCCGGCTCCAGCGGCGCAGCTCTTCGGCCGGCAACTTGGCGTGGGCCGGCAGCTCGAATTCGGTGCTGCCGTTGGCGCTCAGTCCTTCGCGCAGGCAGGCCAGGCTGCCCACCAGCACCCGCCGCACCGGCAGCTGGTCGTGGTCGGCGACGAGGGCATGGCCGGCCTCGTGCACCGCGATCCGGTGCAGCCGCCCCGCACCACCCGGCAGTGCTTCAGCCAGCAGGTGGCCGCCGCGTCCCCCGAAACGCAACGCATCGAGGCTGAGCGCGGTGAGGGCGCTGCCTGCGGCCAGGGCGATGATCCAGGGCGAGAGACCCAGCACCGGGCCGAGCACCGCCAGCAGCGTGATCGTCGCCACGGCGATGCCGGCGTTGAGCGCGGCGGTGGACCCATCCCCCACCGGCTTTGCGGGACCAGGCGTGGCCATGGCCTCAGCTCCCCGGGCGCCGGATGGCGGTGCGTTGAGGGTCGCGGACAGGGCTGCCCGCTGCTGCTCCGCTGGCCGGCGCCCCGCTGGCGCCCGATCCCACCGGAGCACCGGCGCGGCGGTCACCGCCGCGGGGGGCGCCACGGCCGACACCATCCCGCCCGTTGCCACGCCCTTTGCCACCGCGATTGCCCCGTTGGGCCACCGGACCGATCACCTCATACGACTCCACCCGCAGCGCCTGGCCATCGCGGCGCAGGTGCAGGGCCACGAAGTGACGCAGATGCTCCAGCGGGATCTCGCCGCGCAGCTGCAACTTGAACGGCTGCGGGCGGGTTTCCTCGCCCCGGGCCTGCTGGCGCACCTTCACCACCAGCTCACCGCTCTCCGGCCGGGTGAACACCAGCTCACCCCGCACGGAAAAGTAGCCATCGCCTTCCGGCAGCTGGTCCACCGTGGGATCGGCAGCAGCATCCGCATCGGGAGCATCTGCTTCGGCGGCCAGCAGGGTGCTCGGTTCCCACACGCCCACGATCTGCAGGTGCAGGGTGCCGGTATCGCGGCAGCGGGGGTACACCACCCACAGGTGGGGCCTGTCCGGATCGAGGCGACGTCGCACCAGGCTCAGCACCCGGCCCAGCAGCACCGCTTCCAGCTCGGTGCCGTCTGCCGTGCGGATCAAGCCGCGGGTGTCGTGCTCCGGATCGGTGGCCACGTACTGACCCTGCACCACGCCGATGGCCCGGTACTGCATCGGCTCGGTGACCGGGGAAATCGGATGGAGGCGCATTGGAGCGGGCGCTGGCAGAGAGGGCTGGCGGGGGATCCTGCGGGAGCGAACTCCTGACGGGATCAGGGTGTTGGGGGCGTGATCAGGGGTGATCCGCCGTTCCGCGGCCCGGAGCGGAATCTAGCTGTGCCTTCAGGCGTCAGACTTGCCGCAGCCACCCCTGCACATGTCGCCCCGTTCGTCCGTCGGCTCAGCCCTCTCCAGGCGCTCCGGGCTGCTGGCGGGCTTCGGCGTGGCCCTGCTGGTGCTGGCCTCGCTCATCGGCGGCTGGTGGCTTGGCCGGCAAGGCCCCAGCACCAGTGCCGAACTCCGTTCCCGCCAGGTGTTGCAGCAGGAGATGCTGCGGTTGCGGCAGCAACAGGCCGATGGCCAGGCCAGTGATGTGGAGCAGCGGCGCCTGCTGCAGTTGTTGCTGGCGCTGGAGCAACCGGCGGAGGCCACCCAGCTGCTGGAGGCGATGGCGGATCAACAGCCCGATCGCTGGTCGTTGCGGTTGCTGCTGGCGGAGCTACGCCGCGACCAGAACGATCGGGCCGGCGCCGAACGGGAAGTGCGTCAGCTGCTCAACCTCAAGTCCGACCGCATCGAGGCCCTGCAGCTGATGGCGCTGCTGCAGCTGGAACAGGGGCGCGGCGCCCAGGCCCAGACGCACCTCACCAGCGCCTATGTGGCGGCCACCAAGCCGCAGCTCCAGCCCCAGGCCCTGCCGATCGGCCTGATCCTCGCCGACCTGATGCTGCAGCGCGGCCAGCTGGAGCAGGCGGATGGCCTCTACCGCAGCCTTGCCGCCAGCTTCCCCGGCGATGTGCGGCCTGTGCTGGCCCGTGCCCTGCTCAAACAACAGCAGGGGAACAGCAAGCTGGCGCTGGAATTGATCGCCAAGGCCCGGGCGATGAAACCCGAGCAATGGGATGCACGGGTGGATCAGGTGGCCGCCAGCTGGGGCCTGAAACCCCTGCAGCGGCCAACGAAGGGAACAGCCACCAAGAACCCGGCCCCCACCAGCGATCCGCCGGCGCCGTCCATCAGCAGCCCGGATGGGGCCACAGGCGCTGGGGCTCCTACGGCCCCTTCACTCCCGCAGAACCCGGCGTGGGCTGCGCCTCCATCTCTCTGAGCGCCCGGTCGATGGCGTCGCCCGGCGGTGTGGCGTTGTCCATGGCACTGCTGCGGCGCAGCTGGTTCATCAGCTCCAGCGGGTTGGTGGCATCGAGCACGCTCTTGGGCCGCTCGCCCGGGCCGTCGAACACGTTCTGCTGCTTGGTGGGCGGCGCGTAGGGGTTGTCAGCGCGTGCCTCAGGCATCGTCAGCGGCACGGCGAGCACGGCAAGGGCCGCAAGAGCCACGGGACGGACCATGACGGGTGACCTGAGGTGACGGAACGTGAGTCAATGCTAGGGGTCTTCGACTGACGCCTCCGCCCATGCGCATCGCCACCTGGAATGTGAACTCCATCAGGATGCGACTGGAACAGGTGACCGCCTGGCTGCAGCGGGAGCGGCCCGATGTGCTGTGCCTGCAGGAAACCAAGGTGGAGGATGGCAAGTTCCCCGCCGAAGCCTTCACCGCCCTGGGCTACGCAGTGGTGATCAGCGGCCAGAAGGCCTACAACGGGGTGGCGATTCTCAGCCTGTTGCCGCTCGAGCAGGTGTGCGTCGGTTTTGAGGCCCTGCTGCCCGGCGACCCCGAAGCCGTGGCGCTGGGGGAACAGAAGCGGGTGATCAGCGCCCTGGTGGACGGCGTGCGGATCCTCAACCTGTACGTGCCGAACGGCTCGGCGCTGACGTCGGAGAAGTATGCGTACAAGTTGGCCTGGCTCAGCTGCCTGCGCCGTTATCTGGCGGCCCAGGAGCAGGAAGGCGATCCGCTCTGCATGGTGGGTGACTTCAACATCGCCCTTGACGACCGCGACATCCACGATCCTGAGCGCCTCAGCGGCGGCATCATGGCCAGCGCGGCGGAGCGCGAGGCGCTCACGGCGGCGCTGGGGGAGCGGCTGGTGGATGTGTTCCGCGTGTTCGAGCCCGACAGCGGCCACTGGAGCTGGTGGGATTACCGCACCGGTGCCTGGGACCGCGACCGGGGCTGGCGGATCGATCACATCTATCTCAGTGCGGAGCTGCTCGCCTGCTCCACCGGCTGCGTGATCGACAAGGGGGAGCGGGGCCACGACCAGCCCAGCGACCATGCGCCGGTGGTGGTCAATCTGGAGCTGCAGCAGGACGGTGACGCTGACGAGGACGGGGAAGCTGACGACGCTGCGAGCTGAGTCACTGGTGATCACCTAGCCCCTGAGCCCGACAGCCGCCTTGCTCTGCTGGGCCGCCGCCGTGGATGGGGCCGACGGCCGAGGGGGGATTTGTGAGCGTGTTCTCAGGCCATGGAGGTAAAACGTTCTCAACGTTTCAGCAGCGCCTTACGATCGCCGCCACTCGCATGCCACTCATGCTCTCCCGCCTGCTTCCTCTGCTGGCTGTGCCGCTGCTGATCGGTTCGACTGGCGTCGCCTCCACAGCGCAGACGTGCCGGTTTCTGCAGCCGATTGGTGGCACGGGCAGTCCGATCGTGGCCAAGTCGGTGGGTGCGGGCAGGATCTTCGGCAAAACCAACTGGAACACCGATTTCATCGTTGATCAGCCCTACAGCAGCTTCAAGTTCTTTTTCACCGCCAATTCTTCCGACGCCAATGCCACCTATCCGGTGGAGGCCTTCATGAAGTTCACCGATGGCTCCAACCTTCAGGTGGTGAATGAATCGATGAACCCGCCGATCGGCCGAGGCCGCATGTTCGGTCCGTTCCCTGCCATTCCGGGCAAACAGGCCAGCCAGATGAATTTCAAGGTGGGAGCCAGCAACGACCCGGGCGCCCTGGGCTTCAGCTATCGCATCTCCGTGCAGGGCTGCAACTGATCACGGCGGGGCCCCAGGCTGATCCGATCTCTCTCCTTTTCTGCTGGGGGCTTCAGCCTGCGGTACAGCGGGACTTGATCAGAGCCGGAACAGGGGGTCGTAGCGGTAGTACTCAGGCTTGCGCAGGCCCTCCACAGCCAGCATCCGGCGCAGCTCCATGATTTCGGCGCGCTGCGCCACGATCACCCCGCGGGCAAACCGACGGATCGTGGGGTTGGTGCTCTTGGCCAGAGCATCGTGCGCCATCACCAGTGCGCCGCCGTGGTGGTCGAGCATGCCTTCGAGGAACCACACCACCCGGTTCTGCGGTGTAGGGAGCGCGCCCATCATGCGCATGCCGTCGATCTGGGCCTGGCTCATACGGGTGAGGCCGCTGAGGCTGTTGGGATCCCCACCGCTGGCCAGCGCCACGGGATAGACGGGCGCCTGGGGGTACCAGGCCCGGCGCCAGAGGCCCATCGCCCGGATCTCATTGGCCTGATCGCGCCAGATCGCCTTGCCCAGCGCCCCCACGCCCGGCTGGCCGATGCCGAAGACGATTTCACTCATCCGCAGCGCCCCGGTGTGGTGCTGAACCATGCCGTCGATGAAGCGCAGGTCGTAGGTGGCGCCTGCAGGGCCCACGTCATGGGCGTGGCTGCTGTGGTCGTGGTGGCTATGGTCATGGCCGGCATCGCCTGGGGCTGGCCTGGCCGCGGGAGTGTTGCCCGGTGTGCCGGTCATTCCGGGTACGGCGTGATGGTCGCCGTGCTGCCCGTGGTGGTCTGCGTGGCGCTGCAGGTCCGGGGGAGTTTGGGCCAGGCCGGGGGCTGCCAGCACGAGGGCGGTGGCCAGGCCCATCAATGCGGCGGGAGCAGGGAAGGTGCGCATGGGGTCGGGCTGGATTGGCCCCACCGTATGGTCTCCCCCCTACTGGAGAGTCAAGTGGGCTGCGGGCTGCCGTGTGGCTCCAGGTTTGCGGAACCTGCCGGGCACGCCGTGGCGTTGCCCTTCAACCCCTCAGCAGCATCCACAGCCCCATGGCCACCATCGCCCCGTTTTCCAGCACGCTCACCAGGCCCAGTGGGGTGCGGCTGTTGCCGCCCACGCAGGCGCAATCAAGGTCGAGCTTGTCGACATAGACCGCCTTGATCACCGACACCCCACCTTCCAGGCCCATGGCAAGCGCCAGCAGGGCGATCGGCGCGGCCTCGAGGCGAGCCAGCAGCGCCAGACCCAGCAGCAGTTCGAGGTAGGGGAACACGCTGGCGTAACCCCCCAGCCACCGGGTCAGCACGTTGTACTTGCGGAAGGAACGGCTGAACGCCGGTGGATCCATCAGTTTCAGGCAGGCCAGCAGCGCCAGCGCCATCCCCATGAAGCCCCCCGCGCCGTTGCCGAGCGCCAGCGCGATCAGCGCCGCGATGGCAAACACGGTGATGACTGGCCTGTAGCTACGACCCCCCGGCTGGCGTGGTTTGACCCCGAGCCGCCGGGCCAGCTCTGAGTAGCCGCCGATGCGTTCGCCCGCGGCGAACACCTGCGGGGTGGTGCTCACCCCATGGGCCACCTTGAATCGCTCCACCTCCTCCTGGCTGAGCAGCAGATGGTCGTCGTAGGGAATGCCCAGCTCCTGCAGCAGGCCTACCGCCAGCTCGCCATAGGGGCAGACGTGGCCGGAGATGGCGATGCGATGCAGCCGCACAGGTGGTGGTAGGCGGGCGGGCGTCATGGCTGATCAGGCAGTGAGCCTCACCGTATGGTCTCCTCTCAGCTGGAGAGTCAAGAGGTCGTCTGGAGAGTTTGCCGCGTGGTGAGCCGGCGCAGGCCGCCTCTGCCAGGGGGCGCCGACACCTTGCGCAACAGACACGACCGGGGCAATGCGTCGGGCCCCTCGATCCACAGCCCCTTGACCCGCCTGGCGCGGTGATCCGTAGCGCAAGCCGGCGGGATTCAGCGCATGGCCTGCTGCAGGGCGAACAGGCCGAAGGCCAGGAACAGACCGCCACTGAGCCGGTAGAGCATCTGCTCGCTGATCTTCTGGCCGATCCACTTGCCGGCTCCCACCGCCAGCCCGGTGACCAGGGCATGGCCGCCCAGGGTGCCCGCCAGCAGCGCGCCGAAGGGGAAAGAGGGCGCCGTGGCAAGAAAGATGGTGGCGAACTGGGTGCGATCTCCCAGCTCGGCGATGAACACCAGCGCGAAGGATTCCCAGATCACTGCCAGCGGCGTGGTGATCCGGTAGCGGCGCTCGGCCGCCTCAACGGCCTCTTCCGCATCTCCGGCCTCAGCCGCGGCAGCCCCCGGTGCCATGGCCTGGGCGTCGATCAGCAGCTTGATGCCGAAGCCGAGAAACAACGCAGCTGCCAGCCACGGCACCACGCTGGCTGGCAGCAGTTCCCGCAGGCCATAGCCCATGCCCAGCGAGATGAGCGTGACGGCCGTGAGGGCCGCAAAGGAACCGATGAACACCCAGCGGGCCCGATGGCGGGTCGCCAAGATCAGGGCCATGAAGAAGGTCTTGTCGCCCAGCTCGGCCAGGGTGATGGCCGTGAAGCTGGAGCCGAAGGCAGCGGCCCCATGGCCGGTGAGGAAGGGAAACGCCATGCGCTCAACGACACCCTGAACGGATCAGAACCAAGGCGTCGGGGGCGGTCACTGTCAAGTCAGGTCCATGCATGGCTACTATGCATGAACATTCCCGCATGAACCATCCCCGCTACTGCCACAGATCCGATGGTGTGGCGACCCCTAGGTTTACCGACGGGCAGGCTTGAGCGACCCAAGTCCCAGAATACAATAAGAACACAGTAAAAAAGAACACAGTAAAACACATCACCGTCCCTGATCATTCTTTTGGGATCTCATCACTTGGCTGTGGTTTCGGCCGACAAGCTGCCGAGAGGCGGCAATGACGAGGAATCCATGGCCAAGTCACGCAATCCGTGAGAAGTTTCTCGCTGAGATGAACAAGCCGGGGCTCTGAGATGCACTGGTCGACTTAGCGAGTCTTTCAACTCCTAAAGCAGCTCCAATGCAGGACGACTGTCCAATGCGCTGGGTACCGTGCTGCTGATCCACCTGTTGCAGCAGCGGAAATCACTGAGCGATCCTGCGATGGAGGAGCCGCTGCCTTGATTGAACTGCTCACCATGCGGCGCCTTCCCGTCATCGCCAGCTGATTCTGCCTGCAATGGCGCCGATCCAGCCTCTGCTGGCGCGAGCCAGAAGTGGTGTGGATCAAGAAGCCGCCAGAAGAGCCGATACGGATTCTGGCAGCACCCTTGCCCTGGGAAGCTTGGAGAGCAGCCCAGGAGTGACAGTTGTCACGACGTTATCGTCAAGGCTGGCGGCACATTGTTCAGTTTCTAACCACGCCCCACAAAGAAAGTCAATACTGGTAGTGAATGTGGATTGAGGAGGAGTTGTTCGTGGTGAAAGTGACCGCAATGTGTCTGTCGTGGCGGAGCTGTGACCAAGACCAACCGAAAACCAGAACCGTGTCAGCCATTGTGGATCCTTCTGCAGCTGTCGTTGCCTGAAAGTGACTGCGAGAGAAGGTGTCAGGGTTGAAGATCAAGGGTTGAGGCAGATGTCCACACGCATCGATCGGATGACTCATCGAAGCCACTTCTATGGTGCATTTCGCCAAGCCCTGTAGGATGCTCAGGATGTCCGAGTTCGCATTGAACACCGTAATGGCGCACATCAAGGGTGATCACATGGAAGATTTAGTTATGACAAGTTCTGACCATTCACGTATTGAGGCACACCCATACATGGCCCCACAGTCGAGCTCTTTCAATGCCGCTGCTGCCAATCAACCTTCTGTATTGCCCGCAGTTTCTTCTGGTAAGTCACCAAGAAAGCTGAGGTTCCATCTTTTGATGCTGACAGCGTTTCTTCTGATGGATACGATGCTCTCAAGTTGTGCCATGGCACGGCCATTCAAGCGTCGCGTTGAGGGACAAAGGCAATCAGCAGCATCCAAACCAGTCAATGTGTCGACGAGTGGAACTGCTTACTCTCCATTGATCTCGGGCGCTCCAATTGGCAGTAACAAGCTTGATATCTATCCATGCAAGCAAACTTCCGGACGTCCATGCCCGACACTAGTCTATGTTCACGGAGGTTCTCTGATGAGAGGAGATAAGAGGAGCGTCGGCTCTATGCCGGAACTCTTTAATCGTAATGGCTTTTGCCTTGTCTCACTCAATTATCCAGTCTACGGGCGTCCCATCCCAGGTCTGATCGAGCAGCAAATGTCTGCACTGTCTTCTGCCACTGCATGGCTCAAGGGCAATCTTGGAAGGGTCAACCCATCATGCTCGATGAATGATGCTGCCATCATGGGACATTCAGCAGGTGCATACCTGGCATCGCTTCTTGCCACTAGTCCACAGTATGGAACGTCAGCAGATGCATATCAGAAGTTTATTCTGAATGACTCGAACTGGTACACGGGTAAAGTTGGAAGATACAAGGACAGTCTGGCGATTATCTTTGGTAAGAAAGCCGTAAGTGGCTCAGGTAAGAACTCTACTATCGCCAAATGGGTTCCCGCTCAGCTTGTTAAATCATCATGCCCGAAAGAGTCATCAGCCACCGATGTGATGATCATGTATTCAACGCAACGTCCCAAGAGTCAGCAAGCCGAAATCAGGTCATTCGCCAATACGCTGAATGGATGTTCCGCTTTCAATGCATCCCTTTCGGCTCATGGGTATGATCATAAGGCAATGCATACCAGCATCGGAAAGCCTGGCAGTACGACGGGAGCGGCCATCCTTGCATTTCTCAAGCGATGAGATAACGCCGATAACTGATAGGTAAAGGCCAGCCGCTGGAAAGGGCCTTTCTTATCAGTCTACATCGAAGCAACATCATTCTCGGTGTTGTCTCCCTACTCGACTTGATGAGTCCTTCACGGGCTTGTGATTACAATGACTAAAGGTCAATCGAACGGTCTGGTGGAGTCACTGGTTATCTGCACCACCCTTCATCTTCTCCTATGTACTTCCTGCACCGCAGTATCTGTGGCAAGGTCACAGATCATCTGGTCCATGGGCTCAACCAACCCAGGCTGAACTGACCCAGATACCATAGAGATGGCCTGGGTTGAGGCGATGGCTTTGACCACTTGTCAGATCAAGTTGGCCAGCGAAGGCATCAGCATGCTCCTGTGATTGTTGAGGTTTACCGGCATGGGCCCTGTCATTTTGCTTGGCCTAGCACGGTTGAATCGATGCCAGTCAACAGCATGATTTCAATGATTGGTAACCAAGATGACTTTCACATTTTAGTGATTCTGCTAGGAATAGCTGTTGGCTTGCTGTATCGCGATGAATTGACTACCGAGAGCCTTAACCAGGTCACTCCTCGTGTAAACGCATCGCTGGGCCTGGCCATCCCCTCCTGCCACGAATGGAGACGGAGAAGTCATGGTTACGTCAGGGTTCCTGCTCTCATTCGGACCATTCAGTACGTCTTGCGGTAAGACCTACGCTATCTGCCCCCCGCCATGTTGTCTCCGTGTTTTGGCGGTGTTCCCACAGTCCCGTCTGGACATACTCATGCTAGCCTGATATGAGTCACAAGGTTTCTATGCAGGGCTACGCAATTGTAGGCATGGCTTGCAGATATCCGGGAATCAAAGATACTTCATCATACTGGGATGCACTCGTCAGGGGTGAATCACTTCTGACAGAAATGAGCGATTCTTGGTCTAGGGCTTACTATAATCAATTCCAAGATAGATCAAATCCGCGCGAATCATACTCTACGATCTATACAAAGAAGTATGGATCTATCGCTAATAACAGCTGGATTGATTCCATTCGGTTTGCGTTCCCTCCTAACCTAGTTGAAGGAGACCCATCTCAGTATCTCTGCCTGCAAGTGGCCGCCGAGGCCATGGCTGATGGGTTGCGCGGACGTGCGCCGGATTGGATTCCTCATGAGCGTACAGGTGTGGTGGTTGGGATGGGTGACCATCCTCATCGAGGCATCGTAGGGGCGTTGATGAACGGCATGATCATGGAGCATTTTATTGATGTTCTTGCTGATTCTGTCGGTGCTGTTCTTAAAGGTGAGCGCAGAAAGCAGCTACGCTCACTCCTTTCATCGACCTATGAGTTGGTTGCTGATCCGGCTATAACACCAAACCTGATATCCAACGTAGTCTCTGGAACAATCGCCAACAGGCTTGGCCTCCTTGGCCCGAATTACCTTGTGGATGGCGCATGTACGTCTGGCATGATTGCAATTGATCATGCAATCAAGCAATTGGACGCTGGCGATGCCGAC
The DNA here is from genome assembly GCF_024345695.1 of Synechococcus sp. L2F. NCBI lineage: Bacteria > Bacillati > Cyanobacteriota > Cyanophyceae > Synechococcales > Synechococcaceae > Synechococcus > Synechococcus sp. L2F. The sequence goes on along the minus strand of NZ_JAGQBP010000001.1, from coordinate 373,356 downwards.
TTGATGTTGGTCGGTGGTGTCCAGGCAACAATGAACTTTCCTATCTACCAGTTATTTTGCACGATTAATGCTTTGTCTGAAGAGGGTATTTTCCCGATGTCAAAATCCGCATCCGGAACGCTTCTTTCCGAAGGTGTGGGCTTTGTCGCAGTAAAACGCCTTGAGGATGCGGTGCAGTCTGGAGATACGATTTATTCCATCATTCGGTCAGTTGCACTGGCCAGTGATGGAAAGGGCGAAGGGCTGTTGGCTCCAAACCGCCAAGGACAAGTCGTCGCGATGAAACGGACCTACGAAAAATGTAGCCTTGAGCCGTCGGATGTTTCCTTGGTGGAGGTTCATGCAACAGGAATCCCCCATGGCGACAACACAGAACTATCCTCAATGCTTGAGGTCTTTGGTGATTGTCATCGTGGTCTTTCAACCATTGCCATTGGATCAATCAAGTCATTGATCGGCCATACGATACCCGCATCGGGGGTGGCTAGCATTATCAAAATCTCTCTTGCTTTGCAGAACAGGCTAATTCCTCCTTCGATCTGCCCGGATCCGTTAGAGGCTGTTGCTGACCATTCAACTCCATTCTATATCAATCGCACATTGCGGCGTTGGGTGCATTCACCATCCAAGCCACGTGTGGCTGCCATCAATTCGTTTGGCTTTGGTGGGATTAACGGCCACTTACTTCTTCAGGAGTTTACCGCCCCTGATCAACGAAATTCGTCCCCAGTAGTTCTGTTCCCATACCAAGTCTCAAACACTCCCGATACCGCTGAGAATTCAGGGGCCCCCCTTGCAACTGATCTGTCTGGAAGAACGTACCGTGGGTTGCTTCAGTACAAGCAGCATGGTTATACCACGATTGGTCGAGCAGCCTTTCTGGAGGCAAGCTCCCGTGCCGAGTTGCAGTCATTGATCGCTGACATTGATGTTGATGAGATCCAGCAGGCGGTTCTCATCCGCAGATCGCCTGCCAAGGAGCAGACCGCAGAGGCTTCGCTCAGGCTCGTTGTCTTTGCGCCGTCACTCATGAAACTCAGTGAAGGGTTGCAGGATGCATCTGCTTGGCTAGGTGGCAACCCATCTTCTCAGGGACATCGTGGACGTAACTTTATCTATTCGGAGTCGACAAGCTCAAAGGGTAAGGTTGCATTTCTGGTTCCTGGAGAAGGTGTTCAGTCTCCAGAAATGCTTAGTGATCTCACAAAGAGTATTGATCTCTTTTCCTATTGGTACAGCTTCATGGACGGAGCCTTGGATCGGGATATTTCACTAGGCTTGGTTACCAGTATGCCGAACGCAGATCTTGATTGTGCTAAATCGGCCAATGCAAAGCGAATGGAACTTCTTTTTGCCCAAGACTCGGCCACGCAAATCATAGCTGCTTGCCTGATGTCTTTCTACGAGATTGCCTCTCGGATTGGACTTAGGCCTGACCAGCTTATTGGTCATAGCCAAGGAGAATCGAATGCAGTAATGCTTTCAGGCAGTCTTACCACAATGAAGAACGAAGACGACCTTCGGACGAGAGTAAGGCAGATTCATGATTTCTTTTCTCAGGCAGATTCAATCGATGAGTTTCCCGAAGGATCTACGTTTGCCATTTCCGGTCTTGAATCTACCCAGCTAAAGGAGATCCTTGAACGTCGTAGAGAATGGTCACTCATTTCAGATAATTGTCGCTCGCAGCGTATTGTCTTTTCTGAGGCTGCCTTCAGCAAGGAGCTTGAGGAGAATGTGCTCGCCGCAGGTGGATCTCTGTTGCCAACTCCTCTAACACGGCCTTATCATACTCGCTATTTTCAGCAAGGAGCTGAAACACACAGAAAGCTCTACCGCCAATTCCCTCATTCGATAAGGATTGAGCCTCAGCATGCAACTGTGTACAGCTGCCTGACCACTCAGCCTTATCCCAATGACTATGAAGAGGGCACACGCATCTTCATTGACCAGTGGGTTAATCCTGTTAGATACGAGGAGACAATTCGGAATATGTATGCCGATGGAGCTAGGTACTTTGTTGAGTTGGGTCCTAATACAACGTTGACTAGTTACACTAAAGAAGCTCTTTCTGAATGCTCTGATATCGTCGCCGTCTCGCTCGGCACCTCTCGTAAAGACAGCACCACTGCCTTCCTGCAATCGATAGCAACCTTATGGACGTCTGGTCTAGACCTAGACCTTGATGCTCTCGATGGCCTCTTTATTGAGCGCTATAGGACTGGCTTGACGATGGTGACGAGGCCTGCCGCTGCTGTTTCAGTTCTCTCCGAGATCCCTCAGTACAACTCCACAGGTCTCAAGGAGTTTCTTGCTTCCCTGTCTACGGATTCCCCGACTGCTGCCAACACAGATCGGCAGGCGTCAACAGCCCAATTGATACCTATCGAGGAGGAGAAGTCCATTCCTTCTCCTGTTGAATCAAATTCACCTGGCATCCGGGCTTCTGCCCTTCATTCCCACTCTTCCGAATTGGTTGGCTCACAGGAGGATCCAGCTTTGCAGCAGCAGCTGCTGCTGGAGCACAGCCGAACCATCATGGCGATTCTGGCTAGCGCTGATGCCACCTCAAAGCAAATCTTCAGTCAGGTTGATTGATCAGTGCAACTAATGCTTGTACGGGCAGTTGACCCATTCTTGAGCAAACAACTCTCTCACAAGTATCTATCTTCTTGCGAGCAGAGATATCTGTCGGCATGTAATCACCCTTCAAGAGTTTCTGATTATGTTACTAGCCGGCTTGCCGCTAAGTTATTGCTATGGAGATGGCTTCAGTTGTCCCCTGTTGCCGCTAAAGAGCTTTCCCTCTATGGTCTCCCAGCTCGTCCACCAAAACTCTATCTGCATCAGGCGATTCTCAACGAGTTACATGTTTCTGTTTCCCATTCCAAAGGCCTGGTTCTCGTTGGCATTACTGATAGTCAGCCATTTGGTGTCGATATTGAACACATCTCTGGGCATGATTGGACAGCCATCTTTGCCTTTATGCGCTGGCCGCTCCCCATCCCGCCACATCATTGGCAGATGGATCAGTATTGTTGTTGTGTCTGGGCAATATACGAAGCCGGATTCAAGCTTTTTGGTGGAGCAGTTGTACAGGCGGATTTCCGCTTGCTTTCCATCGATATTCCTGCGGACTGCACCGTGATTAGCGGTCTTCCATATTCTTTTACTGCCTCCTTCTCAACGCTGAGCTTCGCCGGAGAGGGACTTGTCTCCAGCGATTGGGTGATCGCTGTGGCTATGGAGCCTTTGCGTTCCACTGATGATTCTTGGTTTGATGGAATCACGGATGCTGATGTTAGCTGCGCGACAGTTCACCCACATGAACTATCCATTTCCCCTAAACCCAAAAGATCCATGCCATCCGAATCTCTCATGCATTGAATCGCATCCCATCGATTGAGTGCATCATTGACACCCAGCTTTTAGCATCAATGACAAGATTGGCAGATTTGCTGGTTCACAGGATGGAACACGTTTCTGCCGCGGACGTGGTAGCTGCAATCAGTGCCTGGTCGCTATGCCACTGATGGGGTGGTACGAACTTGAGCGTGTTGTGGTGCCGCCCATCTTCGCGAGAAGTCTGCGGCAAGGCGTTGCTGTGGTCAGCGTGCAGAACCAGCGGCTCCAGACGTCGATCACCAGGTAGAGAAACAGCCACACCCCGCACCGTGGTGGGCAGACAGGTGATGTCTTACGACCACACAGCAATGGATCGATACGCTCGCAGCCGCGGCACCGGGCCGTGGCTCCTATGACTGTTGTGTACGGCTCAGCGATGGGCCCGACCATGCGCGCGCAGCACCCAGTAACGGCTGGACTCGGAGCCGAAGACGAAGTGTTCTCCGGAGGAGTTGAATAGGTCCTGATCCGCGCCATTGCGGGCATGATTTGTCCTGGTGGCAGCGAGTCGTATTCGGGCTGATGGGAAGTGAGCAGGTTCTGCCGGTGTTCCTCCTTGCTCAGGCGGTGAGCGTTATTGCGGGGGCTGCTTTTGCGGTGGTCCTGACCGTCCCCACCACCCAGGACGGCACGCCGCCAGCGCTTGAGAGTGCGCAGGGAAATGCCGACCTCCCGGCCGTAGGCGCCGGGCTCGATGTCGTTGAGACCAGCGGTTTCGAGCACAACGTGAACTGTCGACAGCGCCCTAGCCTTCTGCCTCCTTCTCGGAGGCGGGCACCATCTCCTCCTGACATCAGCACCCTGCTGCGCAGAAGACTGCAGCTAGACGGCCTCGCTGTAAGGACACATTGGTCTTGTCCCTCACCCCCGGGAGTGAGATTGTGGGGGGCGCCATCATTCCTGAAAGTGGGGGCTTCAGGAATAGATGCGGGAGTATCCTAACGCGACTAGCTCTTTGATATCCAAGGTAAATGAGCCGCAGCTGATCAGAAGTCTATGAAATAGACTTCTGATCTGTCAAGACGAGAAGAAAAGATGAGAGTTTGCGAATCATCCAAGTGATGAGTTAACGTTGGAACAAGGTCGCTATTGTGATGGACCATGCTGCCGCTAAGGGTGAATGTAGATCCAGAGTCGTCGGAGAAGTATAGTGATGAAGTCGTATAATTGATTGAGTAGACATTGAAAGAGGGCGCAGCCTCCTTTGGTGGCGTGGTTGAGACGCTGGAGGGTGATGCCAGCACCAGGCCCAATGAAGGGTAAATCAGATTTGACGATTCAGGAGATATTGATAGTCTGTTGTCGATTGAGAAGATAGGGCGTCCAAGTACAAGACTGGGAGTGGGTGAGCCATTGCATATGAATAGCCGGGACTCAACGCCACAACTGAGTGTTCTGATCGAAGAGTCGTTTGCAACAACTGCAACAACGTCACTTCCAATCTCGACAGCATCCACAACTGTGAGATTGGGATACATGGCCCTCACTGTTTTAATGGCAGTCAATAGTGCCGTTTTGGACGTGAGTTCAAATGCTCCCTGCTGAAGGACGGCTTTTACGAGGAGAACATCACGTAGGCTATGGTAGGGTACAAATAGGCTTGGATAGGTTGACTCGTTTAGGACGTTGTCATGCAGCAACGGAGAGTCATGAAGCGTCGAATCGGTAGATCCTGGTTTATGCGATTGGCAGATCTCAAATAGTCTGGCCCATTGGTCACGATCAAGATGCAGATCCGTCTTGGTTACGGCGATACCAGAATTAGGTTGGTAACTGATAACATACAGGATTGGAGCGGCAGATTCAGTACCATCAGCAAGAAAAAAGAGCTGACCATTTGAGGATGAACCTAAGTATAGGAAGTTATAGGGGAGAACAAAGTAGGAATCTGAATGTGAAGGTGTACAGTAGACAAGCTTGCGAGAAGAGTCTGAGGAAAGGATAATCCAAAGTCCCACCCCATTGGGGGAATGATGGCCAGCCAGAATTTGGCACGTCTCATGACTTCCAATAGGAAGCGAAACGGAAAGAAGTCTTAACTGTTTAAGCGTATCCAAGCTGTGCCTCCATGTCCATAACCAGTTCAAGCATGGAGAAGTCCCATGACTTTAAGCGAGCAATAGCATCTTGATCGTCAAGCTTGTTCAAATAGTAGCTAGTAAAGGCAGGCTTACCATTTGACGCGAGAAACTCTCGAACAACCTCACGAGAATATTTCTTGCGTTTCATTTGCCTAAATTCCGGATTAGTAATGAACTTAGGATCATTGCCACAAGGTGCCATGCGTGGACCATAAAAGGCATAGGGTGATTCTTCAGGCTTGAGCATCGCATCAATACATGAGCTATCGCTTGAAACACCAAGCCAGCGACAGATCTGAGGAAGAACTACTCTTGGATCAGACAGAATTGCTTCACCACTAACTGTAAGGAAGTTTGACGGTGGAACAATGGAGCGAAACTTCAGGATGTTTCGATGCATTGCATACCACATTAATGCATAGTTCTCCTTGACCATTGGATGTCCTGCGGCAGGACTATGAACTGTGCGTCGAAATTCGAAGAACTCCTTCAAGGACTTTGAAGCTCCAACAACACTTCGTGTCAAGTGAATGAATCTGGCATTTGGATAAAACTTGAATAACCTGACCATGCGATCAATTGTCTTGGTATTCGGCGGAGACTTTTCGATGCAAGCCTTAGGATAAAATGGTTGGCAGAGATACTCAAAAAGTTCCTTGCTAGTCATTGACTGATTGTTAACAAGCCACATCCAAGCGCGGCTGCAGGCAGCACTATCTTGCTTGCCTTCATGAACTTGAGCGATGGCTCTCAAAAGTCCACTTGGTGCAAATCTTGCATACTTAATATTTGACTTATTGGATAGTAGATGCCCGATGTCATCTCGATAAAGCAGGTGTAGCTCGGGGAAGCAATAGAGTTCTGGATGCTGTCCGAGAATAGATGAAACGACCGAAGAGAAAGACCGAGGAGGACTCAGCAAAAAAATAGGTTCAACCATGACCATTTACACTGCTAAAGAGATTACGCCGAATCACATTGTAGCGATGCTGCATCCTATCTTTTAAATTCTGGAGATCCTCTACTAGGTCATCAGAAAGGACCAATTCTGTTGATTCACAGTCCTGTGAAGATTCACTGGGTTCAAATAGAAAGCTGAACAATGCCTTGTGAGCATTTTCAGATTCCATTTCGGTAAACGGTTCTGTTACGAGTTCAGAGCTTGCTGGCTGTGGCGCGACGTCGTGCTCACCGTCATCGCCTTCCGATACATCAATAATAGGTTCTGCCGTGTCCTTGTGCGTGAGTGAAACAATCTGAGTAAATGTATTGTATTCGAGACTGTTTTCACGGCCTGCAACTGTGCTATCAAGATTGACAAGCTCCATGAGGGCCTCCAGTTGGGAAGTGACCTCGTCGCCATCCAAGCCAGGCAAAAGAGTTAGTTCTTGATTAACGTTAGAATCGCGTTGGATAGACGACATAGAGGAGGCTGAACTGGTTGGAATCAGATCAATCATAACGAAGCAGCCGGTAAGGAGTCAACACGAGAGAGCTCAAGCCTGGAACTTACTGAACGAAGATGCGCCTGATAATGCCTAATAACGCCTGTGAGGTAGAGGCTGTTGAGGTCATCTCTCATTTCCGTATCTAATGTAAGACAGTCATGGGACTTTAACGGGGGGAGTGGCCTTGTGTCAATTACAACCTGACTAAGCAGGATGTCCTCTAGTGAGGTCGACGAAGTAAGCACATCAATTCTCTTCAAACCCAACATCGTCGCATGATGCAAGCACATCCTTGCATGCCTGTCTTCAGCATGAAGAAACATTCGGAGTCGACTGCTAGGAGTGGTTACCTTCATCCCCGTCCATTCAGATGGAAACTGCTGATAGGAATCAGCAGGCCCGGCGATAAGCAGAACACCGCAGAGTTCGAAGTCAATAGCCATCACTGCTGCATGACCGGCTCCCTGGCTATGGCCTACGACCAGTGTTTGAAGAAGGATGTCTCGCTCGGATAGATGGAAGCCGTGATGCTGCCTTACTTGAGTAAGAAACGTTCCCATGATCGACTCTTCATAGGCGATGCCAAGCTTTGAGTTCGGCTGGGAAGCGCTGCCATAGATGAATTCACGCCGTACCTGAAGAAGCGAGTCAGAATCAAAGAACTCGGAATTCAGCTTTGCTACAGTGGAAGATAATGGATAGTCAACAAAGTAGTAGTCACCACTATCAGCTAAGCACGTACTCAACCAGAGGTAGTCTGAGCTGCGGCGGAAGCTACCTGGCAGGAAAAGGATGAACATGAAGCTGATGTTGAATGGCTTAGGACTTTTGAGTGCCTTCTGAATCCTAGTATGGAATACTGGCAGGTTATGATCAAGATCTTGAACATCAGACAAGCAACCTGGCTTCAAGGGATACACATCCAATGATTCTAAATTTGCTTAACCTTCCCAAGAGCACATTGCTGTAGTTCAAGAATTTGTACAGTGCCAAGCATTCATTGATTGAGTTCCAACTCTGGGCTGATTGTTGTCAGAAATCATGCACCCATTCCCCAGGCGATTTGGCAACCACTCAGGAAAGCTTGTGTACCGAACATCTGTGTTTGAAGGAGAAGAGGACCGCGCGAAAGAAGATCATCAACTCGTAGACATTCAGGACATTACTGACCCCCATCAGTTCCCCATGTGCTGTCGGATACTCTTTTCGATAGCATTTGGCCTAAAATGGTGGAGCTTGTAAGTCATACCAAAGAGTCCAGGATGTTTAAGGTAGAACTCTTGATATTTTGCATCGTTTAAAGATCTTGCAATGGTTTGGATCTTTGCTGAATGAACGTCCCTGTTGTTGGCGCCTTGCTTGATCAGATTCACCTGTTAATGCATAACGTTGGGACCACTGCATAGAAGCTTCGAAGAGATCCATCAGCATCAAGAGTAGGTCACCTGCGTTTGGCTTGTATTTAGTCACGTCAATGCGATTACCAAGTGGCAACCTAATGCTGAGAACTTCAGATGTTAGGTTATACTATACAGTGTTGGGATCTCGCGGAAAACCTATAGTTCCTTTCTACGCTCAAAATCATATCATGCATTGATTGTCGTCGTACAGATCCATCGGAAACTCCGTCGTGCGCATGTGTGCGTTACACTGGGATGGGCCTGATTCTATGGCCAAGGCGCTATCACAAGTGGATGGATATGGCATTCCGTTCGCAACAATGCAGGTGACTCGTCAGCCTATGCATGCACATCCATGATGCTAACCATTTCAGCTAGGTGTATGGAAACTGCGAATCACGTCACTGCTGTAGCTTCATAGGTGAGGGCGCGCTCATACGCAGTTGACCTCAGCATGAAAATCATGCTACTGTGCAATTGCTCATGGTTTTTATTATGGCTCTTGTGCTTCCAGGTCACTTGAAGTCCACCTTCAAGCAAGTTCGTTCTTTGATCCTCAAAGAAAAGAACTTCCCTGAAGCCAGGCGGATCTTGGCCGGCGTACCTGATGGTGAGCTCTATTCGCCTTACCACGTTGCCATGGCCGCAATTGCACGGTCAGAAAGTGATACAGCCGTAGCAATGGCTCACCTTGAGAAGGCTCTTTCACTTGCACCTGATGATATTCGGTTGATTTCTCGGATTGGTAAGCTTAGGCTTCAAGAAGGCAATACAACTCTTGCTCAAGAATATGCGAACAGAGCTCTTCAGCAGAAGTCTTCCAAAAAGTCGGACGTTACTGCACTAGCATCTTTTCTCCAGCAGCTTGGCGATTATACTAATGCTGCCAGTATCTTGCGTCACGCAGTTCTTGAGAATCCAAACGATACCAAGCTTCGTAGAATGCTTGCCTTGGCTCAGCTTCAACTAGGACAACTCGATGACTGTGAGCGTAATCTTAACAACTGCTTGAGGCTTGATCCAAAGAACCATTATTCACAGATTTTGTTGGGAGAAATCCTTATTGCTCAAGGAAATAAAGTCCGTGGTCTCGCGGTTCTTCGTACAGCTGATAATGATGAATGCCCATCGAAGCTGAAGGAGCGTCTATCTATTGATGCAGCAGAATGCTACATTGATCTTGCCGAGTATAGTGCGGCTAAGGATGAGCTTACAAGGGTACAGAACAGCAACAGTCCCCGATTCAATTACTGTTGGGGCAAAGTTCAGTACCAAGAGGGTGATTATGAATTCGCTCTTACTAGTTTGATGGCAGCATCAAAGTCAGTTGCTCATGAGGATGCTCCTTCAGTACCACCTATTGATCCATCAAGTCTGACAGTAGAAGATCAGAAGACTCGTTGTCAGAAACTGATTCAAGATCTGTCAAGCAAACTTGAAAAGCTTAGGGTTTCAGGTATCCAAGCAGTTGATACCACCTTCAATCAATCTACTGTCCTCGATTCAGTTGATGAGGATTTCTAGATCCTCCATTCATACCTCCCCATCTTCCCACTCCAATGATCGTTGTTGATAATAACTGTTATCGTGTTAATCCTTCGATACGAACTTCTCCATTGGTTGAAGGCCAGTATCGATTGTATTTCGGGGACCGAACAACCTCGCTAAAGTTATCAGCCTCTGAGTGGGAAGCTATTTCTGATTTTAATTCAAGAGATGGCTTGTTTGACGATCTATATGAGAAGTGTTCAGAGTTCTTTGGAGCAACTCGTGCTGGAATTACTAGAGATGACTATCTCAACTGGTTGTGCACGCACGGAATCTTGCTTTCCGTTGAAGCTCCAACCCTTTCAGCACAAGCCTCCACGAATATTCTGCAGGCCAATGAACTTAATGGTCATTCAAATCAGCTGAATGGGGCAGCGAATGATCACCATCAGCCACCATCCCAACTCCAGGATCGAAAGATCTTGCTTGTTAGCTTTGGCTGGATTACGTCTCGAGGGCTGTTAAGGCCCCCGCGGGTTCTGATCCGGCTTCAAGCTTGGCTTTTCCCCCTGGTTGCTCTTCTCTTTATAGGCACAATCCATAGTTTTTATTTTGGGGTCAAGCCTTTAGGTGTATTGATCGCCGAAAGATCAGACCCGTTAACTGGGCTATCACGGCTATTTATCATGTTAATTGTTATTAACCTGATAAGCGTTATGGTGTCGATTCTGTCGACATACTCAATGAATATAGATGATCAAAAGTTGTATCTTAGGCTTAAGTGGGGATTCTTGCCAAGGCTCGCGAAGGAGCAAAGCGCCAAAGCTATTAAGCAGTCAGCAAGCAAACTTGAAGAACTCATTTTACTCGCCCAGCCACTTCTGATTAGATCATATCTTGTTATTCTCTCTATACTCTTCCTTTATGTTTATACGCCAATACCTGATTCCTCTCCGTTTTCTCGTCTAAATATACTGGTTGCAATCATACAAGGTTCTCTTGCTAGCATGATAATCCTTTTGATTCCTGTACGCAATACTCCAGGCAGAAGGCTCTTGGAATTCTTTGGACTCATGCCAAAGAATTATCTGAAGATATCGGCCAAAAGAACGCTAACTATCTTTTCTCATCTTTTTCATGGGCGGTTTAAGAGTATTTCTATCTCTCGTTCAGATGTCAACAGTATTCTGTTCCTCTGCACGCTTTTACTGGCTTTTATTATCAAGCTTTGCATTCTCTACTTTATACTAATTCCAAACATTGCTGCCGAAATCCCAACGTTTGCAGGCCACTGGACTTCCCTGATCGTCAGGCTAGCTCTAACGCTTCTTCTTATTCGCTTTCTTTACCTTACTGTTATTACCAAGTTAATCAACAAGAGGGTCGAGGGAAGGCCGGACAGATCAATCAATCGAGCAACCAATGGTCCAGCATTGCTGCCAAGTTCCAGTGGGCCGCAAACTACAGAATCTATTGTTGTTTCCAGCTCAACTCTTTCATCTGTTTCAGTTCATAATAGAATTACCAATACTTTTAAAAGTAGGTATTTCCTTCCGTTCGTTTTGGTTGTTATATTTCTGTTCCCATTCAGTGCATCTGTGACGGGATCAGCAAACGTAACTGAAGGTGAGGCACTTGACATTCGTGCAACTGAGGCTGCGACAGTAAGGTCTATCTTCCAGGTTGGCCCATCTTCTGCCATTTTGGACAAGGGATCTAAGATTCTAGAACTCTTTTCTCCAACCCTGAGCACACAGCGTAGCCAACAACTTCAGCTTATCTCAAAGCTAGAATCCGATATACGTACTAAGAAGTCTCTTATCCGTTCCATTAAAACAGGAAGCATCAAACTTGAAGGTGATAATCGTAACGAAGAGCTCTTAAGTGCAAGAGCTATGGTACAAAAGTCTCAATCTCGGGTGCGTGCCCTTGAGAATCAGATCAGAATACAGGATGATCAAATAGAAAAGCTTAGATCATTGACGAAGTCTGGCGCGATAAGTGAGTTTCAGCTCCAAAATCTTCTATCCACGCAAGCTGCTCTAACAGGCGAACTTGAGGGTGCAAGGAGTGAGCTAAAATCAGCAAATGCAGATGTTATTGTTGCACGACGCAAGCAGAAGATTGATCAAGATATAAATTCTGAGGAACAGCTTTCCAATGCAATGGATGAATTGAGCGCTGCCGAGAGCAGCCTCAAAGTCGGTAAAATTGCCTTAGAAGCTATTGACTCACGATTAGCAAAGCTAGTGGTCACAATGCCGTTTGATGGCGTAATTAGTTCTAACACCAGGGCACTGCTTGGTAGAACTGTAACTACTGGTGAAACCATCGTGACAGTAAAGGCGCAGCCATTGACTCAGACTATAGTATTGATTCCTGAGTATGACCGTGCACGAGTACGCACTACACTTCCATGCATACTAAGATTATACTCGGTTTCCAATGAAGAGTTCAAGGGTAGAGTTTCGTCGATCAGTCCTACTACAGTTGAAATTGATGGTCTTCAATATGTTGAACTTCAAATTCAGCTTGAGGAAAGCCTACCTACTAACTTCATTGGTTCGAAAGGGTATGCCAAGATCGACGTAGGATTTACCTGCATTCTATTCAATCTCTTGGCCCCAGTTACCAGATTTGTCAATGTAGACCTTTGGTCCCTTCTTCCTTAGAGTCAATGTCACCCATCATCAACGTGGTGAAAGATGCATCTCATTCCATTGCTGCATCCTCGGACTATCAGCGATTAACCTTCGTAATCAGTGCCCCTAGAGGTGGTGCTCTAACCTTCTGCAGGAAAACTGAAAGACTGGGGCACATTGGTCTTCCACATACGCATCTCCCATTAAGGGGAATGCCTCAACTGTTAAAGTCCCTTCAGTCTCCACTTGATCTTTATAGCATTGATGATGGTCTGCTTCGGGCCCTGTCATGTGTTGTTTATGGTGGGTTGGAACCTTATCAGCTTGAAGCGGCGTACCACGACATTGGTACTATGTATGCTAGGGACACATTCTCCGACACCTACGGACGGTTCCTAGCTAAGACCACAAGTCGCATCTTCGATCCTTCATTCAGTCTGTCCCTGTACCCTGATGCAGTGTTGCAGCTTCAGAATAGTTTCCCACGTTCACAGTTTATCTACATCTTCAGGGATCCATTCTTCTATGCTTCTTCCATCCTGAGTACGATTCATGGTTTAGACTCACTTCTAGTTTGGTGGTCAATCGCTAGACAGTCAGATCCTGACATTCCTATGGATCCACTTGTGATGTGGTGTTGGATCAATGAGAAGCTACTCGAATGCAAGGCTAAACTTAACAAGGAAACCATCGTCAGTGTCCTGAATCACCCTGAATCCGTTGGCCGTTATTCTTTCGAGCGTTTCTCGCATTTCATGCGATCTGACTACTCATCGCTTGTGCCCACACTTGCAGGGCCATCCTCTTCTAGGTTCTATAAAGACCATGCTAAATGGAGGTTGTCAATGAGTCGAACCCTTTCGAGCCTGCTTCCAGTTAACTCTCTTGACTATAGTTCACCAATTCAGGGCAGGTCGTCGTGGTGGTTGGATATCACCTTGGGGGGCGATCCTTCTGCTAGTATCTCACACTGTTCTAATCCAGGCAGCCTTGTCCCAGAGTATTGGGAGCAATTAGTGGAAAATAGTGAGCTCATCGATCGTTGTGATCACTTGTGTCATGCTTTATCTTTTGCTCCTATCTCCTCCCGGCTAGCTACAAACTGATACACGTAACTACTGGCTGCCTCTTTCCTGCTGACAGCATCCATGCCTTGCCTGCACTGCTTCCATTCAGGCAGCCATCGTAAAAGTAGCTGGTTTGGCGGTTATGTTCAACGGCAGCGCGCGATCCACACCATTCCTGATAGAAGTAAGCCACGCGTTGAGTGTGACCCTGGCGTGGAACCCTTTAGTGCGCCTGAAGGGAGACAGCAACCCGGTGGAGTTTTCTATTGCATCACCGCACCTGTGCTGGCGTGGCATCCCGATCTTGTTTCCGCTGTTGCGATGCCGCTGCTTGTACAAGTCCTGACACCACATCACCTTCTGGTCGGCCTCTTTCGCACTGGCGAATAGGCAACTTGGGCCATCAGATCAACTAAATTGCCTGTTGCTCTCCTTCGAGGGAGCGATGGTTCAGATGGCGTTAGCGGCCTCTTTGGTGATCAAGATCATCACATGCCCTGAATCTTGAGTGAGGTGCGGAGCAGCGCTGCCGCTTCAGCCAGAGCCTTCTGCTTCCACCTGAGATCCTGCTACGCCCTGCCTTGAGCCGCTGGTTTTCCTACTGGTTCCTAGGCACGGAGCCCAGCGGCGTACGTCTACCCCCAGAAGCTTTGCGGGTGCACCCCAGCGGTTTCCAGCACCACAGTGAGTTTGTCAGTGGTTGTGCAGCCCTCAAGCACCTGCTGGGCTGCCATGGCCACCTCTCCTTGCAGGCGCCAGGCCTTCCTCCACTTTGTCGAAGCTGACCACGGAAGGCCCAGTTCTGCGGTGATCTGGTCCACGTTCTGGGGATTCGGTAGCTCATCAGCCTCCTGACCTCAGCCTGTTGCTACGCAGAGCCTGCGGCGAGACGCGCTCGCTTCAACGACGGAACCTCTGCTCCATCAAGCCCCATGGTGGACAAAGTGGCCGGGATGGAGCGGCGTTAACGTCGCTGGACGTTGGCCCATCACCACCTCCAGGAAGGTTGAGATGTGCGGTTGCTGTAACTCATATAGAGGGATTACTTAACGTAGCCCATGTGTGAAGACAGGTGGAGTCCTTTCCATCAACATGACACATTGTCAGTGAATCTTATCGACTGCTGATGGTGCATCAGCATCAAGTGCTTTGCTCAATAGAATGGTGAGATCCCTCCCAATCTGGCTGTTGGGATCTGCAATTTCTCGTGATATATCTGTATGTCCAAATGGGTATGACTTTACCGTAGCTTCCATCTTCAGCTTTTGCCTAAGCAGGGAGGCCAGAACCAGTGAATTCTCACGGCTAAAACGCTTCATCGTCGTGGCCAAATACGCCCATCCACCATTGATTCTTGTCAAGTCAACCGGCATACTCGCCATGTTATCCACGGGTGAATAGGTTCTGATCAGACCTTCAAGGTTATTTCTGTCGTTCATTCGATAGCCAACTAAGCGTTCGATCTCCTGCTTTACATTTGGCCTCGCAGCACTATAGCGCTTTGACAAGTCATAAGCTGCAGAGTCTATAAGAATAAAGGATGAGTGTTGATTGAGAAAGAGCCCCTTGGATAGGCCTAGTGCAATCAAATAGGAGCCAGCTGAATGCCCAAAGTAGACAATAGGTGCATTGTCATTGACCGGACATAGGAGCTGTAGCTCAGTCTTCACCCATTGGTCCAACGACTTCAGAGCAAGCAACTGCTCATCAATGACAGAGTCGGTACATTGTGCAACTAAGGGGTAGTTGCAGGAAAGGAAGTTAAAGCCCAAGCTATTGAAGAATAGATCCTTTCCCGCAATATGACGCTTTGATCCTTTTCTAAGGCCTCCTCCATGCAGAAATATAACCGTGCCCTTGGCAGGGCTTGATACAAGTTGATACGCATCAAGCGTTACCCTTGCATCATGAACTGCGCTTAGCATCGGAGCATAGCATATGTCGCTATGTGACCGAACTGACACGTCAGAAAGGCGTTTTATATCTGAACTCGAACCAGGGCTAGCCAAGAGTAGTTCTTTAATGCGGACCAAGCATTTCCAAGGTCTTAATCTCATGCAGTTACTTCGCCTGTAGGGATGTCATTGGGGCCAGATCAAGTCACAGATGATATCCAAGCTACCCTACCCCTGCCTAGGCGGCTTCATGGGCAGAATCCGAGGTGTCTACGTGATCATTCCGATGGCTGAACTGGGCTGCAACCGAATCGTGATCCTAGCTTCAATCCGTCTCAGCCTACACACATACGAGCACTATGCCGGCCGATGTGTCGAGGTCAATGAATGCCCAAGAAGCGCTCACTCTGCTATCGCTCATATCCAGTTCAGACCACAGACTTCCGAAGTGCGGAGGTGGAGGTGCCACGCAGACTCTCACCGGTCATGCTGCTAAGCCCAGCCAGAAAGTCTGGTACTATTGCCACTCTTGTTTTCCCAAAACAAGTGGTTGTCTATTCGTATGAACCTGTGCAAGCACATGTCCAGTTATCTGCCCGCACGAACCACCTTGTGGTGGCATCGATTGTTAGTCTCCAACTCTGACCTTCTCATTGAGCCATGCAACTAGCTCCCTCTGCACAGTCACCCCATTTCTATTCGGCTGAATTGTCAATCTAAGCCTCATCTTCTGATGGCTTCAGTTTAATGGAGCCATTTATTGAAGTGCATTCGGCCAGTTTGCCGTGTGAGCTGGAAAGTGCAGTAGGATCACAGTTGAAGTCTGACTACTCTGCATGGAGACGCACGAAGGGGCTGAGGACCAATCATTCCACATCGAAATGGTTCGGCAACTCAACCTTTTGCCAAACAAGTTCCATCAAATATCCGATGAAGATATTGACCACCTAAATGAAATCTCCATTAAAGAAGCCGAGAGGCAGTTGTCTCTTACGTCGGCGGCGATGAAGTTGTTTTCAAACTTTGAGAAGCTGCTTCCAAGTGGACCTATTGCAGCGAAGAAACTCGGCGGTTTTGCTAGCACACCGAATCCCCAGTCGAAGTAACTTCTAGCGTCATTCATTACAACCGACTACGTCTACTTCTTCTTCCGTATTGTAGGCCACTTGCTGATTGACGTGGCCTCACAATGCCAATGACTCCATTCCAGATATTGACCCCACTGCCAGTAACTCTACAGATCTATAGTGCAATGATCTGACAGCCACCCTTTGGATTGTGCTCGTATTGACCTGGATCTGTATCCGATGTTCGTGTTAGAACCTTTGGCCCAAATGGATTTGCAGTGCATACATATGTTTGTCCATTCCATTTTACGATGTTTCTGATTCCAAAGTTGTAGATATTGTTGAACCCATTGTGAGTTATGCAGTTCCAGTCCACTCCATCTTCAGAAGACCAAAGCTCTGCCCCTCCGTATGACGAAAGAAACACCTGCATAGATTCCCAATCAAGAAGTCTGCCAAATCTAGTCTTGCGTTCTTCCCTTATTGCCCATAGACCAAATACCGACCAATCCATGGTTCCCAGAAGCAGTCGATCATCTATGCTCACAATCTTCCAGATGTAGGCGTTAAAATAGTTGCCGAAGCCTGGCCCTCTTCCACTGAGTGGCAACAAGCCATCACGTGGATTGGCACAAACTAGCTCTAGCTCATCGTTGGGAGCAAGTCGCAATACCTCTGCTGCGGCTGGCCCGACATTGTTGGTTCGATCGTGTCCACCATTCTGAATCCCAGTTCCAATGTATAAGTAGTCGCGATGACTGCATAATGAGATAATCCCCTGATTCAACGCGCCTCTTCCACCGCCATCCTTAACCACTAACTCCCAAGTGAATTCATATTTACCTGAACGCCTGCCTCTCCATAGTTGAAAACCATTGATTCCTCCTGTTCCAGCATAGAGTAATCCCTGATGGATGCAGAGTTCGTATACCACGACAACCTCTGGAAAGGTACCTAGACCCTTGCCATTGATTGAATGCCATTGTCCAGAAGTTGGGTCATCTGTAGCGAAGATCGTAGTGATCCCAGCCCCGTTCACATTACCGTTGGATGCCCCTGTAATGGTTGTGACCAAGAGCTCTTCATACTGAAGCAATGATCTAATCGATGTGAGCGTGATCTCGTTTGAAGAAAATTCTGAAATAATGCTTGGCTTTGGTAGTCTTGAAAAGCTTTCTCCGTCGTAGCTCACCATGAGATCAGGACCATCCCCTCTCGACCGGGATGTGGATGCGACATACAGAGCTATATCTCTAGATCCATCTCTATAGGTACACATGCTGCGATAACCGTAGTGGCGTCTGAATGAGACTCCATTTTCAAGTTGATACCAATCAGCTTGATGGACACGTTTCGGGGTCGATGAATTCGGGCTAAAACGCCAAATCTCTGCTGCAGAAACATCGTTCTCAAATGCTTGCTCGTAATTCTTGTATTCAATTGGAACCGGCCACATATCTATGTGGACATTTGGCATCCCAAAACGAAGAAAGACAAGATTGGCACGTCCTGTGCCAATGTACATTGAACCCTTGAAGACCGCCGCCGAATACGCATAGGCATTGTATTGATCCCCAAAGCCATTGGCGCATACAGGAACTGGATTGATCCGATTGTGTAAGGCTACTGTCACTGTTGCACCTCATAGCCTGGGATATTACCCATGAGACCTACACTAATCTCTGACAACGAATGTAGAGCTGGAAACGACCTCCAGATATCCGCACGATTATCTACGATTCTGTTTTCCAGGAAAAACTTGAGGTCACCTGCGAATTCATTTGTTTCAATCTGCATACTCTGTTCTGCGCTATACGGATTAGCGCAACTGGCGTAGAATGGTAGGCCTAAAAATGAAAGCAATTCGTCCATAGACTTATCAGGACTCGTGACAAGGTCTTCATAGTTGAGGTAATGGATGCGACTATTGTCAATGTCCTTCAAGACTGATTGAATATTTTCATGGCACAGAGCCCAAATCATCTCTGGAATCGCTGATGTATCGCCGGTGTAGCGGCGTGCAAATGGAATGATTTCCTGGAGCTGTGAGTCGACAAGTGACTTCACCACTGCCGATGGGTGACGAACAAGATAGATGAACTTAGCATCAGGAAACTGTGCTGTAATACGTTCTAACGTATGTCTGCTGTATGCATAAGAAGGGGTCTTGTCTACAAGGTACTCTTTTGAAAAACTGTCTTCTATTTCCTTGAAAAAGCTGATAACAGGCGTTTCACTCTCAACTAGTTCGCCCTCAAGACGAGCTGAATCTTCCAAGCTGATTCCATTGACCTTGGCACGAAGGCGGACAGTTCCTCCCAGCAAATGCTTCGTCTCTGCATGGCTTAGAGCTGTCTGGCGCTGTGCGTATGTATCATAATGCAGCAGATGCAATTCTTCTGGAGATTCGATTTCTGGATGCTGATCTAGCATCCTTTGCAGCAGAGTCGACCCTGATCGTGGAGAAGATAGAATAAACACAAGTTTGTACCTCGTGTCGATGGTATTGTCGGCTGAAAATGTTGGCGTCTGGATTAAGGACTTGAACTGCTCAAATTGTATGGAGCTGAATGGGGAGCGTTTGTATTTGCTGTCTTCAACATCCTTCGGTTGCTGACCTTGACTACCAGCGGAGCCTTTGGTACTTGTTGGGCCAATCGAAGCAGACTGCTTGATTATATACTCGCTAAGTTCTCCGATGCTCAAGTCTGAAACATATTGCCCTTCTACGGGCATGACTAATTCAATGAATGATAGCCTGTCCGGACTAAGTGACTGACACTTCTGAAAGATCGATACAAAGTCGACTGAAGTTAGCCCAAGATCGGCTATGAGCTGGGTATCTGCGGAGAGAGGATCATCATAGAAGATGTCGTTGTTCTCTGAATAATCACCAATGACCTTTATAACTTCTTGTAGCATTGTCTGGAAAACGCTGCTTGAGCTTAACATGGAATCCACGGAACGCGCCACAGGCTTTCTGTCCAGGCGGATCATCTGCTCCAAGGAATCTACTGCCATTCTACCCATTAGGAGAATGATGGCTGAACACTAGCCTTCAGTCAAACCCAATACAATCTTCCACGCCAAGCGTGCCAGTATTCAAGAAATGAACTTAGTATGATTGACGATTTGCCCATAGACCACGCTTTTCCTGTCAACTCACCACCACTTCAACACTGAGCTGACTATTTGAAATGCCAGTTGTCAAGCTAAGCCTCTTTCCCGACGACCGATATACTGATCTTCTGTACATGCCATCCATATGAGTTAGTGGATTAAGCATCTGTTCGTGGGCGCCAGTGATCTGTGCTTGGGGCCGAAACAGACAGAGCCCAAGGATAGCACTACCGACTTTGCAATGAATTTGACGAACATCACTGCTTCTCATCTGCCTGACGGCTACGGCCTGCTCCAGACTGAGTGCAAGCGCTCACAGAACTGACCAAAGTCGCCGTGCTGACAACGAACTTCGGCAGCCATCATTCACGACCACACGCGGCTCAGCGTCACCCACCAGAGTGAGACGCCCTTCAAGAGTTGATCCACGAGTTGCTCTTGCCGACACCTGGGTGCAACGCAACGCTGTGGTTGCATGGCCAAGATCGATACGAATGAGCTAGAGCATGCCTACAGTCGAACTGTCTGGATGATGGATTATCTGGCCAACGCCGCCTTGCCCATTTGGTGTGATCCGGTGAGTCTCAGGCGCGTCTCATGTGATGGCGCGTAAGTCACCGGAAGCGCGGAATTAGTAGCCTTTGGGATCCACTTTAGGGTATACCTAGCCTTGTGGCGATACAAAAAGGCACACCAGGTAACCACCATCAGGATGCTTTTCAGAGGCTCTGATGTGGAGTTCTCTCTGGATGTGCTGAAGATCGCTCTGTAGCATAGAGGCAATGCATCGATCAACGCCTCCGATGGTTTCCGTTTATTCCATACAATAGAGATTACTGCCAGCAGTCTGAATCGCCAAGAGTAAGCCAGTAAGGCATACGCGTTTGCTATGCCAACATCTTTCCAGATCACAATGGCGAGAGCTTAAGCACGATCTGTTGGTGTGCCTGCGAGGACAAGAAACTGTTCTTCTGCAGTTTGACACTGTTGGTTGACATGAAGTCACTATTCGATCTCGCCGTGTGTAGAGTGAGCTCTACGTAATAGCTACCCCACCTAGGATTAAAGAGTCTCCATCCCGTCCCTAGGGAAAATGAATGCAGTTCCACTACTTTTCATAACGGTTGACACAGTCCAGGATGTTTTATACACCAATACATCTTTTTAGCAGCCTTCCATCTAGCTGAAAAGATGTATGTGTTGACAGAATTGTTCCCGTATGAACTGTCAGCTATACATATTCTGCGCTGATATGGATCCAACTACATTCCTGGTCTTTGCGGATTAATATTGTTGACGTCTTGATCATCACAGGATTATACGTAATTCTCGGCACGTATTAGGCTGTGTTCGAGCGACTGCCTCAAGAACACTCACCTAACCTGCTTTGTCTGCATAACTGTGGCGCAAACTCTTCTCTTTCGATGACTTACTGCCCAGCACTTATACTCTTTATCATGTCATCACTATTGCCTTAGTGCCCTGTGATACATTATGTCAACTTCACCGGCTAAGCACAAAGGGGCCTCCAGCCTTGACTCGGCGGGCCTATGTGTGCAACTCCGCATGGTGGCCTACCCGATCGAAAAACGTCGCACACTTTGACTTATGGGTTAATATGTGATCAGGTGTGCTCAAGGTAATGAATACCACCAATCAGGTTTTGGTGACGGTTCGCCCCTTTGGAGACTGGGTTAGGTCATCGGAGCGTGTATTGGCTTCTGGTGCAACACTCTGTTTGGAAACCTTTGGATTTGAAGATCATATAGAAGAGCTTTGGAATCAAGGACTTTCACTGCTGATATCCCGCATTTCATTCGTCTCTTGCAGAGACTTTTCCGTTGCACAGTCCATACTTTCTCTAGTAGAAAGCCAACAATCGAACGCCGCTCAATCGCCGCGTGTCATCATTCCTTGGAGCAAAGTCACTCATGACCAGCTTGATTCGCTAAAGAGCTTGCAACCCGTCGCAAGACTCGGTTCCATCTTGGAAGTCGAGCAGTTTTCGGCGTCACCTTGGGGTGAGGCTGAAAACAGACTTGTGCTGATTGAAGGCTATGAATCCGGAGGTCTATGCGGGCGCGACTCGCAGTATATTCTATTCCAAAAGGCTATCAGTTCACTTGACAATTGCAGGATCATCGTATCAGGCCCCATTGGCCTTCTTTCTTTTTCTGCCCTGAATAGTCAGGGGATATTCTCTATATTACTAGATGAGCAAACTCTGCTTCTTCAGGATTCGTATCTTCCACCTCGCAACAGACAGCTTCTTAACCGAGTCAACGGAAGGCAATCCATCGTCCTACGTTCAGGGACAGATCCATCCTTCGATGTGAGGTGCATTTGTCTTCCAGGTAAAGATTCTCCTGGCTACCTCTTCGGCAGCACAATTGAAGTCCCTCAGCTTAATGAACTAGCCACATGGAGTTCCGACTGGATCTTTCCTGTCGGTGAGGGTATTGATCTTGCCAAGGACTTCTCGCAACAGTACCGAACTCTCGGCAGACTCATTTCAGCATACCGTTCTATCAAGGTTAATTCTACTTCGGCTACAACCCACCCCAACACAATTGCAACGCAGTTTGGTGTTAAGTATCCAATCATTCAAGGCCCAATGTCACGGGTTAGTGACACGGCTGAGTTTGCGGCAAGCGTTGCGCGAGGAGGTGCCTTGCCTACCATCGCTGCGGCGATGCTTACTGCAGAAGCACTTGAGAAGATCCTTATACAGACGGCAGACCTGATACCGGATCTTCCTTGGGGTGTTGGGTTACTTGGGTTCATTGACTCAACCCATTTAAAGTCACAGATTTCAGTTCTGAAGCGTTCAAAGGCAAGCTTCTGTATACTTGCCGGTGGAACTCCTGCTCAGGCCAAGGAAATTGCATCCGAGCACCTAAGGGTGTTTATTCATGCACCAACTCCAGAACTGCTTGACCTATTTATCAAGGAAGGTTGGAGAGACTTCATCCTTGAAGGACGCGAATGCGGAGGACATATCGGTCCACTCAGTTCTCTGAATCTGTGGGAGAGGTCAATCAGAGTTGTTCTAGGCCAAAGCAAAGCTGTGAGCCGAGATGTATGCCTGGTTCTAGCTGGAGGTATCCATGATGAGGCTTCGGCTGCTTTTGCTGCCTACATGGTTGAGGATCTAGTCAAGGCAGGTGCAACATGTGGCTTACTCGTTGGTTCGGCCTATCTTGCTACGCGAGAAATTGTTGAAGATCGGGCCATTACCCGTACATACCAAGAGGTTTCACTCCAATGCTCCAACACTGTCTTTCTTGAGACTTCTCCCGGTCATCAAAGTAGATGTGCCGACACAGCATTTTCCCGCGAGTTCAATTCTATGCGAGATGAGCTCGTCAAAGCTCAGGTCCCTGTTCGTGAAATATCCAGCAAGTTAGATCAACTCATTCTCGGACGTCTGAGATTGGCGTCCAAGGGGCTTCAACGAGGAGAGGGGGGGTTGGTTGCCGTTACCGAAGATGACCAACTTCAACTGGGAATGTACATGTTGGGAGAAGCCGTATGCCTGATCAATGATCAGACAACGATTCATCAGCTACATGAAGCTATTCGTAATGGTTTGGAGACTCCTGCCAGACGAGCTCAGCAAGATATCTCTGAGAGGGCGCAGCCAGCTGGTGTTGTCAGTGAATACAGAGGACAGCACGACATTGCAATCATTGGGATGTCTTGCAAGCTACCAGGTGCCAATGACCCTGAACAATTCTGGAACTTAGTTCTACAAGCCCGGAACCAGATCAAAGAGATCCCTGAGGACCGCTGGTCTATCACTGACTTCTATTCAGCTGATCCGAAGGAGACTAATAAAATCCATTCCAAGTGGGGTGCTTTTCTTGATGCTGTCCAATTTAATCCGATTGAGTTTGGACTTCCTCCACAGTCTCTCTCTTCAATTGACCCAGCCCAGCTCTTAGCCCTTGTATGTGTCAAAGAGGCACTTCAGAATGCAGGCTATCCAGAGGACTGTCTGTATGATCGTGAATCTACATGCGTTGTCCTTGGCTTCAGCGGTGGTTTAGGAGAACTTGGTCAAGCTTATGTCATGCAAGCTGAGTTGGCTCCTCTCTTGAGCCGTCAGCACAATGTCGAGGATATGTTACCAACCTGGACGAGTGATAGTTTTGCTGGAATTCTTCCTAATGTATCCGCTGGAAGAGTTGCCAACAGATTCAATCTCGGTGGAACCAACTGCACCATTGATGCAGCCTGTGCATCCTCACTTGCCGCTTTGGACCTTGCTGTTCATAAGCTTAGACAGGGTGACGCCAATATGGCTGTAGTTGGCGCTATCGATACACTACAGTCACCTTTTGCGTTTTTCTGCTTTTCAGAAACTCAAGCGCTTTCTCCTACTGGTGAAGCCAAGTCGTTTACCAAAAGTGCTGACGGAATTGTGCTTGGCGAAGGTGCAGGCATCCTTGTACTCAAACGGCTTGAAGATGCTGAAGCCTCTGGAGATTCAATCCTGGCTGTGATCAAAGGAATTGGTAGCTCGAGTGATGGTCGAGGCCGAACCATGACGGCACCGTCACATCACGGACAGGTTCAGGCGTTTGCTCGAGCCTATACAGATGCTGGCGTGAATCCAGCCATGCTTGGGTATTATGAGGCTCATGGAACTGGCACACCTGTTGGTGACCGATCTGAGATCCGGGCTTTGACCACATTCCTGGAAACCCAGAACAATCCAACCACCCATTGTGCGGTTGGATCAGTGAAAACACTGATTGGTCATACGAAGAGTACGGCTGGTTTGGCTGGACTTCTGAAGGCTACGCTAGCCCTGAAGCATCAGTCTATTCCATTGCACAGTAGAAAGGAAGAGCCTATTGATGAAGTTAGTTCTTCTAATACTGTCTACCTTCCAGCCGGCACCTTTCCCTGGCTGCAGTCAGATTGCCTTGGCCCTCGGACTGCTGGTGTCAGCGCATTCGGATTTGGTGGTACTAACTTCCATGTTGTTCTGCAAGAGTATATTCCTAAGCGTTTGGCGGACAGACCTTGCACGGACCTAGCACCCAGACTCGCGACCAGTTTTAGACTGCTGTACTTCACTCCTGAGCGTGGAAGCCTTTCGGAATGTATCCGAACGGCCTTGAAGCACGCACGTCTGATTGAACACGAATGCGATCTTAATGGCTACACCACATCAGTCAATCATCTGGTAGCTGACACAATTAAAAGCCAGGATGTATCTGCTCACCCACGTGATGCTACTGGAGACTTCCTTATTCTTCTTGTTGATCAGTCTCGCTCTGATATTGGTGACAAGCTTGAAGATGCTCTATCCGTCCTTGAAGGACGGCTTGACTACGCCAGCACGATGCGCGACTGGCTTGTACTTCAATCTTCATCAGCAGGGTTGCAGATTGACTATAAGACTGCTGAGCAGACTGCGCTACTTTTCCCTGGGCAAGGATCTGATTACCCCGGAATGGGGGCAACATGCCTGTCTGCATCGTCTCTCCAAACTCACGAGCTACTGCTAACCTTATTTCCACAATCCCGTTCAAGACACGACGTTCTTGCGAAGTACCTTTTCGGTAACTCTGAGCCCGGCACTGGTCTTACTGCTGATATCAAGCAGTCCCTGCTTGCGATCACCGAGGTTGCTTATCTAGAGATTCTTTCATTCCTCGAGGTACCTTGGTCCCTTGGCCTTGGCCATAGCCTTGGTGACTTTGTCAGTCTGTACGCGACAGGCTGGCTAAGTGCGAGTGATTTAGTAACCCTTCTACAAAGTCGCGGGAATGCCATCAACGGATTTGCTGATTCTGGATATGGCATGTTGATACTCTTCTGCTCTCCTCAACAGGCTAGCGATTTACTTCTTAAGGCGGCCAAGTCATCATTGACACTGGCAAATATAAATTCACCAACGCAAGTTGTTTTGTCTGGTCAGTTGGCTGATTTGGACATCATCGAACAGGTGTGCCTACAGGATGGCATATCTACACAGAGAATGCAGACATTGTATCCGTTCCATTCAATGTTTATGCAGGATTGCAATGAATCCTTTAAGACTGCTCTCAACTCATTCAACTTCTCAGCAGGGAACTCGAATTCCAGTCAGACAATTCTGAGCACGTCACCACAATCTGGTCCTGTTTCTGAGCAGACTATCAGCCACTTGCTCGCCTCCCATATGGTTTCAGGAGTCGACTTCATAGAGTCTGTTAGGCAGGCTGAAGCCCTTGGATCAACCTTCTTCATTGAAGTTGGGCCCAAGAAAGTCCTATCCAAGCTTGTACGATCATCTCTCGGCTCTTCAGATTCTATCGCCGTCTCCCTTGATGGACCTCGTGGAACGGAGGACTTTCTGGCCTCCATTATGCGGATAGCAAGCCACGGGGTAACCCTTAATTGGCTCAAACTAAGCGAAATGCTACAGGTTCCTGCTGTACCACTGACAAGCCAAGCTTCTGGAAGTGCTGCCACGAAGCCAGGATTTAGCTATTTTATTAATGGTGCCCATGCTTGGAAATCCCAGCATAAGATACAACAGAATATCCAGCACAAGGTTCATCAAGCTCTGTCAGGGAACGTCAGCCGCAGCGATGAAGCCATATTGCATGCAGATTTAGCAGAGCCAGTCCTGCTAACATCTATTCAACCGTCTCCTTCTCAACCGCAGTTAACCCCAATGAACCAACCCAACCAGTCGAGCCAGATCAGCAATCTTCGCTTAGAAGCGTTTCGGACTTATCACGAAACTCTGCGTATGATGATCAATTCCCAGACCCAAGTCTTTTCTGCATTCCTTTCTAATTCTTCCCATGGTGTAGCTTCGTTGGATAGTACAGAGACGATTTATACACAGCAGCAAGTGGTTGGATTGGCAGCTCCTCCCGAAACCATCACATCAGCATTTGCACCACCTGTTCAAAGCATCTCTCAACCCTCTTCTTCCACGATTCTTCAGCAGCCAGTTCAGGCGCTTGCCACCGTTTCACCTCCTAGTGGCAACGGAGATACTGGCCACGCTCACGCAGCTACCCCCACCAAGGCTGTACAAGCCCCACTCAATGGTTTGCATGTCGATACCCCACCGGTACCGCCTTCGAATGGCCATGGAGCGACCACCACTGAGCCCAAGCAGGTACCAGGCGCCACTGATGCATCCTCCATTTTGCTTCAACTAACCTCCCTGCTATCAGAGAAGAGCGGCTACCCCGTAGAGTTGCTTGATCCTGATCAGGATCTAGAGTCAGATCTTGGCATCGACTCCATCAAGAGAATTGAGGTGATGGGAGGTCTGTTGGCTACCTTGCCAAACGTATCTCCTGAGGCTCTTCAGAGTATTCAAACCGGGACTAGAGATCTGAGAACACTCCGGGAGGTGGCTGGCCACATTGCAGCAATCCTTGACGGAAGCATTAACACTGTTGCCGAAGCAGAGGCTACCCAGCCGGGAAAGTAGTTGGCGGGAAGGACGAACCCTCACAGCTTCGTCTTTCCCATTTTGAAAGCATTTCCTTCCGACTAGCTTGCTCTAGATCTGGACAGTGTCTTGAGAGGGCTGACCGACAGTTCATTGTCTTAGTTCCTGACTCAAAGCGTGACTTCTATTCAAATCTATTCGCCAACTCAAGACACTTTTCAGCATTCAACTATTCAGTTACATCTCCAGATCAGACACTTCCTGTTTCCTTTGGAGGCGATCAGAAGATTCCCGAACGTGCCACGAATGCGGACTCTTCTACTGACTTTACTATCATATTGCACCTTGATCACTTTGGACAGAAGCTGACCAGTCTTGCTGACTTTGAGCCATCCAATGCTGTGTCTTCTTTGTGGACAGCATTTGACAATATCCGGAATCTTCTCTCCTCCTTCCCCATTCCTGGCAATGATTATCGCCTTGTATTGCTCCATCATGGCCAAGGTGATTTTGGCAGGCGATCTGCGAGCAACGCTCCATCTGGCTTCCCAACGTTCTTCCTAACCTATGTTTCGGCTCTGTCCGGAATGCTTAAGTCAATTACGTCCGAATATCCATCCGTTAAAACATCCGTAGTTGATATCTCTGATTCAGTCCTTCTCTCTGATAGCACACAATCCTATCTCGACTTCATCCTGTCACTTGATGAGCCTGAGAAGGAGTACTCAATCAACGAAGAAGGGCTGCATGTCCATACGATGATTCCTTGCCAACCTTCCAGCACTACTTCGGAAGGTACTTTACCCCCCGTATCTTTACCTTCTTGCATCTTGGCGATTGGTGGTGCTCGTGGTATCGCAGTTCCTGTCTTAGAGCAGCTTGGATCAAGGAATGCTTCCCTTGTAGTAACTGGTAGATCTGATATTAATCTTCCCCAATGGTATTCTCCCGGTAGTTCCGTGCCTCAGATCAGGTCTGAACTGATCAAGCTGCATAGAGACTCAGGTGAGGCCTTTACTCCAGCCTCCATTGAAAAGGAAGTGAGGAGGATTCTTTCTTCTGTTGAAGCTATTGCAACCCTTGATAGACTGTCCGATCTCTATGCATCAGTTGTCTATATCAAAGTAGACCTGCTTGACTCCAATTCTCATGCGTCGGTTATTTCTGAACTTAACGCCAAGGGCTTGCGAGTCGATACTATCATTAATGTAGCCGGTATTATTGAAGACTCATTGGTTGGCAAGAAGAAGCCTGATAGTTTTAACCGTGTCCTGTCAACAAAGATGAATTCGCTGAAGCTTGCTTTCCAAGTGTTAGAAGAGCATCCAGTCGCTAACGTAGTGAACTATGCATCGATTGCTGGCAAGACTGGCAACTATGGTCAAGCTGACTATTCTGCTGCCAATGAACTTCTAAACGCAGGTAGCTGGCTCTCTGCTCTCCTTCACCCTGGGCTCAAGGTTACTTCATTCAATTGGGGACCATGGGCTTCATCGGGCATGGCGACTCAAGAAGTTAATGATGCTTTTGCCGAACGCGGCATCATTCCCATTCCTCTTGACGTTGGCGCACAAAGTGTTGTATCAATCTTAACCAATCAATCTGAGCTTCCCCTTGAGGTTACATCAGGCCTGTATGACTCTACTAAGTTTACCCAATCCAACTTTGACATACAGCGCCTTTCTGAGTCTTACCCATTCTTGGGACAGCATTCAGTTTCGACCACGTCATCTACAGAGCATGGACAGCTCAAGGAGACTTATAAGTTCTATCTTGATCCTCACAGCCTTCCTTATATTTCCTCCCATCGAAAGTTCGGGCAACCTGTTCTGCCAGCTGCATCTTCCTGTACATTTGCCCTTGAAGCTTATCAACGCCACCTTGGGTCGAGTGCTCTCTCATTAGGTCGTACTGCCTTGCGTGTCACCACTGACGTTCTCTCAGGAATCGTCTTCAGTGACTTTACTCCTCGCCAGCTTCTCTTTGAAGCCAATGTCGCAGATAATCAACCTTTCACCTGCAGCTTAAGGGATCATCGTTCAAAGCGCTATTCTTACCGAACTCAAGTAGAACAAGTACCTCATCCAAACATTAGTAGCAAGCTTTTATCCTCTCTATCCAGGTCCAGCAATGATGGCCAACCTCCTCTTAGTGTCAGTCAGAGTGATGCCTATGATAGGTATCTGTTCCATGACGGTGTGATGACTGTCATTAGTGGTACCTCCTTGATCTTCCAAGATACTGAGGTGATTGTCTCTGCTTTGAAGTCTCATGGTACCCGTGGGCTACTAGGCGTAGATTCCGCTGCCGAAGGTTTTCTTGATCCATCTCTGCTTGATGGACTTCTTCAGATGGGTCTCATCATCCTCCGTGATCTCTACCAAACTAGTGCTCTGCCTAATCGCCTTGTTGTCGATGTTTATGCTGCTCCAGTCCACGGCAAGCAGTATTTAGCTACCGGACGCATCGTGGAGGTCAACGCTGTTACTAGCAAAGCCTATTATGAAGGACTTATTACTTCGGAGGATGGTACTCCTCTTCTTTGCCTTTCCCATGCAGAAATGACCCATTCTCCAAGCATGATTGATTAGGCTTTCTGTCTACCCCCCTCCCCTTCCTTTCGCTCTATTGTGGCGACTCTCCTTCTGTCTTTATCCTCAGGCTCATAGGCTGCCTGAATAGCGGTTCTATCTTCTTTGTCGTAGTCTTCAGTCTTCAGCACCTTTCGCATTGAACTTCGAATGTTGCTCTCCCTGTAGTCTTTTGATTTCTCCGAGTCGTTGCCCAAGTCCTTGTGTCCCTTCTTTCCGTACCCAATCACGTCAGAAGCCCTTTTGTTTCTATAGCTTCGCATCACCTCTGGTCTTTCTGATTGCTTTCTCTTCAGTCGACTAAGACCTATGTCTCAGCAGTCATTCTCTTATTGACGCACTGTTCTTGAGCCGTGAGTCTGTCTCGATTGACCTCTGATCATCTCTTGTCGTGTCTGGTCAGTGTCGATTCTTTGGCTCCCTAAGCCAGGCTGGCCTTATGGAACAACTTCCGATTCTTTTCTATTGTTATTCTTGTCATTATCTTTTTCCAAGTCACTGTCGCTTCTGCTGACATCAGGTGGTTGCTCAACCTTTTGTTTGATCCCATCGATGAGTGTATCCACCAGGCTCGCTTGCGGGTTTGTGAGGTTTTGTTTGTTTACTGCATCTCCCCATTTGTTAGTCGGACAGGGAGTACTGTCTCTTTCGGCTTATGACTAACCGGCAGTGCTTAGACTTAGTGACTACCTCTAAGCATCTTCGGTGATCTCACCTCTTGCTTTTCCTTTGTACTTCTAGACAACAGTACACAGGTCATTAGGGTATTGGCTTGGTGCGTTTTTCCCTCCATCTTGATGTCCGGACTCAACGCGTGTAGCCAAAGCTACCAGACAGTTCATTGATGACGAAACCCACCAGACCCGTTCGCCAGGTTCAGCGCACAGTTGATACCAAAGGCCGTGGATCTCTGCCTCCACCTGTGGATTCCTTTCCAGCAACACCACTGCTCAGCGCCTTGGCCTCACCCCAGCAGCCTGCACCGCCGGATACGGCAGGGCCGCATCGCTTGCAGCCACCTGGGCTTTTAACACCACGTTTTGCGTATCAGCGAAGAGCTCGTTGAGTTCACACGGCTACACCTGCCAGACCGCGAGCTCAGGAGGGAGACGGACTGCTCAGGTTGGCTGAATCGCCATTCGTCCTACCCCCCAGGGCTTCCGCTTGCGGCCGGTGCAGCTGCTGCCAAGAGGTTTTGCCTGATCGATGAGCTCACTTGGTTTTCTTCAGAGGCAAGGCTCTGCCGGCAGCAAGGGAGGCCCGGCGGACCATCCGACGCGAGGCCGCGACGCTAACCCCTGACATTGATCAAGCGTCTTTCTACGTCGCGTCTGTCTGTTCGCATCCCATAGCCGCACAACCCAGTGGCACCCTGTCTCGCTGGCAGCCTTCGCGCAGCAGATCTTCAGGCGCTGATCTGTGAGCCGCTGCTCCCCCGGCGCCATCTGCTCTGGATCCTCCGTCTAGTCTACCGGCGGCTGAGCCTTGATGGCTGGCACTTCAATCCCAGAGGAGAGCCATGCAAACGGTTTGACTATGGCTGCAGCGACCCCTTTCGCGTTGTCGAGACTGCCTAAGGTCAGAGGACAGATCAAGGCACGAATGCTGCTGTGTTCCAATCTCCCGCAGTACGTCTGAGAGACTGACTTTCACTGCGGCCAGAGGCTGGCTTGCCGACTGTTGATTCTTCTGTGCTTGCTGGATGACCAGAGCCTTGTCTGTCTGTCCGTTTATGGCAGCCGACGCTGCAAGTCTGTTGATGTGATTCCTACGATTGGGAATGGACGACCCCACTTCCTCCTGTCCGGGGTTAACGATAGAGGGCCCGGCACTGACCACTCGAAGGCACCCACTCCAGTCCGGGACGATGTCGTTGGCTGAAGTCAGGCTTCCATCCCGCCATCAGGCCACTGGTGGTACTACCTTTGCAACGCCCCACAGCTGTCTATGACCAGGCTTCTCCCCGTCAGTCTCTGTGTGACTTTCACCTTGCTTGCAGGCTGCGGTCGTCCAGATGGTCAGGCTCTCCAGAAGTTGGCCTGCGAGCAGGTCGCCAGCTCAATCGACCTGCAATCCGTCGGACAACTCGACGCGCTGCGCAAGGCACTCGGGTTGGCACCCGGCGTTGATCCCCTGCAAACCTGCCGTGACCTTGGGGTGAAGATGGAGCCCACACCCCAGCCTGACAACAGCTCCTCCGAGCAGGGCAACGCCGAAGTAGGCGGCGGCAACGAGAACTGAACTGCGGCCGGCTTTCCTTACCGATCAGTTGTTGGCTGTTGGACGCGTTGTTGACTTGGCGGCAGCTGTTTGGTGCCCTCTCTCTGGTGTGAGATCAGTGGTTTCAGTGCAGATCTGATCCACGTCTTTATTGACGCCTGCTCCCCCTTCGTCTGGGTTGATCCATGGGGCTGCCCGGCTTCGTGGCGGGCTCAATCCTTAGCGCCGTCAATCTGCCACTCAGATAGGCCCCCGTATCAATCCCGATGCGGTGCGGCAGGTGGGTGATCTGGAAATCGTTGCGGAATGTGTGGCCGTGCACCACGGTGTACGGAAGCCCATGGGGCTTGGAGAGAAAGGGCTTGCGGATCCAGATCAGATCCTCGAAGGCCTGGCGCTCCAGCGGCACCCCTGGCCGCACGCCGGCATGCACAAACAGATAGCCGCCGCGAATCGCCGTGACCGGCAACTGTTCGAACCACTCCCGGTGTTCGCTCGCCAGTGGCAGGAGCGCGGGTTCGCCGCCGTTGTAACGCCATCGATCGTAAGCCGGCCCTGCTTTCGATTCCGCTAATGACTCGAGCAGCATCTGCTCATGGTTGCCCCGCAGCACGGTCACACCCGCCAGGCCGTAGGCCGCCGGGTTGTCCTGCAGCTGCCAGACCCGCTCCAGCACCTTGCGATCGCCGTCCGGTTCAGGCGCTCGATCGATCAGATCCCCCAGGAAGATCAGCTCCACGCCGGAGTTCAGGTGTGGGGTGAGTTCCTGCTCGAGCAGGGAGGCGCAGCCATGCACATCTCCGATCGCCACCACATCAGGACTGCTCATCGTCCCCCTCATCGAGGTTGGTTCTGGAGCACAGCGACTCTCGGCTTAGGCGCTTGCGGCTGAGCTTGGGATCGTTCAGCATCAGTGACAGCTTTTCGTGAACCATCTCCAGTTCCTTGTTGATTTCGTATGAGGCGGGCATCTTCAACAGGCTTGCGCGCAGATTACTCAGACTGAGGGTTGCGGTGCCGTGATCGCCTCGATCGAGTTCCTCGCTTGTCACTCACGGCAGGTGCAGGTGCTCGACAAGGCTCTGGCGCTCGCCGCTGCCGGACGCCTCCCAGGCCAGCCGCATGCTGAGGATCTCCTGGTTGGGAACCAGCCGGGCAGATTGAGCTGCAGGCCCAGGTTGAGCTCCTCCCCGGCGCGAAGGTTGGGGAGCTGGTGATTACCGACACCGTTGGTTTTGAGGTCGTTGAGCAGATCCACCACCTCAGCACTGATCAGCCACCACTGTCACCTCGTCGTCGAAACTGACGTTGGCGAGACGCTCACGGTTGCTATTCTCCCCGGCCAGCGCCCGCAGCTCGACCCGCTGCTGGTGGCGTCCCACTACGCCGGGCCCCTGCACTCGATCGGCGTCGACGTGACCGCCTCTGGGCTGGCGGCCCTGATCGAGCTTGCCATGCACTGGGCCGCTGCGCCGCGCCGGCGAACCGTGTGGGTCGTGACCTTCGATCAGGAGGAATGGGGGAGGCTCGCCACCAGCGTGCTGGAGCTTGAACTCAAGGCCAGAGGCCAGAAACTGCCGCTGATGGTGAGACTGGAGATGATCGCTTACACCAGCGCCACTCTGAGCTGGGCTGGGTGGGCCTGCTTCCGGTGCCGGGGTTCACCTCAGCGTTGGGTTCGGGGCGCCGGCCGCTGGGGTGTACTGGCGCTGAGGGGCGCTTTCTGTGGTGCCGTGAGGTGCTTCGGGAGGCTTCGCAGGCCCCGACGATCTGGCGGACACTTCAAGCTGCAGCGAGCGCTGCAGGCGACAAGGAGCCGTCATGTCAGCATGATCGGGGGTAGAGGTGGGCAGCGATGACAGACCCCGGCTGAGGCAGGTTCTGAACAGAGAATGATCGGCGGCCATGCCATCAGTGCTTCTGTGTTGTTCTTGGATTCAGCTGCGAAGGCATCCACTTGGTTGATCAGCCTCTGCCGTTATCAGACTGCTGCTGTTGTGAGACTGATGCTGTGATCAGATCCGTGCGGCGAATTGGATTCATGGTGTGATCGGATCTTTCCGTCCCTTGTGAGGGATGGGGAGTGTGAAGCCTGTGGGTGGAGCACGCAGCCTCGGGTCACCCTGATGAGTCCTTGCTTCTGTTCATGAATCAAGGAAAGGTGCTGTGCCTTGCTTACGTCTTTGCGAGCGTGGCTTCCTCGTCTAATTGTGGCCTGCTGCACATCTGCCGCCTGTCTGCCTCCTATCTGCAGCATCCTCTTAGAGTTGATCCCCTGGCTTCTCGCTTCTTCACTGGCTTCGTTGACTGAACGGGCAAAGGTATGGCTAGAGATGGAATGGGCATGGTGATGGAGCTGCCAAGAGAGCCACCTCTGGTTCTTGCAATGCAAGCTCCTTATCGGCTCTGTTCATGACGCTCGTACTCTGGAAAGTGATCCAATGACGCTGATTGCGCTTCTCGTTACACTCATCGTTGTGGGGGTGTTGTTGTGGCTGGTTAACAACTACATTCCGATGGATAGCAAGATCAAGAACATTCTCAACATTGTTGTTGTCATTGCTGTCGTCATCTGGCTGCTCAATCTGCTGGGCCTGACGGACAACCTGCGTGGCATCCGCGTGGGGAGTTAGGCGCTGGCCGGGGTGGGCTTGGTGACGCACGGGGGTTGCGGTGAGCGTGTTGGCACCCAGGCGTCTGCCGGGATCCAGCAGAATCAGGCCATGGATCTCCATGCTGATCTGAGCCGGCCCGTGGTGCTCGACACCCACGCCCTCCCCTGGATTCCCTCGCCGATGCCGGGTGTGGAGCGGCGCCTGCTCGACCGGCAGGGTGAGGAAGTGGCGCGGGCCACCTCCTTGGTGCGTTATGCACCAGGCAGCCACTTTCCCCCCCATCGCCATGGCGGCGGCGAGGAGTTCCTGGTGCTTGAGGGCACCTTTTCAGATGAGCTGGGCGATTACGCCGCCGGCAGCTACCTGCGCAATCCGGTGGGCTCCAGCCATGCACCGTTCAGCGTGGCGGGTTGCACGATCCTGGTGAAGCTGCAGCAGATGCATCCGGCCGATCAGCAGCGCGTCTGCATCGACACCCGCAGCACCTGTTGGCTGCCTGGCCTTGTGGAAGGGCTTGAGGTGCTGCCACTGCATGCGTACGGCTCCGAACATGTGGCCCTGGTGCGTTGGGCACCCG
The DNA here is from genome assembly GCF_024345695.1 of Synechococcus sp. L2F. Lineage (NCBI taxonomy): Bacteria > Bacillati > Cyanobacteriota > Cyanophyceae > Synechococcales > Synechococcaceae > Synechococcus > Synechococcus sp. L2F. The sequence continues at coordinate 338,329 of NZ_JAGQBP010000001.1, read as the reverse complement.
GCACGGTGTTCCAGCTGCACGGTCATCCCGGTGGCGAGGAGATCTTCGTGCTGGAGGGGGTGTTCCAGGACGAGCACGGCACATACCCGGCTGGTAGCTGGTTGCGCCACCCCCCAGGCAGTGTGCACAGGCCCTGGAGTGAGACTGGCTGCACGATCTGGGTGAAGACCGGCCATCTGCCAGTCACCTGCGGACCGGATGGTGCGCTGAGCTCAGCCCCCACGACACCCGTGGCATGAGCCACAGGTTGGCTGCAGCACACCCGTGACCGTGCCCGCCTAGCGCGCTGTGCCTAGCCTGAGGCAATTCCGCCAGGTGGCCATGGCTGTGGTGAACCGCTGCGCGGTGGGGGTCTACCCCAGTGAGCAATTGCTGGATTGGGCCCGGAGGCTGGAGCTGGAGGTGGATGCGGCAGGAGCCCGGGAGCCCTGCTTGTACCTGATCCCCGATTACGACACACAGGAGGAGGCTGAGGAAATCCTCGCGGAGGTGTACGAGGCGATCTTTGAAGCGGAGCTGGATTACTGGCACCGCGACATCGGGGCCTGGCCGGCTGAGCGCACCTACCCGGTGTTCCGCAAGTGGTTTGATGTGCGCTTCTACCCCCTGATCCAGGATCTGGTGGCCGATGAACTCACGGCCACCGAACTGGACGACGAGTTGGTGGGCACCATCACCACAGCATTGGAAGGAATGGCGAAGGCGCCTTGAGGGACTGGGCAAGCGTGTGGTTGCCGATGACCTGAAGCGAGCGCTTTGCTGTGAGCATTGCCCTGATGGGAGCACTGCGATCTAAAGCATGGGCTGTGTGAAGTTTGCCAGGGGGAAACTTGCTACTGGAAATGTGCTTTAGCTGTCGGTCTGCTGTTGCTTCCAAGGTGGTGCCGATGGCCTGGTAACTTCAACGTGCTGTTGCTGTCTCTCGCTTTACTCGGTCCTCGGCACTGTTGATCATGGGCACTGTTGATCATGGGCAGTGTTGATCATCATCGGGTGGCTGTCATCGAGTTCGCCTGGATGTCGGGTTCCAGTACGAGACATGCATCCGATTGGTGGTAGAAGCTGCGCAGATCAGCTGGGTTGTTCAGGTGCGGCATCCCTGTGGAATGATCGAACCTGCTCTTCTGCTGCAACCTTCAGTTTCTCTGATCGCGTTGATGATGCGTGATTCTGGTCATACTGGAGGCGCCAGGAAGCCATGGCCATCCGGGCAAAGCCATGCACCTATCTGTAGAATCGATCCATCGTGAGCTTTTCCCCCCTGCTTGGCGCTGGAGATTCTGTTCATCCTGTTGCTGATCGTGGCCAACGGGATCTTTTCTGGCTCTGAGATCGCGATTGTTTCGGCGCGCAAGGTGCGGCTGCAGCAACTGGCCGATAAGGGGAGCAGGCCGGCGCGTATCGCCCTGCGCCTGGCGGAAACGCCGAACGATTTTCTTTCCACGGTGCAGATCGGCATCACCCTGATCGGCGTGCTCAGTGGTGCTGTGGCTGGCGCCACGGTGGCGCAGAAGCTCAAACCCTTCGTTGATCAGCTTCCGGCTCTGCGGCCCTACAGCGAAGGGCTGAGCGTCACGCTGGTGGTGGCTTTGATCACCTACCTCTCTCTGGTGATCGGCGAGCTGCTGCCCAAGCGCATCGCCCTCACCCATCCGGAGAGGATCGCCTGCACCATCGCGCCGGCCATGCGAACCCTTTCGCGGTTGAGCGCGCCCGCCGTGCATCTGCTTGGTGCCTCCACCGATGGCCTGCTCAGGGCTCTGCATGTGTCCGCCAGCACCGAGCCCGACATCACCGAGGAGGAGATCAAGGCATTGATTCGCCAGGGGGCAGATTCCGGTGTGTTCGAGCCCACGGAGCACGACATGGTGCAGCGGGTGTTGCGGTTGGGTGATCGCACCATCAAGACGATGATGACCCCACGCACTGACATCCAGTGGCTTGATCTGGAAGCAACGGAGGAGGAGATTCTCGCTGACGTACAGGATTCGAACCACTCCCGCTTTCCGGTGGGCCGTGGCAGCCTTGACGACTGCGCCGGCATTGTGCGCGTGCGCAGTTTGCTCAACGCCCAGCTGGGGCGTGAGCCGCTGGATCTCGAGGCCTTGTGCCAGCCACCGCTCTACATCGCCGAATCGAGCCGTGCTCTGAGTGTGCTGGAGCAGTTCAAGCGCGCGGGCATCCATATCGCCCTGGTTACCGATGAATATGGCGGCGTGGAAGGGCTGGTGACCCTCAACGATCTGATGGAAGGCATCGTGGGCGATCTGCCCGACCTCGACGATAACGAAGATCCTTCCTTTGTGACGCGAGAGGATGGCTCCTGGCTGGTGGATGGCAGCCTGGATATCAACGCCTTTGATGACCGCATCGGCACGGAATTGCTCAGCTCCGATGAGCAGCCCACTTATCACACCCTCGCTGGATTTGTGATTCATGCCCTGGAGAGGATTCCCAGATCCTCGGATCACTTCCTCTGGCTGGGCTACCGCTTTGAAGTGGTGGACATGGACGGCAACCGCGTGGACAAGGTGCTCGTGACGCCACCGGTGAAGCCCCCTGCCAGCAGTGATCCATCCGGTGATCTTGACGGCTAAACGTGGCCATTGCCTCGGATCTGGTGCTGCGGCGCCCCTGGGCTGCGTGGTGATGGTTGCTGCTGCGATGGCTGCCATTGGGCTGCCAAACTGAATCAGCGATTGACCTATCAACGTGGCCTGTGAACGCTGCGGTTGCCGCATGATCACCAAAGCGAACCACGCGAAGGGATTGTTGATCTGTGCGGACTGTGGCCACCGTGTGGCTCAGGTCCAGCAACGGCAGACGCTGGGCAGTTGGTTGGCCGCCAGCTTTTTGTTGCTCTTCCTGATGGCGCTGGTGGTGATCACCGCCAGGCTTGAACCCAGCGTCTCCAGCGATCTGGAATTGGAACCCGTCAAGGGGCGCTCAAGGGGAGAGTGATTCAGGCTGTGGCCCCCCGGAACACTCACGCCACTCACTGCGTGATCACTCGCTTCTTGAGTAAAGCCCCTTTGCCTTCCTGCACTGTTCGCAGCGACAGGCTGAGCCGTGCCAGGTTCCCCTGCTATACAACAGCGCGCCAACTCCGTCTATCCGCCTGCTGGCTGCTCTCCCTGAATCAGCCAGCATTCCCTTTAAGAGTTCCGTTGGCAGCTTCGTGATCGGTTGTCTGTGCTCTTTGCTCGTTGGCCTGTGATCGGTGACCCGTGATCAGTGACCCGTGATCAGTGGTTCGCGATCGATGATCTGTGAATGATTACGAGTTGGTGAGTGATCACCTGGAGTTTTTTCGCAGCAGTCGGGCCAGCGCCCACACCCCCATGGAGGCAATCAGCACGAGCAGTAGCTGGACCACGAAGCTGCCCATGGGTGCGATCCATAGCAGGATCTGGCGGTAGTTCGCTCCCAGCACCATTCCTGACGTCACCAGAACCAGGATCCAGATCAGGCTGCCCGCACTGGTCCAGAACAGAAACGAACCCTGTGGCATCAGTTCAATGCCGGCCGGTATGGAGACAAAGGGCCGGATTCCAGGGATCATCCGGCCCCAGAACACCACCGCTGGCCCATGGATGGAAAACCAGCGGCGGCTGGCGGCCAGATCGGCTGCCCTGAGCCCGAACCAGCGGCCGTGCCGGCCAATCAGATGTTCCAGCCTCTGCTCGTTCACCAGGCGACCGATCCCGTACCAGAAGCAGGCCCCGAGCAACGTGCCGATCAAGGCGGCAACCACAACGGGAACGAACTCAAGCTTGCCCTGCTGAATCAAAAACCCGCTGAGTGGCATCACCAACTCGGAGGGGATCGGCGGGATCACGTTCTCCAGCAGCAAGACAAGAGCGATGAGCACATACCCCTGCAGCGGGTTGGTTTCGGCTGTGTCTGCGATCAGTGCGAGAAAGGATTCGGCCCAGCGGTGCAACCCACTGGCGGCAGGTTGCACCATTCCATGAATCTCAGGCATCGGCATGGGCACGGCGGCGCCAGAGCCGCCACAGCTTTTCAATCTCCAGATAGGAGAAGAAGATCAGGCTGAAGCCAACGCAGATGGCCAGATCCTGCAGGCTGAGCGGAGTGGTTTCGAAGAACTTCGACAGGAACGGCACATACAGCAGGGCCATCTGCAGGCCGGTGGTGAGTACCACAGCCCAGATCAGCCAGGGATTGGAGAATGGGTTGATCTGCACCAGCGGCAGATCGCTGCGGGCGGCCAGGGCATGGCCCATCTGGGCCAGGCAGAGGGTGGTGAACACCATCGTCTTCCACGGGGCTCCCGACCCAGCGGCGTAAACCATCAGCACGATGGTGATCACAGCGAAGACCACGCCGATCCGCAGGATATAACTGCCGATGCCGCGGGCAAAGATCGACTCGCCAGGTTCTGCCGGTGGCCGTTGCATCAGCCCTTCCTCGCCGGGCTCCAAAGCCAGTGCCAGGGCAGGAACGCCATCGGTCACCAGGTTCATCCAGAGGATCTGCAGCGGCGAGAGTGGAACGCCCACCATGCCCAGCAGTGGGGCGGAGGCAATCGTGATCAGCTCGCCGACGTTGCTGCCGAGGATGTATTTCACGAAGCGGCGGATGTTGGCGTAGACCAGCCTTCCCTCTTCCACCGCATTCACGATGGTGGCGAAGTTGTCGTCGAGCAGCACCATGTCGGAGGCTTCCTTGCTGACCTCCGTGCCGGTGATGCCCATCGCCACGCCGATATGGGCCTGCTTCAGGGCCGGAGCGTCGTTGACGCCGTCGCCTGTCATGGCCACCACCTGGCCATTGGCCTGCAGGGCTTTCACGATCCTCAGCTTCTGCTCGGGAGGAACACGGGCATAAACACTGCAGCGGCTCACCACCTCCTGGAGCCTCGCATCGTTGAACTGCTCCAGCTCCCGGCCCAGCACCACCTCGGCGTTCGCATCCACGAGGCCGATTCCTTGCCCGATGGCCCGGGCGGTGAGCGGGTGATCCCCCGTGATCATCACGGGCCGGATGCCGGCTTCCCGGCAGCGGGCCACAGCCTCAGCCACTTCCGGTCGGGCTGGATCGAGCTGGGCCATCAACCCCAGCAACACCTGGTGATCCAGCGACTGCTCCGGGCTGGTGTGATGGGGAGCGCAGGCGAAGGCCAGCACCCGCAGGCCTGAAGCCGCCAGCTGACGTGCCTGCTCCACCCACCACTGCCGCTGCGGATCGCTCAACACCGCCACGCCATGGTTGCCGATCCAGCGGTCGCAGGAGCCAAGAATCACCTCAGGCGCGCCCTTGGTGATCAACAACGTGCTGGAGCCTTTGCTCACATCTCCCAGGGGCTGTTGCAGGGTGCCAGTGGTGTCGTCCACCCACACCGCCATCAGCTGACGTTCCGAGCTGAAGGGAATCTCGGCCTTGCGTTTGTAGTGGCTGCGCAAGGCGAAGCCATCGAGGCTGGCCTTGCTGGCCGCCACCACCAGCGCCCCCTCGGTGGGATCCCCGAGTACGTCCCAGCTGCCGTCCTCTTCCTTCTTCAGTTCGGCGTCGCTGCAGAGCACGCCGGCTGCCAGCAGCAGGTCCCGGGCGCCAGCGGTGATGCCAGGCACGGCTCCTTCAGGCGGCGCGAGTTCGGACACCGTGAAGGAGCCGTGGGGGTCATAGCCTCTGCCGCTGACCGCAATCGACTGACTGCCGCAACGCAGCTCCTCCACAACCTGGCGGTTCAAGGTGAGGGTGCCGGTCTTGTCGGTGCAGATCACCGTGACCGAGCCCAGTGCCTCCACCGCGGGCAGGCGGCGGATCAGGGCAGCCCGTTGCACCATGCGCTGGGTGCCGATCGCCAGAGTGACCGTGATCACGGCGGGCAGACCCTCCGGCACGATCGCCACGGCCATGCTCAGCGCCACCTCCAGCAGCCCCAGCAGCGGCTGCCCCAGCAACCAGCCACCCAGCACCACCAGCGCCACCAGCGCCAGCGCGGAACCCACCAGCACATTGGCCAGCCCATCGAGCCGTTCCTGCAGCGGCGTGGTTTCGCCACCAGCGGAGTTGATCAATTCAGCGATCTGGCCCAGCTCCGTGCCCATGCCGGTGGCGGTGACCACCGCCGTGCCCCGACCCCGCACCACTTCGGTGCCCTGAAACAGGCAGTTCTGGCGCTCCAACACCGGCGTGGCGGCCTCCATCACCAGATCCGCCTTTTTGAACACCGCTTCGGCTTCACCGGTGAGGGCCGCCTCGCGCAGCCCCAGCTCAGCCACCTCCATCAGGCGGGCATCGGCAGGCACGCGGTCGCCCGCTTCCATGCGGATCAGATCGCCGGGCACCAGTTGCTCGCTTGGCAGCCGTTCCCAATGGCCATCGCGGCGCACCGTGACCAACGGCTGGGCCATCTCGCGCAGCGCCAGCAGCGCCGTCTGGGCGCGGCTTTCCTGCAGGTAGCCCAGCAGGGCGTTGAGCCCCACGATCAGCACAATCGCGATCGCATCCTTCGGGAAGCGCTGGGCCGAGAACGCAATGGCGGCCGACACTGCGGCAACGGCCAGCAGCATGATCAGCATCACGTTGCTGAGCTGATCCCAGAGAATGCGCATGTTGCTGCGGCCAGGCGCCAGCTCCAGCTTGTTCGGCCCCAACCGGGCCAGCCGTTCGGCGGTCTGGGCGGTGCTCAGACCCTCAGCCGTGGCCTCCAGCTGCTGGAGGCACTCCTTCACAGTGAGGTTGTGCCATGCAGGCGAATCAATGCGGCTCAAGGAAGGCACGGGGCGATCAGCCGAAAACACTAAGCGCATTTTCTGACTCACAGGCCCATGCCGACCCTGCTCACAACCCTGCTGGTGCTGCTCACGGGCGTGCTGGCAGCTCGCGTTTCAGCGGGCCGGCTGGTGGCCTGGGCGGTGCCTGCCATCGTGCTGGAGCTGGCGGTGGGCTTCATCCTCGGGAACACGGTGTTGCCGTTCGAGGCGATCCGGCCGCTCAGCGGCATCACCGAGCTGGGGGTGTTGACCCTCTTCTTTCAGGTGGGGCTGGAGGTGCGCGGCGATGTGCTCTCGGCGCGGCGCAATGCCGTGCTGCGCACGGTGGCACTCAGCTTTCTGGCTCCCCTGCTGGCCTACCTGCCGCTGAGCCAGGGTTTCGGGCTGGCCAGAAGCGAGACCCTCCTCTGTCTGGCGGTGCTCAGTGCCACGGGAACAGGGGTGACCCTGAGAGTGCTGGCCCTCGGCCAGGGGCTTCAGACCCCCTCGGGTCGCCTGCTGGTGGGGGTTTCCGTGCTCGACGATCTGCCGGCCATCGCCTTGCTGTCGGTGGCGATGGCCAGCGCAGGCGTGCCGATGGGTGGCGCAGGGCTGGCGGTGCCCGGCCCGCTGCTCGGCCTTGCCGCCGCCGCCGTGAGCTACTGGGCGGTGGGCCTCTGGGCCCGGCACCGCCGCGAACGGCCCACCGCACCGCTCTCGATCCTGCTGGTGTTGATCGGGTCGTCGTGGTTGGGAGAGGCCAGCGGCCTCACCTCCCTGCTGGGGGCTCTCTGGGGTGGTGTGCTGCTGGCCCGGCTCAGCCCGCCGCAAGCGGAGGTGAACCGCACCCTGGCCGTGCTCTCGGATGTGTTCCTGCCGCTGTATTTCATCAGCGTGGGGATGCGAATCCCGGCGGCGACCCTGCTGGATCCCCAGGCCTGGAGCCTCGCCGCCGCCCTGGTGGGGATGGCGGTGCTCACCAAGCTCCTCTGCGGCCTGGGCATCACGGCGGCCGACCGCGCCGCTGGGGTGGACCGCTGGCTGGTGGTGTTCGGCCTGATCCCCAGGGGCCTGCCTGGACTGGTGTTCGCCACCACGGCGCTCGGCGCCGGGGTGATCAATGCGTCACAGTTTTCCGCCTTGGTGATCATGGTGACGCTCACCACGGTGCTGGGTCTGTTGCTGCTGGAGCGCCGCCTGGCTTTCGTGCGCAGGGCGGCTGAGAATCCTTCGTGAGGGGTGAGCCATGCGGCAGTGATCGCTCCAGTACGTTGATCGTCGCTTGAATTCCCCTGAGCCGGTGATGGTGCATTCGGTTCATCAGCTATGGGGACGCCTGCTCGCCTGGCGGCACCGTCTCACGGTGCCGCAGTTCACGGTGGTGACCGGCGGCTTGGTGATTGCGTTGGGCACAGTGCTGCTGGCCTCGCCGCTCTGCTCCAGCGACGACGTGGGCCTTTGGCAGGCTCTGTTCACCGTGACCTCGGCGATCACGGTGACGGGTCTGTCGATCATCGATGTGGGCAAGGATCTCACGCTCTTCGGCCAGATGACCCTGGCAGGGCTGATGATCACAGGCGGGCTTGGCCTGATGGCGATCACCACCTTCTTGCAAGGGTTTGTGCAGGGCCGCTCTGGTCTGCGCCATCGCCTCGACAAGGGACGCATGCTGGATGAGTTTGGGGTAGGCGGGATCGGCCCCACCTTTCACCGGATCCTGATCACAGCCGGCTGTGTGATGGGAGTGGGCACGCTGATTCTGTTCTTCTTTGGCTTCACCGATATCACCAACGTTGGTGAACGCTTCTGGGCCTCAATGTTTCACTGCATCAGTGCCTACAACAACGCAGGTTTTGGGCTGTGGGCCGACAACCTGGTGGGCTACAAGGGAAATCCGGTGGTCAATGGTGTGATCGGCAGCCTGATCGTCGTCGGCGGTATCGGTTGGCGGGTCACCAATGATCTGTGGGAGAACCGCTCCCGCCTCAGACGGATGCGCCGCCTCTCCCTCCATACCAGGCTGGTGCTGCGCAGCACCCTGCTGCTGATCTCCATCGGGGCACTGGGCCTGCTGTTCACCGAACAGTTTGCTCCTGATGGTGTGGTGATGACCCTCGGCCTGTGGGAGAAGCTTCAGGTCACCATTTTTCAATCGATCACCACACGCACCGCAGGCTTCAACACCGTGCCGCTTTCGATCGAGACACTTTCGGATGCAGGCTTGCTGCTGATGATCGTGTTGATGTTCATCGGCGCCAGCCCAGGCGGCACGGGTGGGGGCATCAAAACCACCACCTTCGTTCTGCTCATGGGCACCACCCGTTCGATGCTTGAGGGCCGCAAGGATGTGGTCATTGGGCGGCACGAGATCCCCGCGTCGATTGTGTTCAAATGCGTTGGCGTCGCTCTGGCTTCCGGCCTGTTCGTGATCCTGATGACCCTGCTTCTCGGGCTCGGGCCAACAACGGCTGGAGAACCAACAGCTCAGTCTTTCAATTTCCTTGAAAAGCTGTTCACCTGCATGTCAGCCTTTTGCACCGTTGGACTGGATGTCGGTGTTACTGCCAATCTCAATCGTTGGGGCCAGTTGGTGCTGATGGTGGGCATGTTTGTGGGTCGATTGGGAATCATGCTGCTGCTTCAGTCCCTCTATGGCAGCAGGCCTCCTTCCCGGGTGGGCTACCCCCAGCAGGAGGTCTTCATTTGACGTTGGAAGCTGTTCCGCACCACTTCGAGCCGCGGTGCCTGTCCGCGCACCTGATGCTGCTGCTGCTGCCGGTGGCATGGTTGGGTGAGCAGCTGGATCCCACCGAGGCACGGCCATGACCGACATCCCCTCCGTGCCGTTGCCCATTGGCTTCCGGGATGTGGATGCCACTGCACCGGAGGCGTGCGTCCGCTGCCTCGATTGCCTGCACCAGTTGCCTGCCGGCCGTGCCTACAAGGCCCGCGCGCTCGCCGCGCTGCAGCTCGTGCCCGGATGCACCGCGCTCGATGTGGCCTGCGGCCTCGGCGACGATGTGGTCCAGATGGTGGCTGCCGGCGCGCGTGCCGTTGGCGCCGACTGCAGCCGCACGCTGCTGGCTGCCGCCCAGACGCGCCACAGCGCCACAGCGGCCAGCTTCCAGCTGGCGGATGCCAAGGCCCTGCGATTTGTCTCCGGCAGCTTTGATGCGGTGCGCATCGACCGGGCACTGCAACACATCGCGCAGCCGGAACTGGTGGTGAAGGAGATGGCCCGCGTCACCCGCCGGGGCGGGGTGGTGCTGTGCGCTGAACCCGATTGGGGCACGTTCCTGCTGGGTGGTCCCCACAGCGGGGTGAGTGAGCGCATCCAGCACGACTGGATCCGTTCGTTCCAGAACCCCTGGATCGGCCGCGCCCTGCCCGACCTGCTGAGCGCTGCCGGTGTGGGAGAGCTGCAACGCGAGGAGATCTGGCTGCCCACCCACGGATTCGCGGAATCGGATCTGCTCTTCGGCATTGAGGACAATGCCCGCAAGCTCGCCGCTGAGCAACCTGAGGCGCTGGACTGGCTTGAGCACTACCGCGACGGCGAGGCCTACGCGGGCGTGCTGATGCTGATCAGCTGGGGGCGGAAGCTGTAAGCGGCTGGCGTCACTCGTCCGCCGTCGAGGTGGGCGCCGGCACAAACACGTCGAGCACGGCGGGGCACAGCTCAAACAGGGCAGGGGTTTTGGTGGTGACCTCTCCGTCGGTGTTGACGCGCTTCCGCAATCGCGTGTGCGCCTCGAAGGTTCTGCCCTGCCAGCGGTGGATGCCGAAACGGGAGTTGCCACGTCCAGACTTCAACGCCGGCAGCACGAAGAAGAGTTGCCACCAATGGGGGATTTCCAGGCTGTAGAGATCCAGCCGCTGGTCGTCGATGGCGGCATCCTTCACCACGGTGAGCCCACCGCCGTAGAACACTCCGTTGCCTACGGCGATCTGCAGGGTACGGCGATGGAGGATCTGCTCCCCATCGATATGGATCTCGGCATCGAAACGTCGCAGCGTCAGCAACGCCTTCGCCGCCGCGATCCCATAGGCAAGGATTCCCCAGCGCTTCTTGAGGTCTTTGGAGAGCGCATCTGTGATCTTGATGCTCAACCCGCAACTGGCCACGTTGAAGAAATACTTGCCATTCACCCGGCCAAGGTCGATGGTCTGGCGATGTCCGTTGGCTACCACGCTGCAGGCCTCGGCCAGCGTCAGAGGCAGATTCAGGGTGCGGGCCAGGTCGTTGGCCGTGCCCAGGGGCAGGAGGCCCAGGGGAAGGTTTGTCTCCAGCAGCGCATCGATCGCCAGGTTCAAGGTGCCGTCGCCACCGCCGATCACCACAGCAGACACCTCGTCCTGGTGCCAACGAATGCAGTGCGAAAAATCTTCTGACCGCATCACCTGACCGATGATGTATCTCACGCCCAGAGAGTTGAAGGCCGCCACCACCTCACCGAACCGTTCAAGCCCCTGCTTGGAGTGAAGATTGATCAACAGGAGGATGGGTTTTCCCGATCTGTCTGCCATGGCGTGGCGTATGGATCAAGTCGCTGATCGACTGTAGGGGTGGCTGAGGAATTGTGTGCCGCCCGGCCAAACAGAACACGACCAGGTTGTATCGAGCAAGTGAGTCCTCAGCCAAGACGTGCAACAGCGAGCAACGCAACGACTGAGAAGGCATCACCTGCTGAGTCATCACCTGCTGCATCATCACTCGCTGAGCCATCACCGGCTTGAGACATCAGACATTCAGTGACATCAACCCAGCCCGCCCCTAACCAGCCCCAATGTCACAGCTTCCAGACCATCCTCTCAACGATTGCTAGGTAGGCCTTGTCTTCGGTTTGCGTTTGCCTGCCTTCGTTCACACCTTTCGCCTGTGAGCACTAGGGATCACCATGGCCAGAGCCCCTCCAGGATCTGCGCCCGCTGCGCCATGCACCGAGCCCTGCTTCCGCCTGCACCTGACCTCGCCGTCAGATGCCGTCACATGCCGTCAGGGACAATGCTGGCAGGTTGGCTTGGGCCCCATGTCGCGCGAACAGCTCAAGGCCTTTCTCCTCCGCATGCAGAACGACGCGGCGTTGAAGCAGCAGGTGCTGGCGGCTTCCACAGCCGACGACGTGGCTCAGATCGCCATCAAGCTGGGTTTTGAGTTCTCAGGGGACGAGCTGCTGCGGGCGTCCGGCCAGAAATTCGACAAGGTGACGGTACGCAAGAACGACGTGCCTGGTGAATACAGCTGAGAGCGGAACACACCCTCGGGCCTGCATGGAACCGATCCTGCGGCCGCCACAGAGATCACAACAAGGCCGAGCACAACAAGGCCCAGCACAGCAAGGCCCAGCACTGTGAGCCCCTGCATCCAACGTCATCCCTTCCTTCTGAGCCTTCACAGTGCCGTGAAGGTGAGCGGTTCGTAGCGGGCCAGGCTCAGCCGCCAAAGTCCTTCGCCCCGTTGGCGCAGCTGATCGAGCAGCACCGCGGTGTCGCCATCGCGGATCCAGCGGGCCTTGAGTGCTGGCAGCTGCTCCTGCATCACTGCCAGAGGGAGCTGCAGCAGCAGCAGGCTGGCGTCGCCGCCGCAACGGCTCATCGGCTGTGCGTCGCTGCGCTGCCACAGGCGGACCAGCAGCTCCAGGGCCAGGGTCTTGCCCGGCTCGCCCGGGCCTGAGCCTGGGGCGATCGCTTCCTTCTGTGAGAGGCCATTGAGCGGCATGGCCCGCTGACCTCCTTGCTCGAGCAGGGCCAGACAGATCAGATAGGGCGCATCAGCCACGGCAGCATCCACAGACTCCGGGTCCAGCTTGGGCGGTCGCGGTGGGGCCCACGTGGCGAAGGGCGCGCCAGGCTGGAGCGGACTGTTTCGAGCGCCATGGTCGCTGCCCTGCTGATCCTGCTGGTGATGGTGGCAGTGGGGGTGCTGCTCAACCCCGGACCGGACCAGTTCGCCTGGTTCATCCGCCTGCGCCGTCCCGCCTGGCTCACCTTTGAGCGCCTGATTCCGGCGATCTGGGTGGCGATCTACGCCTGCTTCTATGCCTCGGCGCTGCTGGCCTGGGATGCCAGCCGGAGCTGGGGGCTGATGGCGGGCTACTTCGGGCTTCTGGTCTTGGTTCAGAGCTACACCTGGCTGATCTGCCGCACGCGCCGCCTCGCCAACGGCACCGCTGTGGGTTTCGCCGGCTGGGTGTGGGGTCTGGCGCTCACCGTGGTGGTGTTGCAGATGTCAGGGCTGGCAGCCCTGCTGCTGGTGCCATATCTGCTCTGGAGCCCGGTCGGCACCTTCGTGACCTGGCAGATGCAGCAGCTCAATAGCGGACGCCCCCAACGCTTTGAGTGACCCCGCGCAGCCCATCGTGATCACGAGCCGCTACAGCCAGGCCCTGCTCTGGGCCGATGAACTGCACCGCCCCCAGCGCCGCAAGGGCAAGCCGAACGTGCCGTACATCTCCCACCTGATCGCCGTCAGCGCCCTGGTCTGGGAAGACGGCGGCGATGAAGATCAGGCCATTGCGGCGCTGCTGCACGACGCCATCGAAGATGTGGGCGTCAGCCAGCACCAGATCGCCGCGCCGTTTGGCGAGCGGGTCGGGCGCATGGTGGCGGATTGCACGGACACCAGCGTGGCTGTGGTGGCGGGCGGAGAAGAGGAGCCCTGGATCCTGCGCAAGACGCGCTATGTGGAGCACCTGCAGACCGTGTCGCTGGATTCTCTGCTGGTGACCGCCGCCGACAAGGCCCACAACGCCCAGGACATGGTGCTGGATGCCCGCCGCAAGTCCGACAGCTGGACCCGCTTCAACGCCGGTCTCGATGGCACTGTCTGGTACCTGCAGCAGATCCATCACACCCTCAACCAGCGCCTGCCCCACAGCCGCTCGAATGAACGGCTGGGCGAAGCGCTCAAGGAAATGATGGGCAGTGAGGCCTACCTCCGCCTGGTTCCTGCTGGGGTGGCAGCTGAGGACTGGGCCGGTAGCTACCTGGAACGGCTAACGGCGGACTCTCTCTTCTGAGTGAGCTGGCTGCGGGAATTGGGCTGCGGAGTGGGTTGAGGGGCTGGGCCGTGCCGATCCCCATGGCAGAGCGCTGCAGAGGAACGGTTGGAGCTGCTGGTTCGATCGGATCGGCGTGATCGGATCGGAGGCCAGCCCGTGTTCGTCGGCCGGCCGCCCACCCCCTTCACAATCTGTTACAGTCAATGAAACATTCCGCAACACCCCATGGCTGAATCCTCCCGCTTCGGTTTTGTCGCCTTCGCCGAAACCTGGAATGGCCGCCTGGCCATGCTCGGCTTCGTGATCGGGCTCGGCACCGAGTTGCTCACCGGTCAGGGCATCCTTTCCCAGCTCGGCCTCTCCTGATCGTCATGGACACCGATTACACCGCTTCGATCGCCGCTGTCTTCGCCCTCGTGGTGGTGCTCACCGGCATGGTGACCTTCATGCTCACCCGCCCCAGCGACCTCGCCTCGAAAAGCCAATGACCGCCACCATCGCTCTCGTTCTGTTTGGCACCTGGTTGGTGGGCGCCCTGCTCCAGCCCGCTCCGGCTTCCGACTGACGGCCGGTTTCGGGCTGACCTTTTCTTCCTCGCCAGACCTGCGGCTCCCCGGCTCACGTTCCTTTTTCTCCCGCTCTCCCGATCCCCCGCCCCTCCAGCCATGACCAACACCCCCATCAACGCCCGTTACGCCCCTGAGCGGGATGAGCAGCAGCTGCACATGGAGCAGCTCCAGCGCGCCGAACGTTTCAATGGCCGCGCCGCGATGCTCGGCATCGTGATCGGCATCCTCACCGAGGCCCTCACCGGCGCCGGCATCGCCCACCAGATCGGCCTCGGTCCGCTCGTCGACGGTTACGTCGCCTGCCGCACCCAGTTCCTGCCGTTCTGCTTCTGAGCCCGGCTGCCTGCTCGTGCTCAGGCCTGGGCAGGCTTTCCTACCGGTGAAGTGTCTTTTGCCTGGCACAGTGGAACGTCGGTGACAAGGGCCATGGCGTTCAGCGCGAAAACGGAATATGGCCTGATCGCCCTGATCGATCTGGCCGATGCCCATGGCACCGGTGAACTGCGGCAGACCGGTGACATCTGTCGCCGGCATGGCATTCCGGTGCGCTATCTCGAGCAGATGCTTACGGCCCTGCGCAAGGATGGGTTTCTGACCAGCATCCGTGGACCACGCGGTGGTTTCCAGCTAGCCCGGCCGCCCGGGGACATCACCATCGCTGCGGTGGAGATCTGCCTGGAAGGTGAATCCAGCAATGAGCGCCAGGGCGACCGCGACGACCCGGAATTTCAGGTGCTCAAGGCATTGGATCAGAAGCTGGAGGAGGCGCGCGCGTCGTTGCTCTCCAGCACCACCCTGGCCGATCTGCTGGTGGAACGAAACAAACGGCTCCAGCCCCAGCCGATGTTTTACATCTGAGCGCTCGCTGCTGACTTGCGGGCTTGCATCAGCAGCCTGAGTTGTGAGCTCACGCACAAACCCTGAGCGCCACGCTCACACCTGAAGGCTCTGCAATTCCTTCCTGCCGGGCTGCAGGCGGCGCCGGATTTCCCCGTCGATCAGCAGCATGGATTCCCCGCGCGCGAAGGGCTGCCACTGTTCATCGGTGGTGAGCGGCTCGGTGCTGAGGATTGTCACCACATCCTTGGCGGTTGTCACGCAGGAAAAATCCACCTGCAGGGGCAGATCGGCCAGGGTGGCCCTGCCAAACGGCGCCCGGCGGGTGAGCCAGTGCAGCCGGGTGGTGGCGCTGGCGAACAGCCAGCGGCCATTGCTGACCAGCACATTGAAGGTGCCCCTCTGTGCCAGCTCGGCGGCGCAGTGGTGCAACAACTCGAAGAGGGCGGCGGGATTCTCCGGATCGGGCTGGGCCGCATCGAGCTGCTGCAGGATCCAGCAGAAGGCTGCTTCGCTGTCGGTGCTGCCGCAGGGGCGGTGCTGATCTCCCAGCGGAATCTCCCCCTGCAGATCCCCGTTGTGGGCGAACACCCAGCGCTGGCCCTGCCAGGAACGGGAGAAGGGATGGCAGTTGTCGAGGGCCACCACACCGCGGGTGGCCTTGCGGATGTGGGCGATGCTCACCAGTGCCTTGGGAGAGCGCTCCGCCAGCTGATCCGCCAGGGCGGAGAAGGCGGCGGGGGCGTCCTCCCGCAGCACGGTGAGGCCATGGCCATCGGGGGTGAAGCTGGCCAGCCCCCAGCCGTCGGCATGCTCGCCGGTGGCCCCCCCGCGGCGGCTCAGCCCCCGGAAGGAGAAGCCCATGTCGGTGGGGGTATTGGCGTTCAGGGCCAGCAGCTCACACATGGTCGGCTCAGCGGGTGTTGGCGAATAGACGGTCCCAGAGCCCGCCGTCGCCGAAGAACTCTTTGTTCACCTTGGGCCAACCGCCGAAGTCGGCCACCGTGAAGAAGGTCTTCACTGGGGCAAAGCGACCCTTCACGCGCGCCCAGACCGTGGGGTTGGTGGGGCGGAATCCCTCCTCGGCAAAGACGGCCTGGGCCTCTTCGCTGAACAGATAGGCGGCCAGGGCCTCGGCGGCCTTGCGCGTGCCCTTGCGCTCCACCACCTTGTCGACCACGGCCACAGGACCTTCGATGCGGATGTTGAGCTCCGGCACCACGAAGGGATCCTTGAGCACACCGCTGCGGGTGGCCAGGATCGCCTCGTTTTCGTAATTCAACAGCACATCCCCCTGGTCGCGCTTGAGGAACACGTCGGAGGCTTCGCGGGCATCCTTGGGCAGGTTATCGACGTTCCTGTACACGCTGGAGACAAACGTCTCGGCCTTTTGCTGGCTGCCTCCGGACTGGGTCACCGAGCCCCACAGGCCCAGAAAATTCCAGCGGGCTCCCCCGGAGGTTTTCGGGTTGGCCGTTACCACCGTGATGCCGGGCTTGTTCAGATCGGCCCAGCTGGAGATGTCCTTGGGGTTGCCGGGCCGCACCAGGAAGGCCACGGCGGAGTTGGTGATGATGCTCGCGTTGGGGAATTCCTTTTCCCAGCCGGGATCCACAAACCCGGACTCCTCGAGTTTGTGCACGTCCGCGGCCAGGGCCAGGGTGACCACATCGGCATCGAGGCCATCGATCACTGCCCGGGTCTGGGTGCCGGAACCGCCGTAGCTGGTTTTGATCGCGAGCTCCTGGCCGGTTTTCTCCTTCCAGGACGCGATGAACTTCGGCAGCAGGCGGTCGTAGGCGCCCTTGGTGACGGCGTAGCTGACCAGCAACAGCTCCTGCCGTTCGCCGCCGCTGCCGGCCGCGTCGCCAGCGGCGTCCGGGGCTGGCGTCGAGCCGCCGCAGCTGGTCAGCAGCAGCAGGGAACCTGCTGCGGAAAGGGCGAGCAGGCGCAGGGAAGACTTAACCACGTTTTCCGGTCGGGAACTCGCCCTAAAGATACCACGGCAATCCGATCGGAAACTGTGTTCAAGCCATCGGCCCCAGGCCGCATGGGCTGGGGCTGGAGTTGAAACTGGGACTGGCGCCGCTGCTCAGCGGGTGGCGCGGAAGATCTGATCCCAGATGGCGCCATTGGCAAAGAACTTGCTGGTCACCGCAGGCCAGCCGCCGAAGGTGTCGATCGTGAAGGCCTTGAAGGCGGGGAATCTTCCCCGGGCCAGAGCCTTGCCGGCGGCGGTGGCGGGCCGGAAGCCGTTGTCCACGAACACTCTCTGAGCTGGAGCGGTGTAGAGAAACCGGGTGAAGGCCTCCGCCACCCGACGGCTGCCACGCCGGTCGACCACCCTGTCCACGACGGCCACGGGCTGGGCCGTCAGCACATTGGGCGAGAAGGTTTTCCAGGGTTCCTTCCACTCCCCTTTGCGCCTGGCCAGGATCGCTTCGGTTTCCCAGTTGAGCAGCACATCTCCCTGGTTGCGCTTGAGGAAGAAGTCGGTGGCTTCGCGGGCATCTTTTGGCAGAACTTCGGCGTTCTTATAGACATCCCGGATGAAGCTTCTGGCCTTGGTCTCGCTGCCGCCCGGCGACTGGGTGACGGCTCCCCAGAGGGCCACGAAGTTCCAGCGGGCGCCCCCTGATGTTTTGGGATTGGCAGCCACCAGATTCACATCAGGGCGTGCGAGATCAGCCCAGCTGTTGATCCGTTTGGGGTTCCCCTTGCGCACGAAGGCCACCACCGTGGAGTGGATCGGTGCCGCATTGTTGGGCAGTCGGTTCTGCCAGCCCGGCCTGATCAGGCCGGCCCGTTCGATCGCCAGCGTGTCGGCGGCCAGGGCCAGGCTCACCACATCGGCCTCCAGCCCATCGATCACGGCACGGGCCTGGCTGCCGGAGCCGCCATAGCTGCCGCGGAAGGTCACGGTCTGGCCGGTCTTCTGTTTCCAGTCGGCGGCGAACAGCCGGAAGATCTGGTCATAGGCGTTCTTGGTCACCGCATACGACACCACCGTGAGCGTGATCGGTTTGGGCGGTTGCTGGGCCTGGGCGATGGAGCCATGCAGGTGGACGGCGGCGCCGGCCGTCAGGGGCACGAGGGCCAGTCCGGTGAGCAGCAACTGGCGGCGCCGCAAGGGGGCCGGCGTCGAAGAATCAAACACGGTTCGTCGATCGGGAACTTGTGCAAGTTATGGCGACTGTGCCTGAGGTGGTGTGCCTCAAAATACCGGTACCTCGATCGGAAATAAGTCATAGTCTCCGGCAGTTGCTTGCCCCCCATGGCCTGTTCGTCGCGAATGCCCCTGTTGCTCGCTTTCGCCGTGCCCGAACCGCCACCCCATCGCCCGCCGACACCGTGACACCTTCCCTGCACCACAGCCCCTTGCAGCTGACGCTCCACCCTCAGGACGTGCTCCCCGAAGCGATGAGCTGGCGCCTGCATGAGGGCTACGTGCGTTCTGTGGCCTGGGATCTCGAAGGCGAATGCCTCGCCCTCGGCCTCTGGGGGCCTGGCGAGGTGATCACCTCTGAGGATCCCGTGATCCAGCCCCTTGAACTGCAGTGCCTCACCACCGTGGTGGTGGAGCACATCACCTTTGAGCCCGGGCTTCAGCAGCAACACCTGCGCAGAGAACGCCAGATGCTGGCCGAACTGCTCACCATCCAGCGCATCCGCGCCGGCGATCGCCGCCTGCTGACGTTGCTCACCTGGATCGCCCGGTCCCATGGGCAGATCAACCGCCATGGCTGCCGCCTGTCGTTGAGTGAGCTCAACCTCACCCACCGCGGTCTGGCCGAACTCTGCGGCCTCACACGCGTCACCGTGACCAAACTGCTCAGCCGCTTTCGCGCCGAAGGCCGCCTCGTTGCCGTGGGTGACAACGATCTGCTGATCCCCCGCCAGCCATGAGCGCCGTCACCCCTCCCTGGTGCCTCCATTGGGGCGGCGACGGCGAACTCGACAGCCGCGATCGCCAGGACGTGCTGGACGCACTGCTGGTTCAGGAGCAGGGCCTGGCCCGCCTGCTGCTCCATCAGGCCCGGCCAGGTGCGCTGCCACCGCGCCCGCCCGGAGCTGAGGCTCAGATCACGAAGTCGGACACGAAGGTGCGCGCTTCCCGGCTGGTGATGTGCAGGGCATCGCCGGCCTTGAGGTCGTGGTAGTCGATGCGTTCGCGTGGCAGCTGGGCCATCACCACCTCGCCACTGCCGAGCACCAGTTCGGCCTGGATGTCACGGCCCATGTGAGTGAGCCGGCGCAGCACCGCCGGCACGCTGCCGCTCTGGGCGGTGCGGTGCAGCTCCAGATCATGGGGGCGGATGAACAGATTGCCTTTCTGCTGCTGCTCGCCGGCAACGGCAGCAGCGGCCGCCTCGGCGGCACCGCCTGCAACAGCGGCACCACTGGGGGCCAGTGGAACGTGGGCTGGCAGCACGTTCACCGCACCCACGAAACTCATCACGAAGGGGCTGGCCGGCTGGTCGTAGATCTCCGCGGGGGAGCCGATCTGCTCGACCCTGCCGTTGTTCATCACCACGATGCGATCCGCCACCTCCATGGCTTCTTCCTGGTCGTGGGTCACGATCACCGTGGTCACGTGCATCTCGTCGTGCAGGTTGCGCAGCCAGGCGCGCAGTTCCTTGCGCACCTTGGCGTCGAGAGCGCTGAACGGTTCATCCAGAAGCAGCACACGGGGTTGTACGGCCAGCGCCCGGGCCAGGGCCACCCGCTGACGCTGGCCGCCGGAGAGCTGGGAGGGGTAGCGGTTGCCGAACCCCTGCAGTTGCACCAGCTCCAGCAGTTCATCGACGCGGCGTCGAATCGTGGCAGGGCTCCAGCCACGCAGCTCCAGCCCGAAGCCCACGTTCTGACGCACGCTGCGGTGCTTGAACAGGGCGAAGTGCTGGAACACGAAGCCCACCTGCCGATCCTGCACCGAGCGGCTGGTGGCCTCTTCGCCGGTGATCCAGATGCGGCCGTCGTCAGCCTCCTCAAGGCCGGCGATCAGGCGCAGCAGGGTGCTTTTGCCTGAACCGGACGGCCCCAGCAGAGCCACCAGCGAACCCGTTTCCACGTCAAGGCTGACATCGTCGACGGCGCGGAAAGAACCGAACTGTTTGCTCACACCGGAAACGCGGATGCCCATGACAGAGGGAGGCGGTGAACGACCGCCGCACGCTACAGCAATAGTCCTATTTCCCACCGACGTACCGTTGAACTAATCGGCAAACGGTGATACGGTCCCGCCAACCGCTGCCGTCTTCCGCCATGACTCCTGTCCTGCTGGTCCGAGCCCGACGACTGGAGCTGCCCAGCTGGCTGCAATTGAGCTGGTCGTGGCGGATCACCTGGCTCTACATGGCCTTCGTGCTGTTCCTGCCGCTCGGAGCCCTGGCCCTCAAGGCCGCCTCCGTGAGCCCGGATCAGTTCTGGCGGCTTGCCACGACCCCCGAAGCACTGGCCACCTACCGGGTCAGCTTCGGCCTGTCGCTGCTGGCCGCCCTGCTCAACGGGGTGTTCGGGCTGGTGATCGCTTGGGCCCTCGTGCGCTGCAGCTTCCCCGGCCGGCGGCTGCTCGATGCCCTGATCGACCTCCCCTTCGCCCTGCCCACCGCCGTGGCGGGCCTGGCCCTGGCGGCGATCTACAGCACCAACGGCTGGATCGGCGGACCCCTGTTCGCTCTGTTCGGGCTGAAGGTGTCGTTCACCTGGCTGGGGGTGGCGATCGCGATGGTGTTCATCTCCCTGCCCTTCGTGGTGCGCAGCGTGGAGCCGGTGCTCGAGGCCCTGGAACGCGACCAGGAGGAAGCCGCCTGGTGCCTGGGGGCCAGCCCCAGACAGACCCTGATCAAGGTGGTGCTGCCGCAGCTGATGCCCGCGATCCTGGCCGGTGTGGCCCAGGGCTACAGCCGCGCCGTGGGGGAATACGGCTCGGTGGTGATGATCTCCTCCAATGTGCCGTTCAAGGATCTGATCACCCCCACGTTGATCATCCAGAAGCTGGAGGAATACGACTTTGAAGCCGCCACCGTGATCGGCATGGTGATGCTCGGCTTCTCGCTTGTGAGCCTGCTGATGATCAATGGCCTGCAGGTGTGGGGACGCCACTGGGAAGCCAACCCAGCCACCGGCGCCTGAACGGCCCATTGACTGCGATCAGTTCCTTGTCTCTGATTCGCCCCTTGGCTGCGTTCAGCCCGTTCAATCCAGTCAGCAATTGATCTTTTCCCCTGAGATTCCGATGCCTTCACCGTTACGTGGTTTGCGCCTGCCTGTGCCCAAGTTTCAGGCGGCCAGCCTGATTCCCGTGATCGCCATGCTTTATGTGGGCGTGATCATCCTGCTGCCAGCTCTGGAGGTGGTGGCCGGCGCCTTCGCCAAGGGGCTGGCACCCTTCATCGAGAACTTTCAATCCGAGGAACTGCGCTCGGCAGTGATGCTGACACTGCGCTGCACCGCCATCGCCGTGCCGGCCAACACCATCTTCGGATTGGCAGCGGCCACGGCCATCGCTCGGCGTCAGTTCCGCGGCAAAGCCCTGCTGCTCAGTGTGATCGACCTTCCCTTCTCGATCTCACCGGTGGTGGTGGGCCTGATGCTGGTGTTGCTCTACAGCCCCACAAAAGGACTGCTCGGTGGTGTGGTCAGCAGCCTGGGCTGGAAGATCATCTTTTCCTGGCCCGGCATGGCCCTGGCCACGATCATCGTCACCTTTCCGTTCATGGCGCGGGAGGTGATTCCGCTGCTGGAGGAGGAAGGCTGGGACCAGGAAGAGGCGGCGCGCACCCTCGGCGCCTCCAACTGGCAGGTGTTCTGGAAGGTGACCTTGCCTTCGGTGCGCTGGGCGGTGGTGTACGGGCTGATCCTCACCACAGCCCGCGCCCTGGGAGAATTCGGCGCGGTGGCCGTGGTGAGCGGCAATATCGCCGGCCAGACCCAGACGCTGCCGCTGTTCGTCGAAGATGCCTACAAGCAGTACAACACCGAACTGGCCTATGGCGCGGCCCTGGTGCTAGCCGGCGCCGGCCTGGTATCACTGCTGCTGAAGCTGTTCGTGGAGCAGCTGATCGGTGGCGCCCGCAAGGAGAGTGTTGCCGAGTCGGAGTCGATCAGCTGACAGGTGCCGCCACGATCGACATGGTGCTGTCAAGGATGCAATGGTGTGGCCGAAAGACCAGGTGCGTGTCTGAGCGCGCAGTGGTAGGGCCAGCAGCGGAGTGGCAGGCCAAAAGCGAGAGGCTGCGGCCAATCAGCGCCATGGTGTTGCACGGAGCTTAGTGGCGTTGCAAGGAGCTGATGGGTGCCGCCAGGCGCTTAAGGAATCAGCCCGGCTTTCAAGAATTCCACGGGCCGCAATCGTTTCCCTCGGACATCCTTCAGCCAAGAAAAATGCCCAGCGGCAAACCGCTGGGCAAGCAGAACAGGTGAGCCCGGAAGCTCAGCTGAGGCGATCAGCCCACGAAGGCACGCACCGGTGCTGACACGCCGGGCGACTGGGTGCCCTTCAGGTAGGCAAGCATGGTGTCGGCATCCGACACTTCAAACGGATCGCTGGCGCAGTTGTCTTCGTAGCCGGGCTCCACGAACAGCTTCTCGATCGTGCCGTCATTGACGAGCATCGAATAGCGCCAGGAGCGCAGACCGAAGCCCAGATTGCTCTTCTCCACCAGCATTCCCATCTTGCGGGTGAATTCGCCATTGCCGTCAGGCAGAAGGAACACCTTGTCGGCGCCCACTTGCTTGCCCCACTGGTACATCACGAAGGCGTCGTTCACTGAGACGCACACGATCTGATCCACACCCAGGGCCTGGAACTCGGCGGAGAGCTCCTCATAGCGGGGCAGGTGGTTGGAGGAGCAGGTGGGGGTGAAGGCCCCGGGCAGGGAGAACACCACCACTTTCTTGCCCTTGAACAGGTCGTCGGTGCTCAGATCCTGCCAGCGGAAGGGGTTGGGGCCCTCCACGGATTCGTCGCGCACGCGTGTCTTGAAGATCACGCTGGGAACACGGTCGATGACAGCCATGAAAGGGAATGCGGAACGTACAGATCGCTGCAACGCCTGGGGGCGTCGTCGCGGTCAGATTAAGTCATAGTCATTTCGGATAAGCGGCGTGAAGGGTCGGTTTTCGCCACCTCCTCCGCCCATCAGCGCTGCAGGGTTCGCCAAGTGGGTCATGGCGCTCACGGTGGCTGGTGCCGGCTCAACTCCCAGCGGCTCAGGTGATGGGCGGCGTCAAAACTGAGGCAGACCTGCGCAAAGTGATCGGCCCGCAGCAGGCAGCCGAACTGGAGCTGAAAGGGTCCGGCGGGCAGGCGATCGGGCAGCGAGCACACCAGGTTGTCGTCGAAGGCGGCGGTGTGGCAATGGAGGGCGAACGCAGCCGGCTCAAAGCCACTGATCGGCGCGGCAGCGGAGGGCTCCTCCGGCCAGACCCCCGGTTCAAGCACGTGCCGCTCACCCGGCCAGCCGCACACCCGTTCCAGCAGCTCATCAGCGGAAGCCAGCGGGCCCCGCGGCGGATCGATCGAGCCCCGCTGACACCGGAACGCTGTGGCGCCAACCGATTCAAGCTGGACGGCGCCGTCACTCATCGGCTCAAAAAGAGCGATCAGCATCGAGCGGGAGCGGCCGCTGAACAGGTTGATCTCGTGGCCGCAGCGGGCCACGTCACTGGTCATCGTCAGGCTCGACTGGCCTCCCGCCCCGGGGAATTGCCAGCAGCTGCCACTGCTGTTGTAGGTGTTGCGGCTGAGCGGCAGGATCCGCTCGTTGCCAGGGGCGAAGCGCAGGCCGGTGCCGTGCCAGGTGCCGTGGTCGGCATCGCTGAACGCAATGGCATAGGTGCTCTGGGGAATGTCCAGCGAAGGCCGCTGGAAATCAAAGCCGCTGGGCTGACGGAGATACCAGCGGGTGGGCCCTTGCCAGTGGCCATCGAAATTGGCGCGGTTGAGTTCCCACTGGCGCTTCTGCCCTAGCGCCTCCCGATCAGAGCCAGGCGGCCTTTCCATTGGCTCAGCCTATCGATCACGGCCGGCCAAACCCACCACCTGTGGCCAGAATCGCCTCAACCCGGCACCACCTTGCATGCGTCCCACTCCCGCCACCGACCCCCTCACCGTGCTGGAGGCTCTGCAGTGGCGCTACGCCACCAAGATGTTCGATGCCGCGCGCACCATTCCCGCTGAGCTCTGGAGCAACCTTGAGCAGTCGCTGGTGCTCAGCCCTTCCTCTTACGGCCTGCAGCCGTGGAAGTTCCTGGTGATCGAGGATCCTGCCCTGCGCAGTGAGCTGCGTCCCTTCTCCTGGAACCAGTCGCAGATCACCGACGCTTCCCATCTGGTGGTGTTCCTGGCCAAGCGCACGATCGACGGTGCCGATCTCGATCGCCTGATCGAGGCCACCAGCACGATCCGCGAGCAGCCGATCGAGCAGCTGGCCTTCTATCGCTCGATGATGCAGAAAGACCTGCTCGATGGTCCCCGCAGCGCCCTGATCGATCAGTGGTCCACCAACCAGCTGTACATCGCCCTTGGGACCTTCATGACGGCGGCCGCGCTGCTCGGCATCGACACCTGCCCGATCGAGGGCTTTTCTCCCCCCGACTACGACCGGCTGCTGGGGCTTGAAGCCTCCCCCTACCGCAGCGCAGTGGTCTGCGCCGCCGGCTACCGCTCCGCTGATGACAAGTACGCCAGCCTGGCGAAGATCCGTTACTCCACAGCGGAGTTGATCGAGCACCGCTGAAGGCGTCGGCCTGCGCAGCCGCCGCATGCCGCTGCCACTCCGGGCTGAGCCACAGCCCTCTGGTTGGCCTCCCCGCTCGCCCGCGCCAGCGACAGCTTGGGCGAACGCTGAGCGAAGATGCGGGGATTCGCTGACCCCCATGGCTCGATTGATCATGGTTCTCAAGCCCCGCGGGCCGGCGGCGGAACAGGATCTGATTCCCGTTCTGCTGCCTGCGCTCGTTCAGCTGGGCACCGAAATCGATCAGCAGGGGCCCGTCCACCTGAGTGGCCTGCTGCGCGTGCCGCCCCAGGGGCTGGCGGTGCAGCTGTTCGCCGATGTGCAGCCCCAGTCGGATGGCCCCGAACTGGATGTGGTGCTGATGAGCGGCGAAGCCATGACCAAGGGCGCACCGCTCACCCGCCAGACCCTGCAATCCCTGATTGATCTGCTGCCGCTGCATGCCGCCGGCCTGGAGCTGATCTTCCGCTCCGACCGCGACGGCCCGCTGCCGCGTCAGAAGCGTGCTCCGGCTCCCGCCAGCCGGTGATCCGCGCCGTTGGGGATGGGGGGCCGCTGCTGGTGATCGCCAGCAGCAACCGGCACAAGATCCGCGAGCTTGCGGCGATGCTGGAGGCGGCTCGTCTGCAGGTGCTGCCTCAGCCCGATGGGCTCGAGGTGGAGGAAACGGGCGCCACCTTCGCCGAGAACGCCCGGCTCAAGGCGGAAACCGTGGCCGCCCTCACCGGCCGCTGGACCCTGGCCGATGACTCCGGGCTGTGTGTCGATGCCCTGGGCGGCGCGCCGGGCATCTACTCGGCCCGCTACGCCCCCAGCGATGCCGAGCGCGTCAGCCGGCTGTTGCAGGAGCTTGGTGACACCCCCTACCGCAGCGCCGCCATCGTGTCGGCGCTGGCGCTGGCGGATCCCAGCGGCCGTACCGTGCTGGAAGCCGAGGGCATCTGCCGCGGCGAGATCCTTACCCGCCCGGTGCAGGCCCCTGGCTATGGCTACAACACGCTGCTGCATGTGCGCGAGGCTGGCTGCACGCTGGCCGAGATGAGCACCCATCAGCTCGAGAAGCTCGGCAGCCGCGCCAAGGCCGCCCGCCAGCTGGCCCCGGAGCTGCGCCGGTTGCTGGGCGTCTGAGCTCTGCCGGCTGCGGAGCCTGTCCGCACCGGATCATCAGCGCCACACCCTTCGGCCAGGGTGGCGGCTAGCGGTTGATCACCTCGATCGCGCGCATGGCTGCGGCATAGGCTTCGTCCACGTCGCCTTCGCGGCCCGCAAGGGTGAGGCGGCCGTAGGCGCCCACGGCTTTCACATCCACCACGGTGATGTTCGACGACTTCTCTGCCTCGTTGGCGGCGATCAGCACGTAGCCGGCGGGCTCGGTTTCCAGGATGAACATGCTCATGCCCGACTGGATCATCGAGCCGCGGCGGTTCTGGCGGTTGATCAGCACCGCATGGTCGGGGGTGATGGCGCGGATGATCTCCGACCAGGTGACCTCGCAACGCCCGCGCCGCTCCACCGTGGTGCCCATGGCATCCACCACCGCCTGGCCGGAGAGCAACACGCTGCTCTGATCGCGGTGATAGAGCGCCAGCGAGCCGAAGGCCCGCTCCACCACCTTCTGGCCGAGCCGCACGGTGCTGGCCTTCAAGGCGATGTCGGTGAGGCGGTGCACCGCCATGCCCGGTGCCACCTCCAGCCAGAGGCAGGCATCGCCGGGGATCGGCAGGAACCCCTGCGACACCGTGCCCATGTAGGCCGCCAGCTGGGGCTGCAGCGAATCGAGGAACACGTAGGCCCTCAGCTCGATCTCCGCGCCCAGCTGAATCGAGGGGCTATGGCTGCCGGTGAGACGCGTGAGGCTGGACCGGCGGGCGGGCTGCGCTCTGGAGTCGCCGGGGCTGAAGGACACGTTCGCTGGCAGTGGGATCGATCGGCGGACGGGATGCATTCGGCTGGATTCGCCTCCGCCGCGCCTGTGCACCGCAGGCCGATTCCCCTGGACGTGGGGCGTTCAATTGGTGCGGATCCTACCGTTCAGCCCCCACCGGGCCTGGCTGCGCGGGGCTCGGTGGGAAGGGCTACAGCAGCGGCCGCCAGCGCCGCTATCACAGGGGCCTGCCGCTGCATCGCTCGCCATGCTCACCCCCACCACCCGCTTGAAGCTGCAAGCCATCCTGCGCCGCATCGAAGCGGCCCAACCGGTGACCCTGCAGGAACGCATCTATCTCCAGAAGTTCGCCAGCCGCGATGGCGCCGTGGCCAGCTGGGTGCGCCGAACCGAGCGGCGGCGTCTGCACGACGCAGACGATGGCCTGGATCGCCTGCTGAGCGATCTGGATCTTGCCGATCCCGATCCTGCAGCCCCATTTCATCCCGATCATGATGACATCGGCGACTGGTTCAGTGGCGCCCCCCACTGGTTGAGACGCAGTTGAACCGGTAATTTCCGGCCACGTGTGTCTCTTTCCGGTCATGACCACCAAGCGCACCAGTTCCGCCGCTGCCACCACCGGATCCACCACGCCGATCCCGCGCGACCCGAACGGCGGCGGGGATGGGTCGTTCGCCAGCTGGATCGCCGGCGCGATCGATCAGGGCGTCAAGCCGGAGCAGGCGCTGGCGGTGGTGGGTCTGGGTCTGATGCGCGGCATGGGCGGCGCGGCGATCGGCCTGCCAGTGGCCCAGGCCGATGGCTTCGATCTGGAAAGCCCGGTGCAGCTCCAGTCGATGAAGGGGCGGCTTGAAGCGATCGCGCTGGCGATCAGCACCGGCGCTCCGCTGTCCACCCATGAGGTGGGTCTGCTGCTGGGCGCCCGTCCCGGCGCTCCCCGGGTGCGGCGTGCCGGTGTGGTGGCCGAGCGCATCGGCCGCAACGTCTGGCAACTGCGCCGCTCCAGCGACGACGAGCGTTCCTCCAACGCGGGCTTCAGCGAAGGCTTCCGCCGCCGACTCTGAACGCAAGCCTCCAGGCTGGTCCGAGCGTGTGCGTCCCACTCTGTGATGACCGCGCCGGCGCTTTCCCCTCATGACCGCGCAGGCGCTGTTCCATCTCTCGTTTCCGGCGTTCGACCTCGACGCCACCGAACGGTGGTATGTGGAGGGCCTTGGCTGCCGGCGCGGCCGCCGCAGCGCCACGGCCCTGGTGCTGGGCCTCGGTGGCCATCAGCTGGTGGCCCATCTGGTGCCGGCCGAGGGTGCTGAGGGGTCTGATCCGCCGCAGCGGGGCATTTACCCACGCCACTTCGGCTTGATTGTTGCCGACGCCAGCCACTATGAGGCCCTTGAGCAGCGGGCACGGCAGCAGCAGCTGCGCTTCGGGGTCTCTGCCAAGACCCGCTTTGCCGGCGAGATGCTGGAGCACCGCAGCTTCTTCCTGATTGATCCGGCCGGCAACTGGCTGGAATTCAAGTGGTATCTCCATCCCGAGGCGGTGCTCGGCCTGGCCGACCTCGATCGGGTGGGCGAAACCGCCCCGTCTCCTGCCCCCCTGCCGCCGTGATGAACGAGCTGATCGCCGAGCTCAACCTGCTGCCCCACCCGGAGGGCGGCTTCTACCGGGAGATCCATCGCTCGCCGTTGCAGGTGCACCGCGAGGACGGCGCCGCGCGCGCCGCCTTCACCGTCATTCATTTCCTGCTGCCGGCGGGGGTGACCAGCCGCTGGCACCGGGTGAACGGCGCCGAGGAGAGCTGGCATCACCTGGCCGGTGCGCCGCTGCTGCTCTGGCGTGGGGCAGAGGATCCCGCCATCGCGCCGCCAGAGCAGCTCGAACTCGGCCCGCGCCACCCGGACCGTCCGCAGCAGGCGCCGTTTCAGCTGATCCCGGCCGGCTGGTGGCAGGCGGCCCGCAGCAGCGGCGCCTGGACCCTGGTGCACTGCTGCGTGGCGCCGGGCTTCAGCTTCGAGGATTTCGAGCTGCACCAGAGCAGCGAAGACCTGCTGCCGCAGCCGGATCAGTACCAGTCGGGGGTGTAGATGCGCACCCGGCCCACCCCCACGGGGCTGGCCACCGGCTGCGGCCCCACCGGAAACGCCCGCACCGTGTAGAGGTAGGTGTCGGCCACGATCGGGTTGCGTACGGGCCGTAGCGACACGGTCACGGTTTCGCCGGGCATGGGCGGCTGGGGGAAGCGGATCAGAAACTGACGCCGCGCCTCATCGAAGCTTGCCTCCACCGGCACGGACCTGCCTTCGCGGCGCGGCTTGCCGATGAAGGCGCGGGTGCGGCTGGCGTCGAAGTCGAATTGCCAGTCGGCACCACCGATCTGCTGAACCTCCAGCGCTCCCAGCGCCGCACCGGCCTGCTCCGGCATCGGAATCGTGAGGTAGTACTCCGGCCAGGGTTGGGAGACGTTCGAGCTGTAGGTGATCAGGCTGAGCTGAAACGGGGCTTTCACGAAGTAGGTGGAGCCGCGGATTTCCACCGCTGCTGCCTGGCGCTCAAGCGTGGCCGGGGGCAGCGCGGCAGCCAGCAGCAGCGCCACGCTCACCAACGCTCCCGTTGCCGGCGCGAGGCGGCGTTGGATGTCGCCGAATCGCCAGGTGCGTGGGAGCACGCCAAGGCGCCTGCGGGTGGGGTGGAGCATGGGCGGAGCGCGGAGCGCCTCAGGGGGTGGCAGGGTCGCTGGGGCCGGCATTGCCGGGGGGCACTGCGGCTTGCGGCGCGGCAGATTCCAGCAGGGGCGATTCCAGCCGGCTCAGCAGGCGGGGCAGCAGCAGGATCAGCACGATCAGCAGCAGGGCGCCGAGGCCGAAGCCCACCACACTCGAGAGCATGCGATCCAGGGGAATCCAGCGCCCGCCCAGCCAGGCCAGGGACACCATCGTGGTGGACCAGAGGGCGGCACCGGCGAAGTTGAACAGCAGGAAACGGCCATAGGGCATGCCCACCGCGCCGGCCAGGGGACCGGCGATCACCCGCAGCACGGCAACGAAGCGCCCGAGCAGCACCGAGGCATCCGCATGGCGGAGGAATCGGCGCCGCAGCACTTCCATCTGCTCGGGCCGCTGGCCCAGCAGGCGGCCCACCCGCAGCACCAGCGTCCAGCCGGCCCACCGCCCCACCAGATAGCCCAGGTTGTCGCCGATCACCGCACCCACCAGGGCGGCGCCGATCACACCCCCCACCTGCAGCTGGCCGCTGCCGGCGGCGTAGCCCCCCAGCAGGGTGAGGGTTTCACCGGGCAGCGGCAGACCGGCGTTCTCCAGCAGCATGCCGGCAAACACCACCAGGTAGCCCCAGCGGCTCAGCAGCCCCTGCAGCTGCTCGGTGCTGATGTCCGGCAGTGTGAACGCCAGAGGCAGCTGTGCGAGCAGCTCCAGGCTGATGGTCATGGCCGGTTCCGCCCTGCCACGCTGCGGCTGTCGCTGGTGAGCGTCGCGTCGCGATGGAAGGCGGCGGGATTCTGGTCGCGGCGGTGGCGCAACGGGAGTGCCGGCGCAGCGGGAATGGCAGCGGCCGTGCCTGCCGCCATCGCCACGATGGCGCTGTCGGCGGTGGCGGTGAGTGCCTGACGCAGGCGCCGGGCTGCATGGAGCGACATGTCCCGCGGCACGCTGATGCGGTCGCGCAGATAGCGCAGACCCATCACGGCAGCGGGATCGATCCCGGCAGGCAGCGGGCAGGGCGTGTCGCGCGCCAGGGCTGTGAGCGCGCAGCGCAGCGCCAGATCGAAGGCTTCGGGCGGGGCGGGATTCACGCTGCCCAGGGTGTGCCGGTGCCGCAGCACCCGCTGCAGCGCTTCAGCTGCCGCAGCGGCGGGCTCGGGGACAGAGGTTTCCGGATCGGGCGCACCGAGCGGCCAGGGTCCATGGTCGACCCGCTCGGCCGCTGCCTGCTGGGCGGGCGTGCCGCTGGGGTGGCACCCCCCCATCTGGGGTGGCAGGTCGTGGGCGTGGGTGTGGAAGTCGCTCTGGGTGCCCCGGTAGGTCTCCCGGGTTTCCATGGCCTCGAACCAGCGGGCGATGGCGCCATGCCGCTGCCGGATGGCATAGGCCTTGTAGTAGTAGAGGCTGGCGCTCATGCGCTCGATGTAGGGAGTGAACACCACATCGGCGGTTCCGAAGCGTTCAAGGAAATAGGGGCCGGCAGTGGTGGCGAGGGCGCCATCCACCCGTTCGGCCACCCGATCGAAGGCTTCAGCAGCGAGCTGTTCGGCGCGGGGGGTGAGGCCGGGCCGGCAGAGCCAGAGGCACCAGGCCCGGAACAGCTCCCGCTCCAGCTGGCGCAAGGGCAGCACGCGCGCATTCAGCAGCCCATCGCCGAGAGGCCCGAAGGCCTGCTCCAACGCCGCGAGGATGTCGTCGCTCTCGGTATGGAGGCGGCCATCCAGCTCGACGGCAGGCAGCATGCCGGAGGGAACCAGGTTCCCGTACCAGGCCTCCTTCTCGCCATAGCAGAACATCGTGACCTTGCGGACCCTGTAGGGGATCCGTTTCTCCTCCAGCCATAGCCACACTTTCTGGCAGTAGGGGCACCAGGCGTGATGGTCCCTGTACAGGGTGACGCGCACGGCACTCTCCGGCTGCCCGAACAGGCGCAGCCGCGATTGGGCATTGCACGGACCCTCCACCCTGTCGGGGGGGTCAGGTGCCAGCGCTTCCAGCTCCGGCCAGCTCAGGGGAATGGTGGAAGGGTCCGGCAAGGGACGTGGTGGAGTGCGTCCATTCACGGTAGAGGGCAGGGCAGGTGTGCCGAACCGCACTGGGACCGATCAGGCCGGCTGGGTCAGGTTCAGAAGGGCCGTCACTCTCTGGCTGTGCCGACCAGGCAGAGCGCCTCAGGGTCCTGACGCGCACCGGTTCACACGGGCCCATGTCCCCCCGCAGGGTTCATGGTGAATGGATAACCAAAGCCAAGCCGACTCGCGCACCAAATAGCACAATCTCATGGATCATTTGTCACAGTTATCTGTCCCTTCCTGGGGAAGCACCACCAAGACGCCATGGATGGAGAATTGGAAACGCAATGACCCATGGACTGCCCACTGCAAGAGGAGTGGATTTCATCATCTGACTTCATGAAGATTGTGGATGGCCGGTTCACCCAGCAAGACGTGGCCGTTCCGGACAATCCCAGCCCTTCGGGCCTGGGAGCTGCCAATCACGCCAGGAGTGGCCCTGAAGAACCGGACTATTGGCATTAACAAGTAATGCGGCTTAACTATTTTCTGCATACTCGCCAAAAGCTGGTCAACTTCTGAGCAGGAATTACGCTAATAGCTCCATCAGGCTGTTGAGTGGTGGCAGATTCTTCTGCTTCCGTGCCTGCCCGCATGAATGAACGGCTAGACACCAGGATGGTGATGCGGTGGCTTCCTCTCTACGAGCTGTGCTCCTACGCGGGAAGTTGCAACCGGGCCGCTGCGAATAGCAGATACTCCCAGGCCACCTTGAACCGGGCCCATCGTTGTCTGGAAGAATTGCTCGCCAAGGCGGAGGGCCGCCATCTTTATGATCTGCTCGATACCCTGCGGATGGCAGCTCAGAAGATGCGCACAGCCGAGGGTGTGTGCCGGGTGGAGGCTGATCCTTTCATTCGATTTGGTGGCAATGGCTTCATGATGGAGCGCTGGGCGCGCACCCATGCGGACATCTCCCGAAGCCTGCAACTGCTTAGTGAGCGGGTTTGTGATGCGTTCGTTGGCTCCATCTACGAGCTGGATCTGGAGCGGGGTCGCAAGATTGTGCACTTTCGTGGCCAGCAGATGCTGGCGGAGGCATTGGTGCGTACGCCGCTCTGGCGGTTAGCCCCACGCCATACGGCGGCAACACTCGGCATCAAGGATTCTGAACGCTTGGCGTTGGAGCCAACACTTCATCATCCGCGTCTGGTGCGTCGCCTGGAAACCAATGGTTACCGCATCCTCCCGGCAACGATCCGTAAACCTCGCCAGCACGACTACACCGTGGCCAGGGTGGTGAACCAACTTCAGGTGAATACTCTGCCCAAGCCCTATGTCTATTGCATGCTTGATCAAGCCCCGATTGACGATGACGTTATCGGCATCGTCTACAGCGCAACCTATGCCGAACAGCAGCAGTCGTTTAGGATCCTGATGCAGCAGATGACCCAGCACTTACGACAGTGCCTGGAAGATGAATTGCTGCTTTCCAAAAACAACCTCTCGTCGCTCATCAGCTGATGTAGGCATCGTGCAACGGGCCGCTCAAAACGATCCTCAGAACCTCTGCTCTGTGCAGGCCACATGCTGTTAGCCGCTGGGGGGCACTGCAAGCTCGCTGATCGCAGACGCCGGTTTGGGGGCGGTGGCGGTTGCGCGCGCCACAGTGATCCCTGGCATGGCCGTGGAGAGGGTGCGGATGGTCGTTAGGTTTTGCCGTCTGGCCAGGCAGGTGTTCCTGAAGTCTGCAGGAGAGTCAGCGGATTTGTTTCCTGACTTTCCTGTTGGTTTTGCCACTGGTTCGCACCAGTCAACGGTGTGGGCGATGTCGCGCTGGGCATCGGTTGTTCGGTGGGAGGATGATTTCTATCGCTTCACATGGATCATGCAGACTCTTGTGATCGAAGTCGAGGTTAGTGATCACTCCATCCTGCTTAGGCATCTTCAGCGGCATGATCAGCGGCATTGATCGCGGCAACGTTCAGGTTCAGCTGAAGGTGAAGACGGCGGCACCGAGCATCAAGCGCGAGGCCAGCGCGCGCATCCCAGCCCGCGCAATAGGATTGGCTCAGTACACCTTCGCGTGAAGATGGTGCTGATGATGGTTGCTCGCCCGACGAGCAGCGATTGCGGATAGGTAGAGGCTTTCGTGGTGCCTCAACTGAACTCAACTCTTGTGCCGTTCTCTGGTGTGCTTAGTTTCCACGGCGCAAACCCACTGCCTTGCCGCTAGGCAGCCCGGCAAGAGGAGTTGACCCTGCGAGCTGTAGGCTCACCACGTACGTGAGCGTCTGGACACGAAGGCGGTGGAAGGGCGTGAAGGCATGATGGAAGCTCTGGCAGAACACTTCAAGGTCTTTTCTGAGCCCAGTCGTCTGCTCGTGCTCCAGTGTTTGCGCCACGGCCCCCTGAACGTCACGGCGGTGGTTGAAAAGACCGGCCTCAGCCAGGCGCTGGTGTCAAAGCACCTCAAGCTGCTCATGATTGCCGGTGTGGTTCGGCGGCGGCCGGAAGGCAGCCTGGTGTTCTACGAAGTGATTGATCCCAACGTGTTCCAGCTGATCGCCGCCTGCCAGGACCTCCTGCTCGCAGCCCGCCGCCAGCAACTCGACGCCCTCTCCACCAGCCTCTGAATGCCTACCCGGCTGCCCGCCACCATCAACGACCTGCGCCTCTCTTTGGCGGCCGGTGAACGGGCGTTTCCAGGTCTGGCCTTGCCTGAAGCCGATGCGGTGGAGCTTGTGCTCGCGGGTTGCGACCTGCGGGGCGGCCAGTTTCGGGCCATCCGGCTCGGCCACGCCGATCTGCGCGGCAGCCAGCTGGAAGGAGCCTGTTTCCAGCAGGCATTGCTGTGGGGCGCTGACATGCGCCAGCTCAGGGCCCACGGCAGTTCCTGGCAGGAGGCCGATCTCTCCGGCGCCCGCATGCAGGGTGCGGAATTCAATGGCGCTGCTCTGCATCGCAGCTGCCTGCGGGGCATTGCGGCGGCCGGCAGCGTGTGGCGTCAGGCGCGGCTGGTGGAGGCGGATTTCCGCCCCGGGCAGGATCAGCCCACCGACCTGAGCGGTGCCGATTTCACCGACGCTGACCTCAGCTTTGCCCGCCTCTCCGGGGTGCGGCTGCAGGGGGCCCGCCTTGTGGGGGCCTGCCTGTATGGCGCCGATCTCCGGCAGGCCGACCTGCGCGGCGCCGACCTGAGCGGCTGCGACCTGCAGACCTGCCAGCTCGATGAGCTGCCGAGCTGAGTGCCAGGCCGGCACGGGGGCACGCCCCGCCCTGCATGATTGAAGCCATCGTGCTCCGATCAGCCGTGACTGCTTCCCCCCAACCCGCTGAAGACGGCTTCGATCTGGTTGTGATCGGCGCCGGCTCCGGCGGCCTGGCAGCGGCCAAGCGCGCTGCCTCCTACGGCGCCCGGGTGGCGGTGCTTGAAGGCGATCGGGTGGGCGGCACCTGCGTGATCCGCGGTTGCGTGCCCAAGAAGTTGTTGGTGTATGGCTCGGCCTACCGCCACATCCTTCACGACGCCGAGGCGTTCGGCTGGACGGTGGAGGCCGCCCGCTGCGAGCCGGCACGGCTGCTGGCCAATGTGCGCGCCGAGGTCGACCGGCTCAATGCACTGCACATCAGCTTTCTCGAGAAGGCCGGTGTGGAGCTGGTGCGCGGCTGGGGCCGCTTCGCCGATCCCCATCATGTGGATGTGCTGGCGAGCGAAGACATCACCGGTGAGGCGGCAGGCACCACCGCCAGCCGCCGCCTGCGGGCGGAGCGGGTGCTGATCGCCGCCGGTGGTGTCCCCCAGCGACCGGTACTGCCGGGCGCCGAGCTGGCCTGGGTGAGCGATGACATGTTCCTGCTGCAGGAACTGCCCCAGCGGGTGGTGATCGTGGGCGCGGGCTTCATCGCCTGTGAGTTCGCCTGCATCCTCAATGGCCTGGGCGTGGCCGTCACCCAGCTGGTGCGTGGCGATCACCTGCTGCGGGGCTTTGACCTCGAGCTGGCCGGCGCCGTGCGCGAGGGGATGGAGGAGGCCGGCATCGAGATCCGCTTCAGCCACAGCCCTGCCGCCATCAGCGGCACCCCCGGTGATCTGCAGGTGACCACCCAGGACGGCGAGCAGCTGGCCTGCGGCGGTGTGCTGCTGGCCACCGGCCGCCGGCCCCGGCTGGAGCCGCTGCATCTGGCAGCTGCCGGTGTGGCCAGCGAGGCGGGCCGCATCCCGGTGGATGCCGATCAACGCACCAACGTGCCCCACATCTACGCGGTGGGCGACGTGACCGATCGCATCAACCTCACGCCGGTGGCGGTGGATGAGGGCCGCGCCTTCGCTGACAGCGTCTATGGCGGCAAGCCGCGCCAGGTGGATCACGAGCTGGTGGCCAGCGCCGTGTTCAGCCAGCCGGAGCTGTCCACCGTGGGTCTCAGCGAAGAAGCGGCGATCGAGCGTTTCGGCGCCGATGGCATCCGCATTCATCGGGCCCGCTTCCGCTCGATGGCGCAGGCCCTGCCCAAGAGCGGCCCCCGCTGCCTGCTGAAGCTGGTGGTGGAGGTGGCCACCGGCAAGGTGGTGGGCTGCCACATGGTGGGCGAGCACGCCGCCGAGATCATTCAGATGGCGGCGATCGCCATCGGCATGGGAGCCACCAAGGCGGATTTCGATCGCACCATGGCGTTGCACCCCACCGTTTCTGAGGAATTTGTAACGATGCCGAACTGAGCGCAGCGGGGAGGACGCACCCACGGTCGGCAGCACGGCGCGACACGGTGCAAAAGGGTGACTGAGGCCAGGACCGGGGGCAAATCCAAGTCAGTGACTGGGGCCGAGGCAGGGCGGATGCTGAGAAACCGAAAGAGTGTTGATTGAAATCATAAGCAAATCAGGAGCTTCAGTATTTCTTTATCAAGACATTCCACTCACTTGATGATGAAGGTCTGCAGCATTGACTCAGTTCTTCCTGCAGTACCTTCTGTTGCGCGTGCAACCCCTGATCCAACTCATCGACCATGAGCCGGAGGTGGTCGAGGTGCTCACCCCGCTGCTGGAGCAGGTGGGCTGGCGCATTTTGCACGCCGGCGACGGCTACCACGGCCAGGCCATGGCCATGGAGCACCAGCCCCATCTGATCGTGCTCGACCTGCTGCTGCCCAAGCTGGACGGCCTCTCGGTATTGCAGCGCCTCCGCCGTGATCAGCGCACCGCCCGCTTGCCCGTGATGGTGCTCACGGCACTGGCCAGCAAGGAAGACAAGATCAAGGCCTTCAACTGTGGCGCCGACGACTACGTGACCAAGCCGTTCCAGGTGGAGGAGGTGTTCGTTCGCATCCGGGCGCTGCTGCGCCACCAGCTGGAACCGCCGCTGGCCTTGGTCACACCGGAAATCCTTTCTTTCGGGCCTCTCACGCTTTGCCCTGAGCAGCTGGAGGTGCAGTGGTTTGACCAGCCGATACGCCTCACCAGGCTGGAATTCGAACTCCTGCATTGTCTGCTGCAACGCCATGGCCAAGCGGTGTCGTGGGGGGTGATTCTCAAGGAGGTGTGGGGCCACCCCAGCGGTGACGACATTGAGTGCATTCGCACCCACATTCGTCACCTCAGAACCAAGATCGAACCGGAGCCGCACCGCCCCCGTTTTCTCAAAACGATCTATGGCATGGGCTATTGCCTTGATCTTCCCCATCAGCAGACGCAGGCGATGGCCTGAGAGGTGCCTGGGGGTTACTGCCACCGCCGCGATGGGGCGGCTCAGACATAAGCACCGTTCGTTGCAGACACTCCCACAGGCATCGAGTGGCTGTGCTGCGGTTGGCTTCTTTCGCTGGTGCTTGGGGGCTGAGCATAGGCCTGGCTGTGTGCAGGAGCGGGCGCTTGCTGGTGGAGCACTTCCTCCAGCAGGAAGGCGCAGAGATTGGACATGGAACGACCCTCCTCTTCCGAGCGGTTCAGGAGGGTTTGGTACACCTGATGGCTGATGGTGATGGAGATGCGGCGTGGCTGACGTTGCATGATCCGAACACGCTCGCTCGTGGTCTGAGAAGCATTGCCTACGGACTTGGAGTTGGGAGTTATGGAAGTCATGGCAGACCTAAACATGGGGTAGGGGGGTGATGCACAACGAATAACGTGTGATCGCTACGAACTGAGAGAATATTCCAGGGATTCATGCCCTCTTCATCTTGATGCGGATGGAGAGCCACGCCAATAGCCTCGCCACAACCGAGACAATCGGGAGGGAGAAACCAAGTCCTGCATCAAAGTCGTTGGGTGGGGTGGTCCCAGATGTTGGATGGCTTGCGGGCAAGATCTGATCAGAATCTGACTATTTCAAAAACTGCCTGAATGGCCCGCTCCTCCGTATTGATGTGTTCTCACCATCATAATCCCATGGTGTGATAAGGGGGTGTGGTGTGAATCCCGCCCCTACCATGCCTGTTCAAAGGGCGCTGGTGGCCTGTCAAAGGTCGGCAGCTCGTCGGGCCAGTTGCTTGGTGGGATCCGCTCCGAGCATGAGCGAAACATCGGCGCCCCCATTGGCAACCGGCACCAGCAGGCGCAGGGGCCGTAAGTCGCTGGGGGCAGGCATCAGGCCAGCCGCATCAAACTGGGCGGCTCCCTGCGGTAGTGCCGTCTCTTCTGCCGCCACCAGCTCCTCGCTGCGGTTGGGCAGTTGCCATTGCTGACCCGCTCCGTCGTCGACCTGCAAGGGGCGTAGGTGATCGATCTGGAGACCGGGCGTCAGGGCATTCAGGCGTAAGCGCGGGCCTGCGGGATAGATGTGATCGGGTTGCTCGAACAACACCAGGCCCCAGCGTTGGCCGGCCGCATCACTGAGCGTCCAGCGCTGGGGGGAGCCCCCCGCCATGGCCTGTCCCTCCGCCATGCCAGCCCCTGGCAGCAGCGACAGGCCGGCTGTGAACATCACCACTGCCAGCGCCGCGCCCAGCAGACGAGCCAGCAGTCTCGCTGGCACGACAGCGGCGGCTCCAACGGCGCGAAGCCTGGGCTCCCACCCTGATGAAAAGGCCATGGTTTGGAGAGGTTGCGGGCCTCTTGACCCTATGCCGGTCTGCCGATAGGCGCAGAAAGGGCAGGCACGCGCGGGCATGGAGATCAGCGGTAGTATGCATGTGGGTTTAAGCGCTAAACCGCATAACCACACTCACGTGATGCCTGCTTGTGCGCCTGCACAGCCGGTTCCTTCTCTGAGCGCCGTTGGCGGTGAACCGTCGTCCCTGTGGCGAGCGGTCGCTTCTCCCCCGTCCTTCGTGTTTCGGCACCATGGTCACTACCTCCCTACGCCGCCTCCCGGGTCTCTCCTGGGGGTCCTTCAAGGACTGGGTCACCAGCACCGAGAACCGCCTTTATGTGGGCTGGTTCGGCGTGCTGATGATCCCCACCCTGCTGGCGGCCACCGTCTGCTTCGTGATCGCCTTCGTGGGCTCCCCACCCGTCGATATCGACGGCATCCGTGAGCCCGTTTCCGGCGGCCTGCTCTATGGCAACAACATCATCACCGCCGCGGTGGTGCCCAGTTCCAATGCCATCGGCCTGCACTTCTACCCGATCTGGGCTGCCTCCAGCCTTGATGAGTGGCTCTACAACGGTGGCCCCTACCAACTGATCATCTTTCACTTCCTGATCGGCATCTTCTGCTGGATGGGGCGTGAATGGGAGCTGAGCTACCGGCTCGGCATGCGCCCTTGGATCGCCGTGGCGTATTCAGCGCCCGTGGCCGCCGCCACCGCCGTGCTGCTGGTGTATTCGATCGGCCAGGGCTCCTTCTCCGACGGCATGCCGCTCGGAATTTCCGGCACCTTCAATTTCATGCTGGTGCTTCAGGCTGAGCACAACGTGCTGATGCACCCTTTCCACATGCTCGGTGTGGTGGGTGTGTTCGGTGGGGCGCTGTTCTCCGCCATGCACGGCTCTCTGGTCACCAGTTCCCTGGTGCGTGAAACCACCGAGGTCGAAAGCCAGAACCGTGGCTACAGATTCGGGCAGGAGGAGGAGACCTACAACATCGTGGCTGCCCACGGCTACTTCGGTCGTCTGATCTTCCAGTACGCCTCCTTCAACAACAGCCGCAGCCTGCACTTCTTCCTGGCCGCCTGGCCGGTGATCGGCATCTGGTTCGCGGCACTGGCGGTGGCGAGCTTCTCGTTCAACCTCAACGGCCTCAACTTCAACCACTCCGTGATCGACCACCAGGGCCGGGTGATCAACACCTGGGCCGATGTGCTCAACCGCGGTGGGCTGGGCATTGAGGCCATGCACGAGCGCAACGTCCACAACTTCCCCCTGGATCTGGCCACCAGTTCCAGCACCCCCGTGGCGCTCACCGCTCCAGCGATCGGTTAGTGGGACTTTGACCCCCACCCAGCCGCGTTAACCCCACCAGCCACATCAGGCCCCATCTGGCCGCGTCCACCCCCACCCCCGGAGCTCCCCATGTCCCATCTGCTCCTGCCACTGCGGGCCCTGGTCCGTTCGGCCCTTGCCGCTATGGCACTGGGGGTGCTCGCTGCTGTGCTGCTCTGCGCCACTCCGCTGGCTCACGCCAGCCTGGCCCGTTCTCCGGTGGAGCCGGCGGAGCTGGCCAGCGCGGTGGCGGAGATGGAGCAGCTCGACCGGATGCGCATCGCTCTGGCTTCCACCCTGGAGGGCCAGAGCGATGCCCCCACCATCGAAACGATGAAGGAGGTGTGCAAGCCGGTGGGAATGAAGGCGATCGCGATCGGCAAGGAGCACGGCTGGCAGGTGCGCCAGGTGGCCAGCAAGACGCGCAATCCCGACCATGCTCCCGCCAACGTTCAGGAGCAGGACGTGATCGATCTGTTCCAACGCCACCCGGGGATCACAGGCCTGTGGCAGCCGGCTTCCGCCGAGCAGGGAGCTGGCGTGAACTACTACCGCCGCATTGATGTGGTCCCCAGCTGCATGGCCTGCCACGGCTCGAAGCAGAGCCGCCCCGCCTTCGTGAAGGCGAACTATCCCGACGACAAGGCCTTTGATTTCAAGGTGGGAGATCTGCGCGGCATGTACGCCGTACACCTGCCGGAGGTTCAGGCCGCACTGGTCGCAGCCGGGCGCTGACCAACCGCAACGCCAACCCATAGCTCCAGTGGACGTATCACGTCACGACCAACCCTTCGCGCTCCAGCCATGACTCTCACTCCCGCACCACCTGCCAGCAACGAGGTCCCCAGCCTGGGGCGTCGCCAGTTCATGAATCTGCTCACCTTCGG
Source organism: Synechococcus sp. L2F (assembly GCF_024345695.1). Taxonomy (NCBI): domain Bacteria; kingdom Bacillati; phylum Cyanobacteriota; class Cyanophyceae; order Synechococcales; family Synechococcaceae; genus Synechococcus; species Synechococcus sp. L2F. The sequence continues at coordinate 297,594 of NZ_JAGQBP010000001.1, read as the reverse complement.
TGCTGTCAGCGGGGTGGCGCTCGGCGCCCTCTACCCGGTGCTGCGCTATTTCATCCCGCCAAAGGAGGCTGGCGCCTCGGGTGGTGCCCTGGCCCTGGACGAACTCGGCAATCCGATCGCGGCCAGCGGTTGGCTGGCCAGCCACAGCGACGGTGACCGCAGCCTGGTGCAGGGCCTCAAGGGTGATCCCACCTATCTGATCGTCGAAGGGGAGGGCGCCATCGGTGCCATCGGCCTCAACGCCATCTGCACCCATCTGGGTTGCGTGGTCCCCTGGAACAGCGGTGAAAACAAGTTCATCTGCCCCTGCCATGGCAGCCAGTACGACCCGGAGGGGGCCGTGGTCCGCGGCCCCGCCCCGTTGCCCCTGGCCCTCGCCCATGTGGCTGTGGAAAGCGAACGGGTGCTGCTCAGCACTTGGAGTGAGAGCGATCCCCGCACCGGCGAGAAGCCTTGGTGGAGCTGAGCTGAGCGTTTAACGCTTCTCCAGCTGGTCAGGACGGTTTTGCGGATGGGCAGGTGTAGGTCTGATTGAAATTGGCAAAGTCGAAACTTTTGCACTCACCTTCCTCCTGCATCATGTCCACAAAGCCTTGACCAACTAACACATCGGTGAACGAGTAACAGTGATGGGCATAGATCGGCCGCTCCAGGGTTTCATCAATGCCACTGAAAGAAATCAGAATGTCCGCTTTCCTGGCGGCTAGATCCTGGGGCGTCAGTCCGTGCAGGGGGCTATGGGCATCGATCGGATGCATCAACGTCCAGGTGAGCAGAAAGAGGGGTGAGCGATCGCGGCTCAGCGTCATCGTGTGGAGACGCCGCATTCGGTGCCCCTCCGTTGTGCGCTCATCGATGGCGAGATAGGCCTGCACCCTGGCTTCCAGGATGGTCTTGCGGCGTTCGTTGGCGACGCGAAACATCAAGGTGAGCCGACCGTCGTAATCGTGAACGGTGACCCCATCAGAAAACAGGATCCGTGCCGACGAGCGGGAGAAGCGGCTGAACGCCATGCCCGTCATCAGGGCGATCACGATCAACCCCAGCAGCGATTCGACGGTGACGGCCAGATGGGTGTACAGGCTGGTGGGATGGAAGGCTCCATAGCCGATCGACCCCAGGGTCTGCACGCTGAAGAAGAAGGCTTCCGAAAAGGTGGTCGTCCTGCCGGCCACCCCGGCAATGCCGTGCGGATCGATCAGGTAGAGGAGGGCGAACAGCAGATTGAGCAGTAGATAGCCAGCGGCGACCAGCCCGAAGAAGCCCGCCCAGGGAACCGCCAGCATCAGGTGATTGGGGTGGCGCCAGTGCCGGAGCCAGTCGGACGGATTCACCGCGGTGAAAATCCCCCCGTGCTTCACCAGCCGCAGCGGAGGCGCCGCCAGGGTTGAGGGTGCACGCCGCTGACCTGGAGTCATCCGCCTGACCGCAGAAGTTGCAATCTAGCCATATTCCTTTATGCGTGTAGACACAATAAGCTATGTGTGCAGGGTGATCGCCCCACGGCGTCCGGCCTCAGAGTGATCCTGAAGCTGTGGAGGTGGTGTGGTCGCCAACGGATCAGCGAGCCATCGTCACCACCAGGTGTTGATCGTGGGCGGTGGCTCCGGCGGGATCACCGTGGCCGCGCAGTTGCTGCGGGCCCGGCCGGGACTGGATGTGGCGATCCTCGAGCCCGCCACCGTTCACGACTATCAATCCGGCTGGATCCCTGCTGGCGCCGGTCTGCTGCCACTCGCTTTCACCCACCGGCCGGAAGCCAGCGTGATCCCGCCGGGAGCCTGCTGGATCCAGGACAGCGCCGCCCGCTTCGAGCCGGAGGCCCAGCGGGTGATCACCGCGACTGGTGAATCCATCAGCTACCAAGTGTTGGTGGTGGCCATGGGCCTCCAGCTCAACTGGAACCACATCCAAGGACTGCCGGAGGCCCTCGGCAGCCATGGCATCGTCAGCGCCTATTCCCGCGACCACATCATCGCCACCTGGGCGGCGATCCGCGGCTTCCAGGGGGGTATCGCCCTCTTTACCCATCCGGCCACACCGATCAAGTGCGGCGGCGCGCCCCAGAAGGTGATGTACCTGGCCGACGACGTGTTTCAGGCCACCAGTGGCGTGGGCGTGAACAGCCACGTGATCTTCTGCACCGCCATGGCGAAGCTCTATCCGGTAGAGGCCTACAACACCACCGTTGAGCAGGTTGTGGCGCGCCGCCACATCGACGCCCGCACGCTCCACAACCTGATCGAAGTGCGTGCCAGCGAGCAGGTGGCGGTGTTCGACGTGCGTGAACCAGGGGTCGAGCCCCGCCGCGAGGAGATCCGCTTCGACCTGCTGCATGTGGTGCCACCGATGGCGGCGCCGGATGTGGTGGCCCACAGCCCCTTGGCGATCGATGGTCCTGGCGGCTGGGTGGAAGTGAACAAGGACACCTGCCAGCACAAGCGCTTTGCCGATGTGTTCGCTCTCGGCGATGTGAGCTCACTGCCAACGTCGAAAAGCCTGGCCGCCATCCGGGGTCAGGCGCCGGTGCTGGTGGCGAACCTGCTGGCTCAGCTCGATCAACGCCCCCTGCTGGCCCATTACGACGGCTACACCGCCTGCCCTTTGATCACCAGTTTCCACAGCGTGGTGATGGCGGAGTTCAACTACGAGCTGCAGCCGGTCAGTTCCTTCCTGGTGGATCCCACCAAGGAGCGCTGGAGCATGTTTCTGGTGGAAACCCGTGTGTTTCCCTGGGTGTACTGGCACCGGGTGCTCAAGGGCCGCCTGCACGAGAGCCGCTTCCTCAAGCCGTTCGCCCCGCTGGTGCGCGCGCTGGGGCTGGCATTCAAACAGCCGTGATCAGACCGGCTGCAGTTGCCGGAGCTGCTCCTCAAACCGTTGCCTCAGACGCCCCTGCACCAGATTGCAGAGTTCATCCACCAAGGGATCGGCAACGGTGTAGATCAGCCGCACCCCATCCCGCTCGCAACGCACCAGGCCAGCCCGTTGCAGCTGCCCCAGCTGGCGGCTGATGTGGGACTGGCTGAAACCCGTGGCCTCGATCAGGGAGGCCACATCCATGGCTCCTTGCTGTTTGAGCTGGCAGAGCAGTTGCAGGCGTGCCGGTTCGCTCAGCAGACGGAAGAAACCACAGAGTTCTTCGAGGAGCTGGGGGCTCGGCAGGGACCCGGCAACGGGCGCAGCCATGGCAATCAGATATGTCGCTTACAGCATTATGCAGTGGAACTGGAGTAGGTGACGGCTTGCGGCTTAGCAAGAGTTGCCTTTATGCCCTCTATGCGGCTAAGCTCATAGCAATTGCTGATGGACCACCCATGGCCGTCGCTCCCGCGTCTGTTCTTTCCCTCGCCGCCGCCGCCGGTGGCGGCAGCCTGCTCTTCCGCCAGCTCTTCGACGGCGACACCGGCACCTTCACCTACCTGCTGGCCGATGTGCGCAGCCGCCAGGGCCTGCTGATCGATGCGGTCTTCGAGCAGCACGACCGCGATCTTGCCCTGATCCGTGAACTGGACATCGATTTGGTGGCCTGCCTGGACACCCATGCCCATGCCGACCACGTGACGGGCAGCTGGCTGATGCACGCCGCCACCGGCAGTGCCATTGGCCTGGCCGCTGCTGTCGGTGCCGAGCACGTGAGCCTGCCACTGCGTCACGGCGATCGGGTTCCCTTCGGCGAGCGCGCCGTGGAGGTGCGCGCCACCCCCGGCCACACCGACGGTTGCCTCACCTACGTGCTCGATGACCAGGCGATGGCCTTCACCGGCGATGCCGTGCTGGTCCGCGGCTGCGGCCGCTGCGACTTCCAGCAGGGCAACGCCCACACCCTCTGGACCTCGATCACGGGGCAGATCCTTTCTCTGCCCGAGGCCTGTCTGCTCTACCCCGGCCACGACTACACCGGCCGCAGCGTGACCTCCGTTGCCGAGGAGAAGGTCTTCAACGCAAGGCTTGGTGGCAATGCCACCGAACGGGATTTCGTCGGCCACATGGAGGCGATGAAGCTTCCCCATCCCCACAAGATCGCCGAAGCCTTGCCTGGCAACATGCGCTCCGGCAAGCCACGCGAGCTGGCGGCGGTTCCCGCCTGGGCGCCCCTGACCCGCAGCTACGCCGGCCTGCCTGAACTCACACCGGCCTGGGTGGTCGCCCATCAGAGCGATCTCACCGTGCTCGATGTGCGCTCTGCCGAGGAATTCAACGGCCCCGACGGCCGGGTGGCCGGCAGCCTGCTGATCCCCCTGCCGGAGCTCGAAGGCCGCTCCAGCGAGATCCCCACCGGTCGACCGCTGGTGGTGGTCTGCCATTCAGGCAGTCGTTCCGCCCTGGCCACCCAGCAACTGCTGAAGGCTGGTCACGCCCAGGTGGCCAACCTGCACGGCGGCCTGAGCCGTTGGGCGGCCGAGGGCTTCCCGCTGGATGGCGCTATCCCTGCCTGAGGGGTGCGCCCCTGATCGCTTCGATCACTGACCCCGCTTCGGCATTGCCCCGTTTTCTGCTTCTCCACCGATGGCTTCCACCCCTGCAGCAGCACAGCTCCACCGCATCAGCGCCCATGACCTGGCCGACCAGCTGGCGGCTCAAGGCGTCACCGTGATCGATGTGCGCGAACCGATGGAGTACGCCTCCGGCCACATCAGCGGCAGCCTCAACGTTCCCCTCTCGCGCCTCACCCGGGCCGACCTGCCAAGCGGCGCGCTTGTGCTGGTCTGCCAGAGCGGTAACCGCAGCACCAAGGCCTTGACCCAGCTTCTGCAAAAGGGTCACCCCCATCCGGTGGCTGACCTGCTCGGTGGCATCCCCGCCTGGCAGGCGGCTGGTTTCTCCGTGCGCAAGCTCAAAGGAGCACCACTGCCATTGATGCGCCAGGTGCAGATCGTGGCAGGAAGCCTGGTGTTGCTGGGGGTGATCCTTAGCCAGACAGTGGCTCCCGGCTGGATCTGGCTGAGCGGATTCGTGGGGGCTGGCCTCACCTTCGCGGGCCTGAGCGGCTTCTGCGGCATGGCGCGGCTGCTGGCTGTGATGCCCTGGAACCAGGTGGCGACGGGATCGCGGGGGACATGAACGCCTCGACCGTGGCGCTGCTGGTGGTGGGTGGCGCCCTGATCGGCTTTCTGCTCGCCGTGCTCGGGGCAGGCGGCTCCATTCTGCTGTTGCCCCTGCTGGTGAGCGGTGCGGCCCTGCCCACCAAGGCCGCGGTTCCGCTCTCGCTGCTTGTCGTCACCTTGCTGGCCCTTGGCAATGTGGGCCCTTACATCCGCCGCCGCCAGATCGCGATCCAACCCGCCCTGGTGCTGGGGGTGCCGGCCCTCGCCGGCAGCTGGATCGGCGGCCTGCTGGTGAAGGCTGGTCTGATCCCGGAGCCGCTGCAGCTGGGAATCTTCACGGCAGCGGCGTTGCTGGCCTCCTGGCTGCTCAATCGCCGCAGTGCCAGAGAGCGTCGTCCCAATGACGGACGCGCAGCGGGTTCCCCCGTGCTGCTGGCCAGCCAGGGCGTGTTGGTGGGCCTGCTCACCGGCGTCGCCGGGGTGGGCGGTGGTTTTGCGATCGTCCCGGCTCTTGTTCTGCTGGCGGGTCTGTCGATGCCGCTGGCGAGCGGCACGAGCCTGTTGCTGATCTCCACCAATTCCCTGGTCGCCCTTGCCGCCCTGGGGCATTGGCCCTCCGCTCACCTGCCGCTCCTGTTCCCGCTGGTGGGTGGTGGTTTTCTGGGGACGGTGGTGGGCCAGCGGCTCGCGCCTCACCTGCCGGAGGTGCGGCTGCGCCAGGGGTTCTCGGCCCTTCTGATCGGATCGGCCCTGCTCACCGGAGCCGAGGCCTGGCGTCGCCACGACCACCTGCCCGCTGCTCCCATGGCTTCCAGCCGCCAGAGCCTGCAGGCTGCGCACCGGTCAGCCGCTCCGGTCTCCTCATCCTCAGCCGTTTCAATCGCACCATGAGTGAACGCACCTTCCAGTTCAGGCTGCGGAGCAGCCACCCCGCTCCGGATCGCGCCACCCATGACCTGGTGGTGGAGTTCCTGGGCGACTCCGGCGCCTGGGAACCCCAGCAGCTCAGCTTCACCATGCCGGGATTCCGGATGTATCTCATGGCGTTGCTGCTCTGCCAGCACTTCTATCTGGTGGCCAATGCCAGGGAGAAGGCCATTCCGCTGCAGCAGGTGGAGGCTGATTTTGTCGTCACCACCAGCAGCGACTGGATCGTGGCCAGCGTGGAGGGCGACTTCCGGATCCAGCTGGATGCCGCCGCCTCCGAGCAGGAACGGGGCCTCGCCGATGCGGAGGCGATCGCCTCCATCCAGGAACGCATGAAGCTCTGTCCGGTCTCCCGCAACCTGCCCGATGGGGTGCAGAAGCGCATCGTCCTCACCTCGCTGCGCTGATCTGAGGGAGCCCTCCCGCTCAGGCCCCACGAGCAGCAACCGCCATGTCCTGGTGCCGGTGGATGGCAGTGGGCTGGGGGGGGGGAGCGGCGCCAAAGGTGAAGGATCTGTTCCGTCGCCTGCCCACCATCCATGCCTCTCTCCATGGGGCTCGGTGCACGGATCGCGGCTTTCCTGAATCTCTGAACCTTGGCTTCGCGGGGCCAGCCCTGGCCAGCGCCGCCGTGCTCCTGGAGGCGCTGATTCATACTCAGAGATACACGGCAAAACTGCGATGTCTGCCGTTGATTCACGTAGGCCCGGTGGGCGGAGAGGGCTGGTCCTGGCCGTCGCCGCGGGCCTCGGCCTGCTGGCCTTCGTTGTTGCCCGGTGTGGTCCTTCACCGCCGTTGTCGATCGTCTGCCGCCACAGCGACGATCCCAGAGGCCTGAAGGACTTTCGGGTCGAGGTGGGGCACGGCAAGGATCAGGTGCGTTTCGCTGATGGCCTGACCCTGCCGGTGGAGTCCGGCCACGACACGATCACGTTCTTGGAAAAGGAGTCGAACGCCTTCGCTCTCAATGACAACGACGGCGATGAAACTGCCCTGGGAGTGCCCAGCCCCGAGCAGCGTGCCCTCGGGATCCCCGCCCGGGTGGCCCCCGCGGTGATCCATTTCGACCACCGCCACGATGAGGTGCACCGCACCACGATCGACCGCCGCAGCCTCAGGTTCAAGGAACACGCCCTGACGAAGCGAGACGGCCGTGGCGAAGAGTTGATGGACGGCGTCTGCAGCAAAACCCCGGCCTGATCCGCAGCCTTCGCCTGCTGATGCGGAGCTCCAGCGGCAGGCCTGTGGCACGCTGTGCCGACAACCCTTGAACACCATGGGGCGCCCTTACCAACCCTCGCTGCTGAGGCTGCTGCACGGACTCACGGCGCTGTTGGTGCTGGGGTGCTGGCTGAGCGGGCTGTTCGTGTACAGCCGCTACGACGGCCGCTGGGGACGGCTGCCCTTCGTTCCGGGCGGCAGCTGGATCGATCTGCATGGCCAGGTGGGCTGGTTTCTGCTGCCGGTGGGCCTGGCCTTCACCGCCTATGCGCTCACGCTCGGCAAGGCGCGGCTGCGGAGGGCCACCAACGCGATGGCGCTGGTGGCGCTGGTGCTGGCGGTGGCCACCGGCAAGCTGATGCAGGAAGACTGGCTGCGTGACGGCGAACTGCACCATCTGGTGTATTCGCTGCATCTGGTGGCCTGGCTTGTGATCGGCCTGGCAGTGCTGGTGCATGTGGCAGGCAGCCTGCAACTGGGGGGCTGGCCGCTGGTGGTGTCGATGTCGAACACGAGCCTGCGGGAGGGGGACCTGCCGGGCGATTGGCCCTCCCAGATCCGCCGCTACCTCAAGCGCAAGCGCTGAAGCTGCCGAACGTCGCTCAGAGCGGATCACCGGGCAGGAAACGCCGGATGAACTGGGCCAGGGGCATCGGCCGGCAGCGGGGCTGCCAGCTGGTGCTGCCCGGCAGGCGACGCCAGCACTGCACCTCTACGCCGGCTGGATCGCAGGCAGCGTCCCCGCCCACGTCGCCAGCGAGCAGCTGCACCTGGTAGCGGTAGTCGGCATCGGCGGCCTGCTCGGGGGCGGCCAACGGTTCGGCGCCCGGCTGGGTGCTGAGGAACGCGGACAGGAAGGCGGCCATCTGCTGCTGCTGCCGCAGCGCCATGGCGAAGCGCCAGGCGGCGCCGGTGGGGTAGCCGTCGTGGTGAAGGTAGAGGTGGCGCACCGGCGCGCCGGGAAAGCCTGTGAATGAATAGACGGCGCGGGTGGCCACGGGGGCGGAGCGGCTGCCTCGACCAGTGCCCCCGGTGTCTCGGGGATTGTTCATGAAGAAGGGGCTGGCTGCATCTGGCTGTAACGGCGCCGGGCGCGTTGGCGCCTCGCTGGATCGCGGCCCAAGATGATGCGCGACCCGAGCGAGGGCTCCCCGCATGACCTCCACGACCACCGCGCCGGAAGACAGCCGTCTTGTGCTGTTGCGCAAGGAGTTCGAGCGGGACGCCAGCTTCAATCTGGTGTTCGTGGTGCTGACGGTGGGCGCCACCTTGATCGCCACCCTGGGTTTGCTTGCCAACAGCCCCGGCGTGGTGATCGGCGCGATGGTGGTGGCTCCCTGGATCATGCCGCTGCAGGCGATGGCGTTCGAGATCCTGCGGGGTCGCCTGCCGATGTTTCTGCGCGCGCTGCGCACCCTGCTGCTGGGCGTGGTGATCTGTGTGGTGCTGGCGATGGTGGTGGGCCGTCTGGTGGCCTTCCCCAGCTTCGGCAGCGAGGTGATGAACCGCACCAGCCCCAACCTGCTGGATCTGGGCGTGGCGCTGGTGGCCGGTGCGGTGGCGATGTTCGCCAAGCTCCGCAAGGACGCGATCTCGGCGCTGGCCGGCCTGGCGATCGCCGTGGCCCTGGTGCCGCCGATGTGTGTGGTGGGAATCCTGCTGGCCTCGTCGTTCTGGGCCCAGGCCTACGGGGCGCTGCTGCTGTTCGCCACCAACCTGCTGGGCATCATGGTGGGTGCGATGGCGGCACTCGGCGCGCTGGAGCGGGTGTACCGCAGCCGCCTGTTTCACAGCAGGCTGGGCCTCACCAGCGTGGCGCTCACGGCGCTGCTGGTGCTTCCACTGGGCAGCAGCTTCTTTCGCCTGCTGAACCAATCACGGCAGGAGACGAAGGCCAAGGAAGTGGAGCAGGTGATCGAGCAGCAACTGCGCAGCAGCACGATCACCCTTGGCGGCGATCCCGCCATCGACCTGGTGGGCCTCTCGATCGACTGGCAGAAGAATCCGCCGCTGATCCGCGCCCGGGTGCGGGTCACGGATCCTTCCCTGCCCACCTCCGCGCAGGTGGCGGGCGTGCAGGCCTTCATCAACAAGAACCAGGCGCCGTTGCGCTTCCGGTTGGTGGTGCAACGCACCGCCGTCGATCTGATCGGCCCGGAGACTGCTCCCAACCCGCCGCACCTGGAAGTGCTGCCACCGTCTGCGCTGCCTTCAGCGGACTACAAGGGGGAATGAGGGCGTGACTGACACCGCCGCCGGACCGGCGGAGCTCGATGGGGTGCGCGATCCGAAGCTGCGGCGGGTGTGGGCGTTCCTGCGGGTGTGCCTGGTGCTGGCGGGCATCGGCGGCACCAAGCTGCTTGTGCGCCGGCTGGGGTGGGAGGTGCTGGCCCCCAATCCGCTGTTTCCGGCGCTGGTGGCCTCTGAGGTGGTGCTGCTGGGCTTCCTGCTGAACGGGGTGCTGCTGGATTACAAAGAAGGCGAGACGATGCCGGCGGAACTGGCCGCTGCAATGGAATGCCTCGCCACTGAAGTGCGCGGTGTGCAGGTGCTGCACCCCGAGGCCGAGATCCGCCCGGCCCTGGCGGCGCTGACGGCCTTCAGTGAGGCGTTGCTGGGCTGGATGCGGGATGGCGGCGGTGTGGCCGTGCTGCTGGATCAGCTCGATACCCTGCAGCAGCTGGTCGAACAGCTGCGCGCCTGGAACCCGGCTCCGTTGCAGGCCCGCCTGCTGCTTGAGCTGGCCACGATCCGCCGCCATGTGCATCGCATCGAGGTGATCCGGGAAACCACCTTCGTGCCGTCGGTGTATGGCATGGCCTATCTCGGCACAGGCCTGCTCACCGTGGGGCTGGTGCTCACCGACATCGAACCGTTCAGTGAATCAATGTTCTTCATCGGTGTGATCTCCTTCCTGCTGATCAAGCTGCTCTACCTGATCACCGATCTCGATAATCCCTTCGCCGCTGGCGACGAGCTGTCTGTGGAGAATGTGTCGCTGATGCCGCTGGCACTGGCGCTGAGGCGGCTGCGGGGTGGGAAGGGGGTGGGGTGAGGAGGTGGTGGTGGGGTGAGGGCAACGATGATGTGAGGGCGGGTCTGGCCTTGCTCACACCCACTGAGCGCAGAGCAACTCCGCCTGGGCCAGCACGGTTTTCACCGCCTCTTCCTGCAGATCAGGCGGGTAGCCGTATTTGTTGAGGATGCGTTTCACCATCACGCGGATTTTGGCGCGGGCGCCTTCGCGCAGGGTCCAGTCGATCGTCACGCTCTTCTTCACCTGGGTGATCAGTTCGGCGGCGATGACTTTGAGCTTTGCGTCGCCCATGGCCTGAACGGCACTGTCGTTGGCGGCGAGGGCGTCGTAGAAGGCGACTTCGTCGTCGGTGAGGCCGAGGGCTTCGCCGCGTTTGCTGGCGGCATCGAGTTCCTTGGCGAGGGCGATCAGTTCCTCGATCACCTCGGCCGTGGTGATGGCGCGGTTGTGGTAGGCATTGAGGGCTTTCTTGAGCTTCTCGGAGAACACCTGGCTCTGCACGAGGTTGCGCTTGGATCGCACCTTCAGTTCGTCCTTGAGCAATTTCTCCAGCAGCTCGGCGGCCACGTTCCTGTGCTTGAGGCCACGCACCTCGGCGAGGAACTGATCGCTGAGGATCGAGATGTCAGGCATGGGCAGGCCGGCGGCGGTGAACACATCGATCACCTGGCCTTCGGTGGTGATCGCCTTGCTCACAAGCTGGCGGATGGCGGCATCTAGCTGCTCGGGCGTTTTGCTGGTGCTGCTGGTTTGCTTGGCGAGGGCGGCCTGCAGTGCCTGGAAGAAACTCACGTCGTCGCGGATGGCGGTGGCCTCGTCGCTGGCGGCGCAGAGAGCGAAGGCGCGGGCGAGTTCGGCCACCACCTGCAGCCAGCGCTGCTTGCCGTTCTCCTGCTGGAGGATGAACTCCTGGCCGGCGGGAAGCAGCTGCAGGCGCTCGGTGGGGGTGCCGCTGGTCCAGGCGGACCAGTCGAAACCATGCAGGAGATCTGAGGCGATGCCGTGTTTTTCAAGCATCACAGCGATGGCCTGAGCGGTGTCGAAGGTGGGGTCGCCCTGGCCGCCGCTTTCGGTGTAGGTGGCCAGGGCGCGCTTGAGCTGATCGGCGAGGCCGAGGTAATCCACCACCAGGCCGCCCGGCTTGTCGCGGAACACGCGGTTCACGCGGGCGATGGCCTGCATCAGGCCGTGGCCCTGCATCGGCTTGTCGGCATACATGGTGTGCAGACAGGGCGCATCGAAACCGGTGAGCCACATGTCGCGCACGATCACGATCTTGAAGGGGTCGGAGGAATCTTTGAAGCGGTTGGCCAGCTGGCGGCGGGCCTCCTTGCTGCGGATGTGGGGCTGCCAGTCGGGCCCGTCATCGGCGCTGCCGGTCATCACCACCTTGAGGGTGCCGGTGGCCCATTCGGGCCGCAGTTGGATCAGCGCGTTGTAGAGATCCACGCAGATGCGACGGCTCATGCACACCACCATCGCCTTGCCGTCCATGGCCTCCAGGCGTTTCTCGAGGTGCGTCACCAGATCGGCGGCCACCAGGGCGAGGCGCTTGGGATCGCCCACCAGGGCTTCCAGGGCGGCCCATTTGGTTTTCAGCTTTTCCTTCTGGGTGAACTCTTCGCCTTCGGTGATCTCCTCGAATTCGGCGTCGATCCTGGGGATTGCGGCGGCGTTCAGGGACAGCTTGGAGATGCGGTTCTCGTAGTAGATCGGCACGGTGGCCTTGTCAGCCACGGCGCGCTGGATGTCGTAGATGGAGATGTAATCGCCGAACACGGCGCGGGTGTTGGCGTCGGTCTGCTCGATCGGCGTGCCGGTGAAGCCGATGAAGGAGGCGTTGGGGAGGGCGTCGCGCAGATTGCTGGCAAAGCCGTACGACATCGCGCCGGTTTTCTCGTTCACCTTGCCGCCGAAGCCGTACTGGCTGCGGTGCGCTTCATCGGCGATCACCACGATGTTGGCGCGGGCGCTCAGCTCGGGCATCGGCTCACCCCTTTCCGGCATGAACTTCTGGATGGTGGTGAACACCACGCCACCGCTGGCCCGGTTGAGCAGCTCTCGCAGCTGCTCGCGACTGGCGGCCTGCACGGGCGTCTGGCCGAGAAGGTCGGCGCAGCGCTGGAACTGGCCGAAGAGCTGGTCGTCGAGGTCATTGCGATCGGTGAGCACCACCAGGGTGGGGTTCTGCAGTGCCGGATGGCGCACGATGCGGGCGGCATAGAAGAGCATCGAGAAGCTCTTGCCACTGCCCTGGGTGTGCCACACCACCCCGGCGCGGCGATCGCCCGGTCGGCCGCCCAGGCTCGTGGCGGCGGGACCCAGGCCGCTGGCGCGCACGGTTTCCTGCACAGCCGCATTCACGGCATGGAACTGGTGGTAGCCGGCGATGATCTTGTGCAGGGCACCCGAATCCGGGTTTTCCTCGAAGACGATGAAGTGCTGCAGCAGATCAAGAAAGCGCTGCGGCTCGAACACGCCGCGGATGAGCGTTTCCAGCTCCAAAGCGGTGGCGGGGGCGTGCGCCTCGCCCTCAATGCTGCGCCACACCTTGAACCATTCCTGGTTGGCCGTGAGCGAGCCGATCCGGGCCTGCAGCCCGTCGCTCACCACCAGGGCGGCGTTGGTTTGTAGGAGCGAGGGGATTTCGGCTTTGTAGGTCTGCAGCTGGGCGTAGGCGCTCCAGATGGTTGCGCCTTCAGCGGCGGCATTCTTGAGCTCGATCAGGCCCAGGGGTAGGCCGTTGAGAAACACCACCAGATCGGGCCGGCGACTGTGCTGGCCGTCGCTGACGGCGAACTGGTTCAGCACCAGCAAGTCGTTGGCGGCAACGGTTGTGAAGTCGACCAGGCGCACATGGTCGCCGGCGATGCTGCCATCAGCCCGGGGGTATTCCACCGGCACGCCTTCCCGCAGCAGGCGGTGGAAGGCGCGGTTGGTTTGTACGAGCGAGGGCGTAGCGAGGCGCAAGAGCTTGCGCAGCGCTTCTTCCCGGGCCTCCTCAGGAATGGCTGGGTTGAGCTGGCGGATGGCTTCGCGGAGGCGGCTCACCAGCACCACATCGCTGAACGATTCCCGCTCGGCCGAAGGTTCGCCGGGGGCCAGCTGGGGGCCGGGGAGCACGGCATAGCCCAGCTCGTTGAACCAGCCGAGGGCGGCTTCCTCGACCATGGCTTCGGTGAGGGTCATGGGGGAGGTTGGCGCCGGAACGACCATGTGGCCCACATCAGCATCAGAATGGGGCCAAAGCGACCAGAAACAAGCCCGTGCGAACGTTTTCTGCTGTGATTGAGCGCTGTCCCAGCACCGGACTGCTCGTTGGTTATGTGCCTGGATTCCCCGGGGCTCATAGTCAGGGAGAGACTGTTGAGGAATTGCAGGCCAACCTGCATGAGGTGATTGAGATGCTGCTTGAGGATGGCGAGCCCCAGCTTGAAGCCGATTTCGTTGGCTTGCAGCAGATTTGTGTAGCTAGTTAGGGACTTGGGCCAGCTACCTGTTCTGAAGCCCGCCGAAGTGGTGAGGATCCTGCTGGCACTGGGTTTCGTGGAAGTCAGGCAGAGAGGATCCCACAAGCAATTTAGGGATGCCCTTGGCAGGTGCACCACTGTTCCTTTCCATCAGAGCCGTGACATCTCGCCACCACTGCTGCGTCAGATCGCTAAAGACATCGGCATGACGGCAGAGGACTTCATCGGCAAACGATAAGCGTTAGCACGGTCACTGCTCTGCGAGCACACCTGCTCCCTAGAACGAACCTGTGCAATTTTTCACTCGTTGCCTTTGGGTCTGATGTGACACTCAGCAAGCAGCCTGGGTGTGGCGGCGGTCACCGGATGGTGAAGGTAGTTCCCGGTTTGACCGGGGTGGGGGGCTCGACCGGCTTCAGTCGCTGCTTGCGCCCGTCGGGAAAGACCCGGACGATGAAGCCACCTTCCGTTTGCAACACGCTTTGCCCAGAGGCGAGCACCTGAGCACGGGCGGCAGCAAAGGCTTCACCGGAGGCGAGCGGGAACCGGCTTTCGAGGTCTTGAAGCTGGCGTTCCTGTTCGGACATGGCCCAACCGCGATGGTTCGAGGGTACGGGCGGAAGGACATCCTGATTGGAGCTGCGTCGGCTGGGTCCTCACAGCTCAGCGTCTGCTGAGGCCGCCGCCGCCGCACGATCCTGGTGATCCTTGAGGGTGATCCTGGCGGCGTCCTTCCACTCGAGCCGGCCGTTGGCGCTGCGGGCGAGCAGCAGCCCCGCCGCCTGGGACGGCGACTTGAACTCGTAGTCCTGGAGCAGTTCCACCTGGTTGTCCTGCTTGGCGAGGACGCCCTGCCGGATGAGCTGGCGGTGAAGTCGCGGCGCCCCTTGGCCCCCTTCAGAACGGTGAACCCGTTCGGCGACTCGTATCCCCTGCCCTCGGCCTCCAGGCCACTCAGGAAGAAGAGGTTGCTTGGGTTCACGGAGGGGAAGGTAGGCGGCTGCTCGAAGGCCCTGAGCCCGAGCACTGGAAAAAAGACCAGGACCTCATCCAGGAAGCCCTCAGCCTCAGCGCGGTCCATCTCGGCCAGGTTCACAGCGTGGCCCTGAACAACGTTCTCCAGCCGGCAGCGCTTCGCCGCCTGGGCCAGGCCGATCAGCCGGGCCTCTAGGTGCTGGGCGTGGGCCTTGTTCAGGTAGCCGTCCTTCGAGGTGAAGGCGTAGGCGGTGGTCCAGAACTCCTTGGCCTGGTGTTGCTCCAGCCGCCGCCCGAGGGGGTCTGCCTCGCCGATGTACGCGAGGTCGGCGCCGCCGTCCTCAGGGTCGGGACCCGTGAGCACGTACACGCCAGGACGACCGGCCTCCGGGCGCTGGGTGAACTCCTTGAGCTGGGAGCGAGGGATCACGTAGCCGATGCCGCTCCAGTTTGTTTTCTCCACGATGCGCATGCCCTCTGGGAGCCCGGAAGGCACGAACAGGCGTAGGGCGAAAGGGCGGGTGGTGGTCATGGGTTGGACGGCTTGACCGTTGTGTACGCCTGCCGCTCTTGGCTAGGCGTTTTCGGGAAAGCAAGGTTCAACTGCCACTGGCGGAAGAGTGTCTTGAGGTACCGATCCCGGAGGGTGCCTGGCTTTCGCTTCACCAGCTCCGCTAGGCAAAGGAGCATGATGAGCCGCCCTTCGCAAAGCTGCAATACAATATCGGTGATGACCTGGCGATCTACATTGCGCTTGATTCGGGGCTTAGAGGCGCTCTTATAAAGACGCGAACGCAACGTCTGCGAGAGAGACTCCAGATCATCGACCAATGGCAAAGGATGCTGCTCCAGGATCAGACAGCCCAGGGGGTCCCGATTGTCGGCCAAATTGGGGAGCTGACAGCCAAATTAGGGAACTGTGAGCCGAGATTCGGGCCGCAGGGCCAAAACGTCGCCTGGACTCGGGATGGCTTCCTCAACTGCCGATGGGGACTTGCGAGAACAATAGAGGATATCTTTAGTGTGCAGGCAATTGAGCGGCGGCACCAAACTCTGCCAAGGCCTCAGTCTCGTTTAGGATATTCACCACACGCGACATGGAGCCAAGTAAGCGGATCGATTTGTCCACTTCAGCTTGCGATAACTGATCGGGCGTTGCGTCAACAAGCAACACTGTTCTGTCGGAAGTGATGACATTGGCATTCAATAGGCGCTCAAGCATCCAAGCAGTTGCGTCCCGGTTCTTCTGTAGCTGACTCTTCTGCTTAGGAATCGGAAAGCGTTGATAAGCTCGCTCAAGCGTACCGTTGGCAATGGCGTGGCTGAAGAAAAACTCCTCATCAACGCCACGGAAGGAGCAGCTTACAGGGTATCTGTCGTGGAAGTTGCGATGATGCTTGAGTTGGGCTTGAATCATCAGTGAATCACACAATTTATCAAACCCAATATTTCGTGGCTCCTCTGCGGTGTTTGCCTCGATGAGTTGTGCAAAAAGCTGCTCCGCCAGCGCTGGCAACTCCTCCTCGCTGATCTCATCTAGCACAGAGCCAGCATCCACCACAGCAAAATTGCCCCGCGCTGTCTGTTGCAACGTCTCTATAAAGCCGGGAAAACTTGGCGACACAACGTTACCACCCACCAGGGAGCGGATGCTTGACCCCGCGATAGCGTCCCGCCAGTAACGAATCCATTGCCGGTAGGCACTAGCGGAAGTGACAAAGCCTGGAATGGAGCGGCCATCCACTTCTCCCAAGCGATCGGGGTATTCTGCAAGAAAGCGCGCCTCGATGCCGAGCGGTGACCAGACAATGATCCCAACGTTGCGAGGTTCAAACCGCTGCAAATCGGGAATGTATTTTGCAAGTAGGTACTTGGTAGTGGTCATAGTCGCAGCCTCCAAGTCTGAATGGCCGAAAACTCGGCCTGGTTGTTGCTGATAATCTGATTGATATCATCTCGCCTCGCCTTCAAAAAGTCAATCGCAGCAGAGACTTCCTGCGTCGTCAAACCGTATGGCTCGGCGTCTCGGCAAATGTCTTCGATATAAAAGTCAGGCGTGGCCCTGATTCGATTAAGCCAAAAATCAAAGTGATCGTCATCGTTTACGGCATCTAGCAAGCAATGTCGGTGTTGCCCAGAATATACTGGATTATTCGTCGTCCAGGAGATCCCGAGCCGGTTGCGCAGTGTCGTCAAGCGTATCTCGCCCTGTCCTTCAGCGTAGCCGAAGAGAGCGTGACTGTGGTCGAAGATGTTCATTTGTGGTGGGGTGCCGTAGAAATCCACTGAGAAGTTCCCCGCATGCCGGTCACAGTTGGCTACCCAGATGTCAAAGAGGAGTAGCCCTGTGGACAATGAAGGTAAAACCCTAACGCAATTCGCCACATTCACTGGCGGCAGCGAATTCCCGGTGAGGTTGAAGTCTAGCGAAGCGAAAAGAGGCTCGCCGCTCGCTTGCGAAACTATACCCACTGGAGGAACGGGCAGGCGTAGAATGCGACCAAGTTCGCCGCAAATCAATTCGTTTGGAATACAGTATGGAGCCGCAGACGCACTATTCTCCTTCGCAACTGCGCTCAAATACACATAGCGACTTTGAGCAACGCCAATACCTAGCTGACGTCCGACTGATTCGATCCTGTACATGGCGCCGGGCATTGTCGACGGGGATTAATGGTTATGGGCTTCTTCGGCGAGGCATTCTATCCTGCCGCGCTCATCTCCCCGCTCAGCAGCTTCGGCAGCAGCGTTACGCGTAGGGTGGTGAGGGCGTGGGATTCACGATCGTTTGCGGCTCTCATTAAATCCAGAGGCCGAACTGTTCGGTAGAACGCATCGGCAATGGCTTCTGTTGGGAAGGCCATCGTTGCGCCTGCAAGTGCTTGCGCACTCGCATTCGGCTGGGCTGAGCCGCCGATAATCCCGGCAACGTAACTGGCGTAGTCTGGGGTGCGGGCAAATTCACCAACCAGCCGGCCAATCCCGCGCGACGGATACTGAAGGCGAATGAGGTAGGAAGCGAAGACGGCTTGCGGTGGTTCAACTGCGTAGAAACTCTCTCCGGTGGATGCACCGGTTCGGGCGATAAAGATGTCGCCGTCTATGATTCGATACTTCTCCAGCTCCTCATCGGTTGCTTGACAGAATGGAACCGAGGCCCAGTCTAATCTTCCTCCGCCAATATCTGTGATTCGGAGGAAGTGTGGGCCATTCGGCTTTTCTGTTGCCCTCTGTGTAAAGCCGTATTGGATCCGTGAGGCTCGGTTCTTGAGCGTGTCTGCCTTCCAGCCATGCGGAATTAAGCCGAGTAACGATGCTTGGAACGAGGAAGGGAAGAGCGCAGCGGTGTCTGGATCAAGGCCGATAGGCTGCCGCCCATCAAGCTTGGCCCGCACAGGATCGAAATCTACGAACCAGCTCTGGAACAGCGCCCGCGCCATCGTCTCGAGCGTCGCGTTCATCCGCCGGTTCAACTCGATCTTGTCGTCCAGCGCCCCAAGCACCGCCGCGATGGCCTTTTGCTCGGCAAGAGGTGGGAGAAAAATTTCAAGTCGCGAAAAGTCTCCTTTGTTCAGGATGGGCTGCGCTGAACCGCCTGCCGCTTGGTGGCGAATCTCAGCCTTACGCGTGCTGAGGTTGTAATAGATGAACTCGCTGCAGAAGCGGTCATCCACGACGATTGAATTGATTTGCTGGTTGGTCACGCAATCGCATCCAGCGATGGCGGCCTTCCCCATGTCGGAGCCGATACACGACACCATCACGGAGCCTGCGGGAATCTTCGACCCTTTGACGGACGCCGCGCCGGCCTCGGTGAGATTTCGGACGGTAGTGCTGATTGTTTTTCTACCGTCCATGTCCGATGGAGTGACAAATGGAATCTGCCCGCCAAAGTTGCCTTCGACAGCAGTCAGGGGTGTCTTGCCGGTTACGACTCGGCCCAAGTCACCGAGGATTAGGTCTGCCCATTCACCCGCCATAACCCAGCCTCCTCAGGTTGGCTTTGATGGCCTCCTCCAGTTTCGCCGACTCAGCAAACTGAGCCTCCAGCTCCGCCACCAGCCGCGGCATCTTCTCCTCAAACGGCTCGCCGTCATCTTCCACCTCCTCCGCCCCCACATAGCGCCCCGGCGTGAGCACATGCCCATGGGCAGCGATCTCAGCTGTGGTGGCGGATTTGCAAAACCCCGGCACATCGTCGTAGCTGCCCGCGCCATTAGCGCCCCGCCAGCGGTGATAGGTGCCGCTGATCTTCTCTAGGTCGCCCTCCAGCAGCTCCCGGTGCACTCGATCGATCAGGGTGCCGAGTTTGCGGGCATCGATGAACAACGTGCGCCCGCGCCGATCGCTGAAGCCCCGCTGGCCGTCGGCAGCCTTGCTCTTGGCCAGAAACCAGAGGCACACCGGGATCTGGGTGCTGTAGAAGAGCTGGCCGGGCAGGGCCACCATGCAGTCCACCAGATCGGCCTCGATCAGGGCGCGGCGGATCTCACCTTCGCCGCTTTGGTTGGAGCTCATGCTGCCGTTGGCGAGCACGAAGCCGGCCATGCCCTGCGGTGCCATGTGGTGGAGGAAGTGCTGCACCCAGGCGAAGTTGGCATTGCCCTTGGGCGGCACGCCGTACTGCCAGCGAACGTCGTCGTCCTTGCGGAACCAGTCGGAGTCGTTGAAGGGCGGGTTGGCGATCACATAATCCGCCCGCAGATCCGGATGCAGATCGCGGCGGAAGCTGTCGGCGTGCTCCGGGCCGAAGTCGGCCTCGATGCCGCGGATCGCCAGGTTCATGATCGCCAGCCGTCTGGTGGTTGCGTTGCTCTCCTGGCCGTAGATCGAAATGTCGCCCAGCTTGCCGCCGTGGCTTTCCACGAACTTCTCGCTCTGCACGAACATGCCGCCTGAGCCGCAGCAGGGGTCGTAGATGCGGCCCCTGTAGGGCTCCAGCATCTCCACCAGGCAGCGCACCACACAGCTCGGCGTGTAGAACTGGCCGCCGTTCTTGCCCTCGGCCGACGCAAAGCGGGTGAGGAAGTATTCATACACCCGGCCCAGTAGATCCACGGAGCGATGGGTCTCCTCGCCCTCGCTTGAAGCAGTAAGTTCGATCGTGGCGATCACATCGATCAGCTCCCCCAGGCGCTGCTTGTCCAGCCCCGGACGCGCGTAGTCCTTCGGCAGCACGCCCTTGAGGCGTGGGTTGTCGCGCTCGATCGCCACCATGGCGTCGTCCACCAGCTTGCCGATCGTGGCCTCCCTGGCATGGGCCTGCAGGTGGCTCCAGCGGGCCTCAGCCGGCACCCAGAACACGTTCTCGGCCTTGTATTCGTCGGGATCTTCCGGGTTGGCGCCTTCGTAGTCGCCCTGCCCGTCCAGAAGCTTGGCGCGGTGCTCTTCGAAGCTGTCGGAGATGTACTTGAGAAAAATCAGGCCGAGCACCACGTGCTTGTACTCGGCCGCGTCCATGTTGTTGCGCAGCTTGTCGGCCGTCAGCCAGAGCTTGGCCTCGAAGCCCAGGTTGGCGGTGCCGTTGCCGGTGGCTTTTCCTTTGCGGGGGGCTTTGGCGGGTGCGGGCTGCGGTGCTATTTGCTCGGCGCCTACCAGGGACACGCTGTCGCTGCGGCCCCGGCCGCGCACCACGATCCCCTTGGCCACCAGTTCCGCCTTCACCTCTTCGTAGAGGGGGGCATCCCAGCCGAGCGTCTCGCGCAGGGCAGGGTTTCTGGCGGGGCTGCCTGCCTTTTCCAGGGCTTCGAGGAAGTCGTTCAGCTGATCCGGGTCGGCGGGCACTGGTGGATCAGGTCTGGCGTCGCTTGGCAGAGTCTGCCTGGGGTGGGGCGGTTTTGGGGAGATTGGTGCTGGTGTGCAGGTGGTTCATCCGGCAGACACTCGAGCAATCATGGAACCGATCGAGATGTTCAAGGGCGGTAGGTCGCGATCCACGGTTTGCCTTACCTGATCAAGATTCACGCGCAGGTAGTCGTGAATGAGAACATCCTGCGTATAGCAGCGGATTCTTTCCAAAGCTTCAGCAAAGCTTTCGAGGTAGAGCAGGTCTTTACTCACAACGGCCTGGCTTCTGTGATCACCTGAATGCGGATCGTTGGATGTAGCTGATCGGGTTCGGCTAGATCAACACGGCAGTTGAGCAAGGATTCCAGCTCCTGCTGAAGTGCGATCACTTCCAGCAGGGAATGGCCTTGTTCAAGATCCACCAACAGATCAAGGTCACTGCCTGGCCGGTCCAGCCCACGAGCTACCGAACCGAACTCGCCCCCCTCAGCCCCGCCGCACCACCACCACGCCGCGGCTGCGGCCTGAGCTGCTGTCGGTGGTGCGGATCGCTTGCCACAGATCGGCGAGGGGCACCCACACTGACGGGTAGCGGTAGCGGGCCACATCCAGGATCAGCACCCGATCGGTGCTGGCGTTGTAGGCGGCCAGCGGGGAGATGTGGCCGCCGCCGGCCTGGCCGAGGGACGGGCGGAAGTAGTTGACCAGCAGGCGGTCGTCGGCGCGGGCGAGGTTGCTGCGCACCAGCAGGCGGAACTGGGCCAGGGTCAACCGGTCGCCATGGATGGCGCGGGCCTGCAGCCCGTGGCTGGCCAGCAGCGCCCTCAGTTCCTGCAAGGTCATGCCCTGGCGGGCCACCAGCTCGGGGCTCAGCACCGCCCGGGTGGCGGCGGCCTCAAACACGTTGTCCTGCGTCCAGAAGCGGTAGCTGCCGTAGCCCGCTGCCGCCGGCGCCGGCACCGCCAGGCTGTTGAGCACCATCACCATGCTGGCCACGCCGCAGTAGGCCAGGTTGGCCTGGGTGAGGAACTGCTCCGCCAGAGGGCCGTAGTCGGCGCGATCGGCGCTCTGCAGCAGCAGGGTCTGGCCCTGGGGTTCAGGCAGGGGGATCGTGGCTGCCGGGGGTTGCGCCAGGGCCCGGGGCAGCAGCGGAGGCAGGGCCAGCAGCGCCAGGCCCAGAACGGCCGGCAGGGCACGGCAGGGGCGGGAAGCGGGCGGGGTCAGGGGATGGATCTGCGGTTTTCGCCAGTGTGGCGACGCAAGCGAGCCTTGGCGGTTTTCGGATCCCGGGGCTGTGGCACCAGCTCCAGGATTTGATGGGTCCGTCTTCAGCAATGCCGTTGATGGCGGCTTTCCGCTGGCACCCGATACGCGCCAAAAGCCTGCAGGATCACGGCCCAGGGGTGAGAACTCCGCCTGTTCAGGGTGGTGATCGAGCCCACAAGCTCATGGTGCCTGCCAGGGGTTGAACCGATCGATCACGATCCCTTCGAAATCGGCCACATGGCGGGTGGCCAGGCGAGCACTCCGGGCCAGGGTGGTGGCAGCGATCACCGCATCAGCCGTGGTCATCGGCCGGCCCAGGCGATCCCGCTGCCTGAGTACCTCCACATACCAATGCGCGGCTTCGCGATCGAATGCCCACACCCGTTCGTGGAAAGGGGCTGGCAGCAGTGTGTCCCAGCTTCGCTGCAGCGCCTCCCGCCGACGGCCCTCCGGCAG
This sequence comes from Synechococcus sp. L2F, assembly GCF_024345695.1. Classification (NCBI taxonomy): domain Bacteria; kingdom Bacillati; phylum Cyanobacteriota; class Cyanophyceae; order Synechococcales; family Synechococcaceae; genus Synechococcus; species Synechococcus sp. L2F. The sequence continues at coordinate 275,407 of NZ_JAGQBP010000001.1, read as the reverse complement.
GCGAGCGATGCCATGCAAAATCTCGGCCTCATTCATCGACGTGAGGCCTGCCGTTCCCGGAGCCAGGCGATCTGCCCAGGCCAGGGTCATCCGCAACCTCAGGCGACGCTGCCACCCCTCGCCGCGCCAGGCTGACGACAACCAGTTGCTGCCGGAGACGGCCTCACGCCGATGTGTTTCTCCAGCAGCGCCAGCTTCGTGGTGGCGGCGGCGCTGTTGCCCGTGGGCGTGGCCTCCGTGCGTTATTGCCGGCAAGCCCAGCGCAGCGATCTGCTGCCCCTGGCGTTCTCGCCGCTGTTCTTCTCGGTGCAACAGGCCCTGGAGGGTGTGGTCTGGCTTGGTCTGGCGCCGGGCGGCGCCGCCGCGCTCGTGCGTCCCGCCGCGCTCGCCTATCTGTTCTTTGCCTACGCCTTCTGGCTGGCCTGGTTTCCCTGGTGTGCCCTGCGTCTGAACCAGCAGCCGCTGCCCGGACTGCGTCACCGCCTGCTGCAGATCGCTCTGGTGCTTGGCCTGCTGGTGGGCGCCGGGCTCTGGCTGCCGCTGCTGCTGGATGGCGCTCTGATCGAGCCGGTGGTGGTGAACGGATCCCTCAACTACACCACCACCCTGCTGGCCGACCGCTGGATCAGTCTCGGTTTCGGCAGCACGCTCTACGGCATGGTGATCATCGCTCCCTTGCTGCTCAGCCGCTCGGGGCGGCTGCGTGGGTTCGCTGGATCTTTGCTAGTGCTGTTTCTGCTGTCGCACCTTTCGTTCAGCTACGCCTTCACCTCGGTGTGGTGCTTGTTCAGCGCGTTGTTGTCGGGTTCGCTCTATTGGATTCTTCGCGATCCGGAGCCTGTGGTGCTGGTGGCCTGACGACGCCCCGCTGTGGCTTGAAGCTGTGGTTCGAATCTGTGGTTCGAAGCTGTAGCGCCAAGGGGTGAACCGCTTCTGTGATCCGCCGCCATGAGTGACTCTCCCGTCCCCACCGATCCCGCCCAGCTGCGCCGCCACTACCAGCGGGCCGACTTGCGGCGGGCTGATCTGGCGGACGACCCGGTGGCGCAGTTCCGTTGCTGGTTCGATCAGGCCGTGGCCGCCGGGCTGGACGAGCCCAACGCCATGGTGCTGGGCACCAGCGATGGCGTGCGTCCCAGTGCCCGCACCGTGCTGCTCAAGGCGTTCGACGCGCGCGGCTTTGTGTTCTTCACCCACTACGACAGCCGCAAGGCCACCGAGATCGCCGCTCACCCCCAGGTGAGCCTGCTGTTTCCCTGGTACGGGCTGGAGCGGCAGGTGGCCATCCTGGGCCGGGCCGAGCGGATCAGCACGGCCGAATCGCTCGCCTATTTCCTCTCACGGCCGCTCGGCAGCCGGTTGGGGGCATGGGTGTCGCAGCAGAGCGCCGTGATCAGCTCGCGCTCGCTACTGGAAGCGCAATGGGAGGCGATGCAACGCCGCTTCGCCGGTGGGGAGGTGCCGTTGCCGCCGGCCTGGGGCGGCCTGCGGGTGGTGCCGGCCGAGTTCGAGTTCTGGCAGGGCCGGCCCAACCGCCTGCACGATCGCTTCCGCTACCGGCGGGCGGGGGAAGGCGGCGGGGCAGAGGCGAGCGGTGGTGGCGCGAGCAGCAGCGCCTGGCTGATCGAGCGGCTGGCGCCCTGAGCCCAACCCCCGGCCCCGGCCCGGCACTCACCTTTCGTGATCCGCAGGGCCGCTGGTGATCCACGGCGCCCGATCGTGGCCATGGTGCAGAGGACGCCGCAGTTGCGGAGTCCGTCTGTTCCACCGCCCAGGTTCGATGCCCTTCGCGCTCAACTTCGTTCACCCCGTGCTGATGTGGGGGCTCCTGGGTCTGATGCTCTACTCGGGCTATCTCGGCTTCAAGGCCAGCTTGATCCGCAAGGCCAGCCCGGAAGACCGCAAGGCCATGCTGCAGGAGCACTACGGCGCCCGGCACGCCCGGCTCGGCCCGGTGATCCTGGCGGTCACCCTGCTGGGCGCCGTCGGTGGCATGGGCGTCACTTTCCTCAAGCACGGCAAGCTCCTGATCGGTCCGCACCTGTTCGTCGGCCTTGCTGTGGCGGCGCTCGTGATCGTCACCGCCTCACTCGGCCCCTCCCTGCAGAAAGGCAAGGACTGGGCCCGCACCCTGCACGTGGCCACCAACGGCCTCGTGCTCACCCTGTTCGGCTGGCAGGCCATCAGCGGCATCGCCATCGTGCAGAAGCTGCTCAGCTCCGCCACCTCGCTCACCCCCGCGCTTGCCCCTGTCGTGAGCTGATGGCAGTGCTTCGTTCCTTTGCTTGGCTTGCGTGGTTGACCACCGGGCTCAGCCTTGCCGTCTGCCTGCTGCTGGGCCTAGGCGCTGCGTTTGCCGACGTGGTGGCGGAGCCGGCTGCGGTGGTGGAGGTCTCGGCACCGATGGTGGCCTCAGTACCGGTGGGGCTGGCCGTGGATCGGTTTCTCGACTCCCTGCCCGCCGATGTGCTGGCCATCGGTTCAGTCGAGGCCCTGAATGCTCGGATCGCGAGTCGGAATCCCCTGCTGGTGGATCTGCGCAGCCCCGCCGACTACCGCCGGGGACACATCCCCGCCGCGATCAACCTGCCGCTCCAGGGTCTCGCCCACCACCTGGAGGCCATTCCCCGCGATCGCGACGTGGTGCTCTACTGCGCCACCGGCTATCGCTCGGCGCTCGGGGTGATGGCCCTGCAGCTGCACGGCTACCCGCGCGTGCGGGGGTTTGCGCCAGGTTTCGCCGGCTGGATGGCGGCAGACCAGCCGGTGGCCTGAATGCCACCGGCCGGCGCTCCACGCCATTCATGCCTGTGGGTCGGTACCGGGACGGGGTACTGATCCCATGGCGTGCAGGGTCATCGCCTGCTCTGGCGTGAGATCGAAGCCGAACGCTCCGGCGGTAGTGGGCACCGTCAGATGGAGCGGCAGCGCTTCACTCGGACGGGGCATCAGGGCATCGAGATCGAACTGGGCCGATCCGGCTGGCACCGCGGCTTCGCCTCTCTGCACCAGCTCTTCACTGCGGTTGGGCAGGCTCCATTCCTGGCCGAGGGAGTCGGTCAACACCAGCTGGAGGGTGTGATCCAGCCTGGTCTGGCCGTCCACCGCATTGAGGCGGAGGCGCAGGCCCGAGGGATACTCCGGGAACGGCTGCTCGAACACCTTGGCGGCAAGGCGATGGCCGGCTCCGTCGCTGAGCGACCAGCTGTCTGCAGCCAGTGCCGGTGAGCTGCCCAGCAGCAGACTCATCACAAGCGCAAGTAGCAGAAGTGGCAGCAGCGGAACCAGCGCATGGGGCTGGACTGGCAGTGCCGACGAGCTGGGCGCTGTGTGGCCGGGAGAAGGGGCCAGCCGAAGGAAGGGTTTCATGGTGGGACACCTGCAATGACCCTATAACGCTAGCGAGATGTCTTGGGAGTGGCCGCAAGTCCCCTTCCCTTCTCGTTCTCTGGCTGCTTCCCAGTCGGCTCCCAGTGCCGTCGGTCGGCGCAGCATGCGTCTGAACGCATCGGTTCGTGCGTGCCAGCGAGCAGGTGGCGGTGTTCGACGTGCGTGAACCAGGGGTCGAGCCCCGCCGCGAGGAGATCCGCTTCGACCTGCTGCATGTGGTGCCACCGATGGCGGCGCCGGATGTGGTGGCCCACAGCCCCTTGGCGATCGATGGTCCTGGCGGCTGGGTGGAAGTGAACAAGGACACCTGCCAGCACAAGCGCTTTGCCGATGTGTTCGCTCTCGGCGATGTGAGCTCACTGCCAACGTCGAAAAGCCTGGCCGCCATCCGGGGTCAGGCGCCGGTGCTGGTGGCGAACCTGCTGGCTCAGCTCGATCAACGCCCCCTGCTGGCCCATTACGACGGCTACACCGCCTGCCCTTTGATCACCAGTTTCCACAGCGTGGTGATGGCGGAGTTCAACTACGAGCTGCAGCCGGTCAGTTCCTTCCTGGTGGATCCCACCAAGGAGCGCTGGAGCATGTTTCTGGTGGAAACCCGTGTGTTTCCCTGGGTGTACTGGCACCGGGTGCTCAAGGGCCGCCTGCACGAGAGCCGCTTCCTCAAGCCGTTCGCCCCGCTGGTGCGCGCGCTGGGGCTGGCATTCAAACAGCCGTGATCAGACCGTGAAGGTGGCTGATTTGCCAGGGTTTTGATAGAACGAGAGTGAAGTGAAAAGCATCAGGGTTTAGGCCTTCAGATAGAGCAGTCGCGCGCGATCAATCACGAGTTCAAGTGCCTCGCTCTGGCCATCAAGTTCAGCCCATTCCCACTCACGCACTTCCACGTGTAGCTCATTGGCTCCCTCTGCGATCTGCACATACACACTGACCTGGAGGGCACCCCGACTGATCTTGACCAGACGACAAGGACGAACGATCCGTGCTTGTGAGGCCGATGTTGTGCCAGCGGGAGCCAGGCGCAAGTGATTGGCTCGCAGGCCAATCCAATCGCATCGCTGCTTGTGCCCCATCGACTGGCCATCCACGAGGAGTCCCCAGCGGGTCGCCAGGCACTGGTGAGCAGACACCCAGGTGATCGGGCTGAGGTTCTTGCAGCCTGTGAGCCGGGCCACGATCAGTTGTTCAGGCTGGGAAAACAAACCCTGTGTGGCGCCCTGAGCCACCAGCCGTCCGCCCTCCAGCACCAGCAATTCATCACTCAGGCGAAACGCTTCATCGATATCGTGCGTCACCAGCAGGATGGGCGTACCTGAGCTCCGCTGTAGATCATCCATCCACTGCTGCAGCCGGCGGCGACGAAAGCTGTCCTGAGAGCTGAACGGTTCATCCAGAAGCAGCAGATCGGGTTGCACCGCCAGCGCCCGCGCTACAGCAACGCGCTGACATTGCCCGCCGGAAAGCTGATGCGGGAAGTGAGAGGCATGCTCCTGCAGACCGACGGCGGCCAGCAGCTTCGCCACCCGTTCGCGGCGCTGCTCTCGCGGGAGTCGATCCAGTCCGAACGCCACGTTGTCGGCCACACGCAGGTGAGGGAACAGGGCGTGTTGCTGAAACACCATGGCGATCCGCCGGAGATGCGGTTCGACCCAGATTCCCCGATCGGTGTCGCAGAGCAGCCGCTGCCCGAGCTGGATGCGGCAACCCTGAGGCCGCTCAAGCCCGGCGATGCAGCGGAGCAGCAGGCTCTTGCCCGCTCCAGAAGATCCCAGCACGGCCTGTCGTGCCGCCTGGCTCTTCCAGTTCATCCTCAGGTGAAAGGAGCCGCGTTGCAGCTGGATGGCCACCTGCATCTGTGTCACGACGCGTGGACGGAGCTGGCCGATCGGTTCTGTCGGTACCCATCCGTCCTCATCGACAGCGCCAGTGGTGAGACGTTGCGAGGTAGCGGTGGTTGAGCGGCTGCGGTTGAGCCATCCCACCAGCATCAGGCAGCTGCCGTTGAGCAGTAGCACCACGGCTGTAAGCCGCCAGGCCAGCGTGAGATCGCCACCTTCTACAGCGCTGTAAATCGCCAACGGCAATGTCTGCGTGCGGCCTGGAATGTTGCCTGCCAGCATCATCGTTGTGCCGAATTCGCCCAGCGCCCGTGCAAAGCTCAGGCTCACTCCCGCAAGCAGGCCTGGACGAATCAAGGGCACGGTGACTCTCCAGAACGTCCGGAGCGGGCTGCAGCCAAGCCCGAGCGCCACCGCTTCCAATGCCGGATCGAGCTGTTCCAGAGCGGCAAGTGTGCTGCGGTACATCAGCGGGAATGCCACCACTGCCGCACTGATCACAGTGGCTGTCCAAGTGAAGACAATCGTGATGCCCATCCGCTCCAGCGGTTCCCCCAGAGGACCCAGCGGCCCCAGCAACTGCAGCAGCAGAAAGCCAAGCACCGTGGGCGGCATCACCAGAGGTGAGAGCAGCAGCAGGTCAGCGGCAGCGCGTCGTTGGCCCTGCCATCCCCGCAGGAACAAGGCAGCGGCAATCGCAGGCGGGCTGAGCAACAGCACCGCGAATGCAGCGGCGCGGAATGACAGCAGCAGCGGTGACAGGAGGCTTGCGGGAGGGGGGATCAGCGTGCTGGAGGCAAGGGGGAGAAGCCGGCGCGGATGAAGGCGCTGCGGGCTGCAGGACTTTGCAATCCATTCAGATAGGCCCTGGCCAAAGCCGGTTGTCGACTGCGGCGGATCACGGCCCCGCTGTAAAGGATCGGGGTGTGACTGGCTGCTGATGCCGTGGCTGCAATCCGCAGGTTGCTGACGCCATAGGTATCGCTGCGGTAGACAAAGCCAGCATCAGCACTCCCACTAGCAACGGCGGCGGCGACGGCTCGTACCGAGCTGAGCGGAACCAACTTGGGCTGCAACGCCGTGAGCAGCTTGTAATGGCGCAAGGCCTGCCTGGAGTACTCTCCGGCCGGCACAGCAGCGTCCCCGATGGCGATGCGGCGGATGCGGGGACTCTCCAGGTCGGTGAATCCCACCACCCCCCTGCGTTGGGCAGGCACCACCAGCACCAGTTGGTTGCTGATCAGGTTGCGGCGGGTTCCAGGCAGGAGCAGCTTGGCTTGTTCCAATGCGTCCATCTGCCTGGTTCCCGCAGAGAGGAACACATCGACAGGGGCTCCTTGTTCGATCTGGCGTTGCAGCGAGCCTGAGGCCCCGAGGTTGAACTGGGGTGGAGGGACACGCTTGCTGCGCGAAAACGAGGGTGCAAGCCCCTGGAGAACATCAGTGAGGCTGATGGCGGCACTCACCAGCAGGGGCTGCGCTGCCGGGCCCTTCTGAGCAGCAACGGGCCGCTGCGTGCTCAGCAGCAGGGCCAGGCCTGCAATCCCCACGGAGCCACTGATCTTCCAGAACAGACGCTTCAGCGGTATCTGACACTTCATCCAAGCATCCACAACCCGATTCAGCCTCATTGAATTCAGCTCGATTGTAATCGGCCTCACTCTATTCAGCCGAAACATAATCAATTTCCCTGTGCCTGGCCCAGCTGACTTCGGCTGCACTGGATCCGGCTCACCAAACGTCAGTCTCACAGACTATGGACTAACGGGATGTAGCCGAACAGGCCAATGCCTGCAGGAGTAAAGGATCATTGACATTGGCTCTTGGCGGCTCGCACTGCACTGACGAGCCGACCCTTCCACTTCAAATCTCAATCTTGCTGCCAATGTTCGCCAGGAGAGGCAATCGTGTGGGCATCAGAACATCGGTGAAAGGGCTACTCTCTCCCATTCACTGCTGAAGCCTCTAGGGTTGGATGGTGGAACTGTCTCTCCATCGCCCTAGCCCTGCACAGCCCCACAGTTCGCACACGCGCCCACGGTTGCGATTTATTTCTTTAGCTTTCCAGCTTTCGTCGTCGCTGGTCGTCACTGGCTGGTACGCCACCCGTTCCTGCCCATTCGTTGCAGTCCATTCGTCACAGCGCATTCGTATGGCTTGTCAAGCTTTCTCGCCGTTCGTTTTGTTCCCAACCCATGCTTGGCACTCTTGATGTCGTGACTCTGTCACGGCTCCAGTTCGCTCTGACCGCGATCTTTCACATGCTCTGGCCCGTGCTCTCCACCGGCCTAGCGATCTATCTGGTGGTGCTGGAGGCCATCTGGCTGCGCACACGCAATCCCTTGTACTACCGGCAGGCCCGCTTCTGGGCAAAGCTCTATGTGCTCAATTTCGGCATCGGTGTGGCCTCAGGCCTGCCGATGGAGTTCCAGTTCGGCACCAACTGGGCCCCGCTTTCCGAGTTCGCCGGCGACTTTTTCGGCTCGGTGCTGGGCTTCGAGGGGGCGATGGCCTTCATGCTCGAAGCCGGCTTCCTCGGGATCATGTTGTTCGGCTGGCAGAAGGTGCCACCAGTGATTCACTTCCTCTCCACCGTGATGGTGGCCTTCGGCGCGAACCTCTCAGTGTTCTGGATTCTCAGTGCCAACTCCTGGCTGCAGACTCCGTCGGGTGGCACTTTCTCCGAGGGCCATTTTCATGTGCAGAACTACTTCGCCGCCATCAACAACCCCTTCATGGTGAGGAGCGTGATTCATATGGCCCTGGCCACGGTGGAAACCTCCATGCTTGTGGTCGCCGCGATCAGTGCATGGTCGCTGATGCGCCAGAAGGCACCGGAGTTCTTCCTGTTTTCCTTCAAGCTGGCGCTGGTGATCCTGCTGGCGGTGGCGCCGCTGCAGATCCTGGCCGGCCACGAAAGCGCCGTGCAGGTGGCCGAGCATCAGCCCACCAAGCTGGCCGCGATCGAGGCCCTCTGGGACGACCAGCCCGCCGGCAGCTCCCCTGCCTGGACCGTGCTGGCTTCCCCTGATGAGGCCAGCGGCAGCAACCGCTGGATCCTGTCGGTGCCTGGCGCCTTCAGCTGGATCCTGGAGACGCGGCCGCAGCTCAGCCAACCGCTGCGTGGGCTCAACAGCTGGCCCGCCGACCAGCGGCCCCACATGGTGGGTCTGCTCTTTTATGCCTTCCGGGTGATGGTGGCGATCGGCCTGGCTGCTGCAGCCCTGATGGCCCTCAGCCTGCTGCTCTGGTGGCGAGGCGGCCTCAGCACCGCCAGCTTCGCCCAGTGGCCCTGGTTCAGCTGGGCCTGGATCCTTTCGGCTCCAGCCGGCTACCTGGCGATTGAATCCGGGTGGGTGGTGCGTTGCGTGGGCCGCCAGCCCTGGACGGTCTACGGCCAGCTGCGGACCGCCGATGCCGCCTCGGCGCTGCCGGTGGGCGAGGTCCTCACCAGCTTGAGTGTGTTCGCTGTGCTTTACACGGTGTTGCTGGTCTTCGCGTTGTATTTCGGCTCCCGGATCATCGCCAAGGGGCCGAACCTCACCCTTGAGCCGCCCTCTGGACCTGCCACCGCCGCAATTCTTTCCGACCCATCAGCAAGCACCTGATCATGGAGTTCCTCGAATGGTTCATGCCCACGGTCTGGTTTGTGATCCTGGCCCTGTTCCTGCTGCTCTATGTGATCCTCGATGGCTTTGATCTGGGGGTGGGCATCCTCTCGCTCACCTCGCCCAGCGAATCCCAGCGCACGATCCTGATGACGAGCCTCGGCAATGTGTGGGATGCCAACGAAACCTGGCTGGTGCTGATGGGCGGCGCCCTGTTCGGGGCCTTTCCCCTGGCCTATGGCACCATCCTCAAGGCCCTCTACGGCCCCATCTACCTGATGATCCTGGGGCTGATCCTGCGGGCGGTGGCCTTCGAGTTTCGCGAGAACGCCGCCAACAAGCGGCCCTGGAACCTGATGTTCGGTATTGGCAGTGTGCTGGCCGCTGGCTCCCAGGGCATCTGTCTGGGCACGGTGCTCTCGGGCATCCCCACCGATGCTGCAGGCCACTTCACAGGCTCCGCCCGGATCTGGGTGAACCCCAGCAGCCTGGTGGTGGCTCTCACGCTCATCCAGGGCTACGTGCTGATCGGCTCCACCTACCTGATTCTCAAAACCAGTGGTGAGCTGCAGCGGTTGCACGTGCGCACCGCCCGCCTGGCGGCTGCCACCACCCTGGGAGGGGCCCTGTTGATCACCTTCACGGCGCCGTTCGCGTCGGAAGCACTGCGGCAGCGCCTGTTTGATCCCGCGTTCCTACCCTTCTTCGTGGTGTTGCCACTGCTGGGTGTTGCCCTGATCGTTCAACTGTTCCGCAGCCTGGCGATGCAGCAGGAGGCATGGCCCTTCGTGTATACCGTACTGTTGTTCATCCTCAGTTTCGCTGGTCTGGGGGTAATGGTATTTCCGGCGGTGATTCCGCCATCGGTCACGATCTTTCAGGCGTCGTCGTCGGTGAGTTCGATGGTGTTCATGCTCACCTTCATCGGTGTGCTGATTCCCATCATGCTCTTCTACAACATCTACAACTACATTGCCTTTCGAGGCAAGGTGAGTGCCGATTAAGGAAAACCTTTGGCCGCCAGCACGATCAATCCCCCTAGGATGTGTCGAAACCCCATATGTCTCGCCTTCGCTCGCTCCTGCTGGGGATCGCCCTTGCCCTCTGCCTGCTGATCTCGGCGCCTCAGGGCGCCGCTGCGGCCACCGCGATCGCCCCTCCGGATGCCACGGTTGCTGCAGGCGAGGCAGCTGCCATTGACTCCGCAGTGGAGCAGTACCTCTCCAACCTGCCGGGTGATTTTCATGCGATTCGATCGGTTCCAGCCCTGAAGCGCCTGCTTGCCAGCGGCAACGTGTCGCTGATCGACGTGAGGACTCCTGCTGAGTACCGGGCGGGACACATTGCCGGAGCCATCAACAGACCGTTGAACGATCTCAGCCGCCACGTGGCTGAGATTTCCCCAGAGCGAGAGGTGGTGCTCTATTGCTCCAGTGGATTTCGCTCTGCCATGGGAGTGATGGCGCTGCAGCTGGAGGGCCGCCACCAGGTGAAGGGCTTTGCACCCAGCATCGAAGGCTGGAAGGCGGCCGGTGAGCCGGTGGTGACGACAGAAGGCGCGTAGGCCTGGCGAACGTTGGCGGGGTGCTGATTGTGGGCAGCGAATTCCGCAGCTCTCACGCCGCGCGACCCTGGCTGCAACGCATCGATCCATCCGCAACGAACCACCAAGATCCAAGGCCTTTGCTTCCTTGCTGCTCACACTGAAAGAACAAGCCTCGAGGCCGATGAACCCGTCGATCAACCAGCCCCTGCGGCTGATCACCCTCTGGATCGCCTGGCTGCTGGCGATGCTCTTTCACGTGGACCTGGGCCTGATGCCCCTGTTCCACGGCCAGTCGCCGGAGATCCACAGCCATCTGCAGGAGGGGGCATTGCCCCTGCTGTTCGGGGCGATGCTCGGCTACTTCCTGCTGCCGCTGATTGCGACCGTGCTGATCGCCTACGCCGCCACCACGGTTGCTCCGGCCACGCGCTGGCGGCCCTGGCGGCGGATCCACTTCTGGTTCAGCGTCGTCTATTCGGTCACCAACGTCCCCCATCTCATCGCCGACATCCTGGTGCCCGATGCCCGCCTCGATCAGATCGTGCTGATGGTGGCCCTCACGGTCTTCGGGCTGCTGATCAACGTGGAGGGTTGGCGCTGGTGGCGGCAGACCCCGTGAAGGGACTGCAGCCGGGGCGGTGCCTGCTTGGATCAAGCTCACTCAGCGGCGCGTCCAGGTACCAATGTCCACGACGGAATCGAGATCGGAGGTGTGACGATAAACAACCTGAATCAGATTGGGGTTGATGATCTTGCCATCCGTAAAGCCGTCTTCATCAACCATGTATAAGCTGGCATCGTCATGCCCAAGAGTGCCGACGAACTTCTCCGTTGCGTACTTGGATTTGACTAATCCGTGGAAAACCCGACCCTGTTGCCTGGTGATTTGAGCAACGGCATTCAGATCGCTGCAATCACCATGATGGTGGGTCTTGCATCTCGATGCTTCGACTTTGCAGAGCACGGCTCCTTTCCCTTCCACTGTCCATGTGCCGATCATGCTCGGAATGACAGGTGCGGCCAAAGCAGCAGAGAAGGTTCCTGCGCAGGCAAGAGTCGCCACGCCGGCCATGGCTAGCCGTGCTGTGAGGGTCTTCGCGATGGAATGAGCGACCGCAGTATAATTCATCAGCCTTTAAGCGAACGTCTCATTTATACCCTAGCTATAGAGAACAATCACGAGCCAAGCACGCAAGCTATTGACATGTGGGCAGGCAAGAGTCTTCCTGATGGGTTTACGAATCGGAGCGATTGATCCGTGCGTGCTGATGCCAGACAACAGTAAAGTATGCAGTCCACCCAAACGACAAGAGAGACAGCCCGATCCAACTGAATGACGGGCGAAGAAGAGGGCTCCCTGCGCAACGCCCATCCATGAGAGCCAGGGCTACCGCCAGTCGAGGCCTGGCAGAAAGGGAACGATCGCCGGGGTGGAGGTCATGTAGTGGGCATAGTCGCTGTGCATGGAACACAGGCGCTGCTCCTCGCGTCGTGCCTTGAGGCTGAGCACGGTCGCCAGCGCCAGCAGCAGTCCCAGGTGCAGCAGGCTGCCGAGGGCCAGAGTCACCCCCAGGGAGCAGAGCAGCAGCGACTGGTAGAGGGGATGGCGGCACCGGCCGTAGGCCCCCTCGGTGACCAGGGGCGCCCCTGGCATCGGTTCCGGCAGCGGACTGAGACTGTCCCCGAGGTTCAAGGCCCCCTGGGCGCCGATCACCAGGCCGATCAGGAAGGTGAGCCCACCGATCAGGCGCAGCGCCAGGGGCCAGTGAATCCCCAAACCCGAGGGGGGAGGCGTTGGCGGCAGCCAGTGGGCGGCGATCAGGATCATCTGGGCCAGCACCCACCACTCGCCGTGGCGGTTGTCCCTCAGCCCCACCCAGGAGAAGCCCCACTTCTGCATTCGTTCGTTCAGTTGGCTCAGCATGATTCGATCTCTACAAGTGAAGGGGTTGGGACAGGCTGGCGCCACAGGCCGAGCCACTCGTCGTTGCGCTTGTCCACCGACCCGGTGGCCGGCTCCCAGATCTCTGGCACCAGGCCGGCCTGCCGCAGCTGCGCATCCACCAGCTCCGGGTCACTGCCCCAGGGCGGGCCGCCTGGCTGGCGGTGGCACCAGAACAGCCCCAGCTCCCAGCCGTCAACGCCTTCTTGGTAGCGCTGGTCCCAGCGGCTCGCGTCGGCGCTGAGGGGCTGTTTGGAGGGGCTCATGCCTCCAGCTTGCCCCGTTCAATCGCGACATGTGTTGAGCGGCATGGAGGCATGGCCGTACGGCGGCCCGACACAGCGGTTGAGCACAATCGGGGGCATGGACCTGCATGCCGACCTGAGCCAGCGCGTGGTGATCGACACCGGCGCCCTCGCCTGGAGCCCTTCGCCGATGGCGGGCGTGGAGCGGCGCATGCTCGATCGCGAGGGCGCAGAAGTGGCCCGGGCCACCTCGATCGTGCGCTACGCCCCGCTCAGCCGTTTTGATCGACATCACCATGGCGGCGGAGAGGAAATCCTGGTGCTGGAAGGCACCTTCTCAGATGACCAAGGCGATTACCCCGCCGGCACCTACCTGCGCAACCAGGCCGGCTCCGCCCATGCCCCGTTCAGTGAGGAGGGCTGCACGGTCCTTGTGAAGCTGCAGCAGATGCACCCGGACGATCAGCAGCGCGTGGTGATCGACACCCGCACCGCCGACTGGTTCCCGGGCCTGGTGCCGGGACTGCAGGTGCAGCCGCTGCATGCCTGGGGCTCGGAGCACGTGGCCCTGGTGCGTTGGGCGCCCGGCACGGTCTTTCAGCCCCACGGCCACCCGGGTGGAGAGGAGATCCTGGTGCTCGATGGTGTGTTTCAGGACGAGCAGGGCAGCTATCCCGCCGGCAGCTGGTTGCGCAATCCTGCTGGCAGTGCACACCAGCCCTGGAGTGAGCCGGGCTGCACCATCTGGGTGAAGACTGGCCACCTGCCGGTGACGCTTGGCCCGGATGGCTCACAAGCCTGAATTCGTGTTGAGCAGGGCTTGGCAGAGGGGGAACGGGCGGTCTTCTCAACGGAGAAGACGTCCGCTTGCATCTGGTGGCATCAGCCAGAACGCCGGCCGGTCCGAGGAGCAGGCTCAGCCATGAGCTGAACGCCAGCTACGAATCACTCCAGATTTGGTGATGAACTGGTCGAGCTTCGGCAGCAACGCCAGGTACCCGGCGAGAACACAGAGCATGAGAGGACGATCGAGCCTGCTGAGCCAAGGGCACCGGCAGTTCCTGGCCGGTGGCATCGAGGAACCGGGTGCGGGTCTGGACGCCTGATCTGTGAGCCCGCATTCAGCGCGTCGTTGTCACCGGGGCTCCACTTGAGGTCGCGCCTGAGCTGGCCAGAACCAGAAGACTTCTGCTAGTACAGGTGTTCGCTCTGCTGGTGTCGTTGTGGCTGCTCTCCCATCCCATTCCCACGGCACCCTGCCGGTGCCCAACTCAGCGGCAGACGATGGCGACGACGAGCACTGGCCCTATCTCGATGAGGAAGTGCTGGTGGCCAGCCGCAGCCGCAAGGTTTGCCTCACCTGCCACTTCTTCCGCCATCGCGCCGGGGTGAACTGCATACCGCTGCTCACCTGCCAGCTGCACCAGGGTCTGCTGGCCCATGGGGAGCACCTCACCCGCCGCTGCCAGGGTTGGACCGATGACATGACGCGCCAGCGGGGCTGGTGCCCGGAGTTGGCATGAGCAGCCGGCGCGCGGTGGTGGGCGTGATGGGCGCCGGAGAGGGCGCCTCTTCTGAGGCTGTGGCCCTGGCCGAGGAGCTGGGGGAGTGCATCAGCGCTAGGGGTTGGGTGCTGCTCACCGGTGGCCGTCCGGCGGGGGTGATGGCGGCGGCCAGCCGCGGCGCGGCGCGGGTGGAGGGGCACCTGGTGGTGGGGGTGTTGCCCGATGAAGGGAAGGGTGATGAGAGGCAAAGCACGGCGGACCTGGATCTGGCCCTGTTCACCGGCATGGGCAAGGCCCGCAACGTGATCAACGTGCTCAGCGCTGATGTGGTGGTGATCTGTGAGGGCGGCGGCCCAGGCACAGCATCAGAAGCCGCCCATGCGCTCAATGCGGGCAGACCACTGATCCTGCTGGCGGTGCCGGTGCTGTGGCGGGACTTCTTCCTTTCGCTCAGCAAGGGGGTGGAGAGCGCGAGCGATGTGCAGGAATGCTGCCGGTTGATCGAGGCCCGACTCACAGAGGCATGAGTCGGCCATCACCTCGTGTCCCCCTGACCCAAAGGAGGGCTGGCTGAGCGACGGCCGTCATGTGCTGCGCTTTCGCCAGACCCGCTGGGAGCGCCAGGTTCAACAGCTGGAGATCACCAGCGGGGAGTTGCTTCTAGGTGTGTAGTGCCACCAGGTTGTTCCGGCTGCAGACTTTCTCGTCACCGCCCCCGCCCCTGCTTACCTTGGCCCGATGCGTCTGCTGCACACCTCCGACTGGCATCTGGGCCGCAGCTTTCACGGGGTCTCGCTGTTGGAGGAGCAGGCGGCGGCGATCTCGCGGATCGTGTCGCTCGCTCTGGAGCACCAGGTGGATGCGGTGCTGATCGCTGGCGATCTGTACGACCGTGCCATTCCTCCTGCCGAGGCGGTGGCCCTGTTCAACGACGCCCTCGCCCGGCTGAGCGCCGGTGGCACGGCCGTGGTGGCCATCGCCGGCAACCACGATTCACATGTGCGGGTGTCGGTGTACGACCCCTTGCTCTCCGCCTTCAACATCACGGTGCGGGGCGACGTGGGCCGGGCCCAGGAGCCGGTGCTGGTGACGCCCAGGGCCGGCGGCACGCCCGTGGCTATCTATCCCCTGCCCTACCTGGAGCCGGCGGTGGTTGGGCCGGCCCTGGCCGGGGCGCCCGTGCGCCTGCGCCACGAGGAGGTGACCAGGCTGGCCATCGAGCGGATCCACGCGGACCGCCGCGAACGGCCGCCCCACCGTTCGGTGCTGGTGGCCCACACCTTCGTGGCTGGCGGCGAGACGTCGGAGTCGGAGCGGGAGCTCACCATCGGCAACGTCGACCGGGTGAGCGTGGCGGCCTTCGAGGGCTTCGATTACGTGGCCCTGGGCCACCTGCACGCTTCCCAGCAGTTGGACGGCCCACGGGTCGCCTATTCGGGCACTCCGCTGGCCTATTCCTTCTCCGAGGAGCGGCACGTCAAGTCGGTGCGGATCGTGGAGCTGGCCGCCGATGGGACGCCCAGCGTGGAGGTGGTGCCCCTGCGGGTGGGCCGGCGCCTCTGCACCCTGCGGGGGCCCATCGACGAGCTCTGCGGCGACCCCCGCCACGCCGCCGCCAGCGAGGCGCGGGTGCGGGCGATCCTCACCGACGACAGCCTGCCCCTGCAGGCCATGGCCCGGTTGCGGGCCCGCTTTCCCCACATCGCCGAGCTGCGCCACGAGCCCCCCGATGTGGTCCGCGCCGGCCAGGCCGAGCGCCAACGCCAGGTGCGCCAGGCCCGCTCGCCGCTGCAGTTGGCCACCGCCTTCTTCACCGACCAGCAGGGCCAGCCGCCCGGCGAGCCGGAGGCCGAGCTGCTGCGGGCGGCCCTGGCGGCGGCGGAACGGGGAGGGGAGCGGTGAAGCCGCACCGGCTCTCGATCGAGGCCTTCGGGCCCTACGCCGATCCGGTGGCGATCGACTTCGACGAGCTGGCCGCCGAGGGGCTGTTCCTGATCCACGGCACCACCGGCGCCGGCAAGACCTTCCTGCTCGATGCCCTCTGCTTCGCCCTCTATGGCGAGGTTTCCGGCGACCGCAGCGTCAAGGGGCTGCGCTCCGACCACGCCCCCCCCGGCGCCGTGCCCCGGGTGAGCCTGGAGTTCTCCTGCGGCAACGCCCGCTACCGGGTCGAGCGGGTCCCCGCCCACACGGCCCCGAAGGCCCGCGGCCAGGGCACCACCGAAAAGGCGCCCCAGGCGTTCCTGTTCCGGCTGGACGCGGAGGCGCCGGAGCAGGCCGTGGCGGCGAAGACCACCGAGGTGACCCGGGAGGTGGAACACCTGGTGGGGCTCAATGCCGCCCAGTTCCGCCAGGTGATTCTGCTGCCCCAGGGGCGCTTCGCCGAGGTGCTGCGGGCCAAGGCCGAGGAGCGCGAGGCCCTGCTCAAGACGCTCTTCGACACGGTGATCTACGAGCGGGCCGGCTGGTGGCTGGAGGAGCAGGCCCGCACGGCGCGGAATCTGGCGCTGGAGCAGGCCCGGGAGCAGGAGGTGCTGCGGCGCCGGGCGGCCGACGCCTGGGACCCCCACGCGCCCGAGCCGCCGGAGGGGGTGGAAGCGCCTCCGCCCCCCGCCGACCAGGCCGGCCTCGAAGCGCTGGTGGCGGGGATCGCCGCGGTGGTGCAGGGCACCGAGGCCGCCCTGGGGGAGGCCGCCGCCAGCCTGCTGGCGGCTCAGACGACCCTGGCGGCCCTGGCGGCGCAGGCGGACCGCTGGGACCGGCGCGCCGCCGCCAGCGCCCAACTGGGTGACCTGGAGGCCAAACGGGAGACGGTGGCGGAGTTCCGCCAGAAGCTCAGCCAGGCGGAGCGGGCCGAAACATTGCGCCCGAGCCTGGTGGCGGAACAGGGGGCCCGACGCTCCCTCGCCCTGGTGGAGCAGGGGCTGCAGGAGCAGCTGCGGGCCGCGATCCAGGCCAGGGCCGGGGCGCGGGCGCTGCCGCCATCAGTGCAGGGGCTGGATCTGCTGGCCCTGCCGTCCGCCGAAGTTCTCGCCGCTGCCGGTGCAGACCTGGCCGCCCGGGGGGCGGAGGTGAGGGAGCTGGCCCGCAAAGCCGAGGAGGCTGCCCAGGCCGGGGGGGCGGCGGCCGCCGCCAGCCAGCGGGCCAGGGAGGCCGAAGCCGGGCGGGCCACCGCCGTCGCCCAGCAGGAGCGGCTGGCGGCGGAGCAGGAGCGGGAGCTGGTGCTGCTCGCCAAGGCCCGCAGCGCCCGCGACCAGCTCGAAGGCCTGCAGCGGGCCGCCCGGGAGGCTGATGGCCGCGCCGTTGCCGCCGAAGCCATCGCCCCGGCCCGGGAGCGGCAGCACGCGGCCGAGGTCGCCAGGAACGGGGCCGATCGCGACGTCAACACGGCGGCCGCCGGCCTCAACGAGCTGCGGCGGCGCCAGATCGAGGGCATGGCCGCCCGGCTGGCCGGGGGTCTGGCCGCCGGCGCCCCCTGCCCGGTCTGCGGCTCCGCCGACCATCCGGCGCCGGCTCGGCCCTCGGCCGATGCCGTGGACGACGGGACGATCGCCGCCGCCGAACGGACCCTGGCTGCGGCCACCCAGGCGGCACAGGCGGCCGCGGTGGCCCTGGCCAACGCCCAGGCCGCCCTCGGCGTCGTGCTGGAGAAGGCGGGCGACGGCGTCGATCCGCTCGCCGCCCGCCAGGCCGCCGGCACGGCCGCTGCGGCCCACCAGGCGGCCCAGTCCCTGGCCGAAGGCCTGCCGGCGCTGGAGCAGCAGACCACCGATCGGGAGCAGCAACGCCAGCAGCTGGCCAAGGCCATTGAGGCGGCCGCCACCGCGATCGCCCTGGAGAACCAGGCCGCCGCCGAGGCCAGCCAGCGGCAGCGGACCCTGGCGGAGCAGGTGGCGCGGGAGCTGGGGGAGGGGCTGGAGCCGGGTGCGGTGCTGCAGGCCTTCGGGCCCCTGGAGGCCGCCCTCAAGGACCTGGTGGCCGGGGCCGGCGCCCACACCCGCGCCACCAGCGAGCTGGAGCAGGCGGCCCGGCGGCTGGCTCAGGAGCTGGCCGCCTCACCCTTCGCCACGGCGGAGGATGCCGCGGCAGCCCTGCAGGAGGAGAGCTGGCGCCTGAAGCTGGTCGAGCGGATCGCGGCCTACGAGGCGGCGGTGATCGAGCAGCGCAACCTCCTGGCCGCCCCCGATCTGGCCGATCTGCCGGAAGCCCGGCCCGACACCGCCGCCGCCGGCGAGGCCGTGGCCCGCCTGGATGGGGCACGCACCCGGGCCGTGGAGCGCCACAGCGAAGCCCGGGCCGCCCAGCGGGAGATCACCCGCCTTACCGCCGAACACCGCACCGGCACCACCGCCCTGGCGGCGAAGCAGGAGCGGGCCGAGCGGCTCAGCGCCGTGGCCAACCGCTGCCAGGGCAAGGCGGCCCCCTACATCTCCCTGCAGCGTTGGGTGCTCTCCGCCTACCTCGCCGACATCTGCGGCTACGCCAACCAGCGGCTCACCTTGATGACCTCCGGCCGCTACCAGCTGCGGCTCACCGACGAGGGTGGCCACGGCGGCCGCAACGCCGGCCTGGGCCTGCGCGTGCTGGATGCCTACACCGGCGAGGAGCGGGAGGTGAGCAGCCTCTCGGGCGGCGAAACCTTCCAGGCCTCCCTGGCCCTGGCCCTGGGCGTGGCCGACACGGTGCAGGCCCACGCCGGCGGCGTGCCTCTGGAGGCCCTGTTCATCGATGAAGGTTTCGGCAGCCTCGATCCCGACAACCTCCAGCTGGCGATGGACGAGCTCGACCGCTTGCGCGAGGGCGGCCGCATGATCGGCCTGATCAGCCACGTGAGCGCCCTGCGCGAGCGCATCCGCGGCGGCATCGAGGTGATCGCCGGCGACCGCGGCTCCACGCTGCGGCTGAGCAGCAGCGTCTAGAGCAGCCCTCGGTGGCGCACGAATAGCTGAACCATCGCCCAGGAGCCCAGTGTCACCTTGATCGCCACCAGCACATTGAGCAGCGGGATCCAGCTGCCACCCGCCAGGCTGCCGAAGTCCCCGGGCGGTGGCGGCAGGCCACCGAGGGTGAGGGCGGCCAGCAGCACGAAGGCGATCACCGCCCCCTTCTCCCACAGGTCGGCGCGGTAGCGCCGGTAGAGACGATCGGACAGTTCCGCCGAGCCGCTGATCAGGGCCAGCCCGATCGCCGTGCCGCCGGCCACCCCCGCCGCAAAGCCGCCTCCGGGCGAGAGGTGGCCGCGCAGGGCCAGCTCCACACCGATCAGGGCGGCGATCGTGCCGCCCAGCTGGCAGAGCACCACTGAAGGAGCATCAGCAAGGGCGCGCACGCTTGGTTTGGCCGTTTCGCCGGCAAAGAGAAAGCGCACGCCGATCGACGCCAGCGTGAACACCACCACCTCGGTGACCGTGTCGTAGAGGCGGGTGTAGAGGATCACCCCCGACACCAGGTTCGGCACGTTCGTCTGCTCGACGAGGGTGTTGATCAGCGGCACCAGATCGCCGGCCGGCGGCAGGGCCGAAGCCAGGGGGGAGAGGCACAGGGCCGTGGCGGCCACCAGGTAGAGCCAGGTCATGGGGTTTCCGCCAGGTCGAGCGCGCCGCCGCTCTCGCGCCAGGCGCGATAGCCCTCCAGGGCCTGCAGGCGCTTCAGCAGCCGCGGGTTCGCCAGCACCAGCCGCTGGTCGGCTTCGAGGCGGCCGTGACAGCCATCGGCGGCAGCGAGGGCCGCCTCCGCCGGCGGCACCAGCCGCAGCCGCAGTCCGGCGGGCTCCAGCCAGGCCCGCAACAGCCGCTGGCACTGGGGCGACGGCGGCGCGCGATCGGGAAACGAGAGCCGCAGCGCCATCGAGGAACGCAGCGCCACGGCATAGAGGGTGGTGGAGAGCAGGGTGCCCACCAGCGCCTCGGTGATCGCCACGTCCGGCGCCCCCAGCAGGGCATAGAGCAAGGTGGCCACCGAACCGAGAATGCCCCGCAGCACCAGGGTCTGGTAGGGGTTGGACTGGCTCACCAGCAGCACGGCGGTGAGCGGCAGCAGGGCGGTGATCGGCAGGATCAGATCGAGCTGCCCGGCCAGATCGAACAGCGCGGTCATGGGGTGGTCTCCTCCTCCGTGGGGCGGCTGGGATGGGACGGCAGCGAGCAGGCGGCCAGCACGTAGCCGAAAATCGTGTTCCACACGATCAGGCCCACCAGCGCCAGGGTGAGCAGCGGCCATTGCGCGGGGATACGCAGCAGCAGGCCCAGCAGCATCAGCGACGATCCGAGCGTGTCGGCCACCGAAAGGGCGTGCAGTTTGCGCAGGTAGCTGTGCGTGCCCAGCAGCGGCCAGGTGCCCCAGAACCAGAGCACCAGGCCCGCGCCCAGCAGCAGCAGGCTGGCGTGATCCGCGAAGGAGTCGGGCCTCATCGCTCCACCTCCCGCAGCAGGTTGGCCAGCAGCAGCAGGCCGGCGTTGCCGGCGCTGAGCACGATCGCCCCCACCAGCCCCAGCATGCGGTCGTCGCGCAGCACCGACACCACCAGGATGATCAGCGCCACCTTCGACGAGACGCTGGAGAAGGCCGCCAGCCGGTCCCACACATCGGAGGGACGGCAGGCCACGGCGATCGGGATCAGCAGGGCCAGCACCATGCCCCACAGCAACACAGTCATCGGTCGGAGGCCTCCGCTCTGGCGGCAGGAAGAAGGGAGTGGATGCGGTAGCGCTGGCCGCCGTCTTCAAGGCCGAGCACGATCGTGAATGGGGTGAGCGTGATGCGGAACACATCGAGGAACACCAACAGCGGCAGGGCTCGATCGGTGGCCGGTTCGCTGGTTTCGCGCTCCACCACCCCCGGCGCCAGCATCAGCCGGAACGCCTCGGCGTAGGCCTGCGGAATCGCCAGCAGCGCGCGCAGCGTTGCCTTCAGCAACAGCCGCAGCGGCAGGGGCCGCGAGCGGGTGCGCGGCAGCAGCAGTGCCACCACCAGCCCGATCAGAAGGTTGAGCCGGCTGAAATCGCTGGTGAGCAGGCACCACACCGCCAGCCGAAAGGCGGTGCTCAGCAACAGCGGCAGGAGACGTCTCATCGGTTCAGGATCACGAGCAGTCCCGCGCCCACCACGCCGATACCGCCGAGCAGGTCGGAGAGGCCCTCCAGCTCGGGCAGCCGCAGCCGCAGCCGCTGCCGCAGGCCCTCCCCTTCCAGCAGCTGGTGCAGGCCCCAGCCGCCGAGCAGCACCAGGGCGCTCTTGGCGATGGCGCTGACGGGCTTGTCGGTCCAGGTCAGGGTCGCAGCGCCGATCACCACCAGCGCCAGCACCAGCAGGATCACCCCCAGCGACCAGGCGGGTTCAGGGGTGTCCCCGCTGGCACTGCTGCCGTTTGCCGGTCTGCGGATCAGCGGGGCGCCCCAGAAGCGGGCGTAGGCCGCCGCCGTGCCCATGCTCAGCAGCGTCACGGCCAGCTCGAGCGGTAGGGAGAGCCCAGCGGACAGGCCCGCCTTGGCGGTGAAGCCGGCCAGCGGCGGCAGGCCCACGATTGAGAGCGAGCCGATGCACAGCGGCCACCACACCCCGGCAGGCAGGGGCCGCTCGCGCCAGCCCTGCAGGGCGCGGCCGGGGAAGCGGCGCGCCACCAGGAACAGCACCGCCTTGGCGGTGCCGTGGCTGAGGGCATAAAAGCCGCCGGCCACCGGTGAAAGCGCCACCAGACCCATCTGCGACAGGGTGCTCCAGGCGAGCAGGCGCTTGGCATCGGCGTCGGCGAGGGCGAACATCAGGCCCAGCACGGCACTGGCCAGACCGACGCCCGTGATCACCGGGCCCAGGGCCGGCACGCCGTAGCTGAGGCGCAGCAACGGGGCGATGCCGGCGGTGACCACCACACCCGAGAGCAAGGCCGAGACCTCCGCCGGCGCCTCGGCATGGGTGACGGGCAGCCACAGGCCCGAGAGAAACAGGCCAGACTTCATCAGCAAGCCCACCAGGATCAGGGCCAGGGCGGCGATGCTGGTGGTGCTCGCCACAGCCTCGAAGCGGAAGCTGCCGCGCTCCAGGTACACCAGGGCAGCCCCGATCAGGAACAGCGTCATCACGGTGTTGCCGATCAGCAGATAGCGCAGGGCCACCCACAGCGAGCGGTCGGAGCGGCTGATCAGGATCAGCAGGAAGGCGCTGATCCCCACCACTTCAAGCGTCACGTAAAGGCTGATCAGGTCAGTCACCACAAAGGCGGTGCACAGGCCGCCGTGCAGCACCATCAGCAGCAACAGGAAGGGGCCCGGCAGGGGCCGCCGCCAGCTGTCGATCACCACCGCGCTGCACACCAGGGCGTTGAGCAGCAGGAACGGCACGGCGACGGCATCGGTGTTCAGGGCCACGCCGTAGGCGCCGAGCAGTTCGACGCTGACGGGTAGGCCGCCGAGCTGAATCGCCACGGCTATCGCGGTGGTGGCCAGGCTGCAGAGCAGGGCCAGCCAACGGGCCAGCGGTGGCAGCACGGCCGCCAGGAAGGCGGCCAGGAACGGCAGCAGCAACCAGGCGATCACCATTGCCTTGGTGGAAAGCAGCGGCATCAAGGTGAGCGTCAGCCCCTGGATGAAGGTGAGCATCACCGCTGGCCACCGGTGTCGAAGCTGGCCAGATCCAGGCTGGGATCAATGCGCGAGAGGCGGGTGATCACCACCAGCAGCAACGCCTGAATCGAAAGGCCGATCACGATCGCGGTGAGAATCACTGCCTGGGGGATGGGGTCGGCCCAGGGCGTTCCCGGATCAATGGCTGCGGCGCCGCTGGCCGGCAGGATCGGGCTGCGCAGGCCGGAGCGGGCCCCCACCAGCACGAACAGGGCCACCACTGCGGAGCCCATCACGTCCATCGACAGGATCTTGAGAAACAGGTTGCGGCGCAGCAGCAAGCCCGCAAAACCTGCCAGCACCGCCCCCAGGATGAGCAGTTCAAGCAGACGAAAGGGAGCCATGGAGGCGGGGTCTTCCGGCGGTCTGCCGGGACTGTGTGGGCAGACGGTAGCCGTCGCTGCCGTGAGCTGTCGGAACGCCCTGCGCAGGCCAGAGCAGGCGGCCTCGGCCTTGACCATTCCTGGCGCTCTCTGCTGTGCAGCGACTCCCCAGCTCCTGTAACCGGACGGTTGCGGCCTGACCGTCATCCTCTAGTATCACGATGTCGTTATAGCGTTGAACAATGCCGCTGGTGTTGACGCTCCCCGCCCCCTCCCCTGCTGCGCCTCCCCTGCCGCCAGCCCCCGAAGCACTGCCGGCCGCCCGGCAGCGTGTTCGCTGGCAGCGGCGCGGCCGCAGCCGGCCCTGGCCGCGGCTCTGGTCGGAGCGCAGCCGGTTGCTGGAACGGCAGCACAGCCGCATCGAGGCGCTGCTGGAGCAGCTGATCGACGGCGAGGCCTCCACCGCCGGCTGCCGTCAGCTGGTGCGGGCATTGGGTCTGCATCTGCGGCTGGAGGAGCGCTGGCTCGCCGAAGTGGGCTGCCTCTGCCCCGGCCATCGCTACAGCCACCGCCAGGCCGCCGAGCTCGCAGGCTGCACCCCCGCCGGCAGCGCCGAGCGGCTCGGCTGGCTGCTCGATCTGCAGGAGTGGTTCCACCTGCATCGCCATGGCGCCGATGCCGTCGCCTATGCCCGCGCCGCCGCCGCCCCTATCCCCCTCTCGAGCGCCTCCCAATGACCGCCACCATCCGCCAGCCCGCCGCCGCCGCCACCCCGGCCGCCCCCCACCTGCGCGAAGACCTGCTGACGCCCCGCTTCTACACCACGGAGATCGACAAGGCCGCCCGCACCGACCTGGAGCAGCAGCGGCCTGCCTTCGAGGCGATGCTCGCCGAGATGGAGGCCGATCACAACCGCGACCACTTCGACCGCAAGGCCCCGCTCGACCGTCTGCGCGCTCTCAGCCCGGAAGCCAAGACCGCTTACGAGAGCTATCTGGTGCGGTCGTGCGTGTCGGAGTTCTCCGGTTTCCTGCTGTTCAAGGAGCTCTCCCGCCGCCTGTTCCAGGCTGAACGCCAGGAGCTGGGCCGCCTGTTCCAGCTGATGGCCCGCGATGAAGCCCGCCATGCCGGCTTCCTCAACCGGGCGCTGGTGGCGGAAGGGATCGAGCTCGATCTGCCCAAGCTGAGCACCAAGCGGCCGATCACCTGGTTCCCGCTCAGCTGGGTGCTCTATTCGGTGTTTCTGTCCGAAAAGATCGGCTATTGGCGTTACATCCTGATCGACCGCCATCTCAAGGCCAACCCCGACAACGCCTTTGCGCCGCTGTTCGATTTCTTCGAACCCTGGTGCCAGGACGAGAACCGCCACGGCGACATCTTCAACCTGCTGATCCGCTGCTGGCCCGGTCTGAAGCAGGGGCTGCGCGGCAAGTTGCTCAGCCGTTTCTTCCTCTGGTCGGTGTTTCTCACCCACAGCCTCACCGTGTGTGAGCGGGGCGATTTCTACCGCCTGCTGGGCATGGATCCCCGCCGCTTCGATGCCGAGGTGATGCGCCAGACCAACCGCACCGCCCGCCGCGCCTTCCCCTGGGTGTTCGACCTCGAGCAGAGCCGTTACCTGGAGCTGCGCGACTGCCTGGTCACCTGCTTCCAGCAGATGCAGGCGCTCAAGACGGAGCCGGGCGCACTGCTGCGCAGGCTGGGCCTGAAGCTGCGCTTCGCTGGGTTGCTGCTGCGTCAGTTCTGTCAGCCGATGGTGCCGGCGGAGGGGGCATGACCCACACACCCGCCGGCTTCGAGATCCCGCGCGTGTTCATCGGCTACGACCCGCGGGAACGGGTGGCGGTGAACGTGCTCGCCGATTCCTTTCAGGCCCGCTCCAGCCTGCCGCTGCTGATCGCTCAGGTGCGGCTCGATCAGCTGGCGGGGGTGTACCAGCGGGAGCGCGATCCGCGCCAGAGCACGGATTTCTCCTTCAGCCGCTTCCTGGTGCCCTGGCTGGCCGGTTACCAGGGCTGGGCCCTGTTCATCGATGCCGACATGCTCTGCCTGGCGGACCTCGCCGAGCTCTGGGCCCTGCGCGATGAACGCTATGCGGTGCAGTTGGTGAAGCACCAGCACGTGTGTGAGCAGGGGCTGAAGTTCCAGGGCATGCCCCAGACGCCCTACG
Source organism: Synechococcus sp. L2F (assembly GCF_024345695.1). Taxonomy (NCBI): domain Bacteria; kingdom Bacillati; phylum Cyanobacteriota; class Cyanophyceae; order Synechococcales; family Synechococcaceae; genus Synechococcus; species Synechococcus sp. L2F. Next base: position 250,222 of record NZ_JAGQBP010000001.1, on the reverse strand, counting down.
GCCGCAAGAACTGGTCGTCGGTGATGCTCTTCAACTGCGCGCGTTGCACGGCGCTCACGCCGGAGCTGGTGAACAGCGCCTCGGGCCTGGAGCTGCACCAGTTCCACTGGCTGGCCGACGAGCAGATCGGCGCCCTGCCGCCCGAATGGAACGTGCTGGTGGGGGTGCAGCCCCTGCCGGCGGCCCCAAAGATCCTGCACTACACGCTGGGCGGCCCCTGGTTCGACGACTGCCTGACCATGCCCGCCTCAGACCGCTGGCTGGCGGCCCGCGCCGCCATGAACGAACCGCTGCCGGTGGAGCCGGCGGCTGTTGTTCCGTCAAAGCCGGTGGCTGGTAGCCCCCCGGAGCCGCTGGCTGTTGTTGCGCCGGAGCCGGTCGGTGGCCGTTCCCCACAGCCGGCGGCTGTTGGTGCCCCCGAGGCGCAGCCTGTGGGCCATCACCCCCTTCCAGTTCCCATCACCTGAGGTCACCATGCCCGCTCCCGCGCTCACCCCTGCCTACCGCGATGCCTATGGGAGGATCAATGGTCTCGTGATCGTGGGTGAGGGGCTGGCCGATCACCATTTCCGCCAGCTGGCCCAGCTGCTGCCGGAAGACGGCGACGAGCTGCGGCGCCTGGCGGCGATGGAAGGCCGTCACGCCGTGGATTTCGTGGGCTGCGGCCGCCAGCTGGCGATTCGCCCCGATCTCCCCCTGGCGCGCCGCCTGTTCGCGCCGCTGCGCGCCCTGTTCAACGAGGCGTTCAGCACCACGGACACGGTGGGGGCTCTGGTGATCCAGTGCCTGATCGTGGAAAGCTTCGCCGTGGCCGCCTACCGCTGCTATCTGCCGGTGGCCGATGCCTACGCCGCACCGATCACGGCGGCGGTGCTGGCCGATGAGGCCGAACACCTCGACTACGGCGAGCGCCAGCTGGCGGCCCGCTTCCCGGCTGTGGCGGCGCCGCTCAGCCGCTGGTGTGAGCGGGCGGTGCCCGTGGCGATGGCGATGTTGCGGGAGGTGCATGGCGATCTCGAAGCGATCGGCATCGATCCCAGCGCGCTGGTGGGGGAATTCATGGGCTGCATGGGCACGGCGCTGGAGGCGGTCGGTTTCGCCCCACGCCAGGCCACGCGCCTGGCCGCACGCCTGGCGGCGGTGGCCTGCGGGTGATGGCGGTGGTCCGCACTTGATTGCGGAGGCCTGAGATTGGTCGCGATGGCCTGTGGCTGAGTGCGATGGCCTTCGCCTTGGTCAGGGGTGTTGCCGCCGGGCCTGAGGCTGGCGGTCCTGACGCCGTTCCTGCTGGCCTTGCTGGTGGGCCTCCAGGCGGCAGAGGGCACGGAAGCGTAGCGCCATCAGCTCATCGAACAGGGGGTTGATCTGGCAGAGCGGCGGGATGTGCAGCACGGTGTGGCCTGCGATCACCACGGTGCGCTCGAACGGGCAGCGGGCAGGAATCAGCCGCACCAGCAGGCGGGCCAGCGGCAGGGAACGCGGGCCGATGCCATCGAGCCAGTGGCGGAGCCGATCGATCAGAACCCCTTGGCGGGGGCCCCGGAGCGGGCTGAGGGTCATGACGGAAGCCCTGGTCACCAGGGAGGAGTGAGGCGAAGACGGCGTGGGGCTGGCGGTCGGCGGAATCCGGGCGCGCGGGCCAGCGGCACCACCAGACCCTGAAGCGGTCCGGTGGGTCTGGCTGTCGCGTTGGACACCTCGGTGTGGAGGTCCTGAACGGAGACCTCAGAGCGTCACCGCCGCCAGCGGCGCCCGCGGCGGCAGCCCGCCGGCCCGGTTGTGCAGCTGCTGGGGGTCGAGGACGGCAGTGCTCACGCTGCCGCCGAAGCGCAGCTGCAACCAGGTGATCACCGCCGGATCAGCCGCCACCACTGCTTCCTGACCCGCGCCATGCTCCGGCAGCAGGGCCGCCAGCACCACCGGGCGCAGATACCACAGCTCCACGTTGGCGCCCTGCCTGTCGCGCCGCTCGGCGATCAGCTCCCGCAGCTGGCCGTCGTCGCTGAGCTGGCCGCTGGGAGCCAGCAACAGCTGCAGCGGCCTTGCGCCGCAGACCTGGGGAGTGGAGGGGATGGCAGCCATGGGTGCTGAACGTTGCAACGAATCTGCAACGACGAAACAACGACATAACGGTAGCGCGATACCGTTAGCTGGTTCGGCCTCTGTCAGGCCCCGCCCCGGTTGCCTTCGCCATGACCACCACGCACCCCGCCGCGGCCGCCAGCCCCGCGCCCGCCTCCCCAACCGCTACCTCCCCGAGCGACCTCTCCGATCACGCCAGCCCCGCCGACCTGGCGGCCCGCAAGGGCTTCGGCCCGCGGGTGCGCCGTCTGCATGGGCGCATCGGCGCCGCCCACCACCAGGCCGAAGGTATGGAGTTCTCACGCGCCCTGCTCGACGGCCAGGCCAGCCCGCTGCAGCTGGCGGCCCTGATCCGTGCGCTGGGCCCCGGCTACGCCCTGATCGAGCAGCAGGGCCCTGAGCTGGCCGCGGCCCTTGGTGCGATCGACTTCCCCTGGGCGGCGCTGGCCCGCAGTGCTGCCCTCGCCGCCGATGCGGCAGCCCTGGCGGCAGCGCCCGCCACGCCGCGCTCCGCCGCTGCCGCCCTCTGGCTCGAGCATCTGCAGGCCCTGGCCCAGCAGGCTCCGCACCGCTTCCTGGCCCACGTCTACGTGCGCTACGGCGGCGATCTCTCCGGCGGCCAACAGCTGGCCCAGCAGGCCAACGCCATCCTGGCGGCCCATGGCCTGCCGGCCGTGCGCTTCTGGGCCTTCGATCAGCCGCTGCCGGTGCTCAAGGCCGCCCTGCACGACGCCTTTGAGCAACTCGACCTGAGCGAGGCGGAAGAAGGTGAGCTGCTTGAAGAAGCGGTGGTGGCCTTCCAGGACACCCAGCGCCTGCTGGCCGAACTGGGCGATCTGCGCGCCGCCTGAGCCCGATAGCTGGCGGTTGGATGTCGTGCCTCAGGCCCTCCCGCCGCGCCATCTGCCCCTGGCTGCTGCCTCTTCCCCTCTTTCCTCACTCTCTCCTGCTCGCCCCCCGTCCCATGCCCACCACTGCTCCTGCCCGCCTCGAACCGCTGCAGCTGCTGCTGAAGCACGACAAGCCCGTGCCCCGCTACACCAGCTACCCCACGGCCGCCAGCTTCCACACCGGTGTGGGCCCTGGTGAACTGGCGGCGCAGCTGGCCCGGCCGAGCAGCGAGCCCCTGTCGCTCTACGTGCACATCCCCTTCTGCCGCCATGCCTGCTGGTACTGCGGCTGCAACCGGATCACCACCCAGGCCGGCTCGAAGGTGGTGGGCCCCTACCTGCAGGCCCTGGGCCGGGAGCTGGCGCTGATCCAGCAGGCCTCGGGCCAGCGCCGGCGCCTCAGCCAGCTGCACTGGGGTGGCGGCACTCCCAATTACCTGAGCGTGAGCGAGCAGGCGGAGCTTTGGGCGCTGATCGCCCACCACTTCGATCTGGAGCCCGGCCTGGAAGCCTCGATCGAGGTGAATCCGGAATTCCTCAGCCGTGACGAGGTGCTGGGCCTGCGCCGCCTCGGGTTCAACCGCATCAGCTTCGGCATTCAGGACGCCGATCCAGAAGTGCAGGCGGCGGTGAACCGGATCGTGCCGCCGGATCAGCTGCGGCGGGCGATGGGCTGGATGCGGGAGGCGGGCTTCGAGAGCGTGAACGTGGATCTGATCTGCGGCCTGCCGCTGCAGACGCCTGACCGTTTCGCCGCCACGATCGCCCTCGTGGAGGAGCTGCGGCCCGATCGGGTGTCGTTGTTCAGCTTCGCCTACCTGCCCGAGCAACTGCCGCTGCAACGCAAGATCGCTGCTGATGATCTGCCCAGCCAGCGCGAGCGGGTGCAGATGCTGCAGGGCGCCTATGACGCCTTTACCAGCCATGGCTATGACGCCATCGGCATGGACCACTTCGCCCTGGCGGAGGACAGCCTGGCCGTGGCGGCCCGGGCTGGCCGCCTGCATCGCAATTTCCAGGGCTACACCACCGGTGGAGAGCTCGACCTGCTGGCGATCGGCGTCACGGCGATCAGCCAGTACCCCACCCTGTTCAGCCAGAACCAGCGGGATCTCCGGGCCTATCTGAAGGCGCTGGATGCCGGCCTGTTGCCGGTGGAGAGGGGGCTGGTGGTGGAGGATCCTGACGAACTGCTCAGGCGTTGCATCATTCAGCGCTTGATGTGCGATTTTCGCGTCGATTTTGCCCACCTTGGCGGTGCAGATCAGACCGGCCAAGCTATAAACGCCCAGGCTGGAGCAGAACCGCTCAACGGCCCCCAGCGGTTCGCGGCAGAATGGGCTGACCTGCAGGCCCTGGAGGCCGACGGCCTGCTGCAGCTGGAGTCCAATGGCTTCCGCGTCAGCACGGAAGGACGCTGGTTGATCCGCACGATCGCTGCGGTGTTTGATCCCCGCCAGCGACTGAAGGCCAGCGGGTCGCGGTTGGTCTGAGGCGACGAATCAGGCGGCCTGCAGGTGCTCAAGCTGCTGCTCAAGCCGTTCCCGCAGGCGGCCCATCACCAACATGCAGAGATCGTCCACCAGCGGCTCGTCGGCGGTGTAGATCAAGCGGGTGCCCTCCCGCTCACAGCGCACCAGCCCCGCCCGCTGCAACTGGCTCAGCTGGCGGCTGATGTGGGATTGGCTGAAGCCGGTAGAGGCAATCAGGGCGGCCACATCCTGGGGGCCCGTCTTCAACAGACAGAGCAATTGCAGCCGCGCCGGCTCACTCAGGAGGCGAAAGAACTGGCTGAGTTCTTCCAGAAGCTGGGGGGTTGGAACTAGCCCATCGGCCGCAGCACTCATTACGCAAAATACCTAGCAACGCCAACCATCATGCCGTCATGTTTGCCGTTTTGGCGTGGGTGACGCACCTTTTGAGTGCGTGAGAACAGGACCAAGAACTGAAGAATCCGATCGTCGTGCACATCCTGTCGCATGTTGACACTTATGCGGAAAAGGGCATAACAGCTTTAATCAGATAGGGTTGACAGCGTCTTTGTGGCATCGCCCACCTGCAGGCGGAGGCGGAGATGCCCGGAAACCTGGTGCACGCCTGAGCCTTGGCCTGCACACCGCATCAGCGCCAGTCGAGCCAGGGGAGTGAGGGCACGATCGCCGGCGTGCGCTCCCGGTAGGCGGGATAGTCGGGATGGGTGGCGCACAGGGCGCGTTCCTCACGCCGGGCCTTGCCCCCCAGCACGGCGGCCAGGCCCAGCAGCAGCAACAGGTGCACCAGGCTGCCCAGGGCGATCACCATCCCCAGCGAGCAGAGCAACACTGCCTGGTACAGCGGATGGCGGCAGCGGCCGTAGGGCCCGGCCGTCACCAGGGCGCTACCGGGCATCGGTTCGGGCAGCGGCGTGAGGCTGTCGCCCAGCTTCAGGAACGCCTGCAGGGCCAGCCCCAGCCCCACGACCAACAGGGCCAGGCCCACCAGCTGCAAGGGCAGCGGCCAGTCGATGCCAAGGCGGCTTGGCGCTGGCGTGGCCGGCAGCAGATGGGCGGCGATCAGCAGCAGCTGGGCCGCCAGCCACCATTCACCACGGCGGTTGTCACCCCAGCCGCTCCAGCTGAACCCCCAGCGCTGCAGACGTTCGTTCAGCTTGCTGAGCACTTGAGGGCTTGGCGCTTCCCTCCAGTGTGGGCTCAGATGCCGAAGTGGCGGCAGATCAGCCAGGGCATCGTCACGGCCAGGGTGAGGGTGAGTGGAAGGCCGTAGAGGGTCATGTCGAGAAAGCGGTAGCGGCCGGGGCCGAACACCATCAGGTTGGTCTGATAGCCGATCGGCGTGAGGAAACTCTGACTGGCGGCGAACATCACGGCGAAGATGAAGGCCATCGGCGGCAGATCCAGTCCTTTTGCTACCTCGGTGGCGATCGGGATGAGCAGAACCACGGTGGCTCCGTTGCTGAGGGCCTCCGTGAAAATCTGCGCGAGCACCGTCACCGACAGCAGCACCAGATAGGGCGACCAACCCTGCATCGAGCGCAACAAATCGGTGGCGAGCGCCTCGGCCAGCCCGGTGGATTGCATCGCCACGCTGAAGCTGGTGAGCGAGCCCAGCAGCAGGATCACATCCCAGCGGATCGAGCGTTGCAGCTCTCCGGGACGCAGGCAGCCGGTGGCCACCATCGCCACCACCGCCAGTAGTACCGCCGCCATCAGCGGCAGCAGCTTGAACATCGGCAACAGGATCACCAGTGCCGAAATCACCACCGCCACCCACTTACGGCTGGTGGTGGGCAGGTCTTTCTCCAGTTCGTCGAGCAGCACCAGGTCGTTATTGGCCTGCATGCCGCGGATCGCATCGAGCGGGGCTTGCAGCAGCAGGACGTCGCCAGCCTGTAATTGCACGCGCCCCAGCAGCTCGCGCAGCACCTGGTTACCGCGTCGCACCGCCAGCAGGGTGGCGTTGTAGCGCTGGCGGAAGCGCAGATCCCGCACGCTGGAGCCCACGATCGTGGAACCCGTTGGCAACAGCACCTCCACCACGCGCTGGGGGGAGCTGCTGGAGGATTCGGCCGGTTCCTGAACGCCGTCGTCGAGGTCGGTGATCGGCGCCAGGGTCACGGTGTGCTCCTGCTGCAGGCGCAGCAGGTTGTCGCGGTTGCAGCGCAGCATCAGCCGGTCGCCGGCCTGCAGCACCTGATCCGCCAGCGGGGCAGTGAAGCTTTCACTGCCCCGGTGCAGCTCCAGCACGTCAACATCGAAACGGCGCTGCAGCCGGCTGTTGTGCAGGGACTGCCCAATCAGTTCCGACTCCATCGGAATCAGCACGTCGGTGAAGTAGCCCTCGCGCGCCATGGTGCCGAGTAGGTCGTCGCCATCAAGACCCCGATCGGGGAGCATTCGTTCGGAGAAGAACAGCACGTAGGCCGAGCCGATCAGCCAGACCGGAATCCCGATCGCCGTGAAACTGAACAGCTCCAGTGAGCCATAGCCCAGCTGGCGGCTGACATCGCTGGCCAGAAGGTTGGTTGAGGTGCCGAGCAGGGAGATGGTGCCCCCCAGCACCGTGGCAAAGGACAGGGGCAGCAGCACTTTTGAGGGGGAGATGCCGCGACGGTGGCACCAGCCCTCCAGCACCGGCAGGAGCGTGGCAACGATCGGTGTGTTGGGCACGAACGCCGAGAGAGGGGCCACCACGCCCACCATGAGCGCGATCATGCGCTTCGGGCTGCGCACCGCATCGGAGCCGATCAAGGCCCGCAGGCGATCGAGGCCACCGCTGCGGAACAACCCCGCCGACACGGCAAACAGGCCCATCAAGGTGATCAGGGCAGGGCTGCCGAATCCCTGAACGGCCTCATCGGGTTTGAGCACCTTGAAGGTCACCAACAGAGCGGCCGCCAGCAGACCGGTCACCTCCGGCGCCAGCCAGCCGGTGATGAACAGGAGGATCGCGCCGGCGAAAATCAGCAGCGTGATCAAACCAGCCGGCTCTGAGGCAACGGTGAGAAAGGCGCTCATGGCTCAGACCTCCATGCCGTGCCGTTGGCTACCGCTGCGCCAGGTCTGATTGCGAACCAAGGCGCCCATGCGGCCGCATGGGCCAGGAATGGCGATGCTGACAACGGCGACGCGAGTGATGACGATGGCCGAGTCAAGCACCCCTGATCGCAGGCTGCTGATCCCAGCGCATCCCTTGCCCCCACTTTCATTTCCGGCTGATCGGCCCCCCGCCGTGGACCAAGCCATGCGCCTGCGCTGGTTATGGCTGGCCTGGCTGTTGGCCATGCTGTTTCATGTCGACCTGGGGCTGATGCCCCTGTTCCATGGGCAGTCGCCGGAAATCGAGAGCCAGGTGCCGGTGGCGATGCTGCCGCTGCTGTTCGGCGCCATGCTCGGCTACTTCCTGGTACCACTCGCCTGCCTGGTCACCATCGCCTATGCCGCCAGTGATCCGGGCCATTCCGCCCGCTGGCGGCCATGGCGGCGGCTGCATTTCTGGATCAGCGTGGTGTACACCATCTCAAACCTGCCGCACCTGATCGCCGATATCCTCGTGCCCGATTCACGCCCCGATCAGGTGGCGCTGATGGTGGTGCTGGTGCTGATCGGCCTGCTGATCAACCGTGAGGGCTGGGCCTGGTGGCGGGAAGCCGCCCGCATCGCCGGCCCAGCTGCCGCTCAGCGGCCCGCGATCGCCAGCCCGGCCTCGTCGAACACGCCTTCGAACAACACGGAGCTGAGGTAGCGCTCGCCGGAATCGGGCAGCACCACCACGATCGTTTTGCCGGCGTAGGCCTCTTCCGCAGCAAGGCGCAGGGCAGCCACCGTGGCGGCACCGCAGGAGATGCCGGCCAGGATTCCCTCCTCGCGCATCAGCCGCCGGGCCATCGCCACCGCCTCCTGATCACTCACTGTCTCCACCCGGTCCACCAGCTCCACGTCCAGGTTGTCCGGCACGAAGCCGGCGCCGATGCCCTGGATCTTGTGGGGGCCGGGCTGGATCGGCTGGCCTGCTTTGGTCTGGCTGATCACCGGGCTGTTCACCGGCTCCACCGCCACCGACACCAGCGGCTTGCCCAGGGTGTTCTTGATGTAGCGGCTCACGCCGGTGATCGTGCCGCCCGTTCCCACACCGGCCACCAGCACATCGATGGCGCCATCGGTGTCGGCCCAGATCTCCGGACCGGTGGTGTCGTGGTGGATCTGGGGGTTGGCCGGGTTGGCGAACTGCTGCAGCAGCACGTAGCGGTCGGGGTTGGAGGCGGCGATCTCGCGGGCCCGTCCCACGGCCCCGGTCATGCCGAGCCGGCCCTCGGTGAGTTCGAGCTTGGCGCCGTAGGCCGCCAGCAGCTTGCGCCGCTCAAGGCTCATCGTTTCCGGCATCGTGAGCGTGAGCGGAATGCCGCGGGACGCCGCCACGAAAGCCAGGGCGATGCCGGTGTTGCCGCTGGTGGGCTCGATCAGCTCCTTGCCGGCTCCCAGCAGGCCATCTTTCTCCGCTTGCCAGATCATGGCGGCGCCGATGCGGCACTTCACCGAATAGGCGGGGTTGCGGCCCTCGATCTTGGCCAGCACGGTGGCCTTGCAGTCACCCACCACCCGGTTGAGCCGCACCATCGGCGTGCGCCCGATGCTGAAGCTGCTGTCGGCGAAGATCGTGGTCATCGGAACATCAGTTGGCTAAGAGCAGCCTGGCAGCAACAGGGCCACCTGGCTCGAAGGCTGGGCGTCCTCGCTTACAGCTGCCGCGCAGCCTGCGCCCAAGCCTCCGAACTGCAAGGCCAGCCCGGCCCAGAGGTCTCCCTGATGAGGCGGAACCCACGCCAAAGCGGTGAATGGTTTCCACACGTTTGTCAAGTTCTGGCACGACACAGCCCCGGCCCCGCGGCCCCTTAGTTTCGCCATTGCAAAGGAAGGGAAACTGGGCGGCGGCATGGGTTTCGCGGCGCTGCGTGCCGGTGGTCCGGTGATGGTTCCCCTGTTGCTGCTCTCGATCGTGGTGCTGGCGATCGGCGTTGAGCGGCTGCGCTACTGGCAGCGCTGGGGTCTCAGTTCCACCCGCCAGGAGCGCCTCCTGCTCGACACCCTTTCGGCCACGCCCGCAGGCGCCAGCCGCCAGCAACGGGAAGGCCTTGAGCTGGCCCAGCTGGAGCTGGCGATGGCCCAGGGTGAGCCCGTGCTTGAAGCCGCCACCTTGATCGGCCCCCTGCTGGGCCTGATCGGCACCGTCAGCGGTCTGATGCGTGTGCTCGCCGAGCTAGGCCCCGACCTCACCCTGCCCAGCGGCGCCAGCGTGCAGGGTTACGGCGAGGTGTTGGTCAGCACCTGGCTGGGCCTGGTGGTCGCCCTGATCGCTGCGGTGCTGCTGCGCACCAATCAGGGCTTGCGGCAATGGCAACGCAGCCGTCTGGAGCTGGCCTGCCTGCGCGCTGCGGCCGAGGCCCCATGACCTTCCGCCTCCTGGCACTCACCGGTCTCAACCTGATCGCCCTCACCGCCGTGGCTGCCCTGCCCGTTGTGCTGCGGCAGCCGGAGCCGCGCCATCGCGCCACCGCCTCTCAGGGCCTTCAGCCCCACTGGTTCCTGGTGCGCGCCGCCAGCGGCAGCTGGTACCTCGATGGCGCCGCGATCAGTGAAGTGGCGCTGGTGGCTCAGCTGCGTGGCGCCACCAACCCGGAGGGTGTGCGTTTTCTGCCCTCCGATGCCCGCTCCAGCAGGCAGGTGAGCAGCGACCTGGCCTGGCTGCGTCGCCACAGCCGCCAGCCGGTGTGGATCGACCGTCTGCCGGGACCACTGTGAGACCAGCAGAGCGCGCCAACCCCTTCTCGGGGCTTTCACCAGCCCTGGCGGTGCGGCGGATCGGGACGGCCGGCCCGATCACGGCCGGTGAGCAGGGCCTCTGGCTGGCGCTGCTTGGGGCGGCCCTCGGCCTGTTCAGCATGGCGCTGCTTCTGCTGCCTCAGCAGCTCGCCCAGGCGCCCGCCCACCGCGGCCTGGTGGTGCTGCACCTGGAGGCCGATGGGCGGCTGCGCCTCTGGAACCGCACGGTCAACCCGGGCCAGTTGCCCGCCCTGCTGCAGGAGGCCCGCCGCATCAACGCGCAGGCCCGCGTGCGGCTGATTCCCTCCCCCACCACCTCCTGGGGATTGGTGCAGCGATTTCTTCCCCTGCTCGATGCCAGTGCGCTTCCCTTTGACGTTCAACTTCCCTCCCCGTCCCAAGCCCCTGCCTCCTGACGGCCGGCCCCCTTGCGCAGGCCACAGCCTCCAGCTGCCCGCCTGGGCGCGGGCGGGCGCCAACCGGCGCTGGCTGGCGGCGATCGGCACCTCCCGCTGGCTGCTGCCGGTGGGTATCGCCGTGGGAGCCCATGCCCTCTGGCTCTCCAGCAGCAACCTGACGGTGCGTCCCCGCCCACCGGCCCCGCGCCTGCCGGTGACCGACAACACCCCGGAGCTGCTGCGCTTCAGCAGTGGTGCCCGTCAGCCCGTGGCGCTGGCAGCCAGCTTGAGCACGATCGATCTGCCCTTCGGCAACAGCCTGCCACTGCCGCCGCCGCCGCCGCTCGAGGCCGGCCCAACCACCCCGCGCCGTTCTGCCACTCCGGTGCTGCCGGCTTCCCGCACCGCTGCAGGCAGCGCTGGCCGCGGCGGCCTGGCCTGGGGGGTCCCGCCGGCTGCCTCCGCCGGCCTTCCGGCCAGCGCCGCCTCCGCCCTGGAACTTGTCGCCCAGCTGCAGACCAAGGCCGGGGCGGCCGCCACGCCAACTGCTGCTGGTTCAAACGCCGCGGCCGCAGACGCAGCCGCCCCGCCGGCGGCAGCGGAACGCCCGGCCATGGACGAGGGCCAGAAGGCTGCCAGCGCCGCCCTGGCCAGGCGTCACCTACGGCTTGGTGCCAACGCCGATCGCCCCTACCGGCTGCTCTGGGACACCGGCGCGATGGCCAGCAACAGGCCCGAGAGCCTGACCGACCTGCCTCAGGGGGTGGAACTGCGCCGCCTGCCCCTGGCGGCTGCCCAGGCCATGGGCCTCAGCCAGCCGCACGCTGTGTCGGTGCACTCCCCCGCAGGTCTGCTGTTGCTGTGGGTGCAGGGCGACCAGCTCTGGTTGATCCGCCAACCTGCCGGACCCACCAGGACAGCCGCTTAAGGGCTGCTATCCCGCCTGATCACTCGTGGGTGCACCCTCAGTTCTGGCGAGTGCTGGCTGAGCTCTGCCGTAGCTCCGCCCGGCCTCAGCCGGGCAGGCGACGTGTCTGGCGCCAGTGGCTCATGGATTGCCAGCCCAGCAGCACGATCAGGGCAGGAATCAAGGCCATCAGGGTGAAGCGCTCGATCGGGCCGTCGAGGCCGGGGAAGGTGTAGGGGAGGATCTGCTCGACCAGATAGAGGCCGTACAGGCCAATCAGGATGCCGCCCTCCAGGCGGGTGATCACCCCACCGCTGAAGAAGATCGGCAGGCAGGCCACGGTGGTGGCCACCATGATCGGCAGGTCGCGGTGAACGATCACCGGATCCACGCTCAGGCCGCGGCTTCCGGAGATGAAGGCACAGAGCCCGAGGATCACCAGCTGGTTCAGCAGGTTGCTGCCGATCACGTTGCCGATGGCCAGATCGGCCTTGCCGCGGAAAGCCGCCACGATCGAGGTGACAAGCTCCGGCATGGAGGTGCCGGCCGCCACGATCGTGAGGCCGATCAGGGTTTCGCTCACCCCCAGGCTCAGGGCAATGGCCGTAGCCCCTTTGACCAGGATCTGGGAGCCCCAGACCAGCAGACCCAGGCCGGCGGCGAGCTTGATGAAGGCGGGAAGGTAGCCACCCTTGGCCTCATCGGCATCGATGTCGCTGTCAGCATCGCCGTCCTCCTTGGCGGAGCGGATCTCCCAGATGGTGTTGATCACCAGGGCGGTGAGCAGCGCGAAACCCGCCTGCCAGGTCATGCGACCAGGCGAGGCCATGCCCCACACCGCCATCGACACCGCCAGCAGGATCGGCACATCGCGCCGGATCAGACGGCTGTGAACGCGCAGCGGCAGGATCAAGGCGCTGCAGCCAAGAACCACGAGCACGTTGAAGATGTTGCTGCCGACGATGTTGCTGACGGCAATGTCGTCGGCGCCCTGGAGGGTGGAGAGCACGCTCACGAACAGTTCCGGAGCGCTGGTGCCCATGGCCACCACCGTGAGGCCGATCACCAGCTGCGGAATGCCGAGCAGCAGGGCGAGCGCCACGGACCCCTGCACAAACAGCTCGCCACCGCCGAACAGCAGCAGGATGCCCACGATGATTTCGACGACGCTGAGCACTGAGGACACCGGTTGAGGGCGCAATTATGACCTGTGGCCCCTGCCGAATCCGGACACCCTTCGTACGGTGACGGTTCAGAGGCAAGGCGAACCCGCGTGGGCTTCACCAACCGGATCAGCCTTCAGAACGTCCGCGGTGACGTGTTCGGCGGCGTCACCGCTGCGGTGATCGCCCTGCCGATGGCGCTCGCCTTCGGGGTGGCCTCGGGCGCAGGGGCCGCCTCAGGCCTATGGGGTGCCGTGCTGGTGGGCTTCTTCGCAGCCCTGTTCGGTGGCACTCCCACCCTGATTTCCGAGCCCACCGGCCCGATGACAGTGGTGATGACCACGGTGATCGCCACCTTCACGGCGGCCCATCCCGATGACGGGTTGGCGATGGCCTTCACCGTGGTGATCCTGGCGGGCCTGTTCCAGATCCTGTTCGGGGTGCTGAAGCTGGGCCGCTACATCACGATGATGCCTTACACCGTGATCTCGGGATTCATGTCCGGGATCGGCATCATCCTGATCATTCTTCAGGTGGGCCCCTTCCTCGGCCAGGCGATTCCCGCCGGCGGCGTGCTCGGCACCCTGGAGTCCGTCCCACTGTTGCTTGGCGAGATCCAGCCGGTGGAAACGTTTCTGGCCGCGCTCACCGTGGCGATCATCTGGTTCACCCCGGCCCGCTTCAAGAAGTTGGTGCCGCCCCAGTTGCTGGCGCTGGTGGCGGGCACGCTGATCTCGCTGGTGGCCTTTGGTGATGCCGATATCCGCCGCATCGGCGTGATCCCCTCCGGCCTGCCGCCGCTGCAGCTGCCGAGTTTCTATCCCGGTGAACTCCAGCGGATGGTGTTCTACGGGGCCGTGCTGGGCATGCTCGGTTGCATCGACGCCCTGCTCACCTCACTGGTGGCCGACAGCCTCACCCGCACCGAGCACGACTCCAACAAGGAACTCTTCGGTCAGGGCCTGGGCAACGTGATGTCCGGCCTGTTCGGTGGCATCGCCGGTGCCGGCGCCACCATGGGCACGGTGGTGAACATTCAGGCGGGCGGCCGCAGTGCGCTCTCGGGCCTCACCCGCGCGATCGTGCTGATGGTGGTGATCCTGGGGGCCTCGGGCCTGGCCGCCTCGATCCCGATGGCGGTGCTGGCCGGCATCGCCCTCAAGGTGGGCATCGACATCATCGACTGGGGCTTCCTCAAGCGCGCCCACCTGCTCTCGGTGAAGGGCGCCGCAATCATGTACGGGGTGATCCTGCTCACCGTGCTGGTGGATCTGATGGTGGCGGTGGGCATCGGCGTGTTCGTGGCCAACTTCCTCACCATCGAGCGCATGAACGCCCTGCAATCCAGGGGTGTGAAGGCGATCAGCACCGGCGACGGCGAGCTTGATCTCACCCCGGAGGAGAAGGTGCTGCTGGATCAGGGCGAAGGCAAGGTGCTGCTTTTCCAGCTCAACGGCGCCATGATCTTCGGTGTGGCCAAGGCGATCGCCCGCGAGCACAACGCGATCACCGACTGCCAGAGCATCGTCTTCGATCTGGGCTCCGTGTCCCACCTGGGCGTGACAGCGGCACTGGCCCTCGAAAACGCCGTGGAAGAGGCGGTGGAGAAGGGGCGCAACGTGTATGTGGTGGGAGCGCATGGCACCACCCGTCAACGGCTCGAGCGGCTCCGGATGTTCAAGCTGCTGGATGCCGCCCACACCGAGATCAGCCGCCACGAGGCCCTGCAGGCGGCCATTGGCCTGCGCAGCGTCGTCGGCTGATCCAGGCGTCGAAGCCCCGCCGCCGCTCCCCTTTCGCCTCACCCTCCCGGAGGCCCTTTGACGCTCTGGCCCGCGGGCGGGCCTGGCCGGGGCGGAGGGGGCAACGTCCCCTTGATCGGCGCCTCGCCAACCTGGTGGGAGCCGGCATCGCCAGGCAGCAGGACGCGCTGCTCCCCTTCGGCTACTGGCTGCGTTTCGGAGTTCCCACCCTGGTGGTGCAGCTGGGGCGGCGGTGCTGCGGCTCGCGGCCTTCGCTGCATTCACCTTCTGTTAACCCGCTAAGTACAAATACGGATTCTGTGCATGGATCTACCGATGCTCGGATCCACGGAGCCTTGCATCCAGGCCTCCAAGGATCAGCCGGCCCACTGATCACGCTTGCTTGGGGCAGCCATTGGCAATACCTCTTCATCCATCCCCCAAACGCCATCGGCCTATCCCTATTGTTCGCGATCATCCCGGAAGCCTCGCGATCAGATGACCGTCCCCCCGCCCGAGACGGCCTCCTTTGCAACGTCCGTCGTTGAGACGGCCTTCCTGATTCCGCTTTATCCCTTGCTGGGAGCGTTCTTCTCCCTGCTGTGGGTGCCCGGGCTCATCTCCCGTACCGGTCCACGCCCCGCCGGCTACATCAACCTCCTGTTCAACCTGGTGGCGTTCCTGCACAGCCTCGCGGCCTGGATCGCTTTCAGCGGCACCCCGCTCACCCGCAGCTGGCCCTGGCTGGATACCGCTGGCCTCTCGATTCGCTTCGACGCCACGATCAACACGCCGGTGCTGATCGCCATGACCATGATCTGCGGCATCCATGTGCTGGCTCAGGTGTATGCGATCGGTTATCTGGAGATGGACTGGGGTTGGCCCCGTTTCTTCGGCTGCCTGAGTGTGTTTGAGGCCGGATTGTGCGCACTTGTGCTCACCGATTCGCTCTTCTTCGCCTATGTGGTGCTGGAGCTGCTCACACTTGGCACCTATCTGGTGGTGGGCACCTGGTTCAACCAGTCGCTGGTGGTGAAGGGGGCGCGCGATGCCTTCCTCACCAAGCGGGTTGGCGATCTGGTGCTGCTGGCCGGCCTGGTGGCGCTGCTGCCGGTGGCCGGCAGCTGGAACATCAACGCCCTGAATGCCTGGGCCGAACAGGCCACCCCCAGCCCCGGCCTCACCTTGATCCTGCTGGCCCTGATCGCCGGCCCGATGGGCAAATGCGCCCAGATCCCGCTGCACCTCTGGCTCGACGAGGCCATGGAAGGCCCCTTCCCCTCCACGGTGCTGCGCAACTCCGTGGTGGTGCTGGGCGGGGCCTGGGTGCTGCTGCGCCTTGAGCCGCTGCTCTCGGTGAGCCCCACCGTGCAGGCCGTGCTGGTGGTCGTGGGCGGCACCACCGCCCTGGTGGGCGCCCTGATCGCCCTGGCCCAGATCGATATCAAGCGGGCCGTTTCCTTTCTGGTCAGCAGCTG
Organism: Synechococcus sp. L2F; assembly: GCF_024345695.1. Classification (NCBI taxonomy): domain Bacteria; kingdom Bacillati; phylum Cyanobacteriota; class Cyanophyceae; order Synechococcales; family Synechococcaceae; genus Synechococcus; species Synechococcus sp. L2F. The sequence continues at coordinate 234,246 of NZ_JAGQBP010000001.1, read as the reverse complement.
GCTGGGGCTCCTGTTCCTGGCCGTGGGCGCCGGTGCCGGAGACACCGCCTGGCGCATGCTGCTGGTGTATCCGCTGCCGATGGCCCTGGTGCTGCTGGCCCTGGGCACGGTGGTGTCGAGCAACGTCAGCCAGGACCTCACCCAGCTGGGTGGCCTCTGGTCGCGCCGCCCCTTGATGGGCATCGCTTTCCTGGTGGGTGGCGCCGGCCTGGTGGGGCTGCCGCCGCTGGCCGGTTTCGGCGCCCTGCGCGCCATGACCGCCAGCCTCTCGGACAGCCAGGCCCCGCTGCTGCTCACCGCCGTGGTGCTGCTCACCAATGGCCTGATCAGCGCCGCACTGGTGCGGATCTTCGGGCTGATCTGGGGCGGCAAGCCCTCGGTGTTCACCAAGCGCTCCGCCGAAGTGCTGTGGCTGATGGTGCTGCCGGCGATGGTGGCCACCGGCCTGGTGCTGCACCTGCCGATCCTGATCAACCGCGCCGGCATTGGCGCGGAGTGGGGTCCGATGGCGCTGCCGCTGCTCGCCTCCACGCTGCTGGGAATCACGGCCGGGTCGGTGCTCTATCTCTTCTCCACCGAGCACCTGCCCAAGCTGTCCGGACCATTGGCCGGGCTGCAGGAATGGCTGGCCGCCGACCTGCACACTGAAGGCCTCTACCGCCGCACCGTGGTGGGTCTGGTGGTGGCGCTGGCGGCCACCAGCAGCTGGGTCGACCGCATCCTGGTGGACGGCTTCAGCAACCGCAGCGGCGACCTGGCCCTGGAGGGGGCGCGCCGCCTCAGCCTCAGCACCACCGGCCGGGTGCAGGCCTATGCCTTCACCGTGCTGGTGGGGGTGGTGTTGATGGGGCTGTGGATCCTCACCCGCCACACGCCCGCCTTCCTCTCCCTCTGAAGCAGACCACCGAGACCTCCCATGCTGCTCACCCTTCTGCTGCTTCCCCTGGCGGCTGTACTGCTGCTCTGTCTCGCCCCCTTGCCGGGGCCCTGGCCCCGTCGCGTGGCGGTGTTCGCTCCGGCGGTGCAACTGCTGATGCTGCTGTGGCTGGCGGGCCACCCGGTGCCGGAACTCCGCCAGGTCTGGCTGCCCCAGCTTGGTCTGGAGCTTCACCTGGGCCTGGATGGCCTGTCGCTGCCGCTGGCCGGCCTCACGGCTCTTCTTTCCTTCATGGCGGTGTTCGCCACGCCGATCAGCCAGCCGCGGCGGCGCTTCTTCTACGCCATGGTGCTGGCCACCAACGTGGGCCTCACCGGTGCCTTCCTGGCCTGCAACGGCCTGCTGTTCGTGCTGGCCTACGAAATCACGCTGATCCCCACCACCCTGCTGGTGGCGGTGTGGGGCGGCGAGCGGCGTGCCACCGCTGCGATCCGCTATCTGATGTATGGCGCGGTGTCGGGGATGGCCCTGCTGGCGGGCGTGCTGGCCCTGGCCCTGCTCAACCGCAATGGCTTCAGCTTCGCCTACGCCGACATGGCCCAGGCGGTGCTGCCGGAGGGGGCGGAGCGCTGGATCCTGGCCCTGCTGCTGCTCGCCTTCGGCCTCAAGATGCCGATCTTTCCGCTGCACGGCTGGCAGCCGCTCACCTACAGCCAGGCCTCCACGCCCGTGGCCATGCAGCTGGCCGGGGTGGTCTCGAAGCTGGGGGCCTATGGCCTGCTGCGCTTCGGCATCGGCATGCTGGGCGACACCTGGGCCGAGTGGTCGCCGTGGATTGCCGTGGTCGGCATGGTCAGCGCCTTGTATGGGGCCCTCAACGCGATCGCCCAGACGGACATGCGCCGCCTGGTGGCCTTCAGTGCCCTGGGCCACATGGGCCTGCTGGTGCTGGCCCTGGCCGCCGCCACGCCGTTGAGCCTGCAGGGGGCGATCGCCCAGATCCTCGCCCAGGGCATGATCGTGGCCCTGCTGTTCTGCCTGGTCGGCAAGATCGAGGCGAAAACGGGCACCACCGAGATCGCCGCCCTCTCCGGCCTGATGAACCCCAGCCGGGGCCTGCCCTTCACCCTGGGCCTGCTGCTGCTGGCCCTGATGGCAGCGGCTGGTGTGCCCGGCCAGGCCGGCTTCCTGGCGGAGATGGTGGTGTTCCAGGGCAGCTGGCCGGTGTTCCCGCTGCCCACGATCGGTTGCATCCTGGCCTCGGGCCTCACGGCCGTGTATGCGGTGCGCCTGTTCAACCGGGTGGGCTTCGGCCGCCTCGACAACAAGACCGCCGACTACGTGAGCACCACCTGGGTGGAGCGGCTGCCGGCCCTGGCCCTCTCCTTCCTGGTGATCCTGGCGGGCCTCTGGCCCCAGATCCTGCTGGGCTGGAGTGAGGAGACCACCAGCGCCCTCGCCCTCTCCCGCCCGCCGATCAACGCCCTGGCGATGGCTGCCCCGAGCCCAGCCCTGCCAACGCTCGCCACCCTGCCTTCACTGACGACCCCGGCGCTCCACGCCCCGCTGGCGCCCCTGCACCTGCCCACCTCGCTGGCTCTCCGGCCATGACCGTCACCACTCCCGCCACCGCCCTGCCCCCTTCCACCCACCCCTTCGCTGAGGTGGTGCAGCGGCTCGAAGCCGGCGGCTCGATGCTGCCGGATACGCCGGAAAACCTGATGCAGATCATCGGCATCTACAAGGCCTATGCCGTGCCGATGGATTTCTACTGGCGCGACCTGCTCTACATCGCCGAGCGGGTGTTCCTCGATCCCCTGCCGGCGTTCAAGTATTTCCCGAGTCAGGAGTATCTGGATCTGCCCAATTCCTACGCGGGTGATGATTCCAAGCTGCGCATCTGGCGCGGGCCGGCCACGGCCCATCCCGAGCTGCTGGAGTTCATGGAGAAGGGCGAAGCCGGCAAGCTGCCGAAGCTGCTCCATCACCTCTGGCACGACCGCATCAACATGGAGTTCGCGGAGGCCTGCATGGATGCCATGTTCTGGCACCAGGGCATGGGCGGCCGCTTCTACGACTACCTCGAGAGCGACGCCTACAAGGCCAACGCCGAGCGGGCGATCCTCGCTTTCTTCAAAGGCAACCCACTGATGCTGGGCCTGCACAAGCTGTTCCCGGAGATGTTCCTGGAGCAGGTGCGCAAGATGAGCTACTACGCCAATCTTGGCCTCTTCTGGGAGGTGATGGCGCCGGTGTTCTTCGAGATGAGCGACATCTACGATGAAGGGGGCTTCTCTGGTGTGCCAGCCGCCATGGATTTCCTGGTGAACGGCATTTTTGCCGTGGCAGGCCGGCCGATCTATCACCACGTTTACATCGGTGGTGAATGCATCGAGATCATCCCCAAGTCGGAAGGGTTCACCTGGCTGTATGAGGCGGCCCTCCCCTATGTGGAGGCGGTGTTCTATCGCACGGCCCCCTTCCGCGGCACCAAGAGCTACAACGCCCAGGCTGATCAGGTGCCGTCGGAGCAGGCGGATTTCCACTACGGCATCCTCTATGCCGATGTGTTCCCGGTGGGTTCAGCCGGCATCCCGCCCACCCTGCTGATGCAGGACATGCTCCACTTCCTGCCGCCCTATCTGGTGGAGCTCTACCGCAACCACAAGCGCGGCGAAGACGACATCCTCGTGCAGCTGGGCATCACCTTCCAGCGCTCCATGTACAACGTGACCTCAGCGGTGATCCAGGCGCTGCGCTGCGCCCTGCTGTTCCCTCTCGATGATCCCGATCCGGAGCACCTCAAGGCGAACCGCGCCTTCTTCGAGGCCCAGATGGATCGCTTCCTCCGCCCTGAGGCCCGCCTCCGGGATGTGCAAACCCAGGACTACCGCTAGACACTCCCAGCCATGGCCAACATCATCGAAACCGCCAAAGGCGCCGGCCTGTTTTCCACCCTGCTTACAGCGGTGGAGGTGGCCGGCCTCACCGCAGCCCTGGAGAGCCCTGGCCCCTTCACGGTGTTCGCCCCGGTGGACGACGCCTTCGCCGCCCTGCCGCCCGGCACCGTGCAGACCCTGGTGGACAACCCGCCCCAACTCGCGCGCATCCTCAAGTTCCACGTGCTCTCCGGCGCCTTCAGCCGCAGTGAGCTGGTGGATCAGCCCAGCTGGGAAAGCCTGGAGGGTGCCCCGATCCCGATCCGCTGCGCCGAGCCGTTCGAGGTGAAGAATGCCTCCGTGCTCTCCGCCGACATCGTCTGCGACAACGGCATCGTGCACGTGATCAACCGGGTGATGCTGCCGGGCTGATCCCCAGCCGGGTGAGCAGGGGAGAGGCCATGGCGGTGGTCACCAAGGCCATCACCACCATCATCGTGAACAGGGTGGTGCTGATCACCCCAAGGCTCAGGGCCACGTTGAGGATCACCAGTTCCGTGAGCCCTCGGGTGTTCATCAGCCAGCCCACCGCCTGGGCCTGCTGGGGGGGCAACCCTCCCAGGCGGGCCATTGCCCAGCAGCCGATGAACTTGCCGCCGATCGCCACGGCCAGCACCGCCAGCAGAGCCAGCCACAACAGCGGCTGATCGAGGTCCGCGATCCGGGTGTTGAGGCCGCTGATGGCGAAGAACACCGGCAGGAGCAAGGTGAGCACCAGATCCTCGATGTGCAGCCGCAGGCGGCGCAGCAGCGGGCCGTAGCGGGGCAGGGCCAGGCCGAACAGAAACGCCCCGAAGATGTAGTGCACACCGATCCAGTCGGTGATCACGGCCGAGAGAATCGCTCCAGCGAACAGCATTGAGAGCAGAATCGGGCTCAGCTGCCGCTCGCGCCGGTAGTGCTCCTCCAGCCGGTGCATCAACGGCCTGAGGCCCAGCAGCAGCAGCAGCGCCCAGGCCAGGGTGCCGATCAATGCCGGCAGGGCGCCCAGTACCGATCCGGAGCGGGTGAACGACACCACCGCCGCCAGCAGCACCCAGCTGACCACGTCGTCGATGGCGGCGCAGCTGATCACCAGCTGGCCGAGCGGCAGGCCCAGCAACCCCCGTTCCTTGAGCAGGCGCGACAGCACCGGAAAGGCCGTGATCGCCATTGCCGTGCCCATGAACAACAGGCCCGGCAGGGTGCGATCGCCCGGCAACAGCTCTGGCAGCACGCTTTCCAGGCCAACGGCCAACAGCACCCCGAGCAGCAGCGGCAGCACGATGCCCGCCAGCGAAATGCGCGCCGCCAGTCGCAACCGGCCGTGCAGATGCTCCGGGTTCACCTCCAGCCCCACCAGAAACATGAACAGGATCAGGCCCAGCTGGGAGAGCAGGTTGAGCTGGGGCAGCACCGCCGCGGAAAACACCGCCTGCTGCAGCTGGGGTGCCAGCGCCCCCAGCAAGGAGGGCCCCAGCACGATGCCGCCCAGGATCTCGCCGATCACCGCGGGCTGATCGAAGCGGGCCAGCAGGCGCCCCAGCAGCTTCGAGACCACGATCACCAGGGCCAGAGCCACCAGCACCGCCGACAGGGTGCTCAGCGGCTCGGTCGCGATCACAGCGGCGCAGCTCCTTGCAGCATCCACAGGCCGTGCAGACCTTCCCAGGCCAGGTAGGCGCTGATCAGCAGGGCGAGCACGCCCACCACCCATTCGGCCCGGTGCACCAGCCAGCCTTCCACCTGCAGCAGCGGCTCGCGGATGCCGCCACCGGTGGCGATCCAGGCCAGCGGTGGCAGCAGCAGCAGGGAGCTGGCCACCAGCACGAACACGCCGGTGAGCTCCAGATCACGGCTCACCCCTGGCTGGTTCACCAGCAGCAGGCCCGCTTCCTTGAGATAGAACACCAGGTTTTCCGGCGTCAGCAGGGCGCTGGTGGCGCCGATCAGCACCAGCAAGGGCGTGCGCACATCGGGCAGCTGGTTGAGCAGCTTCACCGCCATGCCCTCGTGGCCCAGCTCGGCCGCCGGGGTGAGCTGGAACAGGCCGATGCCCAGCAGGGCCACCGCCCCCACCAGATCAATCGCCACCTGTCCCTGTTCGCCGTGGTTGAGGGCAAGGGAAAAGCGGTCGCCCACCAGCATCAGGGCGAGGATCGCCAGGCCGTTGGCCATCGCCCAGCCGCTCACGTAGGCGAAGGAACGCCGCAGCGGGAAAGGGCCGAGCAGCAGCAGCGCCACCACGGCGATGTGCAGCGGGCTGAAGGCGATTCCGAAGCCGAACAGCGACGACTGGCTGAACAACGCCCCAGGGCTGAGGTGGGCGGTGGGGGCGATCAGAGCAGGAAGGAGCAAGGAACCAGAGGTGATGGGATCGAGCGGTCTGAACGCGCTGCTGCCGAGGGTAGGGAGATTCCGGCGGGCCCAGAGTGGGCTCAGAGATAGAAGCCCACGGTGGTGACCACCCGAGTGCCGCCGTTGCGCAGGGCCCGGCGCAGATTCAGCGCCGACTGGTTGTGCAGCAGCTTCTCCCAGGGGCGGCGCGTGACGTACACGGGCAGCACCACGGTGCAGAAGCTGGTGGGATGTTTGTTGTGCTCCGCTTCGAAGCGGTGCACGAAGGAGGTGATCGGATCCACCAGTGAGCGGTAGGGGGAGGGCAACACCACCAGGCGCACCTGCGGCAGCCGCTGGCTCCATTGCTGGCGGAAGGCTTCGGCGCCGCTGCCATTGAGATCGACATGCACCGCCACCAGGGGGCCGGCGATGCTGCGGGCATAACGCACCGCATCGGCACTGCCGTGGTTGAGCGCGCCCACCAGCACCACCACCGGGGTGCCGCCCTGGGCGGGGGCCGGCGGCAGGCTGAGCGGGGCGCCGGGACTGAGATCGAGGCGGCGGGCCATGCGGCCGTAGTGGGTCTTGATCGCCAGAAACAGGCTCACGAGCAGCGGCACGCCCACCACCACCAGCCAGGCCCCCTCGGTGAACTTGCTGAACAGCAGCACGCCGCACACCAAACCGGTGACCAGGCAGCCCAGCCCGTTCACCAGCGCCTTGCCTCGCCAGCCCTCAGCGGCGCTGCGCCCCCTCCACCAATGCATCACCATCCCGGCTTGGGAGAGCGTGAAGCTGGCGAACACCCCCACGGCGTAAAGCGCGATCAAGCGGGTCACGCTGCCGTCGAACACCAGCAACAGCACCGCCGCGAAGCTGCTCAGCAGCACGATGCCGTTGGTGAACACGAGCCGGTCGCCGAGGGAGGCGAGCTGGCGCGGCATGAAGCCGTCCTGGGCCAGGAAGGCGGCCAGGCGGGGAAAGTCGGCGAAGGCGGTGTTGGCGGCCAGCAGCAGGATCAGCAGGGTGGTGAGCTGCAGCAGCAGCAGCAGTGGTCCATTGCCGAAGATGCGCTCTCCCAGCTGATAGAGGAGGGTGGGGCCGGTGTCCTGCGCCACCAGCCCCAGCTCGGTGGCCAGGGCGCTGATGCCGCTGAACATCAACGCCAGCAGGATCACCATCACGGTGAGCACGCGGCGGGCATTGCGCCACTCCACCGGCTTGAACGCCATCACGCTGTCGCTGATCGCCTCAATGCCGGTGAGGGCGGCGCAGCCGGAGCTGAAGGCGCGCATCAGCAGTACCGGCCCCAGCGCCGCCAGCGAGGCGCCGTCTCCGCTGTTCAGCAGCCGGCTCTGCTCGGCCAGCGGCAGAGCGGTGAGTGACCCCTGGCTCCACTGGATCAGGCCAGCTACCACCAGGGTGAACACCGTTCCCATGAACAGGAAGGTGGGCAGGCTCAGCAGCTGGGCCGTGGAGCGCACGCCGCGCAGGTTGGCCAGCATCAGCAGGGCCACCGCCACCAGGCACAACGGTTCGCGCAGCGCGTCGAGCAGGGGGAAATAGGAAGTGAGGGCGGCGATGCCTGCCGCCGTGCTCACCGCCACGGTGAGCGTGTAGTCGATCGACAGCGAAGCGGCGGCGCAGAGGCCGGGGATCACCCCGAGGTTGTCGTGGGATACCCGGTAGGAGCCACCCCCATGGGGATAGGCCTTGATGGTTTGCCTGTAGCTGATCGCCACCACCAGCATCAACGCCACGATCACGCCTGTGATCGGCAACGTGAACGGCAGGGCGGCGGCCCCGGCCATGCCCAGCACCAGCACGATCTCCTGGGTGGCGTAAGCCACCGAGGAGAGGGCGTCGGAGCTGAGGATGGCGAGAGCTTCGGCGTTGGTGAGCCGTTCCTCGGCGTGGGCGCTGGTGGGAAGCGGAGCTCCGATCAGTAGGCGTCTGAGCGACTGGCTGCCTGATCCGCGTGGATCCTTGGTCAAGGGTCGGCTCAGACGCGTTCAGATGGGGATCGTACGCTCGGCTTTGGAGGAGAGCGTTAGATCGCAGCCGCTCCTGATTCCGACGTGCGGATGCGCACGACAGCCTCCACCGGCAGCACGAAGATCTTGCCGTCGCCGATTTCGCCGGTGCGGGAAGGGCCTGTGATCGCGGCGATCACGGTGTCCACCTTGTCGTCTTCGACGACCACTTCCACTTTCACCTTGGTGATGAATTCAATAGTGTATTCAGCACCGCGATAGGTTTCCACCTGGCCTTTCTGTCTGCCGAAGCCACGCACATCGGTGATGGTCATGCCGATGATTCCGGCATTCACCAAGGCTGTTTTCACATCATCGATTTTGGTGGGCCGGATGATCGCTTCGATTTTTTTCATGGTGACTCAGAAATGCGGTGATGAAGGGACTGGAGGATGGCCCACCCAAACGGCCATCGGTAAAAACCGATGGCCGCAGCGGTAAGTGCCCGTGGGAGTTGACTGAGCCGCTGGTTGGGGGTTGGGCTGAAAGAAGCCAGGCCTGAGTTTAGGCAGGTTCTGGCCAATCGTGCCAAGCTACCAAATAAATACTAATTCGTCATTGGTTCGTAGGCTTCCTCTCCGTGGCAAACGATGTCCACGCCACGCTCTTCATCATCAGCCTCAAGGCGCAGCCCACAGGTGGCTTTGACGACGTAGAGAATGATGGCTGTGCCGACGCCAACGAAGGCATAGGTGAGAATTGTGGCCTTGAACTGGGCGATGAACAGGCCGAAGTTACCGCTTTCGGCGAGGATTTTGGCGGAAAGGGGGAAGTAATCCAGAGGAACGAGCACCTTTGCGGCAAGAATGCCGGTGAGCAGGGCTCCTACTGTTCCGCCAACGCCGTGCACCATGAAGGTATCCAGGGAGTCGTCAAACTTGATGGCGGATTTGATCTGGATGGCGATGAAGCAGGCTGCGGCAGTCAGCGCGCCGAACAGCAGGGAGGTTCCGATCGTGACGAAGCCGGCCGCTGGGGTGATTCCCACCAGCCCCGCCACGGCTCCTGTGGCCGCGCCCACGGCGGTGGGCTTGCCACCTTTGAACCATTCGATCAGGCACCAGGTGAGCATCCCGGCTGAGGCAGATGTGGTGGTGGTGACGAAACACAGGCCGGCTCCTGCAGCGGCGAAATAGCTGGCGCCGTTGAAGCCGAACCAGCCGAACCACAACAACCCCGCACCCAGAAGAATGAACGGCACGTTGTGCGGTGGGCGCGTGGCATCGGGAAAGGCGTTACGAGGGCCCACGATCGCTGCGGCAACCAGAGCGGCCACGCCTGAGGCGATGTGAACCACTGTTCCACCGGCGAAGTCGATGGCGCCAATGGAACCGAGCGGTCCGATGAAGCCGCCGCCCCAGACCATGTGGGCCATCGGGCAGTAAATGAACACACTCCAGAGCAGGGTGAACCAGAACCACGCCTTGAAGCTGATGCGCTCTACGAGCGCGCCACTGATCAGCGCCGGGGTGATGATCGCGAACATGCCCTGAAACAGGGCGAAACTCGTGGCGCTGATCGCAAAGCCATCGGCGAGCGGTGCATCACCCAATGGACCGCCGACTCCATTCATCATGAAGAACTCGAGCCCGCCGATGAACGGACTCTTGAAGCCCACGCCGAAGGAAAGGCTGTAGCCGATCACCACCCATAGAACACCGACCAGCCCCATCATGAAGAAGCTCATCATCATCGTGTTGAGCACATTCTTGGCGCGGGTGAAGCCTCCGTAGAAAAAGGCCAGGCCCGGTGTCATCAGCAACACGAGAGCTGAACCCATCAGCATCAACAGGGTGTCGGCGCCGTTGGTGGGAACCTTGGTCAGAGCGGCGTGGGCCGACCCTGCCATCAGGGGCAACAGGCCTGCTCCAGCGGCCAGCAGGACCACCCCCAGACGGCGCAGTTCAGCCTGGTGAATGCCAGCGAACAGATTGGTTGTGAAGTGATCGAAGGTGTCAAGGGCAGACAGGCTGTCCCCTGAGCTTGCACGTCGTGTCATCGGCAACAGCCCATCCGGGTAGGACCTGAAAAGCTTGTGTCTGGCGATCAGGCCGTCCCGTAGCAAGGGCAACGGAACACCCCAAGCACAGGCGAACCGTGACACGGCCCACAAGCGCACGCCTCAATGGCAGCGGGGGTGGAAGCGGCTTCAACATGGGGACCGCCGTTGTACCCACAGCCTCAGCGGTGCCTGGAGTTCCAGTGCTCGGACGCCTGGCTCACCGCTTTACGGCCGCCGGGGCAGCAGCTTCAGGACGGCCTGGGTTCGGTTGGCCACCTCCAGCTTCTGCATGATCTGGTGCCCGTGGACTCGCACGGTGCCCAGGCTGATGCAGAGCTCGGCGGCGATCTCCCGGTTGCTCAGTCCCCGTGCCATCGCTTCCAGCACCTCCCGCTCCCGGGGAGTCAGCAGGGCCAGGCTGCCGGCGAGGGCAGGTTCCGTGCCATCCACCGGCGAGCAGCTGGCTGCTGCACGATCTGCTGCGGCCAGGGCGTCCGCTTCACCCAGTGCGCGCAGGGCGACGGTGGCCTCCGCATCCCACCACGAGGCTCCCCGCAACACCGACTGGATCGCCAGCTGCAGGTCCGCCGCCGCCATGCCCTTGTGCAGGTAGCCCCGTGCTCCCGCGCGTACCAGGCGGTGACACCAGACAGGGTCATCCTGGCTGGTGACCATCAGCACCGGAATCCGGGGGTGGTCGGCACTGATGCGGCGGCAGGTTTCCAGCCCCCCCAGACCCGGCAGGCCCAGGTCGAGCAGGATCAATTCGAAGGCCTGGTGGCGCAGCAGGTCGAGCGCCTGCTCGCCATCTGCCACCGCCGTCACTGCCTCGATGCCGGTGAAGCCCTGCAGCGTCAACTCGAGCCCCAGTCGGAACAGTTCGTCGTCTTCCACCACCAGCACGCGCATCGGTTCAACCCTCCACCGCCGAATGAGCCGAGCGCCCATTTCTGGCCTCTCCGGCAGCCTCGGGCTCTCCCTGCGGCAACACCACGTCGATTTCGGCCCCGCCGCCCGGCCGGTTGCGCAGCCCGATCGATCCCCCATGGGCGCTGACGATCTGGCGGCAGAGGTAGAGACCCAGGCCACTGCCTGGCCGCTCCTCCGATAGACGCTGGAAGCGCTGGAACAGCCGGGGGAGCTCCTCCTCCGGCACGCCCGGACCGCCATCGGCCACCAGAAGCCGATGGCCGCTGCCATGGTCCGAGAGTTGCACCCGGATGCAGCTGCCCCGCAGGCTGTGGTGAATGGCGTTAATCAGCAGGTTCTCCACCAGCCGTCGCAGCTGGGCCCCATCGCCCCAGAGGCTGTGGGGCTGACGCTGGGAGCTCTCCCCGAAGCCGAGCTGCAGACTGAGTTGCCGCTCCTCCGCCAGGGCGGCGAGGTCGCGGATCACGTCCTCCACCAGGCGGGTGAGGTCCACGGCCTGGCGTTGCAGACGTAGGCCCTCGGCGTCGTTGCGGTACACCTCCAGCAGCGTCTGAATTTGTTGCAGAGCTCGGTTCTGGCCCCGCTCGATCGTGGCCAGGCGCCGTTGCAGCTGAGGGTCGTGCCGCCTTTCCCCTTGGTTGCTCAGGCTGCGCAGGGTGGCGATTGTGCCCAGGATCGGTGTCTTGAGGTCATGGGCGAGGGTGGCCACGAAATCCCGGCGCAGATCCGCCACGGCCAGCTGGCCTTCCAGCTGCAGCCGCTGGCGTTGCAACGCCTGAATGCGCACGCACTGGCTGGCGCTCAGCACCAAAGCGCCGCAGACGATCAGCCGGTTGGTCAGCACCGAGCCGTCGGGGGGAGTGATGTGCGGAACCACCAGGTTGGCGAGCGTGAGGGTACAGCTGAGGGCCACATAGCGCCAGATCCGCGCCGGCGGGGCCGTCTCGCTCAACAGCAACAGAGGCAGCACGTACAGATAACCCAGCACCACCGGCACCGGGGTAACCAGCTCCACCAGTGCCACCGCAACGGTGAGCAGGGCCACCTGGCGACTGGGAGAGGCCAGAGCCTCTATACCCATGGGTAGGGAGCTTTGTTTCAACGACATACCCTCCGCTAGTGGCGCCCAGCTGCAGGCGGCAAAGACAGTGATCGGGTCCTCCGCGCCGGACGCTACCGCCGATGACCGACTGGCTACAGGTGGCCCTGCTGATCCTGCTGATGCTGGGCACATCCCGGCTACTGGGCCGCCACCTCTGGCAGGTGTTCGACGGCCAGCCCCAGCCCTGGCTGGACCGCTGGCTCTCCCCCTTCGAATCCACCCTGCTGCGCTGGGTGGGTGATCCAGGCCGGCCCGCCGAACTGGCCTGGGATTACCTGCGCCCGCTGCTGCTCAGCAACTTCGGCTTCACCGCCGTGGCCCTGCTGCTGCTTCTGGTTCAACCGCCCTGGCTGAATCCCCAGGGGCTGCCGCCGGTGCCCTGGGATCTCTCCTTGCACACCGCTATTTCGTTCGTCACCAACACCGATCAGCAGCACTACCTGCCGGAGCAGACCTTCAGCGATCTCACCCAGCTCGGCGCCATCCAGTTCCTGATGTTCACCTCGGCCGCCACCGGGCTGGCGGTGGGTGTGGCCTTCATCCGCGGGCTCACCGGCCGCCCGCTGGGCAACTTCAACAGCGACCTGATCCGCGCGATCACACGGGTGCTGCTGCCTCTCAGCCTGATGTTCGCTGTGGTGTTGCTGATCCAGGGCGTGCCCATGACCCTGGGCGGTCCGGTGAGCCTGCGCACGCTCGAAGGCGCCACCCAGATCCTGGTGCGGGGCCCGGTGGCGGGTTACGAGGCGATCAAGCAGCTGGGTGAGAACGGCGGTGGCTTCTTCGGCGCCAACTCCGCCCATCCGTTCGAGAACCCCAGCCCCTTCACCAACCTGCTGGCCATGGTGGCGATGCTGGCCATCCCGGCCGCCACCCTCGACGCCTTCGGCCGCTTTCTCGGCAACCGGCGCCAGGCCAATCTGCTGCTGCTGCTGGTCACGGGGCTGCTGCTGGCCCTGGCCGTGGTGGCGATCCAGGCTGAGCAGTCCGGCAACCCCCTGCTGGCGCCGTGGCTGAGCGGCCCCAATCTGGAAGGTAAAGAGGTGCGCTTCGGCGCCACCCTCTCCGCCCTGTTCGCCGCCATCACCACCGCCACCATGACCGGCGCGGTGAACGGCTCGATGGATTCGCTCATGCCCGTGGGGGGCATGGTGCCGCTGTTCAACATGTTCCTGCAGGTGGTGTTCGGCGGCCAGGGCACCGGCGCCGCCTACCTGCTGGTGTTCCTGATCCTCACGGTGTTCCTCACCGGCCTGATGGTGGGGCGCACACCCGAGCTGTTCGGCCGCAAGGTGGAGAAGGCGGAAATCGTGTGGAGCAGCCTGATCCTGCTGATCCACCCGCTGTTCGTGCTGCTGCCGGCGGCACTCACCCTGGCCGATGCGCCAACCCTCGCGGGCATCAGCAATCCGGGCTTCCACGGCGTCAGCCAGGTGGTCTACGAGTACACCTCGGCGGCGGCCAACAACGGCAGCGGCTTCGAAGGCCTGGCCGATAACAGCCGGTGGTGGAACCTCAGCACGGTCGCGAGCCTGCTGGGCGGGCGTTACCTGCCGATCTTCGCGCTGCTGCAGCTGGCGGCCGGCTTCGCCCGCAAGCCCCCGGTGCCCCCCGGGCCCGGCACCCTCGCCACCGATACGGCCCTGTTCACGCTGGTGACCGCCGTGGTGATCCTGATCCTCGGCGCCCTCACTTTCTTCCCGGTGCTGGCCCTGGGGCCGATCGCCGAAGCCTTCTCGCTCCCTCGCTGATCGCCCTGCGCCTGCCATGACCATCCTTCAACAGTCCTTCTTTCCGCGCATGCCGCGGGGCCGCCGCGACCAGCGGCGCTACACCGAACGCCCCCGACGCCAGGGCCTTCTGGCCAGGGCCAGCGTGGAAGCGTTCCGCAAGCTCGATCCGCGCCACACAGTGCGCAATCCGGTGATGTTCGTGGTCTGGTGCGGCACACTCGTGTGCCTGGCCACCACGCTGGAGCCCCAGCTGTTCGGCCTCAGCAGCGAGGCACCGGGTCGGGGTTTCAACGTCGCGCTCGCCGCGATCCTGGTGTTCACCCTGCTGTTCGCCAACTTCGCCGAAGCCCTCGCCGAAGGGCGCGGCAAGGCCCAGGCCGATGCCCTGCGCCGCACCCAGGCGCGCACCCAGGCCCGCCGCCTGCTGCCCGATGGCGGTGAGGCGCTGGTGGATTCCAGCAGCCTGCGCCAGGGGGATCAGGTGCGGGTGAGCAGCGGTGAGCTGATCCCCGCCGATGGCGAGGTGGTGGGTGGGGTGGCAGCGGTGGATGAATCGGCGATCACCGGTGAATCCGCCCCCGTGCTCAAGGAAGCCGGCTCCGATGTGGCCAGTTCGGTCACGGGCGGCACGCGGGTGGTGTCCGATCAGCTCACCATCCGCATCACTGCTGATCCCGGCAAGGGCTTCATCGACCGCATGATCGCCCTGGTGGAGGGCGCTGAGCGCAGCCGCACCCCCAATGAGATCGCCCTCACGGTGCTGCTGGCCGTGCTCACCCAGGTGTTCCTGATCGCGGTGGCCACCCTGCCGCCCGTGGCGGCCTACATCGGCGGGCCCACTCCGGTGGTGGTCCTGGTGGCCCTGCTCGTGGCCCTGATTCCCACCACGATCGGCGGCCTGCTCAGCGCCATCGGCATCGCCGGCATGGACCGGGTGGCGCAGTTCAACGTGATCGCCACGTCCGGCCGGGCGGTGGAGGCCTGCGGCGACATCAACACCCTGGTGCTCGACAAGACCGGCACGATCACCCTGGGCAACCGCCTGGCGGAGGCGTTCCTGCCGGTGGGTGGGCACAGCGAGGCGGAGCTCGCTGCCGTCGCCCTCGGTGCCAGTGGCTTTGACAACACGCCCGAGGGTAAATCGATCGTGCGGCTGGCCGAGAAGCTCGGTGTGAGCGCGGGATTCGACGCGGCGGGCGCCATCGGCCTGGAGTTTTCCGCCCGCACCCGCATGAGCGGCACCGATCTGGCCGATGGCACCGAACTGCGCAAGGGGGCGGTGGATGCCATCAAGGGGTTCGTGCGGTCCCGTGGCGGCCAGGTACCCGGCGGGCTGGATGAGGCCTTTGAGCAGGTGTCGCGGCTGGGGGGCACGCCGCTGGCGGTGTGCCGTGGCGACACCATCTACGGCGTGGTCTACCTCAAGGACATCATCAAACCGGGCATGCGCGAACGCTTCGATCAGCTGCGGCGCATGGGCATCCGCAGCGTGATGCTCACCGGCGACAATCCGATCACCGCCGGGGTGATCGCCCGCGAAGCCGGCGTCGACGACTTCATCGCCGAGGCCACCCCGGAAGACAAGATTGCCGTGATCCAGGCGGAACAGCGGCTCGGAAAGCTGGTGGCGATGACCGGCGACGGCACCAACGACGCCCCGGCCCTGGCCCAGGCCAACGTGGGCGTGGCGATGAACTCGGGCACCCAGGCCGCCAAGGAGGCGGCCAACATGGTGGATCTGGACAGCGATCCCACCAAGCTGATCGACATCGTGACGATCGGCAAGCAGCTGCTGATCACCCGCGGGGCGCTCACCACGTTTTCGATCGCCAACGACGTGGCCAAGTACTTCGCGATCCTGCCGGCCCTGTTCGGTGGTGTGGGGCTCGGGCCGCTCAATCTGATGCAGTTGCAGAGCCCCCACTCCGCAATCCTCTCGGCGATGGTGTTCAACGCCGTGATCATTCCCGCCCTGGTGCCCCTGGCCCTGCGAGGGGTGGCGTTCCGCCCGGATTCGGCGGAAACGCTGCTGCGGCGCAACCTGCTCGTCTACGGACTCGGCGGTCTGGTGGTGCCGTTCGTGGGCATCAAGGCGATCGACCTGGCGCTCACGTCACTGCGCCTGGTCTGATTCCGCCATCGCCATTCACACCCAGCGTTTGTCTTCCAATCCCGCCCCCGTGTTCGTTCTCTCTGATCTGAGGCTCCTGCGATGTTCCTGACCCGACCGATCTTCTGGATCCCGTTGCTGCTGGCCGCTGGTGCGGTGGCGGCCTCCGCACTGGTGCGCAGCTTCCACCCACCGCTGCAGACGGGCGCGCTGTCGTTGCTGCTGAGCGGCACCGTGGCGCTGTCGATCTATCTGTTCGTGGTGATCTTTCAGCCGGAGACCTTCTGATGTCCCTGCTTCGCGACGCCCTGCGCGCCCTGCGGCTCACGGCGGCCCTTTGGTTGATCAGCGTGGTGCTCTACACCCTGCCGCTGCTAATGATCGGCCAGGGGCTGTTCCCCGCCCAGGCCAATGGTTCGCTGCTGCGGCTGGAGGGCCGGGTGGTGGGCTCGGCCCTGATCGGCCAGCCCTTCGCCAGCGCGCGCTACTTCTGGGGCCGCCCCAGTGCCATCGCTTACAGCACGGGGCCAGGGGCACCCAGCTCCAGCCCCAGCAACCTGGGTCCCACCAACCCGGCGCTGGCAACGCGGGTGCGTGAGGGCGCGGAGCTGCTGCAAGCCGCCGGGCTCCGCCCACCGGCTGCCGATCTTCTCTATGCCTCAGGCTCTGGCCTTGATCCCCATCTCTCGCCCGGCGCGGCGGCGCAGCAGATCGAGCGGGTGAGTGCGGCGCGCCGCCTCAGCCCCGACCAGCTGCGCCAGCTGGTGCGCCGCCACACCAAAGGCCGCAGCCTGGGGCTGCTGGGGGAGCCGCGGGTGAATGTGCTGATGCTCAACCTGGAGCTCGACCGCCTCGCCCCCTGAACCCTTGCGCCTGAGCCCCACCCGATGAGGTCGTCGCCATGATCCCCTCTTCCAGAGGCCGGGGGCGTCACAAGCTGTTCATCGGCATGGCGCCGGGGGTCGGCAAGACCTACCGCATGCTCCAGGAAGGCCGCGAGCTGCGCCGCGCCGGCACGGATGTGGTGATCGGTGTGCTCGAAACCCATGGCCGAGTGGACACCGCCGCCCAGGCCGAGGGCCTGGAACGGGTGCCGCTGCGCCGCTTCCATCACCAGGGGGTGTGGCTGGAGGAGCTCGATGTGGCCGCCCTGCTGGCCAGACGCCCGCAACTGGTGCTGGTGGACGAGCTGGCCCACACCAACGCCCCCGGCAGCGAGCGGGTCAAGCGCTGGCAGGACGTGGAGCACCTGCTGGCGGCGGGGGTGGATGTGTACTCCACCGTGAACATCCAGCACCTGGAGAGCCTTAACGATCTGGTGGCCCAGCTCACCGGCGTGATCGTGCGCGAACGCTTGCCCGATCGCGTGCTGGAGCGGGCCGATGAGGTGGTGCTGGTGGATGTCACCCCCGAAACGCTGCAGGAGCGCCTGCGCGAAGGCAAGGTGTATGCCAGCGAGAAGGTGGGCCAGGCC
Source organism: Synechococcus sp. L2F (assembly GCF_024345695.1). Classification (NCBI taxonomy): domain Bacteria; kingdom Bacillati; phylum Cyanobacteriota; class Cyanophyceae; order Synechococcales; family Synechococcaceae; genus Synechococcus; species Synechococcus sp. L2F. The sequence continues at coordinate 216,727 of NZ_JAGQBP010000001.1, read as the reverse complement.
CTGGCCCACTTCTTCCAGCGCCGCAACCTGGTGGCCCTGCGGGAGCTTGCCCTGCGGGAAGTGGCCGACCGGGTCGATGACGAAACGTCCCCCGACAGCTCCCTGCGCGAACGGGTGCTGGTCTGTCTGTCGATGTATCCGGGATCCAGGCGGCTGCTGCGCCGCGCCGCCCGCCTGGCCGGCTTCATGGATGCCCCGCTGCTGGTGGTGATCGTGCTCAATCCCCACCGCTTCCTGACCCGGGAGGAAAGCCTCGTGCTGGAGGATTGCACCCGCCTCAGCAACGACTTCGGCGCTGAGTTCCTGCGCCTCGACAGCGACGATGTGCTCGGCGCGATCGCCCATGTGGCCGCCGAGCGACGGATCACCCAGATCGTGATGGGCCAGTCGCCACGCTCCCGGGGCCGGGCGCTGCTGGGGCGCTCTTTGGCCGAGAAGCTGCAGCAGCGGCTGGTGGGCCGCCACGTGGATCTGCACCTGATCGCCGACGATCCCCCCACCCCTGGGCCGGCCGGCTCTTAGCTTTGCCCCAGCCATCGGGGTGCGCCTCCCGTAACACCGCCGGCGCCGGACCCCATGACCCCTGCCATCCCGCCGCCTGAGCCCGCCGCAGAATCCTCTGCGGCTCCCGCCCAGCGGCCGGTTCCCTTCGCAGAGGCCGCCCGCTACTGGCTGGAGCTGGGGTTGATCAGTTTCGGAGGGCCGGCCGGGCAGGTGGCGCTGATGCACAGCGAGGTGGTGGAGCGCCGCCGCTGGCTCTCGGAACGGCGCTTCCTGCATGCGCTCAACTACGCCATGGTGCTGCCGGGCCCGGAAGCGCAGCAGCTGGCCACCTACATCGGCTGGCTGATGCACGGCATCCCCGGTGGACTGGTGGCGGGCAGCCTGTTCATCCTGCCCTCGCTGCTGCTGCTGCTGCTGCTTTCGGCGGTCTACGCCATCTGGGGGCAGCTGCCGCTGCTGGTTTCAGTGTTCTGGGCGCTCAAGCCGGCCGTGACGGCGATCGTGATGCAGGCGGCCTGGCGGCTCGGGCGGCGCACCCTGCACAACCCGGCGTTGCTGGCGCTGGCGGTGCTGGCCTTCGCCGGCCTCACCCTGCTGCGGCTGCCCTTTCCCGTGATCCTGCTCACAGCGGCCGTGATCGGCTGGCTTGGCGGTCGCTGGCGTCCGCAGCTGTTCAGCCCGTCTCGCCAGGCCGGCCATGCCCCGACCAGCACCACGCCCAGCGCCGAGCAGCCCCCACTGCATGGCGATGCCACTCCCACCCCCGCCCATGCCCGCTTCGATCGCCGCCGCCTGGCCTTGATCCTGCTGGCCGGGCTCGCCGCGCTGGCGTTGCCGCTGGCGTTGGTGAGCGGCATGGGTGGATGGGATGGGTTACTGGCCACGATGGCTCGCTTCTTCAGCCGTGTGGCCGTGTTCAGTTTCGGTGGCGCCTATGCGGTGCTGCCCTACGTGGCTCAGGGGGCGGTGGAACAACACCAGTGGCTGAGCGCCAGCCAGATGATCGACGGCCTGGCTCTCGGTGAAACCACACCGGGGCCCTTGATCATGGTGGTGACCTTCGTGGGCTTCATGGGCGGCTGGAACACCGCGCTCGCCCATCTCAGCGCGGACGCCGCCAACAGCCTCGCTGCGGGCTCCGCCACCAGTCTTGCCGCTGCCGCCACGGCGCTGCCGCTGGCCGTGGCGGCGGGCCTCACGGTCACCTGGTTCACCTTCCTGCCGTCGTTCCTGTTCATCCTGGCGGGCGGGCCCTTGGTGGAAGCCAGCCGCGAGGACATCCGCCTCAGCGGGCCGCTCACGGCGATCACCGCCGCGGTGGTGGGCGTGATCGCCAACCTGGCGGTGTTCTTCGCCGGCCATGTGCTCTGGCCCGACGGCGCGGGCAGTGGCTTCGATCCGGCGGCGCTGGCGCTGATGGTGGCGGCGGCCGTGGCCCTGCTGCGCTGGCGCTGGCCGGTGCTCCGGCTGATCCTCACGGCGGCCCTGATCGGCGCCGGCCGCCAGCTGGCCGTCTGGGCCGGGCTGCTGGGCTGAACCGCTCAGAGGATCTGGGCCAGGAACTGACGGCTGCGCTCGTGCTGGGGGTTGGTGAAGAAGGTGGTGGGGGCCGCTACCTCCACGATCTGCCCCTCCGACATCAGCACCACCCGGTGCGCCACCTCGCGCGCGAAGCCCATTTCGTGGGTCACCACCACCATCGTCATGCCGTCGGCGGCGAGGGCGCGCATCACCTCCAGCACCTCCCCCACCATCTCTGGGTCGAGGGCGCTGGTGGGTTCATCGAACAGCAGGATGCGCGGTTCCATGCACAGCGAGCGGGCGATCGCCACCCGCTGCTGCTGGCCGCCGGAGAGCTGGCCGGGGTACTTGCCCGCCTGCTCGGCGATGCCCACCCGCTCCAGCAGACCCAGGGCCTGGGCCTCCACCTCGGCCTTCCGCCGCTTGCGCACCACCACCGGCGCCAGCGTGAGGTTCTCCAGCACGGTGAGATGAGGAAAGAGGTTGAACTGCTGGAACACCATGCCGGTGTCGCAGCGGATCGCATCGATGTTGCGCAGGTCGTTGGAGAGGGCGATGCCATCGATGGTGATCGTGCCCTCCTGGAAGTCTTCGAGGGCGTTGAAGGTGCGGATGAAGGTGCTCTTGCCTGAGCCCGAGGGCCCCATGATCACCACCACCTCGCCGCGGCTCACGCTCAGATCCACGCCGCGCAGGGCATGGAAGCCGTTGGGGTACCACTTCTGGACCCCGCGGGCCTCGATCATCGGCTGACTGGCGGTCATGGTCAGGTGGGGGAGTGGGAGGGATCGAGGCGGCGCTCCAGAGCCCGGCTGCCCAGGCCAAGGGCGGCGCAGCAGCACCAGAACAGCACCGCAAGGGTGAGGTACACCTCGGCGTTTTTGCCGAGGAATTCCGGATTGGCCATCACCGTACGGGCGGTGCCGAGCAGATCGAGCAGGCCGATCAATGACAGCAAGGTGGTGTCCTGCAGCAGGGAGATGAACTGCCCCACCGTGGCGGGCAGGGCGATGCGCAGGGCCTGGGGCAGCACCACATGCCGCAGGGCCTGCGGCACCGAGAGCCCGAGGGAGCGGGCGGCCTCCAGCTGTCCGACGGGCACCGCCGCCAGTCCAGCGCGCACGGCTTCCGCCAGATAGGCCCCGCAGAAGAAGGTGAGCACCCAGGCGGCCCGCCAGACGCGGTCGGGGGCCCAGCCGCCGGGAAGCATGTAGCCGAGGATGTTCTGCCCCAGGAACAGCAGGGTGATCAGCGGGGCGCCGCGGATGAACTCGATGTAGAGCACCGAGCTCCAGCGCAGCAGCGGCAGGGTGCTGCGGCGGCCCAGGGCCACCACGATGCCGATCGGGAAACTGAGCAGGATGGCGAAGCTGGCCATCAGCAGGGTGAGCAGCAGGCCGCCCCACTCCGACGGCGGCACGTGCGGAACGCCCAGCCCGCCGGCGATCAGCACCATGCCGAACAGGTAGAGCGCCGGCCAGAACAGCGGCAGAAAGCGCAGCAGGCGGCGCGGCACCAGCCTCCCCCACTGCCCAGACACTCCCCGCAGCACCAGCAGCAGCGCCGTGATCGCCCACCAGCGCAGCTGCAGGGGCAGCGGCAGCTTCAGCGCAGCCGGCAGCCAGGCGGCCAGAAAGGCCAGCACGGCGATGGCCACCAGGTCGTTGACGGGCCAGAGCGTGCCGGTGCGATCGGCGCGCGGATGGCTGCGCAGCAGGCCCCAGCTCACACCGATCGTGGCCGCCGCCAGGGTCACCAGCAGCCAGAGACGCCATTGCTGCGGCAGCGGGTAGCGCCCCACGGCAAACAGGGTGGTGTTGGCCTGGATCACCGCCCACTGGGCCTGGCGGAAGGCCCACTGCCACAGGCCCACCGCGGCGGCCAGCAGGGCAGCGAGCAGCACCACGCTGATCACCCCGTCGAGGGGAGTGGCGAACAGCTCCTGACGCAGCGCCCCGCGCCAGCTGCGGCGGGCTGAGGGGGGAGCGGGCCGGGGCGGCTGCAGCGGCGGGGAGGAGGAGGAGGTCATCAGCGCTCGCGAATCTGCACCAGTTGGTTGACGCCGTTCATCAGCACCGAAATCACCAGATCGATCAGCAGATAGGCGCCGAGCAGCAGCAGGAACACTTCCAGGGCGCGGCCCGTCTGGTTGAGGGTGGTTTCAGAGACGGAATAAAGATCGGCGTAGCCCACCGCCACCGCCAGGGCGGAGTTTTTGGCCAGGGAGATGTATTGGCTGTTGAGCCCTGGAACGATCACCCGCAGCGCCTGGGGCAACACCACCCTGCGCATCGTGGCGCTCCAGTGCAGGCCAAGGGAAGTGGCCGCTTCCCACTGCCCGCGTGGCACCGCGGCGATGCCGCCGCGCACCACCTCGGCCACGAAGGCGCCGGTGTAGGTGATCAGGCCGGTGATCAGGGCCGAGAACTCCACCGACAGGCGCAGCGGCGCCTGCCAGACGTCGTTCACCAGGGTGGGCCCCTGCCAGCGGAAACCCTCGGCAAACCAGGCGAGATACAGCCCCGATTTGGAGAGCACCACCCCAGGGAGTTGCAGGGCCGCCGTGCTGTTCGGCAGCGCCAGGAACACCACGAAATACCAGAACAGCAGCTGCAGCAGCAACGGGATGTTGCGGATCACCTCCACGTACACCCGCGCCAGGCGGCGCAGCAGGCCATTGCCGCTGAAGGCGGCCATGCCCACCGCCGTGCCCAGGAGCGTGGCCCCCACCAGGCCCACCACGATTGCCCGCAGGCTGTTCACCAGCCCCACCAGCAACACCCGCCAGTAGGGCATGGAGGCATCGAAGGGGATGAGGCTTTCGGCCACATCGAAGCTCGAAGGTTGCCCGAGCCAGCGCCAGGTGAGCAGCAGCCCGGCGGCGGTGAGGTTCCGCACCAGGTTGCCCATCAGCAGGGCGATCACCACCAGGATCGCCAGCCCCACAGCCCCCTGGACCAGCCAGGGAACCACGCGCCGATCCCGCCACCAGGGAACCCGCTGGATGTCGCTCATCGCGAGGTGCTCAACGGAAGGGCGGCGAGTAGATCAGCCCACCGTCTTTCCACTGCCGGTTCTCGGCCCGTTCGAGCTTGAGCGGGGAGCCGGTGCCCACATTGCGCTCGAAGATCTCGCCGTAGTTGCCCACCGCAGCGATCGCCTTGGGCACGAAATCCGCCGGCAGGCCCAGCTGCTTGCCGAAATCCCCTTCCACGCCAAGGAAACGGCGCAGGTCGGCCAGGTTGGTGTTGGCCTTGGCTTCCGCCACCTTGGCGGCCACGTTGGCCTGGGTGATGCCCAGCTCCTCCGCCTGGAACAGGGCGAAGACGGTCCAGCGCAGGGCATCGGCCCAGGCGGGATCACCGTTGACGGTGGCGGGGGTGAGCGGTTCCTTGCTCATCACTTCCGGCAGCAGGATGTGGGCATCGGGCTGCGGGAAGCTGCTGCGCTTGGCGGCCAGCTGGGAACGGTCGCTGGTCACGGCCACGCAGCGGCCGCCCAGGTAGGCGGCGTAGGTCTGGTCGCCAGTCTGGAATTTGAGCGGGGTGTAAGCGATGCCCTGCTCGCGCATGCGATCAGCCAGGTTGAGCTCGGTGGTGGTGCCGCTCTCCACGCAGATCGGCTTGCCGGCCAGATCCTTGAGGGTCTTGATGCCGCTGGCCACCGGGGCCATCAGGCCCTGACCGTCATAGAAGGTGGTGGGACCGAAGGAAATGCCGTTGCCGCCGGCTGAATCGCGGCTCAGGGTCATGGTGGTGTTGCGGGCCAGCATGTCCACCTCGCCGCTGGCGAGGGCTGCAAAGCGCTCACTGGAGTTGAGGTCGCGGTATTCCACCTTCGACGGATCGCCGAGCACGGCGGCGGCCACGGCCCGGCAGGTGTCGGCATCCAGGCCGCTGTAGGTGCCGTCGGGGCCGAGGAAGCTGAAGCCCGGCAGCTTGCCATCCACGCCGCAGACGAGCTTGCCGCGGCTGCGGATCGTGTCCATCTTCTGGCTCTGCACCCCTTCGCCGCCGCCGCCGTCATTGGCGCAGCTGGTCAGCAGCAGGGACAGCACCACCGGAGCCGCCGCCAGCAGGGAGCGCAGACGCGACCCCTGCAGGCGTGATGGTTGCAGACGCGATGGTTGCAGGCGCGGTGATCGCAGCTGAAGCATCAGGGGCTGTGGCGAAGTGAGCGCAGTTTGCCAGCAGGACACAAGGAGTGCCGGTCACAACGCCCACACGTTGCACGACCGCTCTCCATCCCCTCAGACGAAGGCGATGATGGCGTTCAGGTCCGGGCCTGGGTCGCCGTTTGATGTCCGTTTCCTCCGCTGCGCCTGACCCGGCTTCCTCTTCCCTGGTGATGCGCCGTCCGGACGACTGGCACGTGCATCTGCGCGACGGACCCCTGCTCAACGCGGTGGTGGCTGCCACGGCGCGGGCGTTCGGGCGGGCGATCGTGATGCCCAACCTGAGCCCGCCGATCACCACAGCGGCGATGGCCGAGGCCTACCGCCAGCGGATCCTGGCCGCCCTGCCGCCCGGCAGCCGCTTCCAGCCGCTGATGACCGCCTACCTCACTGACACGATCGATCCGGCGGAACTGGAGCGGGGCCATGCGGCCGGCATCTTCACCGCCGTGAAGCTCTATCCGGCCAACGCCACCACCAATTCGGCCCATGGCGTGACCGACATCGCCAGGCTCACGCCCGTGTTCGAGACGGTGGAGCGCATCGGCATGCCGCTGCTCCTGCATGGTGAGGTCACCGACGCGGAGATCGACATCTTCGATCGCGAAGCGGTGTTCATCGAGCGGCACCTGCAGCCGCTGCTGGAGCGCTATCCCCGCATGCGGGTGGTGCTCGAGCACATCACCACCAGCGAAGCGGTGGCCTTCGTGGAGAGCCAGGCGGGCGGCGACAACCCACGCCTGTGCGCCACGATCACCCCCCACCACCTGCAGCTCAACCGCAATGCGATGTTCAGCGGCGGGATCTGGCCCGACTTCTACTGCCTGCCGGTGATCAAGCGGGAACGGCATCGCCTGGCCCTGCGCCGTGCCGCCGTCTCCGGCAACCCCTGCTTCTTCCTCGGCACCGATTCCGCCCCCCATCGCCGCTCCGCCAAGGAAGCGGCCTGCGGCTGCGCCGGCATCTTCAATGCGCCCCATGCCCTGGAGAGCTATGCCCAGGTGTTCGAACAGGAGGGGGCGCTGCACCGGCTCGAAGCCTTTGCGTCGCTCTACGGCCCCCGCTTCTACGGCCTGCCGCCCCACGAGCAGACCGTGGAACTGCGCCGCGAGCCGGTGCCGGTGCCCCGACGCCTGGAGCTGGCCGATGGCAACGGCGGTGTGGAGGTGCTGGTGCCGTTCCACGCCGGCCAGACCCTGCCCTGGCGCCTGGTCGACTGAGGGGCTGAGGGCATGGAGCTGGGGGGCTGTCCTGGAGAGCCGTCCTGAAGAGCCGTGCTGCGGGAGTGATCGCTCAGCCCGCCTCTCAGCCCGGCGAAGCCGTGTGCGGATCGCCAGGGGGTGGTTCGGCGTCGCCGGCGGTATCGGGGCTGAGGTTGAGGAAACGGCAGATCATCGGAAGGGTGAGGCCCTGCAGCAGCAGGTTCAGCACCACCACGATGAAAATGGTGCTTTGGCAGTCGCGAGCGAGCGCTTCCACTTGAGCGGGGTCAATGCCGCGCAGGCGTGGAACGGAGGCAACCAGTTCATAGGAGAGGGCCAGCGGCACCGCCCCTCGCAAGCCGCACCAGCTGATCAGCAGTGTTTCTCGAAACCTGAAGGGGGATTGGGATTGAAAGATCAGCACGCTCACGGGCCGGGCGATCAGCATCAAGCCCGCGGCCGTGAGCAGACCCGCCGGCAGGGAATCCACGAGGTCGGCGGGATTCACCAGCAGACCGAACACCAGAAACACACAGATTTCGGTCATGGTGTTGAACGGCAACAACACCTCCTGAAGCGTCACATGCGTGATTTCAGGGAGGCGATAGCTCATGTTGGTCAGGAACAAGCCGCAGATGTAGATCGCAATCAGACCAGAGGCACCCAGGTAGAAAGCCGTGCCATACACAACGAAGGCGATCGACACCGCCACAATCAACAGCTGGGAGCGCTCGCTGACCAGATGATTGATCACGAAGATCGCCAGATAGCCGAAGATGAATCCCAGCAGCAGGCCACCGGAGAGCTGCTGAACAAACTTGCGCAGCTCATTGAGTGCGGTGGCCTGCAGGCTGACCGGACCCGTGCCGACTTCTGAGGTCACGAACAGCCCCACGACAAGCCCGAAGAAGAGCAAGGCTGAGGGATCGTTCACCGACGATTCGAACTCCAACAGATGCCGGAGCCGTTCGGGCACCTTGTTCTGAATGTCTCTCAGCACGCTCAAGGTGGCGCCCGCGTCGGTGGAGCCGAGACAAGCGGCGGTGAGTAGAGCCGCGCCGAAGGGCATGCTGCTGGCGGGCAGATTGATGGGATCAGCCGTTGCGTTGGACAGCCACCAGATGAATGCCCCCAGCAACAGGGAGGAGGCCAGCACACCACCCACGGCCAGCAGAACTCCATATTTCAAAAATCCACGAATCGCGATCAGATCCGTTTTCAGACCTGCATAGAACAGCAGCAATGCCAGGCACAGCACATGGAAGTTTTCAGCCTGGGCATGGGTGATGTTCAAGGTGGTGATGTTGATGCTCAGCCCGAGCAGAAGCACACCAAGAATCGCCGGAATCCCCACCTTCACCGAAAAGCGGCTGATTGCCAGGGTGCCGATGAACACCACTCCGATAAACAGCAGTTGTTGCTGATAGGGGATGGCGTTGAGGCTGTCTTGCACCGCTCCTCCCACATCTGCCTCCAGCTCCTGCACCGCTGCTGGTGCCGTCGACGTGGACAGTGTCCTGACGGCCGTGGCCATAGGGATCAGCTGCGTGCCCATTCCCTCCAGCGATGGCCAGGTGAGCATCGGGGTTCAGCCCTGTGAGTGCGCGGCATCGCCGCCCAGCAGGCTGGCCTGGTCGCTGCTGAGCCGGCCGGCGGCCATCAGCACGTTGGTGATGCGCGGGATCGTCAGCACCGCATGGGTGCGGTAGCCCGCGTCCGCCAGGCGTTGGCGGGCCTGACCTCCATGGTCGATGAACACCACCACGTCATGCACGACGAGGCCGGAGGTCTCCAGCTTGGCGATGCCCTCCAGCACGCTGCCGCCGGTGATCAGGATGTCGTCGACCACCACCACGGTTTCGCCCTCGTTGAAGTCGCCCTCGATCAACCGCCGCGCTCCATGGGCCTTCACTTCCTTGCGGGGATAGATCAGCGGCAGGTGCAGCTTCAGCGACAGCCCGGTGGCGGTGGGCAGTGATCCGTAGGGAATGCCGGCGATCCGATCGAAGCGCAGCCCTTCCAGCTGGCCGGCGTAAGCATGCAGCACCCGGTGGAAAAGGTTGGGGTCGGAAATGATCTGGCGCAGATCGATGTAGTAATTGAAGACGGCGCCGGAAGCCTGCACGTACTCACCGAACAGCAGGCAGCCCACGTCGAACAGTTCCACGATCAGCTCATCGAGCGGATCGACGCTGCTGACACGGCTGGTGCGCCCCGCCCCCTCACGCTTCGCACCGTCGCTCCCGGTGCCGACGGCGTCTGCGTTGCGCCCGGCGCCACGCCCACCTGAGCTGCGCGCGGCGGCGTTGAGCGAGCCCCCACCGCCCTTGCCAGCGCCAGCACCGAGGGCAGCCCCCTGCTTCGCTGCACCCGCCTCGCCGTCAACGTCTTCACCATCTCCCTCCTCCCCATCGCCCTTGAGGACAGCTCCGGCACTCCCGCCGAGGACAGCAGCGGCAGCCCCCGTCTCTGGCGCCGGCAGCCACAGGTCGCAGCGGTCGGCCACGTTGCTGAGCCAGCGGTGCCGCATGGTTTCGATCTGGATGCGCAGGGCGCTGGTGCCGGCCGCCATCCCTTTCTCCACCAGCAGGTGCTGGGGCAGGGGCAGCAGCAGGCCGTCGCCGGAGGCATTGAGGCCCGCCTGCAGCAGAGCTTCCAGCCGCTCCTCCTGCTCCCAGAGGCTGCGCAGGATCAGGAAGCGTTCCGGTGCCGCGCTGCGCACCCGCGCCAGCACCGCTGGATCACTGGTGCCCACCTCCAGCAGCAGCTGCTCGGCGGTGGCCCACAACTGGCTTTCGCGCACCACCGTTGTGTACAACGGCTGGTCTTCGTCGGGGTGGTGCTGAAACACCCGGGCGCCGGGGTTGGAGCTGTGGCAGGTGATCACCACGGCCCGGTCGGGGTAGAGCAGGAACGGGGCGACGATGTCCTGGCCGGCCAGGGGCGAGAGGGTGAGGGCATCAGCCCCCAGCTCGCGGAACACGTACTGGGCCAGGGCCGAGGAGGTGTTCAGATCGCCGTGCTTGGCATCCAGGATCAGAGGCATGTCGCGCGGCACCAGCTCGCGCACTTCGTGCAGCAGCTCGATGCCGATCGGCCCGAGCGCCTGGTAGAAGCCGAGGCTCGGCTTGTAGGCGCACACGTGATCACCGGTGGCGTCGATCACCGCCTTGATCCAGCGCCGTGCCTGAGCCAGGAACGAGCCGCTGGAGGGGTGATGGCGGGTCCAGGTCTGCAGCATCTCCGGGTTGGGATCCAAACCGGTGATCAGCAGCGACTGGCGGCTCGCCATCGCATCGGTGAGTTTGACGAAGAAGTTCATCGTTCTGCGGTCAGCATGGCAGTGTGCGCGGATCTGGCAGCCTTTCCGCAGCCGCAATGGCGGTCGGTGAGTCGGTGACTCAGGGAGTGGCTCAGTCAGGGAGTGGCTCAGTCGGTCAGCCGGAGCGGTTCATGCGGCTGATCCAGTCGGCGGAGATCTCCTTCGGGCACACGGCGGCGCACTCCAGCTGGTTGCTGCAGCTGCCGAAGCCCTCGGCCGCCATGGCGGACTGCAGGGCGGCGGAGCGCCGCTGCCGCTCCGGTTGCCCCTGGGGCAGCAGGGCCAGATGGCCCAGCTTGGCCGCCACGAACAGGCTGGCGGAGGCGTTGGGGCAGGCGGCCACGCAGGCACCGCAGCCGATGCAGCTGGCGGCGGTGAAGGCCTGCTCCGCCTGCTCGCGGCCCACCAGCAGCGCATTGGCCGCCGGAGCGCTGCCCGTGTTCACCGACACATAGCCGCCGGCCGCGAGCACCCGGTCGAAGGCGGAGCGGTCGACGCTGAGGTCCTGCTGCAGGGGAAAGGCCCGGGCGCGCCAGGGTTCAAGCGTGAGCGTGTTGCCGTCGCGGAAGTGGCGCAGGTAGAGCTGGCAGACGCTGGTGGCGCGCTGGGGGCCGTGGGCCTGACCGTTCACCATGAAGCCGCAGGCGCCGCAGATGCCTTCGCGGCAATCGTGATCGAAGCTCACCGGCCGCTCACCTGCCATCAGCAACTGTTCGTTGAGGCGATCGAGCGCCTCCAGCAGCGAGAGATCGGGGCTGAGTTCCTCCAGCGGGTAGCTCACGAAGGCGCCGGGCTGCCGCGGGCTCTCCTGACGCCAGATCCGCAGCGTGAGCCGGAGGGAAGCGCTGCTCATCGGTAGTTGCGCCGGCTGGGCGTGGCGTGCCTGTAGTGGAGCGGTTCGCAGTGGCGGGTCGGCTCCTGCCCCTCCCCGGTCCACTGCCAGGCGGCGATGTGGCAGAAGTTGTCGTCGTTGCGGAGCGCTTCGCCATCGGCGCTCTGGTGCTCCTCGCGGAAGTGGGCGCCGCAGGATTCCTCCCGCGCCAGCGCATCGCGCAGCATCAGGCCGGCCAGCTGCAGGAAGTCCTCCAGCCGCAGCGCCTTCTCCAGCTCGGGATTGCGCCCCGCACGCGGTTCCGGCAGACGCAGCTCCTGGGCGAAGGCCAACTCCAGCGCCCGCACCTCCGCCATGGCGGCGCGCAGGCCGTCGGCATGGCGGCTGATGCCGCAGGCGCCGATCATGGTGTCCCCCAGCTGCCGGTGCAGGCTGTCGCAGCTGTGGCCGCCGCTCGTGCTGCCGAGGCCGTCGATGCGGGCCTGCACCGCGGCGATGCTGTCGCGGCAGGCCGGATGATCGGCGCTCACCTCGGTGTGCAGGTGGCCCGCCAGCCAGCCACTCACCGTGGCCGGGGCGATGAACAGGCCATCGGCGAGGCCCTGCATCAGGGCGCTGGCGCCCAGCCGGTTGGCGCCGTGTTCGGAGAAGTTGGCCTCACCCAGCACGAACAGTCCGGGGATGGTGCTCATCAGGTTGTAGTCGACCCAGAGCCCCCCCATCGTGTAGTGCGGCGCCGGGTAGATGCGCATCGGTTCGGCATAGGGATCGCTGCCGGTGATGCGTTCATACATGGCGAAGAGATTGCCGTAGCGGCTTTCGATCGCAGCGCGTCCCTCACGACGGATCGTGTTGCTGAAATCGAGATAGACCGAGCGGCCGCCGGGGCCCACCCCGTGGCCCTCCAGGCAGCGTTCCCTGGCCCGGCGCGAAGCGACATCACGGGGCACCATGTTGCCGTAGGTGGGGTATTGGCGTTCCAGGAAGTAATCCCGCTCGGCTTCGGGGATGGCGTGCGGTGGTCGCGTCTCGCCGGCCTGGGCCGGCAACCACACGCGGCCGTCGTTGCGCAGGCTTTCGCTCATCAGCGTGAGCTTGCTCTGGCCTGGATCGCCGCTGGGGATGCAGGTGGGATGGATCTGGGTGAAGCAGGGGTTGGCGAAGGCGGCACCGCGCCGGTGCGCCCGCCAGATGGCGCTGGCATTGGATTTCACGGCGTTGGTGGAGCGGTGGAACACGTTGCTGTAACCGCCGCTGGCCAGCAGCACCGCATGGGCGGTGTGGGCCTCAAGGCGGCCGCTGGCCTGCACCCGGCACACCACCCCGCGCGCCACCCCCTCCACCGTGATCAGATCCAGCACGTCCCGTTGCGTGAGCAGCTCCACCCGGCCGGCGTCCACCTGGCGCAGCAGGGCCTGCACGGCGCCGTACAGCAGTTGCTGGCCGGTCTGGCCACGGGCGTAGAAGGTGCGGCTCACCAGGGCGCCGCCGAAGCTGCGGTTGGCCAGGGTGCCGCCGTACTCCCGCGCGAAGGGCACCCCCTGGGCCACGCACTGGTCGATGATCGCCCCGCTGATTTCAGCCAGGCGGTGGCAGCCGGCCTCGCGGGCACGGAAGTCGCCCCCCTTCACCGTGTCGAGGAACAGCCGCTCAATGCTGTCGCCGTCGTTCTGGTAGTTGCGGGCGGCGTTGATGCCCCCCTGCGCCGCCACCGAATGGGCCCGCCTCGGGCTGTCGTGATAGGTGAGCAGGGTCACGCGGAAGCCCTGCTCCGCCAGCGTGGCGGCGGCGGAGGCCCCCGCCAGTCCGCTGCCCACCACCAGCACCTTGAAGCGCCGTTTGTTGATCGGACTGATCAGCGGCAGCTCGCGGCGCCGCTGCGTCCAGGCGTCATGGATCGGCCCGCTGGGCAGCTGGGGATCAAGCTTCATGGCTGCAGGCCCAACAGGGCCATCAGGCTTCCCAGGCCCCCAGCAGCCCCCGCCACCAGGCCACCTGCTGCACCGGCGGCCAGGCCCGCCACCAGGGCAAAACCACCGCCCACCAGCACAGCCAGCAGCCAGCTGCCCCTGCGCAGGCCCGCGGCGTTGGCGGCCTCCAGCAGGCCCAGGCTGCGGTGGGCGCTCTCGCTGCCATGCAGCAGATGCAGGGCCAGGGCCACGGCTCCCGCCAGGTAAAGGGCGAGAGCCCAGCGAGAGCTCAGCGCCAGGGCCACCGCCTGCGCCTCCAGGCCGGCCGGCGGCCGCTGCCAGCGCAACTGGCGCAGATGCACCACCAGAAACAGCAGCAGCACGCTGCCGCTGAGCGGCGCGGTGCGGGAAGCAAAGGCGGCAAGGCTGTCGGGGCGACGGCTGCGCAGCTGGGCATAGCCGGCCTCGCCGCGGGCGCGGGCAGATTGGAGCACCCGCTGCAGGCTCAGCGCCACGTGGGTGAGGGCCGCGAGGGCCAGCCCCAGTTCCGCCGCCGGCAACCAGGGGCTGGCATGGAGCCAGGCCGCCAGCGCCTCAAAAGCGGCCGGATCGAGCACCAGCTGGGCCACGCCGGCCAGATGGGCCAGCAGGAACACCACCAGCGCAAGGCCACTGGCAGCGATCAACCGGCCGGAAAGCCATGGGGACATGGGCGAGGCGGCCAGGGCAGCGCATCGCCTGTGATTCTGGGCCAGCATCGTGGCCCCTGCTCTGGTTGTGGCCCGTGATCAGGTTCCCCGGCTGCCTCGCTGGGCCCGCGCGTGTGGCCCTGTTGCTCGCCCTGCCCCTGGTGACGGCCTGTCAGGCCCGGCCGCTGAGCGGCCCGCTGCCGGGCTCGCCCGTCCTTGATGCCACCCCCAGTGGTGCCCCGACAGCGGATGCAACGAGTGGCACCCGCCCGCCCTTGGTGGTCAGCCCCGAGGCGCCGCGTGAGGCGGTGCGCCAGGTGCCGGTAGTGGGGGGGCTGGAGCACCCCTGGTCGGTGGCGTGGCTGCCGAGCGGTGAGCTGTTGATCACGGAGCGACCCGGCCGGCTGCGGCTGGTGCGCAACGGCCGCCTCGATCCCACCCCGATCGCCGGGGTGCCGGCGGTGCTGGCGCGGGGCCAGGGTGGGCTGCTGGATGTGGCGGTGCATCCGCGCTTCGCCGACAACGGGCTGGTGTATCTCACCTATGCCGCCGGCACGGAAGCGGCGAACCACACCCGCCTGGCCCGGGCCCGCTTCGACGGCCGCGCGCTGCAGGATCTGCAGGTGATCTTCGAGGTGCCCCAGCGCAAGGTGGGCGGCCAGCACTTCGGCTCCCGGCTGCTGTGGCTGCCCGATGGCACCCTGCTGCTGGCGATCGGCGACGGCGGCAATCCCCCCGTGCAGCTCGATGGGGCTCTGATCCGTGTGCAGGCCCAGAACCGCGCCAGCGCCCTCGGCAAGATCCTGCACCTCACCGACACGGGCCGGCCGGTGCGCGCCGCCGCTTTCGCCGGCGATCCCGGCGCCCTGCCAGGGCTGTGGAGCCTGGGCCACCGCAACATCCAGGGCCTCGCCTACGACCGCGGCCGCGGGCGGGTGTGGGCTACCGAGCATGGTGCCCAGGGTGGCGACGAGCTCAATAGCCCCAGGGCTGGGGCGAACTTCGGCTGGCCGGTTGTGACCCACAGCCGCGAATACTTCGGCCCGGCGATCTCCGCCGCCACCGGATCGCCGCGGTTCGTGGACCCGGAGCTGGTGTGGACCCCGGCGATCGCCCCCTCGGGGCTGGTGGTGTACGACGGTGAGCGGATGCCGGCCTGGCGCGGCCAGCTGTTTGCCGGTGGCCTGGTGTCGCAGGCGGTACATCGCCTCACGCTCGATGCCGCCGGCCGGGTGCGCGGCCAGCACCGCATCGACATCGGCGCGCGGGTGCGCGATGTGCGCCAGGGGCCGGATGGTTTCCTCTACGTGCTCACCGATGCTGCGGGCGATGGCCAGCTGATCCGCCTGGAGCCAGCGCCGCGCTCCTGATCCAGAGCGTCGTTGCGCCGGCAGTGCCTATCCAGGTGGTCTGCTGTCGCTGCTGTTCAGCCCGGTGGGCGCCGCCTTGCGGTGCCCGTCAGATCTCGATCGCCAGCTTCCCCTTCACCTGCCGGGCTTCGAGGCGGCGCACGGCGTCCGGCAGCTTGTCGAGCGGGTAGCGCCCATCGATCCAGGGCCTGAGCTGCCCGGCTTCCACCAGCTCCTTCAGCACCAGCAGATCCGCCCGCTTCGGCTGCTGCATCACCGCCACCACCTGGCGGCGGCGCAGCCTGGAGAACAGGGGGCCGAGCAGCAGGGCGCGCAGCAGCCGGCTGAAGTCGCCCCCCACCAGCACGTAGGTGCCGGCGGGAGTGAGCAGGGGCAGCCAGGAACGGATCGGCAGAAAGGCCGCCATGTCCACGATCAGATCGAAACGCTGGGTCTGGCGGCGCAGATCGGCGGGCCCGAGATCGCTCACGTGGTCGGCGCCCAGGGCCAGCACCATCGCCTGGTTCTGCGCCCGGCAGAGGCCGGTCACTTCGGCGCCGTAGGCCTTGGCGATCTGCACGGCATAGGACCCCACGCCCCCGGAGGCGCCATGGATCAGCACGTGCTGTCCCGGCTTCAGCTGGCCCGCGTCCCGCAGCGCCTGCAGGGCGGTGAGCGCCGACACCGGCAGCACCGCCGCTTCCGCGAAGCTGCTGCCGGCGGGCATGGGCGCCAGGGCCGTGGCGGGGGCGCAGACGTAATCCGCAAAGCCACCGAAGCCCGCCTCCGACAGATCGCCGAACACCGCCTCCCCCACCTGCAGCCCCGTCACTGCAGCGCCCACCGCCGCCACTTCACCGGCGATGTCGGTGCCGATGGTGGGGATCGAGGGCGTGCGCAGCCCGCCATAGATCAGTCGGCTGATGAAGGGGTCACCCCGCATCAGATGCCAGTCGCCGGCATGCACGGCGCTGGCCCGGACCCGCACCAGCACCTGATCGTCGGCCGGAACGGGCCTGGGCACCTGCTCCAGGCGCAGCACCTCAGGCGGGCCGTAGCGGCGCTGCACGATCGCCCGCATGGTGTCTGGAGGCACGGGCTCGGGTCGGGACGATGCCGGCATGGTGTCACGGCAGCCGTTGCCGGCAGGGTGTCAGGGCGGTCGGTGCCAGCACGTCGTGATCGGCCGGAGAATCCGGTCGCGTTTGCCTTTGTGCCGGCCATGACAGTGCCGCAACAAGGCGGCACAATTCGCGCTCCCGAGCGGGAGGCCGGGATCGCCGATCCGCTCCCTCAGCCCGTACCCAGCCCCCACCGATGCCCTTCTTCAGACACCGCTGGCTGCGGCGCCTGGTTCTCGTGCTCGTGGCCGTCGCTGCCACGGTGCTGCCGGGATTCGCCATGGCGTCGTTTCCGCCACCACCACCACCACCACCGCCCGCCTCTGCGACTCCGGGGACTGTGGCGGCTCCGGCGACTTCCTCGGTTCCCGTGGCGCAGCCGCAGCCGCTCAGCCTCAACCGCGCCGAGATCCGCGGCGTCTGGATGACCGGCAATGACATGCCGGTGCTGCGCGACCGCGACCGGATGCAGCTGGCAGTGGAGCAGCTGGCACGGCTGAACTTCAACACCATCTATCCGGTGGTGTGGAACAGCGGCATCGCCTATTACGCCAGTGCGTCCACCCAGCGCCGCGGCATTCAGTCGTTCACGTTCCGCGGCCTGCAGGGGCAGGACGTGCTCGCCGAGCTGATCCAGGCGGGCCATGCCAAAGGCCTCTTGGTGATCCCCTGGTTCGAATTCGGCTTCATGGCCCCGCCCGGCTCCGAGCTGGCCCGCCTGCATCCGCAATGGCTCACCCGCAAACAGGACGGCGGCCTGACCTCGATCAGCGCCGCCGGTGAGGTGGTGTGGCTGAACCCGCTGCATCCTGACGTGCAGGCGTTCATTCTTGAGCTGGTGCAGGAAATCATCAGCCAATACGACGGCGACGGCATCCAGTTCGACGATCACATGAGCCTGCCGAGTGATTTCGGCTATGACGACGTCACCACGGCGTTGTATCGGAAGGAAACCAGGAAGGCTCCTCCTACCAACCCGCGCGATCCGGCCTGGTTGAAGTGGCGCGCTGACAAGATCAGTGACTTCATGCAACGAGTGCATGACACTGTGCATGCGGCCAAGCCCTCAGCGGTGGTGTCTGTGTCGCCAAACTACTACGACTTCGCCTACAAATTGCAGCTCCAGGATTGGCTCGGTTGGATCCGGCGTGGCCTGGTCGATGAGCTGATCGTGCAGCTCTATCGCCCGGATCTTGATTCCTTCCTGCCCCTGCTGGCCGAAGCGGCGCTGCTGGAATCGCGCACCAGGATTCCCACGGCGGTGGCGATCATGACGGGTCAGCGCCAGCGCCTGGTCCCGATGGAGCTGATTCAGGCCCAGGTGAATGCGGTGCGGGAACGCCAGCTCGGGGTGGCCTTCTTCTACTTCGAAACTCTCTGGGACCGGGCCATGGAGCCGCTCAGCGAGCGCAAGCTGGCCTTTCAGCAGTTGTTCCCATCCCCGGCTCCCCGCACCATGATCTGAACCTCACCCGTGCTTAGGGATAAGCATTGGGCACAAAGAATTGCTCGTTCATCGGCGGACGCTGGTAATCGCTGCCGCTCTTGCGGGGCGGCAATTCAAACGGAGCCGGTGTCATGTCTTCGTAGGGAACCTTGCTGAGCAAGTGCCGGATGCAGTTGAGGCGGGCACGGCGTTTGTCGTTGGCCTCCACCGTGAACCAGGGGGCTTCAGGGATGTTGGTGTGGGCGAACATCTCGTCTTTCGCTTTGGAGAACTCCACCCAGCGATCGCGCGACTCCAGATCCATCGGACTCAGCTTCCAGCGCCGGGCAGGATCTTCCAGACGGGAGAGGAAACGGGCCTCCTGTTCTTCATCGCTCACGGAGAACCAGTATTTGATCAGGATGATGCCGCTGCGTACCAGCATCCGCTCGAATTCCGGGCAGGAGAGCATGAATTCCTCCACCTGCTCAGGCTTGCAGAAGCCCATCACCTTTTCCACGCCGGCCCGGTTGTACCAGCTGCGATCGAACAGCACGATCTCACCAGCGGAGGGGAAATTCTCCACATAGCGCTGGAAATACCACTGCGTTTTCTGCTGGTCGGAAGGGGTGCCGAGGGCCACCACATTGCAGCCGCGTGGGTTGAGCGGCTCGGTGATGCGCTTGATGGTTCCACCTTTGCCGGCCGCATCACGGCCTTCGAAGAGCAGCACGAGCCTGTAGCCCACTGACTTGATCCAGTACTGCATCTTCACCAGCTCCACCTGCAGGCGAGCCAGCTCTTTCTCGTAGAGCTTCTTGTCGAGTTTGGTTAAACGTCCTTCGGATTGCTCGGAGAAGTCGTCAAGGATCGGCGAGGGACCGTAGGCATCGCCTGAGCCGAGCGGGTAGGAGAGCGCTTTGCCGTGGCTCTTCTTGTGGCCATTCTTGCCAGATTTGTGTTTCTTGTCCTTCTTGACTTTCTCTTCTTTCAGTTTGTCCTTGGACATCGGCTCACCTCGGCTGCATCATTGGTGTTTAGTCGATGCGCAGGTGCAATCAGTGCAGCATTCACTACCGAGTCACCCCGGTTGAACGCCTGCCACCACCCAGCACAGCGGCAGCATCCCTCAGCCCTGCCTGCTGAGCTGTGAGTTTGGCTCAGCTGATGATCAACACCACACCCAGGGCGGCCACCATCAGCAGGATCGCGCCGGTGGCCAGCAGGGCATGGTTGAGAGCATCGGCGCGGGTTTCGCCCGCCTGCATGGCCACCTCATCGGCGTAGAGGTTGTCATGGTTCTCGAGGTCATGGGTGCGCATGGAAATCCTCGTGGGTTGGCGGTGGGGGAGGCCGGTGAGGCACTCTCCACATCAACCCTAAAAACGGTGCCAGTCCCCGTCCAGCGATCCATACCCGGCTTCACGAAGGGCCATCCCCATCCGCCAGCCGTTGTCCCACCTCACCCCCCGCCGATGTCCGATTCCCTGCCCGATGGTCCGCAACTGCTGGTGCTGGAGTGCGCGAGCCGCCGCAATGGCAGCGGCCTGAGCCCGGCGGCGCTGCGCGGCACGTGGATCCTGCAGCGCACCTGGCCGCGGGGCCGCTCCACCCCTGCAGACCTGTCCAGCACCCTGCTGCGCGGGCTTGGCGCCTCGCTCCGCCTGAGCGCGCCAGCAGAGTCAACCGATGCAGCCGCGTCTGCCGCCTCTGAGGCGGACCCTCTGGAGATCATCAACAGCGTGCGGCTGGGGATGCTGGAGCTGCGGTTCTGCGGCGAGGCCCGGCTGCAGGGCCGGCGCCCCCTGCTGCTGTTCCGCTTCCTGCGTCTGCAGCTGCGGCTGGGCGCACGCACGCTGGTGGATCGCCCGCTGCCCGCCGCCGCTCCCTTCAGCAGCCTGCCGGTGGCGGGCCTGCCGTTCTTTGCCCTGATCGCGGCGGATCCCGAGGGGTCGTGGCTGGCGGCACGGGGCAAGGGCGGCGGCCTGGCTCTTTGGCAGCGCGCCGATGCCCGGCGACAGGCCTGAGCCGGCCTCAGGCTGCGCCACACCCCGCCCGGAGGGTTCGCGTGGGCACAACCAGCGTCCCCGATCCCGCGCAGGATCCTGCACACTGAACCCTGTCGTGATGGTTCCTGTCCTGCCCGGAGCACCTGTCCAGCGGATCTACCGGCTCGTCGATCCCCAGGGACAGCCTCACCCCGTGCTCGATGAGGCCTACGACTCGATGGAGGCGGCCTGGGAGGCGGCCTGTGGCTGGTGGCAGGAGCAGCGCGGCGGCCTCGCCGGTGGTCCGGTCGGGATCGGCCTGGAGGTCAGCACCGGCTGTGGCGACTGGCGTACGCTCCGGCATCCCGGCTGCTGAGGGGCCGTTGAGCGCTTCGTCCTTGCCCACCCCTGCGCCCCTGACCACCAGCCTGCGCGGGCGCCAGCTGCTCGCCGATCCGCAGTTCAACAAGGGCACGGCCTTCAGCCGGGCGGAGCGGCTCCAGCTGGGCCTGGAGGGGCTGCTCCCCTTTGCCGTGGAAACGCTCGACATCCAGGTGGCCCGGGTGTGGAAGGCCTTCTGCAGCCTGGCCAGCGACATGGAGAAGTTCCGCTTCGCCCACGGCCTGCGCCAGACCAACAGCATCCTGTTCCACCGCTTCCTGGCCGATCACGTCGAAGCGGTGCTGCCGATCGTGTACACCCCCACGGTGGGAACGGCGATCCAGCGCTTCAGCCTCGATTACCGCAGCCCCGCCGGCGGTGTGTTTCTGGCGGCGGCCGATCAGGACCGCTTCGCGGCGGTGCTGCGGCAGGCGGCCAGCGGGCCGATCGATCTGATCCTCGTCACCGATGCGCAGGGCATCCTCGGCATCGGCGACCAGGGGGTGGGCGGCATCGAGATCTGCCAGGGCAAGCTGGCGGTGTACACCCTCTGCGCCGGGCTGGATCCGCACCGGGCGTTGCCGGTGGTGCTTGATGTGGGCACC
The DNA here is from genome assembly GCF_024345695.1 of Synechococcus sp. L2F. Taxonomy (NCBI): domain Bacteria; kingdom Bacillati; phylum Cyanobacteriota; class Cyanophyceae; order Synechococcales; family Synechococcaceae; genus Synechococcus; species Synechococcus sp. L2F. Next base: position 195,703 of record NZ_JAGQBP010000001.1, on the reverse strand, counting down.
GATCGGCCCGAGCTGCTTGACGATCCCCTCTATCCCGGCAGCCACCAGCCGCGCCTGGCCGGTGCCGCCTACGACGCCTTGATCGCCCGCTTCGTGCAGGCCGTCACCGAGGTGTTTCCGGGGGCCTTGCTGCATTGGGAGGATTTCGGCGTGGGCAATGCCCACCGCAACCTGGCCCGTTACCGGCAGCACCTGCCCAGCTTCAACGACGACATCCAGGGCACCCGAGGTGTGGCCTGCGCTGTGGTGAGGGCGGCTTCCCAGGGGGCCGGAGTGCCGCTTGCGGAGCATCGCATCGTGGTGTTCGGCGCCGGCACAGCGGGGTGCGGCATCGCCGACGGCCTGGTGCGCCTGCTGCAGCGCAGTGGCCTTTCCGCCACAGAGGCGCGCCAGCGTCTGTGGTTGATCGATCGCCACGGGCTGGTGCACACGGGCCAGCTGCCGGAGCAGATCCCGGAGATGGCCCGAGCCTTGGCGCGCCCGCTGGCGGAGCTGGAGGCCTTCCGCCGCGACGCCGCCGGCACGATCGGCCTGCTGGAAGTGGTGGAGCGCGTCTGCCCCACCGTGCTGATCGGCACCTCCACGGTGGCGGGGGCCTTCACTCAGCAGGTGGTGGAACGCATGGCCGCCGCGGTGGCGCGGCCGATCATCCTGCCGCTGTCGAATCCCACCCGGCTGGCGGAGGCCCAACCCGCCGATCTGCTGCGCTGGAGTGAGGGCCGTGCTCTGGTAGCCACCGGCAGTCCGTTTGCGCCGGTGGAGGTGGGGGGGCGGCTGCGCCGCATCGGTCAGTGCAACAACTGCTTCCTGTTCCCCGGCCTGGGTTTCGCCAGCGTGGCGGTGGGGGCCAGCGAGGTGAGCGAAGCGATGATCGATGCGGGCCTGGAGGCACTAGCGCGGCGCATTCCTGCCTGGAGCGATCCGGAGGCGCCGCTGATGCCGGATCTCACCGAGGTGGCGGTGGTGTCCACCGCGGTGGCGGAAGCGGTGGCCCTGGCGGCGGTGGAAGCCGGCGTGGCCCGCCACGCCAGCACGGCCGAGCAAGCGCTCGCCTGCCTGGAGCAGGCCCGCTGGCACCCCACCTACCGCGCGGTGGTGGGGGCCTGAGCGAAACGAGCCGCGCGCAGCTCCGGGTTCAGAGCTCGTCTTCCACGCCCGGCAGCACGGTGCAGTCGCTCATCGGGTAGCTGACGCAGAGCAGGGCGAAACCCTGGGCGATCTGGTCGTCGTCGAGGAAGCTCTGATCGGATTGATCCACGCTGCCGGCCAGGATCTTGCCGGCACAGGTGCTGCAGGCACCGGCACGGCAGGAGTACGGCAGGTCGATGCCCTGCTCTTCGGCGGCATCAAGGATGTACTGATCGTCGGGGCAGTCGAAGGTCTTGCCGCCCTCGATCGTGATCGCGTAGGTGGCCATGGTGAGGTCGACGTGGATGACCCACTGGATCTAGGGAGCCGATCGCGGCGCGGATGTGCGGGCGGCTACGGATTGCCGTGGTGTGTGCGCTTGCCGGCAGCGGCATGAACGCATGTGGTGGCATGAACACACGGCCGGGCCCGGCTGGCTCCTGATGGGCCTCCTGCTCTTTACATGGAAACCCGTGTGGAGGGAGTGGAGCGTGATCAGGGTTTGGATCCCGGCGGAGCGGAGCCCCAGCGAACGACGGGTGGCCGCGACACCGGAAACGGCCCGCCGCCTGGTGGACAAGGGCTGCGCGGTGGCGATCGAGAGTGGGGCCGGCCAGCAGGCGGGCTACGGCGACGACAGCTTTGCGGCCAGCGGCGCGGAGGTCCTGCCCGCCGGAGCCGCTGAAGGCTGGGAGAGCGCCGATGTGGTGCTCACGGTGGCGCCACCGCGGCTGGAAGCCGAGGGCGGCCCCGGCCATGTGGAGCGTCTGCGCTCCGGCAGCCTGCTGATGGGCCTGCTGGAGCCCTACCAGAACCGCCCCCTGATCGATCGCCTCTCCCACCAGGGCGTGTCGGCGCTGGCGCTGGAGCTGCTGCCCCGCATCAGCCGCGCCCAGACGATGGATGCCCTCTCGTCGCAGGCCAACATCGCCGGCTACAAGGCGGTGCTGCTGGCAGCGGCCGAGCTCGATCGTTTCTTCCCGATGCTGATGACCGCCGCCGGCACGGTGCAGCCGGCCAAGGTGGTGGTGCTCGGCGCCGGCGTGGCCGGTCTGCAGGCGGTGGCCACGGCCCGCCGCCTCGGCGCCGTGGTGAAGGTGAGCGATGTGCGGCCGGCCGCCAAGGAGCAGGTGGAATCGCTCGGTGCCCGCTTCATCGATCCGCCTGAACGCGATGCCCCCGGCGAGGCCGGCGGCTATGCCCGCGAGGCCGGCCTGGCCTTCCTCGAAGCGCAGCGCCAGCAGCTGGCCGTGCACCTGGCCGAAGCCGATGCCGTGATCACCACGGCGCTGGTGCCGGGTCGGCCGGCACCGCTGCTGATCACCGAACAGATGCTGGCCGTGATGCGGCCCGGATCGGTGGTGGTGGATCTGGCGGTGGGTCAGGGCGGCAATGTGGCCGGCAGCCAGGCCGACACCACCGTCGAGATCGGCGGGGTGCGGGTGATCGGTGCCGGCCAGCTGCCGGCCTCGGTGCCGCAGCACGCCAGTGCCCTGTATGCGCGCAATGTGTCGGCGCTGCTGGAGCAGCTGCTCGTCGACGACCTGCTCACCATTTCCCCGGAGGACCCCCTGTTGGACCCCTGTCTGATCACCCACGCCGGCGCCTGCCGCCGCCCCGACCTCTGGCCCGCGCTGGTGGAGGTGGCGGCATGAGCGGCGTTCTCAGCGGCACCGAAGCGCTCTGGGTGCTGGTGCTCGGCAGCCTGCTCGGGCTGGAACTGATCGGCAAGGTGCCCCCCACCCTGCACACCCCGTTGATGTCCGGCGCCAACGCCATCAGCGGCATCACCCTGCTGGCGGCCCTGGTGCTGATCGCCGAGGCGCCCACACCGGCACTGCGCCTGCTGGGCGCCACTGCGCTGGGCTTTGCCCTGTTCAACGTGGTCGGGGGGTTCCTCGTGACCGACCGGATGCTGGCCATGTTCAAACGCAAGGGAGCGAACTGATGGGAGAACTGACGCTCGAACTCGGGGCTGTGCTGCTGCTGGCCCTCGGCCTCAAGGGCCTGGCCAAGATCCGCACGGCACGGGCGGCCAATGGCCTGGCGGCCCTGGCCCTGCTGCTGGCGGTGGCCGGTCTGCTGCTGCAACAGGGGTTTGACGGCTGGCCGTGGATGCTGCTGGGTCTGGGGGTGGGTGGCGGCCTCGGCGCCCTGCTTGCCTTCAAGGTGGCGATGACCGCCATGCCAGAAACCGTGGCCCTGTTCAACGGCTGCGGCGGCCTGTCGTCGTTGCTGGTGGCGATCGGCGCTGCCCAACTGCCCACGCCGCTCGACCTGCTGGGTCAGGTGTCGGTGCTGGCGTCGGTGCTGGTGGGCGCCATCACCTTCAGCGGCTCGTTGGTGGCGATGGGCAAGCTGCAGGAATGGCTGGGCACCCCCGGCTGGACCCAGAAACCCCAGCGCCACGCGATCAACATCACCCTGGCGGTGGCCTCGCTGGTGTGCTGCGGCCTGGTGCTCAAAGGCATGGCGGTGGCGCTGATCCCGCTCACCGTGCTGTCGCTGCTGCTGGGCGTGGGCCTCACCCTGCCGGTCGGCGGCGCCGACATGCCGGTGGTGATCTCGCTGCTCAACTCCTATTCCGGTGTGGCGGCAGCGGCGGCTGGCTTCGTGGTGGGCAGCGAGCTGCTGATTGTGGCGGGCGCCATGGTGGGGGCGGCGGGCCTGATCCTCACCCAGGTGATGTGCACGGCGATGAACCGTTCGCTCACCTCGGTGCTGTTCGGCGGAGCCATGGGGGCAGCGCCGGCGGCCGGCGCCGATGGTGCCAAGGATGAGGGGTATAAGAACGTCACCTCCTGCAGCGCCGAGGAATGCGCGCTCACGCTGGAAGCGGCCGAGCGCGTGGTGTTCGTGCCGGGCTACGGCCTGGCGGTGGCCCAGGCGCAGCACAGCCTCAAGGAGCTGGCCAAGTTGCTGGAGCAGCAGGGCATTGCGGTGAGCTATGCGATCCACCCGGTGGCCGGCCGCATGCCGGGCCACATGAATGTGCTGCTGGCTGAGGCCGATGTGCCCTACGACCAGCTGATCGAGATGGATGCGATCAACCCGGAGTTCCCCCGCACCGATGTGGTGATCGTGCTGGGCGCCAACGACGTGGTGAACCCCCGCGCCAAAAGCGATCCCGGCAGTCCGCTTTACGGCATGCCCGTGCTGGAGGTGGACCAGGCCCGCTCGGTGTTCGTGGTGAAACGCAGCCTGGGCTCCGGCTACGCCGGCATTCGCAACGACCTGTTCGAACTCCCCCAGACCTCGATGGTGTTCGGCGACGCCAAACAGGTGCTGCAGACCCTGCTGCAGGAACTGCGCGCTCTGGGCGTCGGCAAGGTGCCGGCGGGGGCTGGGGCGGGGCGCTGAGGAGCAAGAGCTCGCTTCCTGCTACCACAGCAACATCCGAGAGACCAGATGGCTCTGATTGCGTTTCTTCCTTTGCGGGGAGAAACCCTTCTGCCGAGCTGTCTGGCTCACTTCGTTCGGCCCCAACCAAGAATGCAAGAAATCACGCCGCTGTTTTCTTGCATTCAGTTGTATTTGAGTAGCATCTGACAGACATTGTCATAACGATGAAGGCGACATGAGAAGGTTCTCATTGTTGCGTCATCGGGTAGATAGGCCGATAACTTTGTTGAGTGTTCCTCCTACTTGAGAACTCGACATGACAACCCTCACTGTTAGTGGTGATCGTCTCGGCGAAGCCCTGCAATTTGACTCCAATGCTTCCACAACCAGCGTCGAAGTCGGGCGTGTCTGGTTCAGTGCCACCGATACGGTGCGGATCACCTTTGCTCCCGCCAGCTTCAACGCCCAGACAGGCGCTTTGATCGGTGGTGCAGGTGCCGTCATCGGTCTGACTGTCACCACCGCCGCTGGACAGGTGACCACCTTTGGAGTCTCCAGTGCGAATGCATTGGATGTGGATCCAGATCAATCGAAGAATGGTGCCGACTTCTTCTATATTTCCGAATCGCCTGCTGTTGGTGTGGGTGGCGCCTATGTCGGCTTGCAGCTGGAGAAAATTCTGGTTTCTGATCAGCCGCTCACGGCAGCCAGCCTCGTTCCCTTCAACAACACGGGTGGCTATCTCCCCACCACTGGTTCGGTCACGCCGCCATTGCCACAACTCACCGGAACAGCCGGCGATGACGTGCTCACGGGCACCGCTGCCGGCGACACCATGAACGGCCTGGATGGCAATGATGCGATCCGTTCCCTTGGCGGAAACGACATCGTTTTCGGTGGTGATGGCAACGACATCATCGATGGTGGCGCCGGTGCCGATCGCCTCAACGGCGATGCCGGCAATGATCTGCTCTGGGGCGGCGGCGGTGCCGATCAGCTGGTTGGTGGTGCCGGCGATGACCTGATCGACGGCGGCCTGCAAAATGACAGGCTCACGGGTGGCGCAGGCGGTGATGTGTTCATCTTCGGCGCTGGCGATACGGTGATCGACTTCAGCCGCGTTCAGGGAGACCAGATCCACTTCGCGGCCTCACTGGGCCTTTCAGAAGCGTCGATCAACATCAGCACCACGTCCCAGGGCACCCAGCTCTCGTTTGCTGGCTCCTCTGGAAGCATGCTGTTGCAGGGGTACTTCGGCGGCTTTGATCCCGGAAACGACTTCAAGTTCGATTACGTGCCGACCTTCGATTTCATCTGACCTCATCGATCGTGATGATCACCCGTCAGGCTGTTGGCCTGGCGGGTTTCTTCCTGCATTCACTGCTCACGCTTTGATCAGTGCTCTGAACGGGGCTGTTTCAGCTGTGTGTGTCGGCGTCAGTCCAGGCTCAACGCCAGTGCGAAAGCATCGCTTCCAGCAGCGGTGCTGCCTTACCTTTACTGCTCAATTCCGTACACGTTGGAAGGTCACATGCCGCAAGCGGGGTTCTTTGGTGAGGTTCGCACGCGGCTGTTGGTGTTCTATACCGTGATGCTGTCTGTGCTGATTGGTCTGACGGTGCCGCTCAGTAAGCATCTGCTGCTGCTTGAGCTGCATCAGCGTGAGCAAACCAGCCTGGGCGAGAGCATTCAAGACTTCGAGCACTACATGCGGCCATTGCTTACCGCCGAAGCGGCTCCTTCCAGTCCTGAGCTTGCCGGGCACATGAAGAGTTTTCTCACGAAGATCCTTCCGGAAGACGACACCTTCTTCATCCTGATCATCAATGGAGAGTTTCAGCGCTCGAGCCCAGTGGCTCTGCCTCACCCCATGCGGCCGGGATCTGTCTTGATGCGGCAGTGGGAAGCCACCACAAAGCTTGCTTCAGGCAAGGTGGATGAAGCTGATCCAGAGGTGGGAACCATTCTGTATTCGGCCGTTCCTGTTGAAGTGGATGGTCGGGTGCAAGCTGTGTTCGTGGCGGCACGTACCACTGCAGGCGAACTTGCTGAGGTTGGCGATTTCACCTCCATCTTGATTCAGATTGTTGTTGGCATTCTGATCACGTCGCTGTTGTTTCTCTGGATTCTTTCCAAGGCGGTGCTGGCTCCCCTCCAGCTGCTGGCCAGCACCACGCGTTCGATCACGGCCACGAATCTCAAGCAGCGTTTGCCCGTTACCGGCAGAGGCGAACTGGGGGACATCACCCTCAGCTTCAATGCCATGATGGACCGCCTGGAAGCCTTAATCATTTCCCAGAAGGAATTCATCCAAGATGCTGGGCATGAATTGCGCACACCAATCACAGTGATCAGGGGCAATATCGAGCTGCTTCTTCAGGACGATGATGAGGAGGCTCGCCGTGAAACGGTACGCCTCGTGCTGGATGAAGTGGACCGGATCGCCAGGCTGGTTGCAGAGCTTTCACTGCTGGCCCAATCCCAACGCCCTGAATTCCTGGTGCTCAGTGACCTTGATGTGCAACGCTTCACCCAGGACATCTACCAGAAGGCCAGGATTCTCGCCCCGCGCCGCTGGTCGTTGGCATGCACGGCCCAGACAATGATGGAGGCCGATGAACAACGCCTCACCCAGTGCATGATGAACCTTGCACTCAATGCCACCCAGCACACCAGTGAATCTGATCGCATTGAGCTGGGCTCCTCCCTCGCTGCCGATGGCTCCATCCGCCTCTGGGTCTCAGACAGCGGTGAGGGAATCCCTGAGCGCATCCAGCCGCAGGTGTTCAAACGCTTCTTCAAGGGCAGAAGCCGCACCCAAGCTGAGCATCATTCGGGTCTTGGTCTGTCGATCGTCAGGGCTATCGTGAACGCCCACCATGGCCGGATTGAACTGGTCAGCCAGCCAAACCGCGGCACGACCTTCACATTGATCTTTCCCGCACGGCAACCTGTGCTGCTGCGTGACTTTTCCCCTGAGCCATGGCCTGCATCCTGATCGCCGAAGACGAGCCACGCATCTCTCGCTTCATTGAAAAGGGGCTGCGGGCTCAGGGCTACGACGTGGTGCACACGCCATCCGGTGATGGCGTGGTCGACATCCTTTCTGCCTCCCCCATCGATCTGTTATTGCTGGATCTCGGCCTTCCGGGCCTTGATGGCACCAATGTTCTCGAGGCGATGCGGGGTCAGGGCATAGAAACACCGGTGATTGTTCTCACCGCCCGCGATGATCTCAGCACCAAGGTGGCCAGCCTGGATGCTGGCGCTGATGATTACATCACCAAACCCTTTCGCTTTGATGAACTGCTGGCGCGCATCCGTGCCCGTCTGCGCACGTCCTCTGCCCGCCTGGCTCAGGCTCCGAATGCGCAGACGCTTGAGCTTCAGCACTGCGGCATCACCATGAACCTGCGGGCACGCCAGGTGTTCCTTGAGAGTTTTCCCGACCCTATCGACCTCACGGATCGTGAGTTCCGTTTGTTGGAGTTGTTCCTCAGCAACCCGCTGGCCATCCACAGCCGCGAGCAGATTCTCGACCATGTCTGGGGCTATGGCCACGATCCCCAGTCCAACATTGTGGATGTCTACATCGGTTATCTCCGTCGCAAAATTGATTCACGCCGCATCGAAACGATCCGTGGGATCGGCTACCGCCTTTCAAGCCGCTGAGATCACCCATGCCTTGGCTCAGGACATGGCTGCTCGATGTGGTTGGCCACCAGATTGTTTCTGCCTGCAGCTGAGCTGACCGCTGTTGTACGGCTTCCCGACGCTGTGCGCCTCCCATCCGTTTGTCAGCCGGCACAACTGGGCGGCACGGCGAATTGGCAGTTGGTCATCCTCCTGCGTTCGCTTGTCCCTGCCGCTCGCCGTTATGGCGTCCTTGTCGCTCTCCTCATCTGGCGCAACGGTTCCGATGCCACCAGCCGCTCTGAGGCCCTCAACCCCAAGGCCTCTCCACCCTCGGGCGTGCTTGGTGGCTCCCTCTAGGCTTGGGGCACCATGCGAGCCGCTCCGATCACCCTTCTGACCCATCCAGCTCCGGGACAGGAGCAACCCAGCGGCGGTCGCCGCACGCCACCCATCCGTCGCCTTCAGGCAGAGGAGCAGGCACCGCAGCAGCGGCCTGTGCTGACGGACCTTCCCGATGCCGGCGTCTCCTTTGATTCGCTTGGTCTCTCGGAGCCGCTGCTCAAGGCGATCGCGGCCAAGGGCTACACGGTGCCGTCGCCGATCCAGCTGCAGTCAATTCCAGCGGTGCTCGCTGGCCACGATGTGATGGCGGCTGCCCAGACAGGCACCGGCAAGACCGCCGGCTTCACCCTGCCGATGTTGGAGCGGCTTCAGCACGGCCCCCACGCCCGCAACAACCAGGTGCGCTCCCTGGTGCTCACGCCCACGCGCGAGCTGGCGGCCCAGGTGGCGGAAAGCGTGCAGGTCTATGGGCGCTATCTCGATCTGCGCAGCGATGTGGTGTTTGGCGGGGTGAAGATCAACCCGCAGATGCAGCGCCTGCGCCGTGGCGCCGACGTGCTGGTGGCCACTCCGGGGCGACTGATGGACCTCTATCAGCAGAACGCCATCCGCTTCGATCGGCTCGAAATCCTCGTGCTTGATGAAGCCGATCGCATGCTCGACATGGGCTTCATCCGCGACATCCAGAAGATCCTGGCCTTGCTGCCGCCGAAGCGGCAGAACCTGTTGTTCTCCGCCACTTTCAACCCCTCGATCCGCAAATTGGCTCAGGGGTTGCTGCACAACCCGGTGCAGCTGCAGGCCACGCCCGAGAACAGGGCCGCTCCGCTGGTGGAGCAGGTGATGCATCCCTGCGACATGGCCCGCAAGGCTGATCTGCTCACCCATCTGGTGCGCCAGGGCGATTGGCGGCAGGTGCTGGTGTTCTCGCGCACCAAGCACGGTGCGAACCGCCTGGCCGATCGCCTCAACCAGGAGGGCCTCACGGCCATGGCCATCCATGGCAACAAGAGTCAGGGCGCTCGCACCCGGGCGCTGGCCACCTTCAAGAGCGGCGAGCTGCGTGTGCTGGTGGCCACCGATCTGGCTGCCCGCGGCCTCGACATCGAGCAGTTGCCCCATGTGGTGAACCTCGATCTGCCCAACGTGGCCGAGGACTACGTGCACCGCATCGGCCGCACGGGCCGTGCCGGCCAGAGTGGCCATGCCATCTCCCTGGTGGCCGCCGAGGAGCATGAGCTGCTGCGGGCGATCGAGCGGATGATCGGCAACCCACTGCCGCGGCTGGAGATCGCCGGGTTTGAGCCCACCATCCTCTCGGCCCCACCGCTGGATCTCAGCGGTGGGCGGGGCAAGGGTGGACGCCGCTCCGGCGGAGGAGGCGGTGGCCGGCCTGATCGTCCCCCCACCCGCTCCCGCCGGCCGGCGCCGGGCTCCGGATCTGCCGCCGCCCCGGCGCGGGCTCGTACCCGTCGCCCCTGACCCTCCGCTCAAGCCTGCAGCCCAGTCCACCGGCTCAGGCCGGTGGTGGTGGCGGTGGTGCCGGCCGGAACAGGCTCATCAGTGCTTCCAACGAGGCCGGTAGTTCTCCGCTCGGCTTCCGTGCCGGCAGGGTGAGGCTCTCGATGCGCACATCGCTGAGCGCCAGTCCGACAGCTGCAAAGCTGCTGCGGCACCTCTCCCCTGTGTCGCTGGCCAGCATGGCCAGCGATGGCTCCTCCCGCGCTGGGCCAAGGGCACCATCGCGGATCACCTGCCGCAGCTGGCTGGAGAGGCCAAGCAGGTGCGGGGCCATCAGCTCAGTCACCGGTGCAGCCGGCCGTGACGGGCCCTCGATCAGCTGGCGGGCGCCCACGGTACGTAGCACCAGCAGCGGGTCCAGGCACTGGATCGCGCAGAGCCCGGAGGCGCTGAAGGTCTCCGGCGAGGGAGCCACCGGACGGAGCGCAGTGGCGACCATCGGCTGCGCACGTCTCTCACCCCAGGGCAGGGCCGTGAAGGGGCGCAGGTCCACCACGTGGATCTGGGCATTGAAGAAGCTGCCTTCCTGCCCCGGCAGGTCGATCAACCCCGCCAGCTTCGGCAGCGACTGGCGCCGCAGCTGATGGCGGCCCGTGAGGAGCACATCGGCCAGCTGATTCCCCACGGCGAACACCGCGGCCTGATCGGCTTCCACCTTCAGCCAGGTGCCCACCCGCAAAGGTGCCTGCGCATGATCCAGGGCCCACAGCAGCGGATCACTGCGGCCCCCGTTCTCCATCGCTGCTGCCGGTTCCTGCGCATTCACCGCCACTCCGGCTCCCTCCATCGCGCCTGTCCTGTCCGCTCGTGGCGTCACTGTATGGAAAGACGCCCGGCCTGAGCAGCAGATCGAAAGGCGCCTGGCCTGAGCACCAGCGGAACCGCGCTCAGCTCCCGCCGAGCGACCCCTCTGGAGCAGACCCTGCCCCCTTCTCACCCAGCCGGTCACCCGCTTGCAGGCCCAGCTGCTGGAGCAGGGGCTGGCCGCTGGCCGCCTGTTTGCCCTCCAGCTGGGCACTGCGCAGCAGCAGCGGGCAGCCGCCGGTGCCCAGCACCAGCCCCACGCCTGGCAGCAGAGCCAGCACCTCACCGGGTCTCCCTTGCTGCTCAGCCACGCCGGTGGCCAGCGCCCGGACGTCGGCGCTCAGTTGCTCCGCCAGCCTGGCCACCAGCGGCTCGGTGGCGAGCAGCTTGAGCCGCTTGCCCGCCAGCGTGGTGGTGGCGCCGGGGTACAAGCCCATCACCTGGCGGTGGATCGCCAGCGCCGAACGGCTCCAATCCACCGCGAAGTCCTCCTTGCGCAACAACCGCGCCAAGCGCACGCCGTCGTCGCCCTGGGGCCGCAGCCCCAGCCGCTGCCAGCGCTCCGGTTCGGGACCAGGGCCGGCGGCCTCGATCCTCGGCATCGCTTCCACCAGCAGGGTGGCGGTGAGCGCACTGAGCCGGGCTGCCAGCTGCTGGGCGTTGTCGAGCAGGCCGATCAGCAGACGACCTTCCAGCAGCACCGGACCCGTGTCGAGGCCGGCTTCCATCGCCATGATCCCCACCCCCGTCTGCGCGTCGCCTTCCATCAGGCACCACTGGATCGGCCCGGCCCCGCGCCAGCGGGGCAGCAGGGAACCGTGGCCGTTCCAACAGCCCAGCGGCGGTTGCTGCAGCACCTCGGGCGGCAGCAACTGGCCGAAGGCCACCACCACCGAAAGGTCGGCGCCGAGGGCTGCCAGCTGCTGCTGCACCTCCGGTTCGCGGCGGATACGGGTGGGAGTGAACACCGGCAGCCCCAGCTCCAGGGCCCGGGCCTTCACCGCCGATGGCTGGGCCGCCGCCCCCCGGCCACGTCGCCGGTCGGGCTGGCTGACCACTCCCACGACTGCGTGGCCGGCAGCCACCAACGCCTCAAGGCTGGGCACGGCGTAGGCCGGCGTGCCCCAGAACAGGATCTTCACAGGGACGTGGGCGGGTGGATCAAACGGGGCCGGTGCCGTTCAGGCGTCGCCGGTCACGGACAGGCCTTCCACCCACACGTGCGGGCAGAGGCCATCGGGGGTGAGCTTGGCCTCCCCTTCAAAGCCGAGGATGCCCTTGAGCACAGCCCGGATGTCACCGGCCACGGTGGCCGCTTCGATCGAGCGCGCTTCGCCGTTGCGGATCAGCCAGCCATCAAACGGCAGTGAGAACGATCCCTGGCTCGCCTTCACACCGGCGTGCAGTGCCGAGAGCGAATCGATCCACACCACGCCGTCGGCAGTGTGGCGATCCAGGCCGCTGGCGCCGCCGGAGGAACCGGCGCTTGGCCCCACCTCGAACCAATGCGGCCCCACCGACACCTTGGCGCCCAGGCCCGCATGGCCGGTGGGCTCCACCCCGAAGGCGCGCGCCGTGGCTTCGGAATGCAGGAAGTGGCGCAGCACGCCCCCTTCCACCAGGGCCAGGCGCCGCACGGGCGTGCCTTCGCCATCGAAGTTCGAGGCGCCCACATTGCCGGGATGCAGGCCGTTGTCGTGGATGGAGAGAAATGGCACCGCCAGGGCGCTGCCGAGCGCGTCGCGGTTGCTGAGGCTGACGCCGTCGAGCACGGCCCGGGCATTGAACAGGCTGCTGAAGGCGCCGATCAGGTCGAGGAAGGCTTCCGGCGAAAAGATGCAGGTGTAGTGCCCTGTCTGGATCGGGGCGTAATCGAGATGGGCGATGGTGCGCTCGGCCGCTTCGGCGATGCAGCCGGCCACATCCAGCTGCTGCAGGCCGTAGGCCAGGCGCACGGCGCCGCTGCTGCGGGGTTTGCGGCCCTCCTCTTCACCGCGGGCATAGAGGTAAAGGCTGGCGGTGGTGAGCTTCTGCTCGCGGCAGGCGCCGGCACTGTTGAGGTAGAGGCGCTCGCTGCTGCGCTGGGCCAGGCCGTTGTAAGGAACGGTGGTGATGGCGGCATGGCGGCCGAGCAGGTCGCGCTCCGCTTCCCGCAGGGTGTCGAGCAGCTCGAGGATGCCGCGCGGTTCCACCAGTGGCTGATCAAGCGGTTCGAGCGGGGCCGTGCCCAGCGGCGAGAAGGCCGGGATGTCGTCGGCGTTGCCGTAGGCGCTGGCATCGCGGGCACCGCTGAGGGCACGGGCCAGGCCGGCGGGAGAGAGGTCGGAGGTGCTGGTGATGCCCACGAGGCCATCCCCGTTCCAGACACGGACGGTGATGGCGCTGCGCTGGGCGCCCTTGAGCTGCTTGGCTTCGCCGCGGTCCACCTGCACGGAGGTGTCGGTGCTGCAGGCGGCGCCCAGATCCCAGCGCTCGATGCCCAGGCCCTGGGCCAGGCCGCTGAGCTGCTCACTGAGGGCGTGGGCGTCGAGGCCCAAGGTGGTTCCCGCTGTGGTGGTGCTCATGATCAGCGGCCTCCCACGGTGATGGCATCCACCTTGATGTGCGGCTGCCCCACGGTGACGAAGATGCTGCCGCTCACCGAACCGCAGAAGCCGGCTGCCAGCTCCAGATCATTGGCGCACATCGAGAGCCGGGGCATCACCTCTTTGGCTTCACCGATCAAGGTGGCTCCTTTCACGGGCTTGCCGAGGCGACCGTTCTCGATCAGATAGCCCTCCTCCACCGCAAAGTTGAACTGGCCGGTGGGGCCCACGCTGCCGCCACCCATCGATTTGCAGTACAAGCCCCGATCGACCGATTCGATCAGCTGCTCCGGGGTGTGCGGCCCGGCGGCGATGTACGTGTTGCGCATGCGGCTGGCGGCCGCGAAGGCGTGGCTCTGGCGCCGGCCGCTGCCGGTGCGGGGGTGGCCGGTGCGCAATTCACCGGCGCGGTCGGAGAGGAAACGCTTGAGCACCCCGTTCTCGATCAGCACCGTGCGTTGGGGCGCCATGCCCTCGTCGTCCATCGACAGGCTGCCGAAGGCGCCGTCGCTGAGCCCCTCGTCGATCGCCGTCACGGCGCTGTGGGCGATCGGAGCATCGATCCGATCGGCAAAGGGGGTGGTGCCCCGCTCCACCTGGGTGGTTTCCAGCAGGTGCCCGCAGGCCTCGTGGAAGATCACACCGCCGAAGCGGTTGGCAAGCACCACGGGGTAGGTGCCCGCTTCCACATACTCGGCATGCAGCATGGCCTGGGTGCTGGCACACAGATCGAGGGCGGCCGTCTGGGCATCCCACTGGCGCAGATCGTCCGGGCGGTCGGTGCTGCCATAACGGCGGCCCTGGCTGGCCCGGTGCTCCCCGTCGGCGGCCAGGGCCGTGAGCCCCACCGACTGGTGCAGCCGGATGTCGCGGGCGAAGGTGCCATCGCTGGCGGCCACCATCACCTCCTGCCAGTCGCGGGCGTAGCTGCCGCGGCGTGCCTGCAGGTGCTGGCCGTGCCGTTCCAGCAGGGCGGTGCCCTCCAGTAGCCGGTCGGTGCTTTCCGCCAGGGTCGGGCAGGCAACCAGCCAGTCGCCCTTGGCGAGGGCGTAGTCGCGCAGGTCGGGCAGCCCGTCGAATCCGCTGATGCCGTTGCTGTTGACCGTGAGGCCCAGCATGCCCAGGGCCTGCTCCAGCGCCACCATCAGGCCCCGCTCGCTGAGGTCGTTGGTGGAGACAAAGCCATCGCGCTCGTCGCGGAACACGCGCACACCAGCGCCGCGGCCGAAGGCCGGGCTCACGCTGGTGATGCGGTCCTGCTCAGCCAGCAAGCCGATGTGGTCAGTGCTCTCCAGGAACACCTCCACCAGGCTGGCTCCAGCGGCGCGCCCTGCAGCCAGCAACGGCTCCAGGCGTTGACGCCAGCTGAGGTCAAAACCTTCGAGCGCCAGCAAGGGGCGAGCAGTGGAAGCAACCAAGGAAGTCGGCCTGATCTTGGTGGCTCAGGCTAACGGCGAGGCCGCAGGCACGGGATGCCTCAGCAGCTTCGCTGCCAGGGACCCCCCAGAGATTTGCTGGGTTGGGTAGGCCCCTGGCCAGGCACTTCAAACGGCTGAGGATCAGCGCACAGCCGGCTGGAAGGCCTCGCTGCGAATCGGAGCCATGAAGAACAGCTTCGCCATTTCGAGGCCGTTGGCGGCCCAGAAGGGCAGCTTGCGCAGCACCTTGAGCGGAGCGATGGCGGCGGAGGCATCGGCGGCGCTGAGGGCCTGGTTGTTGCCCACGATCCGCTCCAGCCGCTCATAGAAACGTGGGTGCTCCACGTTGAGCACCACGGGGAACACCCGGGCGGAGGTTTCGTTGGTCTTGGCGATCACGTACTTGTCGTAGGCGCGGGCATCAAGGCCAAGGGCTTCGTAGAACTCCTTGCGGGCCACGTCACGGACGTACATGGTGGCGAACACAGCCAGCAGGAAGAAACGGCACCAGAGGCGCGCCTGCAGGCCACGCACGGTGTCCGGCTGGGCCTTCATCAGAGCGTCGAAGAAGTCGCCATGGCGATTTTCGTCCTGGCACCAGTTTTCGAAGAAGTTGAAGATCGGGAAGATCTTGCTGTCAGGGTTCTTCTCGAGGTGGCGGTAGATGGCGATGTAGCGCCAGTAGCCGATCTTCTCCGAGAGGTAGGTGGCGTAGAAGATGAACTTGGGCTTGAAGAAGGTGTATGACTTACTGGCTGTGAGAAAGCCCAGATCGAGCTGGAGCCCGAAGTCGCCCATGGCCTTGTTGAGGAAGCCGGCATGGCGGGCCTCATCCCTGGCCATGTGGGCGAAGCATTCGGCCAGAAGCGGGTTCTTGGCTTTGATGCGGCGGCTCAGCTCCTTGTAGAGCAGGAAGCCGGAAAACTCCGATGTGCAGCTCTGCTCGAGAAACTCGACGAACACACGGCGGGTGTCGGGATCGAGCTTGTCGGCGGCGCCGTCGAATTCGCCGTTACGAACGAAGTGGTGGCGGTTGTAGTCCTTGCGGAACTCTTCGCAGATCGCCTCCAGCTCCACTTCGTTGGGCCGCAGATCCATCGCCGCCATGGCGTCGAAATCTGTGGTGTAGAACCGCGGGGTGAGGATCGTGTCCTTGACCGGATCCTTGAAGGCCGGTGCGTGGTCGTTCGAAGCGGCGACGGGAGCGCTGGGTGCGGCGGTGGGAGGCACCATTCTGGCGTCGAGGCAGGCGATGCAGGCATCGTAAGGGCCATCCGAGCCGAAGGGGCCCAGTTGTGACGCTCCAACAGATCGAGCCGTGATAGAGGCTCAACGCTGTGTCTCCAATGGGGCGGCGTGCTTGAGGTACCGGCCGGGCCCGGTGCGCTGGCCTCAGTTGGGCCCGAGCCACTTCTGCCCGTTGAGCCGTGACACAACCCTGGACACCAGCAGGGGCAGGGTGGCTTTGCGCTCATCGATCAGAAACGACTCCAGCAAGGTGGGTTCGCTACCGGATTCGGCCAGGCTGAAGGTTTTGGGGCCGTGGATGTCGGTGGTGGTGAAACACAGCCAGAACCGCCGGCCCCGGGGCATGCACCCTTTCACCACCCAGCAGTCGCTACCCACAACGGGCATCGGCGCCTGCTCAAAGCTCAGCTCCGGCGAGGGCCCGCCGTAGGCCTGCATTTCCTTGGCCAGTGCCGGCAGGAAGATCTCCGGCACGAACTCGGCAAACGGCTTGTCCTCCACTGCCGGGGGCTTGGCTTTGGCGGCCGGCTTCTCCGCGGCTTCCACGGCAGATGGCGTGGGGGCGGCTCCGTTGGGTTCGCTCACCGGCACGGGGATCTGGCGTTCAGGTCTGGGAACTTTAGGGGCGGTACCGTCCGGCTGGTTCACCAGTCGTCGCTTGGTGGCGCCTCCCAGCCATCCGCAGCGGCATCTCCTGCGGTGGCTGCAGCAGAAGCTCCGGCAGCGCCCATTCCTGGATCAGCGCGGCGGATCACCCGAAACGGGACGGCCACGGTGGGGGCAGGGTCTCCAGCGGCGCGAACAGGGCCGGCCGCTGCTGCGTCAAACGGGCGCCCGCGCCCGGACCCCTCAACGGGTGCGTCGCGGCGCCGCGACGGCTCGCTGCGGGGCAGGTCCCATGGTTCCTGCTGGGCTGGCGGCTCCAGACCCCTGCGTTGCCGCTGAACGACGACCCGGGACTGACCCTTGAGCGCCAGCGCCGTGGCACCCGCGCTCAGGGCGGCGCCACCACCGGCTGCTGCGGCGATCCACAGACCGATCGGCAGCGCCGGTGAGGTCCAGATCAGCAGCCGCAGGCTGGTGGCTGGCCGCGGGTTTAAGGCACCCACCAGCAGCACTGCCAGCAACGGGGCGAGCAGTGGCAGCAGCAGCAGGCGTTGCAGCACGGCGGGTCTCAGGTGGGGAGCGCCAGCTCGACCGGACCCTGCCACCGGCGCAGCTCACCGAGCTCGAACCCCAGCGAATCGAACACCCGGATCACCAGGAAATCCACCATGTCCTCCAGGGAGCGGGGCTGCTGGTACCAGGCGGGAATCGGCGGAGCGATGCGGGCACCGGCCTCCGCTAGCTGGGTGAGGTTGCGCAGGTGCACCAGGTTCCATGGCATCTCCCGCGGTGCGATCACGAGTGGCCGGCCCTCCTTGAGGTGCACATCGGCGACCCGCTCCACCAGGTCCAGCGCGACACCGCTGCTGATCCGTCCGACCGTGCCCATGCTGGCCGGCAGGATCACCATGCCGCGGGTGCGGAAGCTGCCGCTGGCGATCGCCGCCGTCTGATCGTTCCAGCGGTGGCAGCGCAGCGGCCCATCGGCACAGCCCGTGCGCTGCAGCCAGAACGCCGTCTGGGCCTCGGGCTCGACGGGAATGCGCAGGCCCTGCTCCGCCAGCCAGACGGTGATGGCGCCGCGGCTGACGATCAGCTCCACGGGCTGGCCCGCCTGCAGCAGCAGCTGCAGGGCCCGCTCCGCCAGCGGCATGGCGGACGCGCCGGAGACCGCCAGAACCACCGGGTCCATCGCTCAGGCCTCCGTGTCGGTCTCGGCGTCGATGCCGTCCTGACCGTCGGGGCCCGCGCCATCTTCAGCGCCTGTATCACCGCTGAAGTGGCCTGCACCGCCCAGCTCACTGCCGCTGCCGTCGTCGTCCGGCAGGATCGCCGCCAGATCGATCTGATGGCGCAGGGCGTCCACCTTGAGGATGGTCACCTCAACAGCGTCCCCCAGCATGTAGGTGCGGCGGTTCTTGCGCCCCACCAGCCGGTTCTGGCGGGAGCGGTATTCGTACCAGTCGTCCTTGAGCGAGCTCACGTGCACCAGCCCTTCCACCAGGGACGGAGGGATTTCCACGAAGAAGCCGTAGCTCTGCACGCCGCTGATCACACCGGTGAGTGTCTCGCCCACCAGGGGTTCGGCGGCGCGGGCCTGGGCCATCGCCAGCAGGTCGCCCTGGAGGTCGGCGACGAAGCGGGCCCGGCCATTGAGGCGCTGCAGCAGGGACACGCTGCGGGATTGCTGCAGCTCGGCCATCTGGCTCGGCGGCAGCAGTGGCCAGTCGATCTGGCCGTGGCAGGCATCGGAGGCCAGGTCGACCCGGGTTTTATGGCGCACGCTGGGGCGATCCTTGCCCTCGGTGAGCAGCAGCACCAGCACCTGCTGGTTCCACAGATCGGCGTAGGAGGAGGTGGCCAGGCACCAGGGGGCGTAGGCCTGCGTTTCGCCGGCGAGCAGGTTGGGCCCCGGCTCCAGGCTGATCTGCACGGGCCTGAGTACCTCGCTGAGCTGGTGCTGCAAGCCGCGGCGGCGTTCGCTGGCGGCGAAGATCGTGGCCAGCACGCCGGGTGCGGGGGCATTGCCCTCGTCGTCCAGGTCAAGGGGGACATCGAGGGCCAGGGCGGCCTTGGCCACTTCGTTGATTTCCGCCGGATCGGGCGCCGCCTGCACCGCGAACAGAGCCGGCAGCTGCAGTGCCTGCAGGTGATGACCCAGAGCGCGGCCCGCCAGCAGCACCACTTCCCGCAGCAGGGCCAGCGGCTGGGTGGAGGGAAGGGCGATCATCCAGCCGCGGTGGCACTCATCGGGTTCGGGTGTGCGCAGATCACCGAGCACCTCCAGCGGGGGGAAGGGCAGATCGAGATCGACCGAGCCGGCCGCCAGCCGCTGCTCCTGCAGCCCACGACCCACCGCCATCAGGCGTTCCAGGTCGGGCAGAACGGTTTTGAGCGCCTTGAGCGAGGCCGGCACCGTGCGGGCCTTCGGCTTGCGGTCCGCCAGGGCCTCGAGGGCAGCGGCATCCACTTCGGCGTCGGGGCGGATGGTGGTGAGGGCGAAGCGGTAGTGGCTCAGCTGCCCTTCCGGCGTGATCGTCAGGGCCACCGAAACGGCGGCGGCGGATTCGCCGGTCCGGAAGGCAGTGGCCTTGGCGAGCGCCGGGCTCAGCAGCGGCAACCAGCGCTTGCCGAGGCAGTAGGCCGAACTCTGCTGGCGCAGCCACTGGTCGGTGGCGCTGCCGGGCGTGATCCGCTCGGCCACGGCGGGGCTGTGGATCCACACCCGCAGGCCTTCGTCGCTTTCCTCCAGGGAGAGGGCCGGCAGTTCCGGCGCCTCCGCTCCCTGCCAGGGCCTCAGCAGCAGGGTGGGCAGGCCGGTGAGGTCGGTGCGGCCCTTGTCGTTGGGGCTGCGCAGGCTGGCGCGGGGGGCGCTGGCCCGTTCGCGCAGGCCATGTTTGGTGAGCAGCAGATCCAGGTCTGCCTCCTCGCCCCCTTTGATCGGCAGACGCCGGGCCACATGGCCCTGGGGAGGGAACTGGGCCACCGGGTAGCGATCGAGCCGCACCTCCACCACCGATTCGGCCGCAGGGTCGAGGTAGACGGCATCGTCTGCGGGCAGGGCCACAGTGGTCAGCAGCCGGTCGTCGAGGGGCACGGCCACCAGCCGGTCGTCCTGTTGCTCCACCTGAGCCAGCAGGCTGGCAGTGGCCCGCTCGAGGATGCATTGCACCCCGCCCTCCGGGGAGCGACGGCGCC
This sequence comes from Synechococcus sp. L2F, assembly GCF_024345695.1. NCBI lineage: Bacteria > Bacillati > Cyanobacteriota > Cyanophyceae > Synechococcales > Synechococcaceae > Synechococcus > Synechococcus sp. L2F. The sequence continues at coordinate 175,875 of NZ_JAGQBP010000001.1, read as the reverse complement.
CTCCCTCCCGCGTGATCCGCACCAGCACGCGGTCGCCGTTCCAGGCGTGATTGAGCTGGTGGTCGCGGATGTAGATGTCATCGCCTCCGTCTTCGCGCAGGGCGAAGCAGAACCCCTTGCTGGAACAGCGCAGCCGGGCCTCGATCAGGCTGTCGTCGGCGCGTCGTGAGATGCCGGCCTCGTTCGCCTCCAGCAGCCCCACTTTTTCAAGGCCTGCCAGGGCGATGCGGAGGTGTTGCTTGTCGGGCGTAAGGCTCAGACCCAGTGCCTTCTCAAGCTGCTCGACCGGCAGAACATCGGATTCGGGCAGGTGGTCGAGCAGGTCAGCGACCGAAAACTTCATCGGAGCAGCGGGGAGAGACAGGGTTGGAGCCAGGAACGTGGAAAGGGATGGCGGTTCCCGGGGCATGCAGCGGAGCCCCCGGGAACTGGCGTCTTAGCAAAGACTTTACGAAGCCTCCTGCCGCACCCGGATCAGCAGGCGGCTGCCGATCACCAGGAACCCCAGCGAGGCGGCCAGCTGCAGGGCGGCCGGCGGGATCAGCGAGGAGAGAGACCCCCCGGCCAGGGCCCCTAGCAGGCTGGCCAGCACCAGCGCACCGGCGCTGCCGAGAAACACCGCCAGAGTGTTGCTGGAGGTGCCGCTGATCGTCACGATCGTGAGCTGGGTTTTGTCACCGAGTTCGGCCACGAACACCGTGAGAAAGGTGGAGGCCAGCAGCGGAAGTTGCATCGGATTGAGGCGGTGGACGGCAGGACCGGGATTACAGCGGCTTGGTCAGGGGGAGTGTTCGCTCAAACGGAGGGCGCTCCACCCGGGCCAACTGAATCTGTGCGAAGAACAACCAAGGAGACGATCACTCAAGCAGTGGATCAACCGAGAGCGGATCACCAAGGAGTGGATCGGCCGGGATTGATCAACCAAGCACTCGATCCATCCAAGGGGAGATCAACGTCACGAGACGATGAGGCCGGGTGAAGGTTCAACCCAAGCCGGCTGGATCAAGGAAGCAGCACGGCGTCCGCGGGGACCTGCAGCAGTTGCACAGCTGCCTGGATGCCCAGCCAGAGGCCGAGCGCCACCATCAGCAGCCCGGCGATCAGTTCGAGGCGTTGCGGCGGGAGCACCGTGGCCAGCCAGCGGCCGAGCAGCACCCCCACCAGGCTGGAGCAGATCAGGGCCAGTGCCGCCCCCAGGAACACCACCCCGGGGCGTCCGGATTGAGCGGATAACAACAGGGCGGCCAGTTGGGTCTTGTCGCCCAGTTCCGCCAGAAACACCGTGGTGAAAGTGGTGAACAGGATGCTCACGAACGAGGCCGGCAGGACGGCTCCGCCTTTGTCCGGGGCGTCGGCCGGCAGGGGCGCAGGATCTGCGGCTGGCCCGGTGCCGGGGTCGTTGGTGGCGCTCATGAAGGGCAGGAGGCAACGGAACCAGGTTGGTCGTTCAGCGGCGCCGGCGCCCGGCGGGTGGCCCGTTCAAAGCGGCGCAGCTCCCTGCTGCGCCCACCGAATTCACTGCGGATCTGCTGCTGGCAGCAACGGATCGCAAAGGCCTCGCTTTCTGCTGCGGGCACTCCGAACAGGCTGGCCAGCTGGCTCACCTGGCAGAAATCGGGCCGCTCGGCGTAGATCCTGCAGCGGCGGGAGCCGGTGTCGAAATGGCGGCACCAGCCGTCAGCGCCCACCATCGAGAGATAGGTCTCCCGTTGCCGGGGATTGAGCGCTTCAAGGGCCTCGCTCCGCTCCTCGGGATCGAGGCGACAGCAGGCTCCACACCCAGAGATGCAGCTCCAGTGGGTTCCGCAGACCATCAGGTCACCCCGCGTTGCTGTGACAAGCCGTCACAGTGGCATGGTCGCCACCGGGATGCCCGTCACCACGACCCTTAGGCTGCCACGCAGAGCGCTTTCCTTGCGAGCTTTCGGACCATGGGTATTGATTTCCATCTGATCGCCAACTTCCTCGCCCTGGCTCTGATCACCCTGGCCGGCCCGGCCGTGATCTTCATCCTTTTCTATCGGCGCGGCGCGCTCTGAGCCTGCTGCCCCTGGCACTGGCCCCTCGTCCGGCGCAGGCCCACGCCCTGCGCCAACACACCCCTCAGGCCACCAGGCCCAAAGCCAGAGTCGCTTCATCAATCAGCCCCTGCACGTAGGGGTGCCTCTCCCCCTGCACGTTCGTTTCGTGCAGCGGGACGCCCATTTCTTCGCCTGAGGCATTGCGGATGCGCAACTCCTCCGCTTCCACCCGGCACCAGTAGGAGCGTTGGCGGCGCTGCAGCAGCACCTCGCCCCCACCGCTCTCGCGCAGGCCCACCACTTCAAGCTGCAGGCGCTCCTCGCCCTGCCAGTGGTTGAGCCGGAGGCGAAAGGCCACGTCCACCACGGCCGGCACCGCTCCTTCTCCTTGCCAGCGCCAGGCGATCGCCCGCTGCCGGATGCCGTTCTGCTCCAGCAGCAGCTGCAGATGGCCGCCCCGCAGGCTGCGCTGCTCCACCACGCGGCACTGCTGGCTCCAGAACACGGGTGTTTCGTGGCCGGCACCGAACGGCTCCAGCCGTTGCAGGCAGAGCCAGAACGGTCTATCGATGCGATCGAGCGCCAGCCGTGCTTCGGGCTCCACCAGCAGTCCGCTGCCCAGGGGGCTGGCAGTGGCGCTGGCGATGGTGTTGAGTGCGTCGTGGAGAGCCGCGACGTTTTCGGCCCGCACTGTGAAACCACCGGCGGCGGGGTGGCCGCCGTGACGTTCAAGCAGGTTGTGGCAGGCATGCAGCGCCGCATCCACCGCAAATCCCTTGGGCGCCCGTACCGAAGCCCGCAGCAGCCCGTTGCCCTCGCCGGCCAGCAGGGCCACCGGTGCACCAAAACGCTCCACCAGCCGGGCCGCCACCACGCCGATCACGCCGTGGTGCCAATGGCTCTGGGCCAGCAGCAGAAAAGGGCTGCGCTCGGGACCGTCGGCTTCCACCAGTGCCACCGCCTCCGCTTCGATGGCATCGCAGAGATCGCGGCGCTGCCGGTTGAGCGCCTCGCACTGCTGCGCCAGTTCCATGGCGCACTCCAGATCTGCGGTGGTCAGCAGGTCGACCACCAGCTGGGGATCCCCGAGCCGGCCGACGGCATTGATCCGCGGCGCGATCTGAAAGGCCACCGCCATGGCATCCAGCGGTCGCTCCCCGAGTCCAGCCAGCCGCTGCAGGGCCTGCAGTCCCGGCAGCGCGGAGCCCTGCAAGCGGCACAGGCCGTCCTGAAGCCAGCGGCGGTTCACCCCGTGCAAGGGCGCCATGTCCGCGATCGTGCCGATGCAGAACAGGTCAAGCGCCATGCCGGTGGCATCCGCGCGCTTCAACCGCTCTGCCAGCGCCACCGCCAGCACGTAGGCAAGCCCCACTCCGGCCAGGCCTCGGTAGGGCGAGGCTTCGGGGGTGCGGGCGGGATGCAGCAGCGCCAGGTAAGGCGGTGGCTCCGGCGGAATGGTGTGGTGATCGGTGAGGATCACGTCCACCTGCAGCTGCAGAGCCCGGTTCAGGGCGTCCGCGGCGGCGATGCCGTTGTCCACCGTCACCAGCAGGCGGATGCCGTCGCCGGCCAGGCGCTCCACCATCGCCGTGTTGAGGCCATAGCCATCGTCCTGACGGCTGGGAATCGCCGCCATCGGCCGGGCGCCCAGCCGCTCCAGCACGCCCACAAGCAGGGCCGTGCTGGTCATGCCGTCAGCGTCGTAGTCGCCGCAGATCGCCACGGCTTCGCTTCGCCCACAGGCCAGCGCCAGGCGCTCCACCGCCACGCCCAGGTCCTGGAAATGCTGCTGAGGATCGGGGGCGGCGGGGGGGTCCAGCAAGGCGGTGATCGTCGCCGCACTGTCAAAGCCCCGCCGGCGCAGCACGGCCAGCAGTTCGGGCGGCAGACCCAGGGCGGCCAGCGCCGCAGCGGTATCCCTGGCTGCCGGGTCACTGGCCTCCGGGGCCGGCAGGGGCGCCGGCAACTGCCAGCGTTGCTCGGGCAGGCGGGACAACAGGCCATCGTCGAGGCGGCCTTCGCATTCTGTGTGCTGGCTGTTCATGCGCCTTTGCCTACCCTCCCTCCATGGATGACGCTCCTCTGAAGCCTTCCCTTGGCGCCCTGCTTTGGGACGTGGACGGCACGCTGGCGGAAACGGAGCTGGACGGTCATCGCCCGGCTTTCAACCTGGCGTTTGCCGAGGAAGGTCTCCCCTGGCACTGGGATCCGGCCACCTACATCCAGTTGCTGGCGATCAGTGGCGGCCGGGAGCGGTTGCGCGTCTATCTCAGCGACCAGGGGCCTGAGCCCCCCGATCCCGCCTTGCTGGATGCCCTGGTGCGTCGCAAGCAACAGCACTACACAGCCCTGATGGCATCCGGGGCGATCCGGCTGCGCCCGGGCGTCGAGCGGCTGATCACGGCCGCCGCCAGCGCCGGCCTCCGCCAGGCGGTGGTCACCACCAGCGGGCGCGTCTCCGCGCAGGCACTGATCGAGCGCCTGTTGCCTGGGGCGGCGGCCACCTTCGCCTTTCTTGTGTGCGGCGACGACGTGGCTGCCCTCAAGCCTTCGCCCGACGCTTACACCCTTGCCCTCAGCCAGTTGGCGATGCCGGCGGCGGCGGTGGTGGCAATTGAGGATTCCAGCAACGGCACTCGGGCCGCCACGGCCGCCGGCCTGCGCACCCTGGTGACCCTCAGCGAAGCCACACGCCAGGAACCGCTCGCTGTGTTCGAGGGGGCGGCCGCCATTGTGAGCCAGCTGGGTGAGGGCGGCGCTCCCATCTCGGTGCTGCAGGGCCCACCTTGCCCTGACGGCCTGATCACGCTCTCCTACCTGGAGCAGCTGGCCGTTCCGTCATGAGCACCCCGCCGGTTCAGGCCACCCGCTTTCAGCACCTGCTCGATCGCAGCGCCGCTGCCCTGCTGCAGGGGGTGCGTGGCACCTGGCGACGCCGCAGCTTGTCGTTGATCGCCCTGCTGGCCGGGTATTTCGGCGGTAACAACCTCACCTCCTATTTCCTCGTCACCATCGGGCAGCGGCCGGTGGTGGTGCTTCTGCTGGTGGTGCTGCTCGAAGTGCTGGTACGGGTGCGCAGCCACCAGGTGCGCGGTGAACCCACCCTGGCCTGGGTGATCTGCGACCACCTGCGCCTCGGGTTCGTCTACGCCGTGGTGGCAGAGGCGTTCAAGCTGGGCTCGTGACGCACACTCCAGAGCCGTCGTACACCCCGCTCTGGCCTGAGGCTCCCTACGGCCGCCTGCTGCAGGCCTGCGGTGTGGCGGATGCTGTGGCCTGGCAGGAGCGCTGGCGGCAGCATCCCGACGCCCTGTCCATTCCGCCTGATCCGCGCTGGGCGGTGGTGTTACCGCTGCTGACCCGCTGCCAGCGCGAGGTGGCCAAGGGCAAGCGCCTGCTGATCGGCCTCAACGCCCCGGTGGGGGCCGGCAAATCCAGCCTCGGTGCCTGGCTGAGCGCCTTGGCACCGGCGCTGGGCCTCAGCCTGAGCAGCCTCTCGATCGACGACTTCTACTGGCCCTGGCAGGAGCGCATCAGCCGCATGGCGGGCAATCCCTTTGGTGTCGACCGGGTTCCTCCTGGCAGCCATGACGCGGACCTGCTCGCCCACCAGCTCACACGCTGGCGCCAGGAAGGGATCCTGCGCTGGCCCCGCTTCGATAAACGCCTGCGGCAAGGGCGTGGTGATCGCAGCGGTTGGAGCGCCCAGCAGGCCGATGTGGTGCTGCTGGAGGGCTGGATGATCGGTTGCCGTGCGATTGGCCCGGCAGCACTGGCGGGGCGGCTGGAGCGGCTGGGGGGTGGGGCGGCACTGGGGTTGACGCCCGAGGAACAGGCATGGCTGCCGGATTGGGACGCTGCGCTGTTGCCCTACGCGCCGGTGTGGGCGCAGCTGGATGGGCTGTGGGTGCTGCGACCGCTCGACTGGAGCTGGCCACGCCGCTGGCGCTTTCAGGCTGAAGCCCGCCAGCGCCGCCTGGGCGGCTCAATGGGTGGGGACGCCGGGATCAGCGCTTCCGCTTTCCGAAGCTCCACAGAAGGTCCACTCCCGGCAGCCATAGCGTTGCGTGGGGCCGACCTGGAAAGGATTGTGCGGGCCAGCCTGTGGTCTCTTCCACCAGCCCTTTACCAGGATCCCTTGGTCTGGTGCACCGACCCAGGCCAGGAGCAGGTTGTGGAAGCGGTGGGGCTACTGGACAGCCGGCGCCGCTTCCGTTGGATGGGCACCGGTGAGCAGGCGCGCCTGGCAGGTCCTCAGCTTTCTTCGGTTTCGGCGCTGTCGTCGATCGGATAGACGAAGCCCTGAGCCCGGCCGCTGAGCACGGCTTTGCCTAGGGAGAGCGCCTTGCTGGCGGCAACGCCAGCTTTGGCTTTCCAGTGCGCGTGGCGCTGATTGCGCTTGCCTTTGGACGTTTTCTTCTTGGGAACAGCCATTCCCTACCTACTGCCAAACAACTACTTTCCGCTGCCGGCCTGCCTTTCGTCAAATCGCTAAGCTCCAAGGAGAAGCAAATCCCCGTGAGCAGCGCGCCTCCTGTGCATCCGCTCTGGTCCAGCGGGTCCACCGCTGCCCTGTCGGTTGCCCCAGATCCCACAGCGGCTCCTGCCGTTGAATCGAGGCCAGCCGCCACCAGCACCAGTCCTACTCCCGGCAACCAGACCCCTCCAACACAGCCCGACGCTGAGCAGGCCGCCACAGAAGGCTCCGCCTCAGAACGTTCCACCGCAGAGCCGACCCCTACGGAGAAAGCAGCTCAAGACCAGCCTCCCGGTCAAGCGACGCCCGCAGCCCCGCCTCCGGCTGCTGCCGAGTCTCGCCCTGGCCTCTTCGGCAATTTTGGCGTGCAGCAGGCTCCGGCCCCTACCTACAGCGAGCTGCTGGCCCTGATGCGGGCCGGCCAGGTGAAGGAGGTGGAGCTGTCGCTGCGCCAGCGGGAAGCCCTGGTCACCATGGCCGATGGCAGCAAAGCGCGGGTGCCGGTGTTCGCCAACGACACCCTGCTGCTCAGCACCGCCGAACAGGCCAAGGTGCCGCTCAGCGTCCGTGATGATCGCCAGGAAGATGCCACCGCTGGCCTGGTGGTCAATGTGCTGCTGGTGGTGATGCTGGTGGGCGGTCTCACGCTGCTGATCCGGCGCTCCTCCCAGGTGGCCAACAAGGCGATCGGCTTCGGGCGCAGCCAGCCTCGCCTCCAGCCCGAAGGCACGGTGTCGGTGCGCTTCGAGGATGTGGCGGGCATCAACGAGGCCAAGGAAGAACTGCAGGAGGTGGTGAGCTTCCTGCGCCAGCCCGAGCGCTTCACCTCCATCGGCGCCAAGATTCCGCGCGGTGTTCTGCTGGTGGGCCCGCCTGGCACCGGCAAAACCCTCCTTGCCAAGGCGATCGCCGGCGAGGCGGGTGTGCCCTTCTTCTCGATGGCGGCCTCGGAGTTCGTGGAGTTGTTCGTGGGCGTGGGCGCCAGCCGGGTCCGCGACCTGTTCCGCCGCGCCAAGGAAAAGGCTCCCTGCATCATCTTCATTGATGAAGTTGATGCCGTGGGGCGCCAGCGTGGAGCGGGCATCGGCGGTGGCAACGACGAACGGGAGCAGACCCTCAATCAGCTGCTCACCGAAATGGATGGCTTCGAGGAAAACTCCGGCGTGATCCTGCTGGCGGCCACCAACCGGCCGGATGTTCTGGATGTGGCCCTCACCCGGCCCGGTCGCTTTGATCGCCAGATCAGCGTGGATCTGCCCGACCGGCGCGGCCGCGAAGCGATCCTGGCTGTGCATGCCCGCAGCAGGCCCCTCTCGGACGAGGTGTCAATGGCCACCTGGGCTGCCCGCACGCCTGGATTCTCCGGGGCGGATCTGGCCAACCTGCTCAATGAGGCGGCCATCCTCACCGCACGCCGCCAGAAAGCCAGCATCGATGACCAGGCGCTCAGCGATGCCCTGGAGCGCATCACCATGGGCCTGGCCGTGGCTCCCCTGCTCGACAGCGCCAAGAAGCGCCTGATCGCGTACCACGAAGTGGGGCACGCCCTGCTCACCACCCTCATTCCCCACGCGGATCGCCTCGACAAGGTGACCCTGCTGCCGCGGGCCGGCGGCGTCGGCGGCTTTGCCCGCACCATGCCGGATGAGGACATCATTGATTCCGGGTTGATCAGCCGCGCGTATCTGCAGGCCCGGCTGGTGGTCGTGATGGGCGGTCGCGCCGCTGAGCTGGTGGTGTTCGGCCCCAGCGAAATCACCCAGGGTGCTTCCGGCGACCTGCAGATGGCCACCCGCATCTGCCGCGAGATGGTCACCCGCTACGGCTTTTCACCGCTGGGGCCGGTCGCACTTGAAGGTGATGCCGCTGAAGTGTTCCTTGGTCGCGATCTGATCCACACGCGGCCCAGCTACGCCGAAACCACCGGCCGCCGCATTGATGCTCAGGTGCGCGCGCTCTCCCAGGAGGCGCTCGACCGTGCTGTCGCCGAACTGGAGCCGCGCCGTGACCTGCTTGATGATCTGGTGGAGCTGCTGATCAAGCGGGAAACCCTGAGCGGCGATGACTTCCGGGCCATCGTGGACCGCTATGAAGCCAACCTCATGGCCACCACCCAGAGGGCGCTTACGCCCACCTCCGCGGCCTGAGCGGGCTGCGCAGGTGGGGAGCCTTGGCAGTGTTGATTCATCACGAGTCGAGGCCTGAGGAACAGGCGAACGGTCGAGCTCCACGCGCTCTTCGATCAATGGCCTGCTCCATGCACTGGTGTGTTCGATCGAAGGAACGATTGGATCAGGTCACCCTGTGATCAGGCGACCTGTTCGATCGAATGAACCGGAACCACCTGCTCAGCTGAAACGGATGTCGAGGCTGCGCAGGTAGGTGTGCAGGCCGGCGTCCTGAATGGGCAGCAACAGGGCAGTGCGGCCGCTTTCGTTCACGTGGGAATGCCACTGCCCTGGCGGGGTCACGAAGGCGGCACCGGGTTCCCACTCCATGCGCACGGGGTTGCGGATGGTGCCGTCGGCATTGAGCTCGCTGCCCGAGAGGGTGGCGCAACCGGGATCGCAGTCGATCACCAGATCAAGCGCCACCGACTGATGCCGGTGCGGTGGCTGGACGGCTCCGGCCGGCACCATGCCGTACATGGCCCAGAGGGTATGGGTGACCGTGCGGCTGGCAGGCAGGGCGGTATTGGCCAGCAGCAGGCTCAGCCGGTTGCTGCGGGCGCTGCTGGGGTCGGCTGCCAGCAGAGCCAGCTCCTGGCGCAGCCAGCTGCCTGGGTAGTACGTGGCCTCAAAGCGCGCCTGATCGGGGCTCACACCCAGATGACGGAGCAGAGGAGCGTCGTGCACCCAGTAGAGAACGCTCTCGGCCGTGGCCTCCAGCTGCGGCGTGGCTCCGGCCGGCAGCACGAACAGATCGCCCTGACTCCAGCTCTGGCGGAAGGCCGGGGCGATGCCGTTGCCCTGCCGGTGGCAGCGGCCTTCGCCGTGGAGCACGTAAAACAGGAGGCTGGTGGCGTTGGCGCTGGCCTCGATCGACTCCCCGGCCAGCAGACGAATGAAGTTGGCGGAGAGGGCCGGACTGGTAGCCGGGCCGCTGCAGCCGAGAGCCGCGCTCAGATCAAGGGGCAGCACGGCCGTCGGGCCGCTGGCGTGCAGTTCAGGGCCCCAGCGCTGGTCCGGGATAGGTTCGGTCAGCCCGTGGCGGATCGGGTTGGCTGCCTGGCGATAGTCGAACAGCTGGGCGGTGGGGCTTGGGTTGCTTGCAGGTGCTGCGGAAGGCCGGCTGGAGCTGCTCGGCGAGGTGGCGGTTGGTGGCTTGGTCTGGGTCATGGATCCAGCCGCTTGGTGATGTCGGTGAGCCTATTGACGCAAGCCTGGAGCCGGGGGGTGGCCGCCGATGACACCCTTTGGCCTGCTGCCGGCCTCAGCCACCGGCCACGGCCGGCACGATGCTCACTTCATCGCCATCGCTCAAGGGGGTCGCCTGGTTATCGAGGAAGCGGATGTCTTCGCTGTTCACGTAGACGTTCAGGAAGCGCCGCAGCTTGCCCTGCTCATCGGTGAGACGTGCCTTGATGCCGGGGAACTGGCTGTCGAGCTCCTGCAGCAGGGCATCCACGCTGGAGGCTTCCAGTTCCACGCTGGCCTGATCGGCGGTGTACTTCTGCAGCGGAGTGGGAATGAGGACCTGAATCGCCATGGGACTTGGGCAAGGGGGAAGGAAGGAATGAAATCGCCGGGAATCCCGGTGGGCTGGGGTCAGACCCCCATCGGCTCCCAGGTGGCGCGATGCAGGGATTGGGCCCGCTCCCAGGCGGCATTGAAGCTGCTGAGCTGGGGTTCGATCGTGTGGGGCTCGCCGACAACCCCGCTGACGGCCTCAAGGGTTTTGAGGCCGTTGCCGGTGATGTAGGCGACGGTGGTTTCGTCTGGATCGATCTTGCCCTGCTCGGCGAGTTTCTTGAGCACGGCGATGGTGGTACCGCCGGCCGTTTCGGTGAACACGCCCTCGGTTTCGGCCAGCAACTGGATGCCGGCCACGATCTCCTCGTCGGTGACGGAGGCGATGGTGCCGCCCGTGCGGCGGGCGATGTCGAGGGCGTAGGGGCCGTCGGCAGGGTTGCCGATGGCGATCGATTTGGCGATGGTGTCGGGCTTGACGGGGGTGATGAAATCACGGCCCGCATCGAAGGCCTGGGCGATTGGTGAGCAGCCCTCGGCCTGGGCGCCGCTGAAGCGCACCGGCTTTTCATCGACAAGGCCGACTTTGATGAATTCGTCGAAGCCCTTGCGGATCTTGGTGAACAGGGAACCGGAAGCCAGCGGCGCCACGATGTGGTCGGGCAGTTGCCAGCCCAGCTGCTCGATCACCTCGTAGCCGAGGGTTTTGGAGCCTTCTGAGTAGTAGGGGCGCAGGTTGATGTTCACGAAGCCCCAGCCGTAGGTGTTGGCCACTTCCGAACAGAGCCTGTTGACCTGGTCGTAGTTGCCCTTCACCGCCATCAGGGTGGGGTTGTAGATCAAGGTGCCGAGCACCTTGCCGAGCTCCAGATCAGCGGGAATGAAGACGCAGCACTCAAGGCCCGCATGGGCAGCGATGGCAGCGGTGGAGTTGGCCAGGTTGCCGGTGCTGGCGCAGCTCACCGTGGTGAAGCCGAGCTCGCGGGCGCGGGTGAGGGCCACCGACACCACCCGGTCCTTGAAGGACAGGGTGGGCATGTTGACGCCGTCGTTCTTGATATAGAGGCTCTTGAGGCCGAGGCGCCGGGCCAGACGGTTGGCCCGCACCAGGGGGGTGAACCCGGTGCCCACATCAATGGGATCGCCCTGCACGGGCAGAAATTCGCGGTAGCGCCAGATGGAGGCCGGGCCGGCTTCGATCGTGGCCCGGGTGACCCGGGCGCGGATGGCGTCATAGTCGTAGACGACTTCCAGAGGCCCGAAACAGACGTCTTCGCAGACGTGGCGGGCTCCGGCGTCGTAGGGGTGGCCGCATTCCTTGCAGCGCAGCCCCGTGAAGGTGGCACGAGAGAGGGTGGCCGTCACAGGCTCACTGCAGCGTTGAATCGAAAGCTAGCAGCGATGAGCAGAAGGCACGGAAATATCCGATCTCTGAAGTCGGGTATTCAGTTGCCTTCGGAGTGCCATTCAGGCCGCAGGCTTGTCAGCGTCCGATGCCTGTTTAGCCTCAGCCCGTGCCCCACCGTTTTCCTCGCCTGAAGCCACCGCTGCTGGCGGGCCTGCTGCTCGTGCCCCTGCTCGCCTTCGGCGTGCTCGTGGTCTCGCGGCTGAGCATCGAATGGGCGTGGTACTCGCAGTTCGACTTTCAGCAGGTGCTGTTGCGCCGCTGGATGCTGCAGGTGCTCGGGTTCCTCCTGGTGATGGGAGTCGGGGTCCCGCTGCAGTTGCAGCAACTCCACCGCTGCTGGCGGTTGCGCAGCGAGGCCACAGCCAAGCCGTTGCCGCGCCAGCCCCTGCTGCGGATGGGCCCCCTCGCGCTGGTGTGCACGTTGCTGGCCTTGCTGCTGCTGCTCAGCACAGGGCTCATGTTTCTGTTCGTGCAGGCCCGGGGCCTGATCACCGATCCCTTCGATGGCGATGTGGTGAGCGGCCTCTCTGCGTTGGCCGGCCTCTCGCCCGTAGGGGTGGGGCTGCTGGCCGCCCTGCTCGGCCTGTTGCTGCTGGTGCGGCCGCTGCCGGTGCTGCGGCTGGTGCTGGTGGCCGCGCTGGCGGGTTCGGCCACAGCCCTGGCGCGCGGCTGGAGCCTGTGGCTGCCGGCACTGCTGGCCGTGCCGTTCGGTGAAGCCGATCCGCTCACCCATTTCGATCTCAGCTTTTCAGTGCTGCGGCTGCCGGCTCTGCAGCTGCTGCTCAGCGTGCTGATCGCGCAGTTGGTGGTGGGGCTTGCCGGCTGCCTCTGGGTCAGCTTCACCGAAGGATCCAGCCTCAGCGACCTCCGCTTCGTGGGCCTGAGCCGTGACCAGCAGGGCGTGCTCAAGCCCCAGATCGCCGTGCTGGCGGCGCTGGCCTCGCTCAGCAATGCGCTCTCCCCGTTTGCGTTGATGGTGCAGGGGAGCGGTGTAGCGGCAGGCGCCGGCTTCGTCGACCTGCATGTGCGCCTGCCCATCCGGCTGCTGCTGGCCCTGCTGTTGATGCTGGCGGCGCTGGGGTTGGCGCTGCCGGTGCGACGCACCTGGCTGCGCCGCGTGGTGGTGCTCCCGCTGCTGGCCACGGCTCTGCTGCTGCCGGTGGCCGAGTTCGCGGTGGCGCCGCAGGCGCAGCGCTTCTGGGTGCAGCCGCGCGAGCTGGCGGTGGAAACGCCCTACATCGAGCGCAGCATCCGTGCCACCCGGCGCGCCTTCGGCCTGGAGGAGGTGCGCAACACGACCCTGGAGCCCCTGCAACGCATCACCGCCGCCGACCTTGTCGAAGCGCCGGGCACCCTTGCCAACATCCGCCTCTGGGACAGCGGGCCCTTGCTGGCGGCTAACCGCCAATTGCAGCAGCTGCGCCTGTATTACACGTTCCCCTCAGCGGCCGTCGACCGCTACGACCTCTCCGCGGCCGGAGAGGACCAGGCCTCCCAGCAGGTGCTGATTTCCGCCAGGGAGCTGGACAGCGCCGCGCTTCCTGAGGGATCGCGCACCTGGCTGAACCGGCATCTGGTCTTCACCCATGGCTACGGCTTCACCGTGTCACCCGTGAATGTGTTCGGGCCTGACGGATTGCCGCTGTTCTTCGTGAAGGATCTCGGTCGCAGTGGCAGGGTGCAGGGCATCTCCCAGCTGGGCATCACGGACGCTGAAGCGCAGGCCGCTTTTCCCGTGGGCCGACCACGCCTGTACTTCGCTTCGGCTCCGGCGCCTTACGCCATCGCGCCCACCAAGGTGCAGGAATTCGATTTCCCTGACGGGGAGCTGAACGTTTACAGCCACTACGACGGTGAACGCGGCATTCCGCTCACCAATGCCTGGCAGCGTTTCACAGCCGCGGTGTACCTGCATGAGCCGCGGGTGCTGCTGGCCGGTTCGTTCACGTCCCGCTCCCTGCTGCTGCTGCGGCGCCAGGTGAATGAACGGGTGGAAGCTCTGGCCCCTTTCCTACGCTTCGAAAGTGAGCCGTACATGGTGACGGTGAACGTGAAGAACGCTTCGGAGTTTGACGAGAAGCACCATCAATACTGGATGCTCGATGGTTACACCACGAGCCGCAGTTATCCCTACAGTGACGCCAACGCGGAAGGCATCCGTTATTTCCGCAATCCTGTGAAAGCTGTTGTGGATGCACAGGATGGCAGGCTGTGGTTCTACGTGAGCGATCCCAGTGATCCGGTGCTGCGCACCTGGCAGCGGGCCTTCCCTGAACTGTTTCATCCGCTCACGGACATGCCGTCAGCCTTGCTGGCCCACATCCGGGTGCCCAACAGTCAGTTCAAGATTCAATCGGAGCGTCTGCTTCGCTATCACGTCACCGATGTGCGCACGTTCTACAACGGCGATGATGTCTGGTCGGTGCCTCTCGAAACCTACGGCTCCGAAACTGTGGCGGTGCAGCCTTATCACGCCACTGTCCAGCTGCCTGGAGAACGGCGGCCGGAATTCGTGTTGTTGCTGCCCTTCTCCCCGGTGCGCCGCTCCAACCTGGTGGGCTGGTTGGCTGCCCGCAACGATCCTCCCCATTACGGCGAACTGTTCCTTGTGCGCTTCCCTCAGCAGCGGCTGTTGCTGGGCCCGGAGCAGGTCACCGCGCTGATCGAGCAGGATCCTCAGATCAGCTTCCAGTTCGGTCTGTGGAACCGAGCAGGAGCCCGGCTGGTGCATGGCAACCTGCTGGTCTTGCCGGTGGGTGATGGTCTGCTCTACGTGGAGCCGATCTACCTCGAGTCGGGCAACAACAGCCTGCCGACGCTGGTGCGGGTGGTGGTCACCGACGGGCGCCGCTTTGTGATGGACCGGGATCTTGAACTTGCCCTTGAAAAGCTCACCCAAGGCACCGCCAAAGGCTCCAGCCCAGCCGACTCACTGCCCGCCTTCCCGCCTCCGCCCCTGCCGATCCCCGGTCTCGACACACTCTGAGGCCAGGCTGTGGTAGCAGGACGATTGGAAGCTTTCGCGCGATCAATCAGCTTGCAGCCGCCACACAACCACTGGCCCGAACGTCCCACAGGCAGCAAGGCCGGAAGCTCTGAGCGGCATGGTTCATGGGATGGATAGCCCGAAAGGGGCCTGTGGTTCCATGTCACATCAGACCAATGGGACCGGATGGCTCTCGATGGCATGAGACCAAAGGGCCCATGGCTGCCCGATGCCATAAGCCCGAAATCTCCCCATGAAAAAAGGGCCCGAAGGCCCCAGGGTGGATGTGATTCGCGCGAGCGTGGACTGCGTGAGCCCGACACTGTTGGTTGTCGACAGGCTGATTGTGGACGGTTCAGACGGCCACAGCAGTTTTGGGATCCAGGACGCCTTTGGCGTAAAGGGCGGCGTAGTAGTTGATGTTCTGCTGCTTGATCTTGCTGGCCTGGCCGGCGCACCAGAACTGCTGGTAGCGATCGAGGCACACCTGCTTCATGTAGGCCCGTGCAGGCTTGTTGAAGTGGCGGGGATCGAAGTTGGCGGGATCCTTGAAGGCGGCTTCCCGCACAGCGGCAGTGAAGGCCAGACGGTTGTCGGTGTCGATGTTGACCTTGCGAACGCCATTCTTGATGCCGTTCTGGATCTCTTCGACCGGCACGCCATAGGTTTCGGGAATGGCACCGCCGTACTTGTTGATCATGTCGAGCCATTCCTGGGGCACCGAGCTGGAGCCGTGCATCACCAGGTGGGTGTTGGGGATCGCCTTGTGGATTTCGGCGATGCGGGAAATGGCCAGCACTTCGCCGGTGGGCTTGCGGGTGAACTTGTAGGCGCCATGGCTGGTGCCGATGGCGATCGCCAGCGCATCCACCTTCGTTTTGGCGACGAAGTCGGCGGCTTCGGCCGGATCGGTGAGCAGCTGCTCGCGGGAGAGGGCACCTTCGAAACCGTGGCCGTCTTCGGCTTCACCCTTGCCGGTTTCCAGGGAACCCAGGCAGCCCAGTTCGCCTTCCACACTCACGCCGATGGCATGGGCCACACCCACCACTTCCTTGGTGACAGCCACGTTGTACTCGTAGCTGGCGGGGGTTTTGGCGTCAGCTTCCAGGGAGCCGTCCATCATCACCGAGGTGAAGCCGTTGGCGGCGGCACCGAAGCAGGTGGCAGGGCTGTTGCCGTGATCCTGGTGCATCACCACCGGGATGTCGGGATAGGTTTCGGTGGCGGCGATGATCAGGTGACGCAGGAAAATCTCACCGGCGTATTGGCGAGCGCCGCGGGACGCCTGCAGGATCACCGGGCTGTCGGTTTCATAGGCAGCCTCCATGATCGACTGCACCTGCTCCAGGTTGTTGACGTTGAAGGCAGGGATGCCATAGCCGTTCTCAGCGGCATGGTCGAGCAGCAGCCGAAGGGGAACGAGGGCCATGGGGGAATACCTCTGAGGGTGTGGGTGGGCACGTCGGGGGCACCAGCGCGGTGAACGAGGGGAGGCGGACCAAGAGACCAGGCCACCGGCTTCGAAACCCTGACGCGGGATGCGCGCGACTCTAGGCGATGCTGATCGCTCTCAACCCACCGGCAGGTCCTGGCGCAGGCCGGTGCCGGCGGCGGCGATGGCCAGATCGCAGCAGAGCTGGCTGCGGAAGCCCTCGCTGAGACCCGGCACCATCGGCTGACCGGTGCGCACGCTTTCGGCCCACCAGCGGTGCAGGCGCGCCACCGGGGCGATTCGCCCATCGGCCCAGGTGCGGGCAAAGGCCAGAGCAGGGTCCACCGGTACAGGCTGCAACGCTTCGCCTCGCCCTGCCCGCCAGAGGTGGAAGCCATGCACATAGTCACTCTGGTTGTCGCTGCCCAGCACCAACGTGCCTTCGCTGCCGTACAACTCGAGCCAGCAGCCGCGCCCCTGGCGGGCCACTGCCGCCAGGCTCACCTGGGCCGGCACCAGCCGCTGGCTTCCAGCACCACTGCCAGCAGCGCTTCCTGTGCCGAAGCCTGTAGCGAGGCCCGCATCGAGTCCCAGCTGCAGCAGGGCGATGTCCTCCGCATCCACGGCAGCCAGACGCCCGCTGCCATCGGGCAGCGGGCGGGCGTCGATGGCGGTGGAGAGTGTGCCCTGCAGCTCCCGGGTGGGGCCGATCAGCCAGTGCAGCATGTCGAAGGCGTGGGTGCCCAGGGCGCCCAGCACACCGCCACCTTCGCTGCGTTGGGCGTACCAGTTCCAGGGTCGGGAAGCATCGGCGCGGCTGCTCATCAGCCAGTCGAGTTTCACCAGCCAGGGATCGCCGATCACCCCAGCCGCCAGCAGGGCCGCCAGTTGCTGAAACACCGGCACCGCCCGGTATTCGAAGTTGACCGCCACCTGCAGCCCCCGGCTGATTGCCAACCGCTGCAATTCCTCCACCTGCTCCGCCGAAACGCCCACGGGTTTCTCGAGCAGCAGGTGCTTGCCGGCGTCGAGGGCGGCTTTCGCCAGGGCGAAGCGTGGGGCGGGCGGCGTGGCGATCACCAACGCCTCGATGCCGGGGTCCGCCAGCAGGGCCTCGAAGTTTGTGAAGCCAGGCAGGGAGGCGGCGCTGGCGGCCTGCTGAACCCGCTCGTGTCGAGGGTGCCAGAGCGCCACAGGTTCGGTGCGGCCACTGGCGCGCAGGGCCGGCAGGTGCACCTTTTCTCCGAATCCCAGGCCAGCCACCGCTACCCGTAGGGGCGCTGCTTCGAGCAGTGTCATCGGAGGGCCAGCAGGGGGGCGCCGGCGGCGCAGGCTTCTTCCAGCACCGCGCTGATCAGGGCATCCCCGCCGGTGGGTTGCCAGTCGGCGCCGAAGCGGGGCAAGCCATTGACGGAGGTGTCGCGATAAAGCCGCTGGCCGCAGTCCAGGTCCATCACATACAGCTGACCGGGCCGTGCCTTGGCCCTGGTGGCGTTACCGGAGTCGTCTGTTTCCGGGGGCGGCGCCGGTTGAAAGCGGCTCAGTACGGAGAGCCAGCCCTCACGGCTCAGCCTCAGGCTGCCCTCATCCCACCACTGGCGCCCTTCCGCTGTGGCAGGCACCTCCTTCCAGCTGACCGGGCCGGCCAGGGCCGCACCGCCCGACAAGCCAGGAGCCGGCAGCAGCAGCGCGGGGAGCAGCGCGAACAACAGCGCGGCGGCCACGGTGAAGCCCTGGAGCCTGCAACCGGAAGCCATCGCCCGGGCCAACGACCAGAAACGGCGGGCGGCGAGCTGGGGCGACCAGCGCTGCAAAAGCGGCAGCAAGAGCTGCTTGGTGAGCCAGCCCATCAAGCGGCTACGGCGGGGGTGACGCCATGCAACCGCAGCAGGCTCGCGAAGGTGGAGCGGAAGCGGGTGCGGGGCACGATCAGGTCGACGAAGCCGTGATCCTGCAGATATTCGGCCGTCTGGAAGCCTTCCGGCAGCTTCTCGCGCAGGGTCTGCTCGATCACCCGGCGTCCGGCGAAGCCGATCAGGGCCTTCGGTTCGGCCAGGATCAGGTCGCCCAGCATCGCGAAGCTGGCGGTGACGCCACCGGTGGTGGGGTGGGTGAGCAGGGGGATGTAGAGCAGCTCCTCCTGGCGGTGCCGCTGCAGGGCGCCGGAAATCTTGGCCATCTGCATCAGGCTGAGCATGCCTTCTTGCATGCGGGCCCCGCCAGACGCGCACACGATCAACACCGGATAGCGGCGGAAGGTGGCGGTTTCGATCATGCGGGTGAGCTTCTCGCCCACCACCGAACCCATGGAGCCGCCCATGAAGCGGAAATCCATCACGCCCAGCGCCAGGGGCATGCCCTCGATCCGGCAGAGGCCGGTGATCACCGCATCGCGCAGACCGGTGCTGCTCTGGGTGTCGCGCAGGCGATCGGCATAGCTGCGCCGGTCTTTAAAGGCGAGCGGATCGGTGGGGGAAAGATCGGTATCGAGCGGCTGGAACGTGCCCTCATCGGCGATCAGCCGCAGGCGGGCTTCACTGTCGATGCGCAGATGGTGGCCGCAGCCGCTGCAGACGCTGGCATTGGCGATCAGGTCTTTCCGGTAGACCACCAGGCCGCATTCCGGGCACTTGCTCCAGAGCCCGTCGCCCTCGTCGAGTTCTTGGGGGGCGCGCACCACCGGTGCAGCCTTGCGGCGATCGGCGAACCAGTCGAACAGCGACACGGGAAAGGCGACAGGCGCAAGAACGGATCACCATTAAAAGCTGCCGCTGCCGGCGCCATGCCGCTGCAAGCCGCTCAGAGGCTCTGGTAGCCCAGCCAGCCGCCGAACCAGCGCAACCACCAGCCTTCGCCTGCCAGCCACACGGCGATGCCGCCGAAAGCCAGAAAGGGGCCGAATGGAAAGGGCTGATGTGGGCCCAGGCGGCCGGTGAGGCGGCCGATCGAGCCCAGTGCCGCGCCACCCAGCACGGCCAGGGCCACCGCCAGGCCCATGCCCTGCAGCCCGAGCCAGGCCCCCAGCAGGGCCGTGAGCTTGGCATCGCCCAGACCGAGGGCGGGGCGGCCCAGCAGCTTCTCGCCCAGGGCGCTGAGCCCTTCAAACACCAGCAGCCCCACGGCGGCGGCGAGCAGGTGGTTGACCAGCAGCTGGCGGGCGATCGCCTCCGACTGGCTGATCCCCAGCAGCGCGGTGACCACCAGACCCCCCACCAGGCCCCAGCGGCAGAGCGGTTCAGGCAGCCACAGCTGATCGGCATCGATCAGCACCAACGGAACGAGCAGGCTGATCAGCGCCCAGCCGGCAATCATCAGCAGCCAGAGCGGCGGCGCGCCCATGGCGGAAGGGCTGGCCAGCACGACGGCCACCCACAGCCCGGCGGTGAGCAGCTCCACCAGCGGGTAACGGGGAGAGATCGGTGCGTGGCAGTGGTTGCAGCGGCCCCGCAGCCACAGCCAGCCCAGCACCGGCAGGTTTTCATACCAGGCCAGCGTGGTGCCGCAGTGGGGGCAGTGGCTGGGGGGCGAAAGGATCGATTCGCGGCGCGGCAGGCGCCAGGCCACCACGTTCAGGAAACTGCCGACGCAGGCGCCAAGCACGGCTGCCAGCACGGCGATCGGTTCGAGGCTGATGGGGGTCATGGACGTCGGTTGTTGCGGGAGCGTGCGCCCCGCCCGCCAATCATCTCCAGTGGAATGAACCGCTCCTCCGGCAACAGCACCGGGGCTTCGAACACCACCCGGCCCTGATCAGTGGCTTCCTGCAGCACGATCCCCAGCGGTTCACTACCGCCGGGGACATGTTCGCAGTAGTGGTAGTACACCTGACGGGCTCGCCTGAGCACATCGCCGCTGTTGATCCGATCCCAGCGCATGGAATGGTTGGCCGCGCCGGCGGCCCCCCGAATCACGAACGACGGGGGGACGGAACCGGATGAAGAATCAGGAGATGTGGCGATGGAAATCGTCCTCCCCCGGCGCGACCTTTGGGCGCAGCTTAATCGGTCAGAAGAGGCTCTTCTTATCCTCGATCAGCCGGTGGATGATCGGGGTGAGGATCAGCTCCATCGCGAAGCCCATCTTGCCGCCGTTCACCACGATGCTCGTGGGGCTCGACATGAAGGAGCCGTTGATCATGCGCAGCAGGTAGGAGAAATCGATCCCCCACTTCTCCCGCGCCCCTTTGCGGAAGTGAATGATCACGAAGCTCTCGTCAGGGGTGGGGATGTTGCGGCAGATGAATGGGTTGGAGGTGTCCACAGTGGGCACCCGCTGGAAGTTGATGTCCGTGCGGCTGAACTGGGGGCAGATGTGGTTGATGTAGTCGGGCATGCGCCGCAGAATCGTGTCCACGATCGTTTCGGCGGAGTAGCCCCGCTCGGCGTTGTCACGGCTGATCTTCTGGATCCATTCCAGGTTGGCGATCGGCACCACGCCGATCAGCAGGTCGACCAGGGAGGCCACGTCGTAGCCGTCGCCCTCCACGCCGCCGTGCAGGCCTTCGTAGAAGAGCAGATCGGTGCCGGTGGGGATCTCTTCCCAGGGTGTGAACTGACCGGGATCGAGCTGGGTGCCAAGTCGGGCGTTGTGCTCGGCGGCCTCTTCGACCGAGTGCAGGTAGTAGCGCTTCTTGCCGCTGCCGGTTTCGCCGTAGGCCCGGAACAGATCCTCGAGTTGATCGAAGAGGTTGGCTTCCGGACCGAAGTGGGAGAAGTTGATGCCGTTGGCCTGGGCCTTCGCCATCTCCTCCTTCATCGGGCCGCGCTCGAAGCGGTGGAAGCTGTCGCCCTCCACCACCACCGGCTGGATGCCCTCCCGCTGGAAGATGTGCTCGAAGGCACGCTTGACCGTGCTGGTGCCTGCGCCCGAGGAGCCGGTGACAGCCACGACCGGGTGACGTTTGGACATCGGTGCAGCGGGGGAGAAACGAGGCTGTGAGTTTGGCAGGTCGCCGGTCAGAGGGCTTCCAGCAGCCGATCACCGATCGCGGCGCAACCCAGCCGCGTGCAGCTGGTGGCGAGGTCGGCCTCACCGATCAGGTCAGCGGTGCGGCAGCCCGCTGCCAGCACCTGGTCGACGGCCCGCTCCAGGGCGTCGGCGGCTTCAGGCCGCTGCAGACCCACCCGCAGCAGCATGGCGGCCGAGAGCACCATCGCCATCGGATTGGCCACATCCTGGCCGGCGATGTCGGGTGCTGAGCCGTGCACCGGCTCGAACAGGCCCGGCCCGTCGCTGCCCAGGGAGGCGGACGGCAGCATGCCGATACTGCCGGTGAGCATGGCGGCTTCGTCGCTGAGGATGTCGCCGAAGAGGTTGCTGGTGAGCAGCACATCGAACTGCTTGGGCCAGCGCACCAGCTGCATGGCGGCGTTGTCGACGTAGAGGTGGCTGAGCTCCACCGCCGGATAGTCGGCGGCCATCGCCGTGACCCGGTCGCGCCAGAGCTGGCTCACATCGAGCACGTTGGCCTTGTCGACCGAACACAGCCGTCCGCGACGTTCCGTCGCCAGCTGGAAGGCCACCTTGGCGATGCGATCGATTTCGTAGTCGCTGTAGGCCATGGTGTTGAAGGCACGCACATGCCCACCGGCCTCCACCCGGCCTTTCGGGGTGCCGAAGTAGACGCCGCCGGTGAGCTCGCGCACCACCATCAGGTCGACGCCCTCGATCACCTCAGGCTTGAGGCTGCTGGCGCCCGCCAGGGCCGGAATGATCTTCACCGGGCGCAGGTTGGCGAACAGGCCGAGGCCGGCCCTGAGGGCCAGCAGGCCACTTTCCGGGCGCTGTTCGCGCGGCAGGCCGTCGTAGCGGGGACCACCGATCGCTGCCAGCAGCACCGCATCGCTCTGGCGGCAGGCCTCGAGTGTGCGCTCCGGCAACGGCACGCCGCAGGCATCGATTGCCGCTCCTCCCACCGGCTGTTCGTCGAAGCTGAGGGAAAAACCGTGGCTGGCGCTCACTGCCTCCAGCAGCCGCCTGGCCACCGCTGTGATCTCCGGACCGATGCCGTCGCCGGGCAGGAGGGTGATCCGGTACGTGGTCATGCGTTCAGCCGAGGCGGCGGGGGCAACTGGCGAGATTACCGGCTCAGGCGCTGATCCACACGCACAGCCATAGACCCACCCGCACAGTCCTCAGGGGTCGCCGGCGGCGGCCTTGAGCTGGCGCACGCTGCGGGCCAGCTCCGGCAACTTGCTGAAGGCGGCCGAGCAGCGCAGCCACAGGCGGTTCGGGATCGCCGGATAGCCGCTCACCACCTCGCCGGCGGCGATGTCGCCGTGCAAGCCCGACTTGGACGAGGCGATCGCCCGATCCCCGATCGTGGTGCGGTTGGCCACACCCACCTGGCCCGCCAGGATCACACCGTTGCCGAGACGGGCGCCACCGGCGATGCCCACCTGGGCGGCCAGCGCACAACCCCGGCCGGTGACGACGCCGTGGCCGATCTGCACGAGGTTGTCGATCTTGGTGCCGGCGCCGATGCGTGTCTCCCCCACCGATGGGCGATCGATCGTTGTGCCGCAGCCCACCTCCACCTGCTCCTCCAGCACCACCAGGCCGGTCTGGGGCATCTTGCGCCAGCCATTGGCGGTGGGCACAAAGCCGAAACCCTCCGAACCGATCACGGCGTTGGAGTGCACCACACAGCCGCGCGCCAGACGGCTGCCGGGATGCAGCACCGCATTGGCATGCAGCTCGCAGCCCTCGGCCAGGTGCACGTCGGGGTACAGCACCACGCCGGCATGGAGCACGCAGCCCTCACCCACGAGGCAGTCGGCCCCCACCACCACATGGGCGGCGATGTGCACGCCGGTGCCGACGCTGGCGCTCGGATCGATCACCGCCGACGGGTGAATGCCGGCGGGCCAGTGCCGGGGCGGGTGCAGTGCCGCCAGGGCCTCAGCGAACCCGAGCCGCGGATCCTTCAGGGCCACCCAGGCCATGCCCCGTTCCTGCGCCAACTGCTGCAGTTCCGGGTCGAGCGGCAGCAGCAGCGCCGAGGCGTGGCAGGTGGCCAGGGCGGCACTGAGCTGGTGGCCGGGCTCGAGAAAGGAAAGCTGGCCGGCAGCGGCCTGATCCACGGCGGCTGCCCCGCTCAGTTCGGGGTCACCTGCCAGATGCCGCGGTGCGGAGTCGTTGAGCAGGCCCCGCTGGGCGAGCTGGAGCAGCAGGGTGCTGAAGCGCATGCTGCCGGAGCCGCGAACTGAGGCCGGATCGTAGGCCTGCCCTGCGGTCAGTCGCTGGCGGGTGCCAGGGCCGTGAGCACCAGATGGTCGCGGTGCACCACCGCCGCTCCTGCCGGTTGCTGCAGCTCCCGCTGCACGTCGCTGCTGCTGAGGCCCAGCACCTGCCGCACCTCCTCACTGCTCAGGGCGCAGAGGCCCCGGCCGATTTCCTCTCCCTGCAACGACACCAGCCGCACCGCGTCCTGGCGGCCGAAGCGGCCCTCCACGGCGCGGATGCCCACCGCCAGCAGGGACGCGCCCCGCTCCACCAGCGCCTTCTGCGCCCCTGCATCGATCACCAGATCCCCTTTGGGCAGCAGGGCATGGGCCATCCAGCCCTTGCGGTCGGCAAGGGGTCTGGAGCTGGGCTGAAACACCGTTCCCACTTTCTCGCCTGCCACCAGGGCCTCCAGCACGCGCGGGTCGCGGCCGTCCGCCAGCCGCACGCGCACCCCGCTGGAGGTGGCGATGCGGGCGGCAGTGAGCTTGGTGGTCATGCCGCCGGTTCCCCAGCGCCCGCCCCCGCTGGCCACGCTGCTGAGCCGGGCCAGCTCCTGGAGGTCACGCACCTCCTCGATCGGCTCGACTGTGGCATCGCTGCGGGGATCACCGGAATAGAGCCGGTCGACATCGGTGAGCAGCACCAGTTCCTCGGCGCCGATCGCCACCGCCACCAGCGCCGAGAGGGTGTCGTTGTCGCCGAAGCGCAGTTCGTCGGTGGCCAGGGTGTCGTTTTCGTTGACGATCGGAATCACGCCCCAACCCAGCAGGTGTTCCAGAGTGCGGCAGGCGTTCTGGTAGCGGCGGCGCGAGGCCAGGTCGCCGCGGGTGAGCAGCACCTGCGCCACACGCACACCGTGGCTGGCGAAGGCTTCGGCGTAAAGCCCCATCAGCTGGCCCTGCCCCACCGCCGCCGCCGCCTGCAGCGCCACCACTTCGGTGGGGCGCTTATCCAGCTGCAGGGCGTGGCAGCCCAGGCCCACGGCGCCGCTGGTCACCAGGGTCACCTGATCGCCCCGGCGGCGTTGCTGGCTGAGGCTGGCCGCCAGATCGGCGATCACACAGGCGGTGTCGCGATCCGCCGAGCCCCGCAGCAGGCTGGTGCCCACCTTGATCACACGTCGCGTCATCCCTTCAGGTCCGCTCCCGCCAGCCGCGCCAGCCGCACCTCCAGCCGTTGCAGATGGTCGACGCGGCAGGGCAGCCCGTGCACATCCACCGGCTTGGCCAGCACCGTGAACAGGCCGAGCCTGTTGCCGACCAGCACATCGGTGAACAGGCGATCCCCCACCACGGCCACCTGCCGCGCCGGCAGATTCAGCTCAGCCAGCACCCGCCGCAGCGTGCTGCGGCGCGGCTTGCCCGCTGACACGGTGTAGGGGAGGTCAAGCTGATCCGCCACCGCTCCGATGCGGCGCCGGGACGGGTTGTTGCTGAACAGATGAATGCGCAGGTGCGGCTTGGCTTGAATCAGCCACTGCTCCACGGCAGGCGGCAGCTGCGACTGCCGGCGCGGGATGAGGGTGCGATCCACATCCAGCACCAGCGCCTTGATGTTCTGGGCGATCAGCCGCTCCAGCGGCAGGCCGGCCAGGCTGGTTTGCAGCTCCCAGTCGGGTTGCAGCAGGTGGCGGGAGGTCACCCAGCGCTCTCCCTGTCGTCGAGTTCAGCCTCGATTCGCGGCTGCACGCGGTCGAATTCCTCGCCTTCCACCAGCACTGCTTCGCCGTTGTGCATGCGGGCCACCACGAAGAAGGGGTCGAGCGGAATGTACAGGCCGTACTCCTGGTCTTCGACCATGAAGCTGACGAGCAGCTCGTAGGTGTCGGTGTCGTCGTCTTCGTCGCCGTCCTCGTCGTCGAGATCCTCCGGATCGGGCTCCTCCAGCTCACCGCTCACCGTGAGCGTGACGGCGGAACGCACCAGGGTGAGGTCGTGCTCCTGCAGCACCACATCGGCCACCGACAGGATCGGTTCCGTGGCATCGAGGGTTTCGATCGGCTCCGGTTCGTCGTCGCCCTGCAGGCGGAACAGGCACACCGGGGTATCGACCGGCGTGAGCAGGGCGTAATCGTGCCCATCAAGCGGGATCAGTTGTTCGAGGAAGCAGAGCAGCTGGCGGTCGTGGTCGTCACGGACGAGAACCGTGGGCACGTCACCGGATCCTGTGATCGAGGGGCCTTCGGCACTCATGGAGGGGGAGTCAGACCCTCTCAGAATGTCTCAGCGCCGGCCTGCTGTCCGCAGGGGGGTCGCCAAGGTCACCGGCTCGTCACCTTCCCGCAACCATTGCTCCAGCAGCAGCGCCGCTGCGGCACTGTCGAGCGCGCCGCTGCGGTCACCGTGCAGGCGGTGGCGCTCGCCCGCTTCCCAGCTGCTCGCGTGCTCATCCACCCAGGCCAGCGGCAGGCTCAGGTGGCGGGCCAGCCGTTCGCCGTAGCGGCGGCAGTGGGCCGCCTGGGGCGTGGGCTGCTGGTGGCTGTCGAGCGGCAGGCCCACCACCAGCGCCTGCACCCGCCGGCTGGCGCTGAGGGCGCGCAGGCTTTCCAGGTCGTGGGCGTAGGCCCCGCGCGCCAGTGCCGGCAGTGGGGTGACCGTGAGCCCGAGCGGATCGCAACCGGCCAGGCCGATGCGCCGCCGCCCCACATCCAGCGCCAGCACGGAGCGGGGCTGTGGGGGTTGGCGTTGTTGCCGCGTGCCGGGGGTGGCGCTCACCGGAGGGTGGACAGCGCACTGGAGGAGGCACTCACCAGTGCCCGCGTTGGGCGTGCGGCGGGCGTGAGCGCCGACGGTCCTGCAGGGGTGGGCACCGTGCGACGGCGTGGTTTGAACGGCTCTAGCACGGTGTCGAGGCGCCAGTTGGCGGCGCGGCTGCTGGCCTGCTCGTGGCGGCGCCAGACGCTGCGCGCCATCAGCAGCCGCTCGCCTTCCAGGCTGGCGCCGATGCTGCGCAACCAGGCGCAGCGCTCCGCATCGCCGGCATCACTGCAGAGGCGCACCACCGGATCGCTGGCCACCGCCTGGATCAGCAGGTGCTCCAGCGCCGGGCCGTGCAGCCGCGACCAACCGGGATGCACCGTGAGCTGCACATCCACCGGGCCATGGCCCTGGTGATGCAGCCGGCGCACGCCCGCTACTGCCTGCTGGCGGCTGGGGTCGAGCCAGAGCGCACTGGGGCCGCTGCTCTGGTCAAGCAGATCCTCCACCCGGCGGTCAAGCAGCTGGCGCAGCAGCGCCGGGCAGGCCGCCTGCTCCAGGTGCAGCATCAGGCCGGCGGTGCGCCGATTCAGGGGCCGCAGTTGCAGGTCGCCAGGGGGCGGCAGAGCCGGGCCCGGCTCTGCCGGGGCGTTCCACAGCCAGGAGACCTCGTGCCGCAGGGGCTGAAAGCCCTGCTCCCGCAGCAGTGCCAGCCGGTCGGTGTCGGTGCTGTCACAGCGGGCGATCCAGCTGGCGGCACCGCTGCAGCGGTGCAGCGCCTCGCGCAGCAGGCCCGCCTGGATCTCCTGGCCGCTGAGGCTGCCTGGCCGCTGCAGGGCGGTGCGTGCCACCCGCAACGCCTCCACACCCCAGCAGCTGCCACTCCGGTTGAGGCGTCGCACCACGCTCACCCCCAGCATGCAATCGGCTGTCTCGTAGGCCACCAGAACCTCAGGAACCAGGGGCGGGCGCTGCACCAGGGCACTCAGCAGGCGCTCCGGCTGACGCAGCAGAAGGGAGCGCTGCAAGAGCGGCTGCAGATCAGCGAAGGCGGCATCGTTCAGCAGCGGCAACGACCAGCCCTGCAACGGCTCGATCTGCAGCTCCCCCGGCGCGGCGAGCGGGTCACCTCCCGAGGGGCGTAGGGGGATGGGGTGCCGCACGTGACTTCAGTCGTGACCCGACTGTATCGGTTCTGGACCGGCTGGCCGGAGGGGTACCAGCGCGTGAGGGTCAGGCGGGGCGGACCACCACCAGAGGCGTGCGCTCGTTGGCATTGCCGGCCGGATTGGGCCGCAATGCCCGCTGCAGCAGGCCCTCATCGCAGCCTTCGCTGGCGGCCAGCACCTTCACCCGGCCCAGATCATTCACATCCACCACCGCCACCGGCACGCCCAGTTGCCTGGCCAGTTCACGGCAGCTGCGCTCGGGGTGGGCCGGGCCCAACACGATCGTCTGGTCGTAGGGGGGGGTGGTGCCGGTGATGTCATCGATCAGGCGTGCCTGCTCTCCCGCCAGGCGGTAGAAGCCGCCGCGGCTGCCCACCAGTTTCATCAGGGTGCCCGCCAGCCAGGCGCACAGCACCCGCGCCGGGCCCACGTCGTCGATCAGGGTCTGCAGGCCGCAGGCGGTGGCCAGGCTGCTGGTGGGATGGAACACCCGGCAGAGCAGGCGGGCGAGGGCCGATGGCTCCACCATGGCCGGGTGCTGGTAGCGGCCCTGCATCACCGCCAGCGGTGTTTCGCCGATCGTGAGGATGTCGCCGGGTTGCAGCACGGCAGCGGCGTAGCGGCGCAGAACGTCGGCGGGATCATCCAGCACGCCGAGCAGATGGGTGGGCAGCGGCAGCACCTGACAGGCTTCCCCTGCTCGCCAGCGGGCGGTGGCGGGTTGCAGGGGCTCGGGCTTGCGCAGGGGTATCAGCAGACCGTCACGGCGTTGCAGCCGTCCAAAGGGGCCGTAGTTGATCCACAACACCTCGAGCCAGAGGGTGTCGATCAGGGCAAGGGGATTGATCGGCTGCTGCCCGGCGGCGCCATCAGACGGCCGGCCGGCCGGCGCGGCGATCGTGAGCGAGACGCGGGCCTCCGTCTGCTTGTTCCCTTTGACGATGTAGGCCGCCCAGTAGCCATCGGGGCGGGTGTCCTCATCGGGATGGGCGGCGGTGAGGCGGGCCGTGACGGTGACCCCGCTCAGGTCGCCCTTGCCCAGCAGGGTGGGCCGCAGCTCCACTTCCGGCACCATCACCTCCATGCGGGCATGGGGGTTGCTGAGGCGCAGCACGCCTTCCACGGTGATGGCCCCCGCGACCGCCGCAGGGGCCGCTCCGGTGGTGGCGGCTGCGTGCTCCTGCACCGTCCAGTCATGGGAATCCAGCCGCAGCGGTGAAGCGGGCCGCAGCCGGTGGCGCAGCTCCAGCCACAGCAGCAGGGCGCCGAAGCCAAGAGCGGCGATCAGGGCCAGGCACAGAGGAGCGGGCAATGGGGCCACGGAGTGCTGCGGGCGGCGAAACAGCGGGAGCGTAGATGGTGGCCTCAGCACCGCCCTAGCTTTCTGGGCGGCAGCACGCCGGCACGCCATGAAGAAGACCTTCGTTCTCGATACGAACGTTCTGCTGCACGACCCGCGGGCGCTGGTGCGCTTCGAGGACAACAACGTCGTGATTCCGATTGAGGTGGTCGAGGAGATCGATCGCTTCAAACGCGACAGCAGCGAGAAGGGCCGCAATGCCCGTCAGGTGTCGCGCCTGCTCGACGGGCTGCGTGAAAAGGGCAACCTGGCGGAGGGGGTGGAGATCGACCCGATCGCCCACGGCCAGCTGAAGGTGGTGTTCTGCCGCAGCGAAACACTCAGCCAGTTGCCGCCGGAACTCAAATCGGGCAACGGAGACAACAACATCCTGGCGGTGGCGCTGGAGCAGCGCCTGCAGGGCGTGATGGGCAGCCAGCCGCCCGTGATCCTGGTGACCAAGGACACCAACCTGCGCATCAAGGCCGATGCGGTGGGCCTGATCGCTCAGGACTACACCAGTGACAAGGTGGCGATCGCCGATCTCTACCCCGGCACCGCCGAGTGGTGGGTGAACGCCGCCCAGATGGAGCAGTTGCAGCGCGAGGGCAGCCTGGCCGTTGCCGAACTGCCTCCGCCGCCGCCCGAGGCTCCCCCTCTGCAGGCCAACGAGGGCTTGACCCTGGTGGATGCGGCCCAGCCCGGCCACACCCTGCTGGCGCGCTACTGCTCCCCTGCCGCCCAGCTGCGGCCTCTGGCCAAGGTGTCCCGCGCCAAGCTGGGCCGGGTGTCGGCGCGCAACCGGGAGCAGACCTTCGCGCTCGATCTGTTGCTCGATGCCTCGATCCAGCTGGTGACGCTGGTGGGCAAGGCCGGCACCGGCAAGACCCTGCTGGCCCTGGCGGCCGGTCTGCATCAGGTGGCCGATGACCACACCTACCAGCGCCTGCTGGTGACCAGGCCCGTGATCCCCCTCGGCAAGGACATCGGCTTTCTGCCCGGAGACCTGCAGGAAAAGATGGGCCCGTGGATGCAACCGATCGTGGACAACCTCGACTATCTGCTCGGCAGCGACGACCCCGGCCAGGCACCGGCCCGTGGCGCCCGGGGCCCGCGCAACAACTGGCTGGATCTCAAGAGCATGGGCCTGCTGGAAGTGGAGGCGATCAGCTACATCCGCGGCCGCTCGATTCCCAACCAGTTCATGGTGGTGGATGAAGCCCAGAACCTCACCCCCCATGAGGTGAAGACGATTGTGACCCGGGTGGGCGAAGGCACCAAGATCGTGTTCACCGGTGATCCCTACCAGATCGATAATCCCTACGTGGATGCTGACAGCAACGGGCTCACCTGGCTGGTGGAGAAGTTCAAGGGACAGCAGCTGGCCGGCCACGTGACCCTGCAGAAAGGAGAACGCTCTGCTCTGGCGGAGCTGGCGGCGAATCTGCTCTGAGCCGCTCAGATCATCTGGGCGGGGTCAATGCAGCGGTCGAAGGCTTCCGGGCTGATCTCTCCAAGCACCAGCGCCGCTTCGCGCAGGCTGAGCCGGTGCACATGAGCGTGGCGGGCGATGCGGCAGGCACCGTCGTAACCGATCGCCGGAGCCAGCGCGGTGACCAGCATCAGGCTCTGATCCAGCAGGGTTTCGATGCGGGCGCGGTCGGGTTCGAGCCCTTCGATGCAGTGTTCACGGAACGCGTGGCAGCCGCCGGCCAGCAATTCGATGCTCTGGAGCAGGTTGAGCGCAATCAACGGCTTGAACACGTTGAGCTCGAAGTTGCCCTGGCTGGCGGCCATCTGCACGGCCGTGTTGTTGCCCATCACCTGCACGGCCACCATCGTGAGGCTCTCGCACTGGGTGGGATTCACCTTGCCGGGCATGATGCTGGACCCCGGTTCGTTCTCCGGCAGCACCAGTTCCCCCAGCCCGCAGCGGGGGCCGCTGGCCAGCCAGCGGATGTCGTTGGCGATCTTCATCAGGCTGCCCGCCAGCACCGTGAGCGCGCCATGGGCACCGGCCAGCGGTTCATGGCTCGCCAGGGCCTGAAATTTGTTGGCGGCGCTGGTGAAGGGCAAGCCGATCCGTTCCGCCAGCCGTGCCGCCACCGCCTCGCCGTAGCCCCTGGGGGCATTGAGGCCGGTGCCCACCGCCGTGCCGCCGATCGCCAGTTGCAGCACCTGGGGCAGAAGCAGACGCAAGCCAGCGGCGGCCAGCTGCAGCTGGGCCACGTAGCCGCTGAATTCCTGGCCCAGGCTGAGCGGCACCGCATCCTGCAGGTGGGTGCGGCCGATCTTGATGATGCTGCTGTAAGCCTCGGCCTTGGCAGCCAGGGTGGCGGCGAGGGCTTCCACCGCCGGCAGCAGGGTGCGTTCGAGCTCGATCGCCACGGCGATGTGCATCGCGGCGGGAAAGGTGTCGTTGCTCGACTGACTCAGGTTGACGTGGTCGTTCGGATGGACAGGCCGCTTGCTGCCGAGCGTGCCACCGGCAGCGTCGATCGCCCGGTTGGCGATCACCTCATTGACGTTCATGTTCGTCTGGGTGCCGGAGCCGGTCTGCCAGACCTTGAGCGGGAATTCCGGATCGAGCGCTCCTGAGGCCACCTCTTCGGCCGCTGCCACGATCAGCTCCGCGAGCTCGGCCGGCAGCCGGCCCATGTCGCGGTTCACCTCGGCGCAGGCCGCTTTGAGCTGGCCGAACGCGTGCACCAGCTGCAGCGGCATCGCCTCACCGAAGGGGAAGAAATGCAGGGAGCGCTGGGTCTGGGCGCCCCAGTAGTGCTGGGCCGGCACCTCCACCGGGCCCAGGCTGTCGGTTTCGGTGCGGGTGGCCATCAGCTGCCGGACACCACTTCGCTGTTGAGCTCGTTGAAGCTGCGGGTGCTGGTGGCCCGCTCGCCGCCGGCGGGTTCCACACCGGTGGCCTTGCTGAGCACGGCACTGATCGTGGTGGTGTTCACCTGTCCGTTGGCGTCGAGCAGCACCTTGCCATCTCCATCAAAGACAACCACCTGGGGAATGGTGCCGTTCCAGTAGTGCACCGGATCGTCAGCACCCTGATCGGCCAGGCCCTGCAGCGGATCGGTGGTGAGGGGGATCAGCTCCACCGTGCGGCCCCACAGGCGCTGCAGCTCCGAGAGCACCGGCGCGAACTGTTTGCTGTCGGCGCTGTCATCGAGATAAAACACCAGCACGACAGGCCGATGGTCGGCGCGGGCCTGGGCCAGCGTGCTGCGGGGTGGCACCAGCGAGCCATTGCCCGCGTAGAGAGCAAAGATGTTGCCGTCGTAGCTGTTGGTGGTGAGCGAGGCCAGAGCCGGTCTTGGAGCCAGCAGCAGGAACAGCGCCACCAGCAGCGCCAGGCTGCGGCGGATCAGGAAGGGAAAGGCGTTAGAGCGCAGCAACCGAAGCGGGAGGCGGGTTGGGGTCATTGTGACGCCCAGCCGAAAGACCAGGGCCCAGCCGCCGCTCAGGGACGGTTGATGCCTTTGCCCATTCCCTGCAGGATGCCCCGGCCGATCAGGCCGATGGCCCGGCCGATCACCTGGGTGAGCACCACCACCAGCAGATCGCCCAGCTGGCGCAGGAACGCCTGCAGCTGCGGTGCCAGGGCATCGCGGGCTTCAAGAGCCAGCGTGACCGTCTGCTGCAGCCAGCCCAACTGCCGCAGCTCACGGTCGCGGGGTTCGGTGAGCAGCAACGGCGTGATCCTGCCCGCCTCCAACCGATACAGCAGCCTCCGGCTCTCATAGAGCTGGATCGGGCGCTCGAACCAGCTGCTCCAGCGCTGCTGGGCATTGAGCTGGTTACGCAGACGTTCGAGGCTGCGGGTGGCCAGCAGCTCATTCACCAACAGGTAGCGCCTCAGTTCCGGCCAGTCGCCGCAGCAGGCCAGCAGCTCGGCGCTGATCAGCTCGGCGGTGCGGATCAGCCAGTTGCTCACCAGGGCTTCCAGGTGCAGCAGGGCAGTGGGTTCATCGGGAGACAGCAGGCGGCCGTCCACCAGCAGCGGTTGCCCCCCCATCAGCGCATTCAGCATCGGCAGGGAAGCGGGCAGTTCCGGGTCGTCGCTGGTGAGCACGGTGGTGCTGCTGAGGTGGTCGGCCACCGGCAGCAGCACACCATCGAGAGGAAGCCGCACGTAGGCCCCGGCCACCTGCCGCAGGGCATGGCGGCGCAGTTCCGGCTGCAGCGCCTGCCAGCGGGCCTCGAGCGTGTCGGTGGCCGGCCGTTCCTGCCGTAGCCGCAGCAGCAGCTGATCGAGCTGGCCCAGCAGGGCGAGCAGCAGGTCGCGGCGCCGCTCCACGCTGAGCCCCTGCAGCGCGAACAGGGTGCCGGCATGCGGATCGAGCGGCCCCGCCAGGCTGGACTCCTGGAGCCGCTGGCGGATCGCGCTCCACACCCCTTCGGCGGTGCGTTGCCGCAGGGTGATCGCCGTGCTGCCGCTGGCCGGAGGTTGCGGCAGGTCGCCAATGACAGCCTGGCTGGGCAGTCCACCGTCGTCGCTGATCTGGGCATCGCCCCAGGCCAGCACCAGCGGCCCCCACAGCCAGAGCAGCAAGGAGCGGGCGGCGCCCAGCTCGCGCAACCGGCCCTCCAGGATCAACTGCAGCAGGAAGGTGTCCGGCGGCGGGGTGAGCAGGCGACGGCAGAGGCGCAGCTCCGCATCGATCTGCTGCAGGCCGCTCTGCAGCAGCCATTGCCCCAGCCCGATCGGCCCCATCAGCGGCGTGGCCTCTGGGGCAGGAGCCCCGTCGCCCTGAAGCTCCACCACTCGCCCACCGGCCAGCAGGGTGCTCACGGCCGCCAGCAAGGTGTCCGGATCGGGGTCCTGCAGAAGGCCGGCCACGGGCAGTTGCAGCAACCAATCGCTGGAGCAACCCGGCTGCGCGGGCAGCAGCAACAGCAGCGGGGCAGGCTGCCAGCGCTCCTCCAATCGCTGCAGCTCTCGCAGCATGTTGGCGGGCTGCACCGGCGCGCTCACACTCCAGATCAGCAGCTGGGGCGCACGGCTGCAGGCGGTTGGATCGGTGAACACCTCGGCGGCACAGGGCGCGGCACTCAGCAGGCGGCTGAGGCCATCGCGCAGCAAGGGGTCGGCGAACAGCAGGATCCTGGGACGGTTAGTTGCCGTGGCTGGAGAGTCCTCAGGGGCTGGTGTCACTGGGGGCGTGCGCTCATTGGAGCCAAGGTAACGACCTGACGGCGAATTCTCCAGCTTGATTGGAGGCCAGTGAAGTGAACAGATGCGGTCTGGGGGCTGTGCCGATCACGTTGTGCAGGTCTTGCTTTTTCCCTGATCCCCAGGTCAACGGTGGCGACGGGTCCTGGCAGGGGGCTGGGAGTTCAGGCTTGCCGTCACGAATGCGCTCCATTGGTGTTGTCTTGCCGCATTCCTTAGCGGTTCTGTCCCGCTGGATCGGCGCCATCCAACATCCCATCCAACGCGCCATCCACGCGCCATCCAAAGACAGCCGGCTGGCCTGAAAGTCATGTCTTCTCTACCAGACCATCAGCGCCCTGAATCAGGATTTGGTTGCAGAGCTGGAGGATGGGTTGTGTCTCGCAGAGAATCCTGAGGGGTCTTTTCTCTTTCCTCGATGGGGATGACATCTGGATTCGCCAGCTTACGAATCCTGTGAGCTGCGACTCCAATAACCCGCGTTTCTGGTTGCCTGCGGAATCCGTCGTTTCTGGAGTTGGTTCGTTCTGAAGTCTGTCCGCCCTGGCTTAAGTCGTTCGATGCATTCGCTGTCTCGCGATTCAACCTTCCGCGAAGGAGCACCTATTGCCCCTGAAGGATCCACACGCCTTCTTCATCATGAGCGACAAAACGAGATGGCGAGAAAGCGATGCTTCCAGGGGCTCCCACCAGCGGTGAAGAATCGCACTGCTATGGATTCCATCTGCGTCGAGTCGAAACGTCTGGATGCACGTTCAGATTCGTCGAGCTGTCTCCGTTGTTCTGGCCCCCTTTGGCTAATGTCGTCCCCGCAGGTTGCAGCAAAGAGGAACATCCTCGTGATGTCACAAGCTGACATTGGATGTCAGTTGGATTGATTTCACGTCACTTGAAAGCATTGGATGCCACTGATTCTCGCCACCTGTTTTCCCCTGCGCCCCTCCACCGCGCTCACTGGCGGGGCCGACCGGCCAGCTGCAGGGTGTACGACTCGATCGTGTAGCCAGTGAGCTCTTCGATGCGGCGGACCAGGTCATCGGGGAGCACCACGTCAAGGTCCTGGATTTCACCGCTCACCAGGCAGGTGAGATGGCTGTGGGGGTCGCTGCGGTAGCCGTAGAGGCGCCCATTGGCGCGGTCGAGGCACTCGATCACTCCAGCGCTCTGCAGAGCTTCAAGATTCTGATAGACGGAGGTATGGCCGATGCGGCGGCCTTGTTGATTGAGGCGCTCGAAGATGTCGCGGGCACTGAGGTGGCGCCGCTCTCGCCAGAGCAGTTCCAGCACAAGCTTGCGTTGGCGGCTGAGGCGCATGCCCAAGTCACGGCAGCGCCCAAACACCTCGATCACCCCCGCGAGGGCGGTGGGGCCTGTGCTCTGCCCGTTGGTCAGCGGTGGGGCAGTCGCAGCCTTCACACGTGGATACGAATGCTTTACCTCAACCTTAATCGGTTTGCCCCTGGGGTAAGGGATCGGCCCCTAGCAGACGCTCGGCGGAATTGGATCCTGTAACCGCTCCGGTCCCACGGCCTGCAGGGCTTCACGAAAGTCGATCGCTCCGTCGTAGAGCGCCCGGCCCACGATCACCGCCTCCACGCCCAGCGGCTCCAGGGCCAGCAAGGCCAGCAGATCGGTGACGGAACCCACGCCGCCGGAGGCGATCACCGGCACCGGGCTGGCGGCGGCCATCGCGCGGAGCGCCTCCAGGTTCGGGCCGGCCAGGGTGCCATCGGTGGCGATGTCGGTGCTCACGATCGCCGCCACACCGCTGCCTTTGAAGCTGGCCGCGAGCGCCGTGGCCTCCACGGCGCTGTCCTCCAGCCAGCCCCGGGTGGCCACCTTGCCGCCTCGGGCATCGATGCCCACCACGATCCGGCCGGGGAAGCGGGCCGCCAGCGCCTGCACCAGCTCCGGCTGTTCGATCGCCACCGTGCCGAGGATCACCCGCTCAAGGCCGGCGGCAAGCAGCGCCTCTGCCCGCTCTGCCGTGCGTACACCGCCGCCCAGCTGCACCGGAATACGGAGCGCCGCCGTGATCGCGCGCACCACCGCATCGTTGACCGGTTCACCACTGCGGGCGCCATCGAGATCCACCAGATGCAGCCGCTCGGCCCCCTGGCTCTGCCAGTCGAGGGCCTGCGCCACCGGATCGTCGTTGAAGTGGGTGACCTGGTCGTAATCACCCTGGTGCAGTCGCACGCAGTGGCCGTCGAGCAGGTCGATGGCGGGAATGATCTGCATGGCGGAGCGGGTGAGCCGTGGTCGTGGCCCATCCTCGCCGGCAGGGGTGGGGCAGCACCTGCCCACTGGGGGTGCATGCGGTGGCGGCTCCCGCCCCGCTCAGCGCTTGAATGGCGGCGCCGTTGCCGCTGCTTCCGTGAAGATCCTGGTGATGGGTGGCACCCGCTTCATCGGTAAGCCCCTGGTGGCCCAGCTGCAGGGCTATGGCCATGCGCTCACCCTGTTCACCCGCGGCCGCAATCCGGTGCCGGCCGGGGTGGAGCATCTGGTGGGCGACCGCAGCGACGCCGCCGCGCTCGAACCGCTGCGCGGTCGCGCCTTCGACGTGATCATCGACAGCAGCGGCCGCAACCTCGACGACAGCCGGGCGGTGGTGGAGCGCACCGGCGCCCCCGCCCATCGCTTCGTGTACGTGAGCTCGGCCGGCGTCTATGCCGACAGTGAGCTGTGGCCGCTGGATGAAACCGCGCCCACCGACCCCGCCTGCCGCCATGCCGGCAAGCTCCACACCGAAGACTGGCTGCGGGCCGAGCGCATTCCCTTCACCAGCTTCCGGCCCACCTACATCTACGGGCCCGGCAACTACAACCCGGTGGAGAGCTGGTTCTTCGACCGCCTCATACACGACCAGCCGGTCCCCCTGCCCGGCGACGGCAACACCATCACCCAGCTGGGCCACGTGAGTGACCTGGCCACGGCCATGGCCCGCTGCCTGGAGGTGGAGGCCGCCACCAACCGCATCTACAACTGCTCGGGCCGCAAGGGCGTGACCTTCCGCGGGCTGGTGGCGGCAGCGGCACGGGCCTGCGGCAAGGATCCGGCAGCGGTGACGATCCGCAGTTTCGATCCCTCGAGCCTCGACCCCAAGGCCCGTAAGGCCTTTCCCCTGCGCCTGGCCCATTTCCTCACCGATGTGCACCGGTTGGAGCGGGAGCTGGCCTGGACGCCGGCCTTCGATCTCGATGCCGGCCTGGCGGACAGCTACACCAACGATTACGCCCTGCGTCCCGCCGCCCGCCCGGATTTCAGTGGCGACGCGGCGCTGCTGGGCTGAGATATCCCAGCGCCGAGCTCAGGGCCAGCGCCAGCGAGGGCCAGAACAGCCACCAACCGGCGCTGTGCAGCCCGGCGACAAACCCGGCCTGGCCCAGGCCCAGCCCCCAGCGTTCGGGCCAGAGCAGCAGCAGCAGCGCGCTGAACTGCAGCACCGTCTTGGCCTTGCCGGCGCGGGAGGCGGGGCCGCCATCCCCCTGGCCGGCCCGCCAGCCGGAGATCAGCAGCTCGCGCGCCAGCAGCAGCCACACCGCCCAGAGCGGCAGGCGTCCGGCGGCGCCCAGCCACAGCAGCGGTGCACTGATCAGGATCTTGTCGGTGAGGGGATCGAGGCGAGCACCCCAGGCGGAACCGCCGCCGGCGCGGCGGGCCAGGACGCCGTCGGCCCAGTCGCTGAAGCCGCCCAGCAGCAGCAGGAACCAGGCCGCCCCCTGCTGATCGGCGGCCAGCAGCAGCAGCAGCGGCAAGCCGACCACGGCCCGCGCCAGCGTGAGCCCATCGGCGAGGCGCCGGGCTGCAGAAGCGGCAGGTCGGCCTGTGGGGCGGTGCTGGGGTGTCGGCGTCAAGCTGGGCAGGCCGGAAGGGCCAGTCTGCTGCCGCGGATCCCGACCCCTCGCTGGCCTAGAACCATTGCAATCGCAACGCTCCGATGACCCTCGACTCCCAGCCGGCCCTGCGGGTGGCGGCGGCCATGACCACCCCGGTGTTGAGCGTGACGCCCGAAACCCCTCTGCAGCAGGCGGTGCAACTGCTGAGCGACCACCACATCAGCGGACTGCCGGTGCTGGATGCGGCGGGAGCGCTGGTGGGGGAGCTCACCGAACAGAACCTGATGGTGAAGGAGAGCGGCTTTGACGCCGGCCCCTACGTGATGCTGCTGGACGCGGTGATCTATCTGCGCAATCCGCTCGACTGGGATCGGCAGGTGCACCAGGTGCTGGGCAGCACGGTGGGTGAACTGATGGGTGCGCACCCCCACACCTGCAGTGCCGATCTGTCCTTGCCGGACGCGGCCCGGCTGCTGCAGGACCGCAGCACCCAGCGGCTGTTCGTGCTTGAGGGCGACAAGCTGGTGGGTGTGCTCACCCGCGGCGATGTGGTGCGCGCTCTGGCGGCAGCGGCCTGAGCCAGGCCACGATCGCGCCGTCGGCCACCAGCCAGCGCTGATGGTGGTCTTCGCAGGGGTGGCCGCCGGTGAGCTTGCCGAAGGCGGGCAGCACCAGGCGCTGAGCCTCCGCGTCGTGAACGAAGCAGGGCAGGCGCAGCCGATCGCTGCGGTCACCGACTGTGGCCACCGGATGCAGGTGGCCGCAGAGCTGCAGCAGTTCACCCCCGCCCACTGGCAGCGGTTCCGGCCCGTGGCTCAGCCAGAGGGGGCCGCGACGGCTGCTGGGCTGCTGCACCAGCCCTTCCAGCCAGCTGCCCCGCTCGTGGTTGCCAGCGATCAGCGTGAGCGGGCAACCGAGCAGCTCCGGCAAGGCCCGGATCTTCTGACGCAGTTCGCCGGTGAGGCCGAGCCGGCCGTGGATCAGATCACCCAGCACCACCACCTCAGCCGGCTGCCAGCGGTGCGCCAGCGCGATCAGGGCGTTGAGGGTGGAGGCATCGCCATCGCTGGGCAGCGGCACGCCATGGGCCTGAAACGACTCGGCCTTGCCCAGGTGCAGGTCCGCCACCAACAGCAGACGTTGCGTCGGATCCCACACCGCCCGCGCCCCCAGCAGCTCGAGCCTGTGACCACGCCAGAGGAAGGGAAGGTGTTCCGTCAAAGGCATTTGTGCGCAGCTGTGCTGCAGATGTGTTCCATCCGATACCCAGTTTCCCTCGCCATCCATCAAGATTCCCTCACTAGGCGGCACTCCCCGTGAGCCAACGTCGTTCCCAGCGCCAGCTCCCTGGAGAAACCCTCCAGTGGATCGAAGGTCGTCTGCGCGATCTGGAGCGGCTGGAGTTCTTCGAAGAGGCCTATGCCCTGCGGATGGAGATGGCCGAATGGCTGCTTGAGCGCGACAGCAGCATGACGGTGAGCAACCTCACGGTGGCCCGCCTGCTGCGTGATCGCTGTCTCGCCCCGGTCCCGCCGGTCTCTGAGCAGGGCTGACCCCCAGCGGCTCCGTAACCTGCACCCACCTTCGGCACCCCATTCGTCATGACCATCGCCCTGCTCGTCGCTCTCGTCGGTTCGTTGGCGCTGATGTCGATGATCATCCGCCGGCTCGAAAAGGCCTGAGGGTTCCCTCAGGCCAGCGAGCGTCCCCGCCAGGTCCAGCCGCGGCCGGTGTTGGATTTCCAGATCGAAGCGAGCGTGATCGCGGCGATCACCCCCTTCCGCCTTGCTGACGGTGTCGTTGCTCGAGTCGTCATCGGCCGCCACCACCTGCCAGTGATGGCACGGGGGATCGCTCGCCAGCAGCGCTCTTAGGCAGCCTTCGACGTTGGCTGATTCGTTGTAGGTGGGGACCACCACCTATGAGGTGGTGCAAAACGAGCAGTTGATCCGGGTCGCCGAGGCCCTCCATAGCGATGCGGTGATGGATGCGGTCTGCGTCCTGGCCGGCGGCCGCAAGGTGATCTTTACTGCAAGGGTGCCCCAATCAGAAGGGGAGGTGCTCCCCGGTGATCCAGTGAATCAGTACCTGGTTGGCTGCACGAGCCATGACGGCACGATCGCTTTCTCCGTGTTCTTCTCCCCCATCCGGGTGGTCTGCAAGAACACGCTCTCTGCTGCCCTGGGGCTTGCCTCAGCGCGTAGCCGGCGTCAGCAGGGCTGCCGCATCCGCCACACCCGCAATGCCAATGCCTTGATCAGCCGGCTGCCTGAGCTGATCGACCTGCAACGGCAGCAATTCAGCGGAGGACTGGCCGAACTGCGGGCGATGGCCGCCGCCCCCTGCACGGCTGCGCAGTTCCGCAGCTACGCCGAAACCTTGTTCGCCGATCAGCTGCGGGGCTCGATCAATGACCGCCGGGGCGATGCCACCACAAGCCGTCCTCGTCGGCTGGAGGGTCTCCCCGCCTGGGAGGGTCTGTCCGCCAAGTTCGAAGGCCGGGCCATCGGCAGTGACATCCCGGGCGTGCAGGGCTCGATGTGGGGCGCCTACCAGGCGGTGACCGAATACCTCTCCCATGACGCTGGCCGCTCGAGAGATCCGATCGAAGCCGCCCGCCAGCGGCTGGAGGGGCTGTGGTTCGGTAAAGCCGCCGCCACCCTCACCCAGGCCCATGAACTGGCGCTGGCGGCGACCCGCAGCTGAGGGCCTGCGGCTGGCTAAAGACGGGATCAGAAGAAAGCAGACGAAAAAATGGACAAGCTCTCTGACCTCCTTGCCCGTTATGTCCACACCAGCGGGCTGCGATGACCACCGGTGCCTCTTAATGCTGGCATCTCCTATGGAGCAATCCGTTGGGGGCATTCGCTTCTTTCGGTCTTTCGCCCGAGCTTCTCCTCAACACGGGAGTAGCAGAAGGAGGCGAGCAGGAGGGGACAGCAACTGTCTGTCCCTCGTCTCGGCAAGTGGGGTCACCTCGCTCCCAGCAGTAGAGCCCCTATGGGGCCCCCAAGCCCGATCTATGCCGGTACGCACAGAACCGCCAAAGCGATCGGACCCCTCAACGGCTCAATCCATAAGGCGTTATTCCCTGTCCAAACCACCTCACACACCCATCATAAAAGATCTCTGCATCTCAACTGTGCTCATTCTTCCTATGACTTCCAACAAACCAAACGTCTGGACCACCATCGCCTTGTATTGCCATGAACTAGCACCGATCAGCGGCCCATTGCTCGATTGCATTGGCAAAACCGCTGCTGCAGTCAATAGGGCTGGAGAACGAGCTGACTTACCTGCGCCAACACTGAATCTGATCTGCGAACCACTGCTCTCCAGCGAGGACGAAGAACTCAAGGATCAACTCCTCTAGGTCAAACCCGAACCAAAATCTCGGCCGTAGAAGCCCTGCAGCAGTGACCGGTGATCAGATTGACGTAGTGCCTACCTTTGGGGCAGTCCCACTCGCTCTGTCAGGTATCGGTGCCGGTCAGCTGCGGGGGTGATCGGGCCTGCTATTTGCCCGCCATCGATCGGATCCAGCTTCCGGATCGCGCCAGCTTCCACTCACCGGCGGCGTTCTGCGGCACCTGGGCCTATGAGCAGATCCACTCCACTGGCCATGAGTCCCGCATGAAGCGGGATCTGGGCGGTGTCTTCGGGAAGCCGCGCTTTGCCCGTGAGGAGCTGGTTGCTGATCTACGGACGGTGCTGTTGGGTGATCGGCTGGAGATAGGCAGTGAAATCGAGAGCCATGCCGCCTATCTCGGCAACTGGATCGAGCTGCTCAAGGAATCGCCCAGGGTGCTGTTCCAGGTGCTCAACGAGGCGAGGCAGGCGGCGGATCTGATCTGTCCAGAGGTGCCTGGGCAGCCTGAGCAAGAAGGCGAAGCAGATCCCGCCTGAATGCTGCTAGCTCTGCTCCCGTGGCTCAGCCTCCGGGCGTCAAAAAGGATGATGGCTTACCGCTGTAGGTCACGACCACCCTCTTCTTTGCTCGGGTCGCTGCGACATGGAGAAGCGACCGCTCCTGCTGTTCAAACAGCTCCCGCGAAATCTGATCCGGCCGTCTGT
Organism: Synechococcus sp. L2F; assembly: GCF_024345695.1. Lineage (NCBI taxonomy): Bacteria > Bacillati > Cyanobacteriota > Cyanophyceae > Synechococcales > Synechococcaceae > Synechococcus > Synechococcus sp. L2F. The sequence goes on along the minus strand of NZ_JAGQBP010000001.1, from coordinate 134,333 downwards.
TCAGTTCAACGCGGTAGGGCATCTGTTCGGCCGTGAGCTCGGGGATGAAGACCTGATCGAATTCCAACCCTTTGACGCGATGCATCGTGGCGACGCGCAGGGCGGGATCGCTGGGGTCATCGGCTTCATTGGCCTCAATCAGCCGAACGGAGAACCCAGCCTTTTCCAGGACCTGGGCGACACGGTCTCGGCCTGACCTGGTCCGCAGGGTGACGCAGGTGGAGGCAAGGTTGCCATCGACCCCGCAGAGCTGGGTGAGGGCGTCCCGTAGAAAGCGCTGTTCATCAGCGGGGTCCTCGAACCCCCTAAGCACGGGCTTCTCGCCGTGGAGCAGCGAACGGTAATCGCTGCTGGGGTCGTTGCCACCATCAAGGTCATCGAAGTCGATCCCCTCCAACACAGCAGTGGCCCAGGCGCGGGTCTCCTCGGTGGTGCGGTAGTTGATTCGCAGCTTGCGGGAGCGGCCGCGCACATCGATGCCGCAGCGTCCGAGCACGATCGGTCTGCCGTAGATGCGTTGATGGGGATCGCCCACGATGAAGAGGTCGTTGGGATGGGGCTCGCCTGCCAAAACCCGGATCAGCGAGAACGAGGCGACATCGAGGTCCTGGGCCTCATCAACCACCACCGCCACATAGCGCCCTGCTTGGTCGGCATTGCGCAGCAGATCCGCTGCTGCGGTTTTGGCCTCTTCCGGTTCCCAGAGCCCGCGCTGCCGGAACTCAGCGCGCAGGGCATCAAACACCGGCCAGATCTGAGCACGCTGCTGTTTGCTCAAGCGGGTGCCGCGGCCAATCCTCCTTGCTGCGAGGTAGTCGTCGCGGGAGCGGCAGCCATTGGCTAGCACCACGTCCTTCCATTCCTCCCGGTAGAACCGCTCCTCCAGACCTATGGCGGGGTCAGCCACATCCATGGCGAGACTCCAGCAGGCATCACGGGCTTCGTCGTTGAAGACCCGCACCTGAAGTCCCTGATTCTTGAGAAAGGTCATCACCCAACCATCAAGGTGGATGACCTCGATGCACCGGAGCTCTTCCGGGCTGCAGATCTTGGCGAGGTTGCTGCGGATGTCGGTGGCGAGGTTGCGGGTGAACGTGGTGAACAGCACCTGGCCCGGGGCACCAGAGGCGAGTAAGCGATTGGCCAGCCAGCGGGCGCGATGCATGGCCACCACCGTCTTGCCCGTGCCGGCTCCACCGAGTACGCGCATAGGGCCGTTCCACTCGCGATTCACTAGTCGCCGCTGGCTGGGATGCAGGAACACCCGCCACTGCTCGAGCGGGGCCGAGAGCATGGCCTCCAGCTCGTCATCGTCGGTGATGACGAGAAACTCCGCCTGGCTCTCAGGTGTGGCCAATGCCGTGGCCACATCCTCGGGGTCGATGTGGGCGGGCCGCTGGCGCTCCAGCTCCTCGATCACGCCCTCGATTGGCTTTCCCTCGGCCAGCAGGATCAGGCCATCGACGCAATCCTGTGGCACCCATTCGATCAGCCGCGCCAGGGCCTCCTCGCTCTGGACAGCACGTACGGCCGGTAGAAGAGCTTCGGGAACGCCGAGCAGCATGAGCTGGTCATCGTCGCAATGAGCGAACAACGAAGCCGGCTCTGCGTTGGTCAGACTTTCCTGGCTGGCAATAGCACTCGGAGCTGCTGTGGTGGCTTTGGTGTAAGCCGCTGCGGTCGCACCCTCCACGGCGCTTTCGGCCGCCTCCACATCGACGATCTGCAGGGCACCGGAGACCCTGTTGACGTGGCAGGTCTTGCGGCGGGCCCAATCGTAAGCATCGTCGTGCTTATCGATCCAGAGCAGCACGTAGGTGTCCCCCTGTTCGGGTGCCCGCAGGATGCAGCGGATGTCCTGATCGACCCGGATCGAGCGGATCATTGGGTCCTTGCCGCCCTCGATGCGCTCGTAGTTGAGGCCAGGGCTGCGGGGGTTGTCCCGAAACTTCGAGATGAACGCCGCCACCTTGCCGCGGGCCTTCTCCGGCAACTGGTTGAGGGCCTTAAGAAAGCCGGTGGAAAGGGCAACGGTGATGCGGGGTTCGCTCATCGGGGGAGAGGGGCGGGGCAGGTCTGGAGTCGTTCGAGCAATGCGCTGGCCGTCTCATCGGGTGGGTCCTCAGCCAGCCAGCATTGCCAGCCAGCGGCCTCAAAAGCGGGTTGGTCTCCTGACTCCAGCAGCAGGGCTAGGCGCTGTTGGGGCCAGGCCAGATCGGCCATCGGTCCAGCAACGTCTCCCCTAGCTCCCTCCAGCTCGTAGCCGAGATCCGGGAAGGTGATCTTCTCTTGCAGGAGCAGATCCCGCAGCTTTTCGAGAACAGGCCTTGATGCAGGTTCCGCCAGATCGAGAGCCTGATCCCATTGGCGCTGCAGCTCGGGGTTGCTGGCTACGGCACCTCCTCTGCCGTTCGCTCCTGTCAGTCCAGCCACCCACACGGTGGGGGGATCCACAGCGGCGGTTTGTTCCGCTCCGGACCAGCCGGTGGTGATGAGCAGCATGTGGGGCAGGAACTGGAAGAGGTTGCCTTGACGTAGCCACTCCTGCCAGGCGGTCTGCTGCTGCTGATCCGAGTCGGCGGGTTCGGGATCGAAGTGGATGGTGCGGAAGCTGGCAGCAGGGTGCCGACTGCCATGGCGCGCTTGATCCAGCAGGTTCAGTGCACGTAGGCCAGGGGCAATGGCCAGGAACTGGCCCAGCCGACGACCGGGCTCATTGCCTTGCCACTCGGCCAAGTGCTCAGCCAGGGCAAGCTCAGCCACGGCTTCCTGGATTAAAGGGGAGCCGAGCGCGGCCGCACTGCCCTGGGCCAGGCAGAACAGCTGCGCCAGCCCCTGCCACAGGCTCTCCGAAGGGTTGGCTAGGTAGGCCATTAGCAGCTGCAAGCTGTTTGCTCCCTGCGCTTCGCGGGGCATCAGCAGTGGTGGCTGAGGAAGGTTCTGGAGCAGAGTCTCAGGCCACCAGCGATCGGTGAAGGTCTCGGGGCTGGTGGCAAAGGCCGGCACTACGCCAACCGCCAATCCATTGGGTTCGAGCGGAATCTGGGCGCTGGGAAGCTTCTCAACCACGTCGGTCCAGCTGAGCGACCACACCAGATAACGGCCGCTGCGCTGCAGGGCCATACGTTGGCGGGCGTCATCGGCGAGGCGGCCGCGGTGAAACTCCCAGCCATCGGTGTAGATGGCGATCGGCTTGCCGCCTGCGGTTGGGGTGAGCAGGAAGTCGGCTCGAGAGAACTCCGCTACGCCCTCGCCCTCACCCAGGGGCACTTGCTGCTCCACCTTCCAGGTGGTGGCCGACGGCCCGCTGCCGATCTTGAGGAGATAGCCGATGCGGCCATGGATCACGTCCTGCTTGAGCACAACCGGCAGGCCATCAGGGGCACCCTTACCAGTGCGAAGGGCCTCGAGGAACCTCAGCTCCAGTTCGCTTTCGGCCCGGCTGTTGATCGTGATCTCCGAAAGGCTGCGGTCGGTGGCCTGGAGGTCGTCCCAGCGACGCAGGATCGCCTGCAGCTGCTCAAGGGCGCGGCGTTTGCTCGTGCGTTCGCGATCAAAGCGCTGGCGGTACATGAAGATGCAGCGGTAGCAGCCATCGCTGCAGGGGCAGGCCTGCAGAGCCGCGAGCGAGCCCTGGAACACCTCGCGCAGATCCTTGCCGCCCTGCTCCATCAACTGGCGTACGTAGCCCGTGCCGCCTGGGACGGAATCAAAGAGATAGAGGAAGGTTTTGCGTTGCTGGCTACCGGGCTGGGGTTCTTCCCCAAGTGCAGAGCGCAGGTGGTCCACCTTGCCGCCGAAGCGATGGCGTAGGCCCAGATGCAACGCACCCACGAAGGAGGGCTGGCCCTCCTCATCCCAGAAGCTGGCACCGGGCAAAAGGAAGCGCACCGCCTCGGAGCTGAACTCCCGGTACATGAACAGGAGATTGCGGAGTTGAGCGTTGTCGGGCTTCTCGCGGTAGGTACAAGCCCAGGTGTGGTTGGAGGCCTTGGCAGGACCGCGCTGCACCTTGCCGCAGCTGCGGCAGAGCTCGAAGCCCCTCACCCGTAGCCCCTTGCCGGCGATGTTGTGCGTTGCACCAATAGGGGTGAGCTCCCCGAAGTTGATCTCGCGGAAGGTGGTGCTGGCCAGGTATTCAGCGCCGAAGGGGAATTCCTCGTCGTCTACGACCAGGGAGATCTCGCGTCGGGCCAGATCGGGAAGGATTAGCAGTTCGCGGTGGAAGAAGAGCGGGTTGCGCTCATCGGTGTCGTCCCCAAAGCGGCTGCGGGCGTCTTCTGTGGTGGCCTGCACCTGGCGCAGGCGGGTCATCTCCTTGATCTGGCCATGGTCGGCGTAGCCGCTCTGGCCGCAGCGGGGGCATTCCTTGCGGTTGTAGTCGTCGTCGGTTTCGCGGCAGGCGAAGGAGCAGGAGGGGCAGAACCGCCAGCGCTCCGATTTGTTGAGGTTGGGATCGATCTGATCCACCTTCACCCGCCGTCCCTGGGCATAGAACTGGCCATCGGGCACCAGTTCACGGATGGCCACGTTGGCTGGCCGCTCGTAGCTGAGGGTTGGCAGCTCCTCAGTGCGACGGGCAACACCGCCGCGGGCGGGCAGGCGGCGCCAGAGCACCGACTTCAGGGTGACGCCGGCTTCCGGGAAGGCGTAGTTGGGTAGGAAGCCCTCGTCGGTGAGCATGGCCAGCAGGGGGCGGCCATCAAGATCCTTGCGCAGCTGGTTGTAGGCGATCTGCTCGCGCCGGATCGAGTCCTTGTCTTCCCGCTGCTGCTCCAGAAGGGACTGTTCCGGTATGGCGGCGAGTTTGTTGAAGCGCTCACGGAGTTTGGTGGCCTCGCTGCGCAGGCGCTTGCGCTCGGCGATCAGCTCCTCGAGCCGCCCGATCAGGCCCCTAGCGTAGGCCGCAGCGAAGGCACCGGACTCGTCAGCGTCGGGGGAGCTGAGGAAATAGGCCCTCAGTTCCTGACGGCTGGGCTTCTGCAGCTGTTCATCGAAGAACCCGAGGAAACGATCAAGCAGGGCCGTCTGTTCGGTGCTGCACCAGCGCAGCCATGAGTAGGGGAAGGCGTCGGGGATAGTGGATTCCCGGGCGGCCTGCTCGACTGCATCGAGGACGGGCTTGAGCTTGCGGGGTAGCGCCTCTGCGGTAATGCCGCTCTGCACCCAGCGATCGATCGTGTAGGCCAGCAACTGGCGCTTGAGGATGGCGGCGGCGTCGAGATAGCAGCCGGGGGGACTGACCTGCCCCTGCAGCATCTCGCGGGGATCGGAGAAGAAGTAAAGGTCGTGGGCGGTGCCGGTGACGATGGTGCCGACCACGGCGTTGCCATCGCGGCGGCCGGCGCGGCCGATGCGCTGGAGATAGTTGGCAGGTTCTGGTGGCACAGAGGCCAACAGCACAGTGGAGAGATCACCGATGTTGATGCCCATCTCCAGGGTGGAGGTGGCTGATAGCAGGTTGGGATCGCTGCGGTACTTGCCGCGGATGAACTGGGTTTCCAGCCGCTCACGATCCGGACGCGCCAGCAGGCCGGTGTGCTCGCGGGCCACGATGCGATGCACCTCACCGCGCTCATAGAGGCGGCGGTAAAGGGGCAGGCCAGCGCGGGGATCAAGGCGGTAGTGGCCCGGGCAGTGGCGCACCAGGCAGGACAAGCCATCCCAGACAGGGAGTTGTTCGGTGAGCACGCTCTGCCCATCGCCGCAGCACCCACAGCGCACCAGCTGGGGCTGGGCGGAGACCAGCAGCACCTGCCGCGGAATCGCCCAGATGCGTTCCGCACGGGAGCCTGAGAACTCCTGCAGCAGGCCCGCATCTGTGAGGGCGGCCACAACGGCATTCAGGGCTTCCTTCTGTTGTTCGGCGTCGAGGGGTGCGCTGGCCTCCAGCGTGCGCGTCAACCAGTGCTGGCTCCATGTGGTGCGACCCTTCTCGCGCACCAGCTGCTGGAAGCTGCCCTTGCCACGGTGGCTGGTGAGGAAGATCGGCCGGGTAGACGAGCGACCGAATTTTGGGGTGTGAAAGATCTGGTTGAACTTGAAGGTGTTCTCCGCTCCGCTACTGAGGTACTCAGACCCTTTGTCATCCAGTCCCACCAGCTCGGGAACGGCGATGGCGCCGCGTTGGCGCAGCTGATGCAGCAGACCCACCACCAGCTGTTGCAGCTGGCCAATCCGGGCATGGCGCAGGGGTTCCACCTCGTTCTGCAGGCGGGTGAGCAGAGGAGCCAGCAGGGCCTGAATCCGGGCTGGATCCACACCAGCCGCGAGGGACCCGGCCTGCTCCACCGAGGAGCCGAGGCGCGAACGGTAGCCTAATTCAGCGGCCACTTCCCAGCGCAGGCGCTCGCAGACGGTGCGCACTAGGAAGCTTTCGGCGCCCAGGACTGGTTTGTCCTGGTTTTGCAGCTCATCCCACTCCCTCAGCCATTCGAGATCCGCCGGCAGGAATGTGGCGGCGAAGTCCACTGGGTTCGGCAGTTCCAGCTGCCAGCGGCTGATCAGCTGGTCCTGCAGCTGGTCGAGGGGCAGAGGCCCGGTTTCCTGCAGGGTGTGGGTGAGGGCGGTGCGGAAGGAGGTGCGGTAGGCGCGGGCGGCGATGAAGCCGGCGCGATGGGCGGCGTCCTGCACTGAATCAGAGAAGGCCAGCAGCTTCTTGTCGCCGTTGAAGGAGGAGGCAAACAGAGAGGCGCTCCAGGTGCTGGTGAGGTTGGCGGCCGAGGTACCCACCAACAGCAGGCCCTGCTGGGCGTTGCAGTAGGGGCAGTCGCGGCTGATGCGGGGATGGTTGTTCTCATCGAGGTAGCCGCAATCGGGCATGTCCACCAGCAGCAGCTCCCGGCTCTGGCAGTTGGTGCATACGTCCTTGAGGTCTTTGGGGGCGTGGAACGAGAGGCAGTCGGCACAGAGCACCTTGAGGCTGGCCGCTTCTGGTGAGGCGTCAGGCTGGGCGGCGCCAGGTTGGAAGGGCTGCTGGGGGAAGAGGTAACGAACCTCGCTCTGGCCGGAGAAGTAGGCCTTGTAGAACGCTCGCAGGTTCCCGGCACGGTCGAGGCGCTGGCTGCCTTGGTTCAGCAGGGTGGAGCTCCAGGCAGTGGCACCACAGTCCCGGCAGTGCACCACTGGCAGATGGGCGCCGCTTTCCTTGCCGCCTAGGTCGTCGGAATGGAGCAACTGGGGCTCAGCCTCCACCGAAGCCACCATGCGCTTGAGCTCCCGCAGCCACAGCTGCACCCGTAGGTTCAGCCAGGGCACCACCACGGGCGTGCCATCGAGCTTGTCGGTGGTGCGGCGGGCATGGGCAAGTAAAGCCAGCAGGCTTTCCAGCAGCAGCACCCTGTAGGGCAGGGGAAAGCGATCCCCAAGGCCGAGCTGTCGGGAGAACCGCACCAGCAGCTCCTCGATGGAACAGGTGGTGGCGGCCTGGCGCACCAGGTTGTGTACCGCAGGCAGGGTGCCAAGACGCAGCCCCAGTGCGAGGCGCCATCCCTCATCGGCTACGTCATCACCTGGGGGCGCCAGCAGGGTGTCTGCCAACCAGAGCTCCGCCTGCTTCTGGATGTAGGCGTCGGCGCTGCTGGGGTGTTCAGGATCCAAGGCCTCCATCGCCTCGAGTCCAGGCAGAGGTAGGGCGAAGAGCCCCTCCTTGCCAAAGGCCGTATAGACGGTGAAGAACTCCTCTGGGCTGAGCCGTTCCTCCTCAATCAACGAATCCGGTTCGAAGCAGCTGGCGAAGATCTGCCCTGCGTAGTCGCGCATCGCGCCCCTCGATTCGGGGCCACCCAGGGTGGCGGAGGTGCCAACGCACACCAGCGCATCGCCCGGGCAATGGAGGCGATCACGCAGGCGGCGAATCAGGCAGGCCAGATCAGTGCCCTGGGCGCCGTCGAAGGTGTGGAACTCATCCACCACCAGGTAGCGAAGAACGCTGGTTCCATCCGGCAGCTGGCCGTTGTGCTGCCACAGGCTCTGCACGTGCGGCTGTAGCAGCAGGTAGTCGAGCTGCTTGTAGTTGGTGAGCAGGATGTCGGGCGGAGCCTTGTGCAGGGCGTCCTTGTCGGTGATCACGCTGGTGGCGCTCATCGCCGCCGTGGGGGCGTCGTCGGACGCGCCGATGTAGAGACCTGCCCGGAGCCCAGCCAGGGCTGGAATGGTGTGGATCAAATCAGCGATGCGGCGCGCCTGGTCGGTGGCCAGGGCGTTCATCGGGTAGATCAGGATCGCCTTGATGCCTCGTTGGCCCTGGGCGTGTTTCAGGCGGCAGTGCTCCAGCACGGGCAGCAGGAAGCACTCGGTTTTGCCGGAGCCCGTACCGGTGGCCACGAGCGTGTTCCGGGGCGTGCCTGGGAGAAGCCGATCGAAGGCCTTCTCCTGGTGGCGGTAGGGCGGGAAGGGCAGCGGGATCTGCGGGAACCAGTCGCGTCCGGAGCCCTGGTGGAACGGCAGGGCCACCGACACGTAAGGGCCTTTGAGGATGCGCTCCCGATCGGCGAGGAATCGATCGATCAGCCCCTTGAAGCCCGGCGTGGTGGGGTGAAAGGCAGTGCGGATCGCATCGCAGGCGACCTGCTCCAGCTCGCTGGCAACAACGGAGGGGAGCATCAGGCCGCCACCTCGGATTGTTGAAAACAGGCGGTCAGTTGTTCGGACTGCTCAGCGAGCTTCTGGCCCCTGAGCTTGCCGAGATTCAGCATCTTCCAGCGGATCGCCGGCAGTTCCCGAAGATGGGGAAACGGCAGACAGTCCCATTGCGGCTGCCGCTGTACAAGCGACAGCAGAAAGGTGCGATGGGCGGCGGTGAGCGCCCTGGGTAGCTCTTGGAACAACCGAAGGCGCACCTCTTCGAGGGCTTCCAGGCTCACCTCCTCTCGTGTCATGCCGATGAACTGGTTGGCATAGACGACATCCAGAGGCTTGGGTCGTGGAGAGAGGGTCTCATGCACTGGCCGGTCGTGACCCGCCAGGTAGGCCACAAAGCAATCGAGGATGGTTGTGGTCAATCCGATGGTCTTGTAGAGGATCAACACATCGAACAGATCCCTCGGATGCTGCCGGTCCATGGCAGCCACCAGCTTGCTGCCATAGAGCTCAGCGGTGGCGAGCAGAGGCAGCGTGACGGATTGGGTGAACCGCTCCTCAGTGGCGTGGGAAAGGGGCAGGCGCTGCGGCGGCAGGAGCGTGCCGCGGAACACCTCATTCACCTCCACCTTCACCTCGGCGTGCTCACTGGCCACCATCAGCTTCGTTTCAGATCTGGCGCTGTTGCGCCTCAGGACCACTTGGTAGCCCATGGCTTCGAGGCGAGCGCGAACCGCATCCAGCTCGGCGGCGATCGCCCGTAAAGCCGCATCCCGATCAAGGGTGTGGTCGGTGAAGACCACGTCGATGTCCACCGACAGGCGCGGCAGATCCTGGAGAAACAGATTGAGAGCGGTGCCTCCTTTGATGGCGAATTGGGTGGAGGCGAAAACCGCAGGGGCGATGTCCAATAGCAGACGGACCGTGGCGTCATAGGTGGCGTTCATGGCGTGGCCACCAGATCCAGCCGCTCACCGGTGCGGCCGACGGCCACCCAGCGCCGGCCACCGCCGAGGCGACGGCTGTGGCGCAGGGCCAGGTTGGCCCAGGGCAGCTCAAGCTCCGTGGCAAGCCGTGCCGCCAGGCGCGCGACCTTGATGCGGTTCAGGTGGCCCAGCAGTTCATCCAGCACGGGCTCCCGCAGGTTGCGGGTGCTTTCCACCAGGTGCCGCACCTCTTCCAAGCCTTCAAAGCTGCCCGTTTCACTGAGCAGCTCCAGTAGGGCCCGCTCGGGGGTGGACACCATCAGATCGGGCCGGCCAGTGGGGAGGGGGGCCAGGCCTAGCCCCACTGGCATGGCGGGTTCAAAGATGTGGGCCACGCGATAGCGCGCAGAGAAGCGTTCGCTGAACCATGCCGGCAGGCGGGCAGGCCGATCGCCCCAGAGCACCACGGTTTCCCGGAAGGCCAGGTTGTGGCGGACACCACGCCAGGCAAGGGCCGTCTTGGCCGCCACATGCAGCCCCGGTAGTTGCTGCGCCAGGAAGGCCAGACAGGCGTCGCGGTTCAGCTCGTCACCGGGGAGGCTGTAGGCCCCGCGCCCCAGGCGCTGCAACCAGCCTGAGCGCAACAGGGCCGAGGCGTGTTTGGCGGTGATGCCGTGGGCCGCCAGTAGCTCCAGGCCCAAGGGGCCGCCGCGGGGAAGCTGCGCCAGGGCCTTCTTGAATGAAAAACGCGCCACACTTCGCTTCATGGCAGAACTGTAGCTTTTTTCCCCATGCAGCACTTGCGAGCATTCGCCCTAGGCCGCGGCGGGATGGGCACAGCATGCCGGATGAATTTCGAGTGTCAATTCGCTCCATGGAAGAACTGGTGCACGATTTTCATGCGCAGGCCTGCAGACACCGTTGCGCATGCAGGCCTGCTCAATCGCCGACCAGACCAGCTCCAGCCGCTACTGCAGCAACCGACCGAAGGCGTCCTTCCGCCACCCCGACTCAGCCCCACAGGAAAACCTGGTTCATCGCGCAGCTCCGCAAACCAGTCAGCCCGAAAAGATCTGCTGCCATTCCTCCTCAGGCAACTTGTCACGCAGCTCCCGCATTAATTGATTGTAGAGATCCATGTCCTGTCGGGCAACCGAGCGCGCCATGACCTTGGCCATTGCGATGTCTTTGTTGGCAGCCTGCACAATGATCTTGTCTCGGATAATTTTTAGGGCGCCATGATTGCCGGAGGCGATTTCCTTGAGCGCGACGCCGCCCAGGATCTGAGCTACAACGACAGGATTGATCCCCCACATGTGGCGCCTCAGGAATTCATGAAGTCGGAAAAGGCGCTGGAGTCCCTTGATCGCATGGCGAACAGGTCAAACAGGCCGCGAATCATCTCGCGATACATGGTCTTTGTCTCTTCATCAGCTCCCTCGGCCTTGGAGAGTTCGGTGAGACCTTGAACCAGAGTGCTGAAGTTCTGGCTATTGATCTGAAGTTCTGTGCAGCGCGACTGAAGGGCTGCCTTGAAAGCCTGTTCTTTTGTGCGTAGGGCGTAGACCTCCTTGAGGCCATCAACGATCACCGGAAGATTATCGATTAGTCCCTTGGCGATCAGGGCCCCGGTCGTCGCGGGTTCGCTTGGCTTCATGGAAGAGTTGGTCATGGCTCTGTCGTTGGAGTTAAGAGTATGGAGATTGGATTAGTCCGATTTGGTCACAAGATCAACCAGTTTCTTGACACCCCAGACTGAGCCGACGGCGATGGCGGGGACAACGAGGACTGTGCCCGCCAGCATCCCTCCGCCAACCAGCGCACCCAAGGCTGCGAGACCAGAGGTGATGCCAGCGGCACTGAGACCGAACACAGAGCCCGAGGCGGCCACTGCCGCGATGGGAACGCCGGCACCGGCCAGGCTCGCCGCGGACTCCTTGATGAGCTTTTTGAATGATTCGGAATCGCTGGGAGTATTCCGGAGTTGCCAGAGGCCAAACTGAACCTGCTTGATGGCCTTGATCTGCTCGTCTTCAACTCCGAGCTTGCGGCCAATTTCAAAGACGTAATCCTGTTCTTCGACCGAGATATAGTTATTGGCCAGGGCGATGATAAACAGATCTGTGATCAGCGTGAAGCGCAGATCCGACTCAGAAAGAGCCTTGATGCCGGCGATGATGGCTTCTCGGTGTGAGTCTCTCAGGTCATAGACGGCGGCATAGACGCGTGCCTTGCCTTGATCCGAAATATCCAGCGCATTCATCTGCTGCTCAAGCTGCTTGCGTTCCTGCTCGTCGAATTGACGATCGACATAACAGAGCTCTCCCAGCAGGGAGACATAGGCAATACGGGCTTCCTCTGGATAGCTGAGGATCGGATGGGCGGGTTGTTCTGTCATGGATCTGACCTGGTGGATGCTGAAGACAAGGAACGAGAGATCTGCAGGGCTGTAGCAGACCTATCCATCCAATGGATAGGGCATGCCGGTCGCTTCGCTGATCGCCGATGCAATCAGCTCCAGCCGCTGCTGCTGGAAACGCTCGAACTCGTCGGTCCAAAGCCCCGACTCGGGCCCATGGGGGATCAGGTGACTGCCCAGCACGGTTTCCATGGGAAAGTGCTCCGTCTCACGGAGCTCAGCCAAATAGTCGGACGGTGCCCGGAATTGGATCCGCTGGTTGGTCTCTCTGTCAATCAGGCATCGGTTCAGCACGCAGTCACGCCGACGAGGCTCAACATCGCCACGCTGATCGAGATAGTGAGCCGGGAAGATGTGGTGGTCGTCGATGCCGCTGCTGGTCAAGAGCCTGTCGTTCAGCACGGCACGGCTGTGGAAATCGAGCGGGCGCTCGCCACTGGCGAGGATCAGGCAGATGGTGGCGCGGTAAAGGGAGCGCTGCCTGGGGGTGACATCCCGCAGCTGCTCGGGGTTGAAGTGGAAGCTGCGCACGTTTTCAGGTGCCGGTGCCGCTGAGTCGCTCAACCAGGGGATCAGCTCACCCACATCACGACCGCTCTGGGTGTTGGGGGAACTCTCGTAGGCCTGGCTGAATACCGAGCACCAGAACCAACGTTTGATCTGCTCGCGTTGGGCACCGACTGCAACGCCCCTGGAGGCCCCAGCTCGTGCGAGGGCTGCAGCCATCGGAGCGAGCATGGTGTTGAACGGCAACCAGCGAGACTCAAGCACCCAGCAGTCATCGTGAAGGATCGTGAGGGAGAGCGCCAGGGCTTCTATCACCGGTTGCCACCACTGGGTGATGGGGCTAGCGGTGAGGTTGAGTACGTCGCCGCGCTTGCAGCTCGGGGTGTTACCGCCCGCCAGGGCAATCGCCATCAGCACGTAGTAAGGGTCCACATCGAAGTGGGCGATCAGCGGGTGGTTGCTGCGGGCTTGCTCCCAGAGTTCGCGCAGCTTGATGTCCTGGCTCCAGAAGCGAGCAGTGAGCAGCTCGAACACGCTGAGCTTCACGCCGGTGCGGTTAAGCGTTTCGAAGATGGTGCAAAGGGCTGCGGGCTCGGTATCGGCGGAGAGGGTGACGACGGGAAAGACGTATTGGTCAATGCGGTTGATCCACTGGGCCTCCAGCTCCTGCAGCTGATCTTCCAGTTGGTCGCGCTCGGCCCCCTGGCGGGTGCGGGCCACCTGGGAGGCCCACTTGGAAAAGCCCGTGCTGCCCTTGTGGAGCACAGACAGTGGAAGAAGGAGCAGCTCGGCCTGCAGCTCAAGGGCCTCTCGCTTTGCTACGGCAGCTTTGGTGCGCCGGAGGTAGCCGATGGCGTCTTCGAAGTCGACACCGTCGATCAGGGCACGGATGTCGAGGTAGTAGCGGTGATCGCCCACGCCATAGAAGGCTTGGTAAAGGGAGGTGAGGCGCTGCTGGCCATCGAGCACCAGGAAGGTGTGATCGGTGGTGGCTGCAGGGGCACCCTCAAATTCGCGGCTGGAGAAGGCGCGCTGGCGGTCGCGCACGCGCAGGATGCTGCCGGCCGGGTAGTTGTTGGCGATCGAAACGATCAGCGCCTGGGTGGCACTGGGCTCCCAGACGAAATCCCGTTGGAAATCGGGCAACACCATGTCGCCGCTGTGGATCCGATCCAGCAGATCGAGGAGGGGCTTGGAGTTGGTGTCTTCGTAGATGGTCACGCTGAGGCTCCTTGCTTCTCGAAGAAGGCCCAGGCTGTTCTGTAGTCCTCCACCCGATCACACCGATCAAACGGCGCCTCATAGCTGATCGTGCGCTCCACCGGCCCACCGGGCTGGCTGTCATCGAGGATGGTGCGGGAGACAGTCCCGGAGTTCATCCCCTGGATGTCCTCCCAGCCGGTGGTCTTGTTGGGGCCGCGGCCTGAGCCCTTGCGGGGAAAGCCGACGCCGGAGAGGCCCTTGCTGGCGGTGAAGACGATGCGACCGGTCTGGTCGTACCAGGTATCGCGTTCGTATTGCTGCATCACCGGGAACTGCACGCGGTAGATGGTGATCAGTTCATCGAGGGTGAGTCCCAGGGCCTGGGCCACGAGCACATCGATCTCCACCAACGCCTGACGGCGGGCATAGTCGGTGCGCAGGGCGCAATCGCGTAGCCAGGTGGGGGTGAGGTTAGTGAACAACTCGTTGGGGAGGCGGGGATCCTGTTTGGCCCAGCGGTGCTGGAGGAAGGCTTCATCCCAGCATTCGCTCCATAGATCGGCGTAGTGGGTGGTGAGGCAGTTGAGTAATAGGACTCTAATAAGCTGTCTTTCATCTGCCGCGATAACCGGCAGTGTTCGTATGAGTGCTGACATGTTTCCTCGACCTGTAGACTTAACGAAGAAGTCATAGGCAATGCTGCTTAGGTTGCTAGCTGTCGTCAAAGAGAATAGGCTTTCTTTGAAAGCGAAGGATATGCAAGTATTGATGTGTCCGAATCCTGGAGGGCATATAGCGGTAATCAGAGTTCTTTCTCCCGACTGGCCAAGCATGAAGCGGCTTGTAACCCGATATAATTCCGTCACCGGTTTCTTCGTCCCCCACGGTACCCGCGGAGTGCGGGCCCGGTATTCGGAGAGCGAGACATCCGGGCGGTAGTTGGTGCGGGGTAGGTAGTCGTCTGGCAGAGTAGTGAGATCGAGGCAGTCGTAGTGGCCCTTTTCCGTGCAGATGGCACGAGGTGATTTGTAGAGAGGAGAGCCCACGAAGAAATGGGGGCCCGAGAGCACCAGTTCGGAGGCATCCGCTGGGAAGCCGGTGTCGCGTCGGATGGTGCCGTCTTTTTTGACCGCGTTTGTTTCGTCCCACATCACAGTGGCGTAGTAATCACCCTGCAGATCACCGAGGCGTTGGGGCGCGGCAGCAAACTTCTCCAGCACGCTCTGCAGTTGCTGGGAATGCAGCGTCGGCAGGCGCGCCTGGCGGGTGGGCGTGCCCGGTTCGTCGTAGAGCTGCGCGTAGAGGGCCAGGCTCTGCTCACCCACTGGAATCAGGCGCTGTCGGTGACCCGCCATGTTCCATTGGTTGTCGTCCGTCTTGATGCCGCCCACCGCCCCATGGCCGTCATGGGCAAAACAGGCCTCCACTGTTTTGCTATGGAACAGATTCGCCAGATGGATGAAGCTAGGTTTGCGCGTTGGCCCATAGATGTTGAGGCTGTACTTCACTCGGTGGCCGATTGGAAACAGCATCAGCTGGTTCTGGAACTGGAAGTGATTCCGCAGCCGCCCATAGAGCACCTCCCGTAACGCACCACCCTTCGGATCGTCGTACACGCCCTCCGGATGCAGGAAACCGCTCACCCCCTGCTCTGAGGCCGCCCGCCAGGCCTGTGGCAGGAAGCACTTGAACAGGTTGGTCTGGCTGCCCTTGAGCAGCGGATAGTTCACCACGGCATTCAGAAAGTCCTGGCTGCCCGCCTGGCCCACGTATTCCTCCAGGTAGGCCGCTTTCAGAGCAGGGTGCGATGCAAGGGCCTCGCCGCGGAGCTTGGCCAGATCACTGGCGCTGAGCTTGCGGACCAGCACCATCGGATCCACATCACCGATGATCCCTTTCTCCTCCCACTCCACCTTCAGCCAGGGGGGGTTGCCCACGATCAGATCAAAGCCACCGCCTTGGATCACATCGGCGAACTCCAGGTCCCAGTGCAAGAAGCGCTGCCGCTTGGCGCTGGCCTCCACCAGCTTCAACCGCGGGAACTCCTCCAACAGCTTGGCCTTGTTGACGTACCCATGGCGATCGGAGAAGTCCACCGCCAGCTGCTTCGGTTGCGTATCGGGCAGCAGCTGCAGCTGCCCCTCATCCGCTTCGAGGCTGGATTCCAGATCCCCCAGAACCATGCTCAGCTCCAGCAGCCATGTATCCCGGCTGGGCAGCAGCCCTGCCTGATCCAGGGGCCAGAACCACAGGGCGCACCAGTAGTCCATCGCCAGCTTCAGCCGTAGCCGCGCATTGGCATTGGCCACCCCCTCGCCGGCCACCTCCTGGGCCTGGATGCGGTCCTTCAGGCTCAGGGGCTTGGCGACGCCCTTGGCTCCATCGCCGGGTTCTTCCCACACCGGCAGCGGGTCGGTGGTGCGCTCCCGCACCTGGGCCAGCTCCGGGATCCACTGCTGCCACAGCCCGTCCGCCAAGCGGCTCAGCCGCTGCAGGGTGCGGATTTGCTGATCGCTGAAGGGGGCCTTGATGGCCGCGGCCTGCCAGCGCTTACAGCGCTCGATGTCCTCGGGCACCAGGCCCTTGATCACCTTGTCGGCGTAGGCCGCCATGCCGGGATCGGGCAGCAGGAAGTGGAAGATGGCGTCCTCCGGCAGGGGCGCATCCCAAGCCAGCTCCTCGGGGGCCTGCTCATGCCAGAGCTTGTTGGGCTTCGCCTTGCGGCCCGTGTCGGTGGGCAGCTGGCGCAGCCGATAGATCTGGCGGCGGGCGCCGATTAGGGAGTTACCCACATGCAGCTGCTGGCCGAACCAGGGCACGAAGGCCCGGCCGTTCTCCGGTTGGTAGATGCTGTTGAGCCACAGGCTTACCTCCGCCAGCTCCACCGCCACCGGGTTGAGGTCGATGCCGAACACGTTGCGGTCGGCCAGGCGCATCTTCACCTTCTGAAGCTCGGTGTTGTAGCGCTCATGGCTGATCGTGCGGCCCGTTTCCTGCTGGCGCAGCTCCAGATAGGCCTGGGCCAGCTGGTTCACCACCTCGTTCAAGAACGCCGCCGAGCCCATGGCGGGCTCGCACACCTTCAACTCCAGGATCTCGGCCGCGGATTTGCCGGGCAGCAGCTCCTTGAGGGCGTATTTCACCAGGCACTGGGTGAGGGATTCGGGGGTGTAGTAGCTGGCGCTCTTCTCGCGGTCGCGGCCGGCCAGGCGGTAGATGAAGGAGCCCTTCGCGTAGCACTTGGCGCTGCCGGTTTTGGGGTCCACCACGATCTCGTTGGCCTTGTAGGCCGTGAGCCGCTCGGCGGTCACGAAGTGGCCCACATCCAGTTCGTCGTGCTCCTGGCCGCTGGCCTTGGGGGCGCCACCATCGTCGTCGGCCTCGTCACCCGACTCCTCCTCAGGGTCCTCGTCGTTGCTGCTGGTGGTCTTTTCCTTCGGGGCCGGCTGCACCTCGTAGAGGTCGACTTCGGCGAAGAAGCCGCGGAAACTGAGCAGGGCCTCGTACACCGCTCCCAGCTGGTTGATGCCCAGCTGCGAATAACTCACCCGGCCGCGGCGTTTTCCCTTGCCCTCCTTGGTGAGCGACATCAGCTCGATCACCTCCCGCAGCACCACGTTGCGGAAGCGCACGCGGCTCAAGGTGGGCACGCGCGCTGGGTCGAACAGATGGGCCTTCAGCGGCGTCAGCCGGAAGCTGTCGTGGAAGGGATCCTCCGCGTCGGCCAGGGGCAGCTGGGCTGTTTCGTCGTCGCGTTTGGGATAGCCCTCCCAGATCATCTGGAACAGCCGATCCAGCGAATCGCTGATGTAGGTGCTCTCCTTGTCCTCCTCACTGCCCAGCTCGGCAGAGTCCATGTCCCGCAGGCTCTCGAGGCTGTAGCCGAGGCGATACACGTCGCTGCCCATCGGCGCATAGCCCAGATCAGGCCGGCTTTCGATGTAGAAGAGGAACAGCAACCTGTACATGTACCGGAGGCACTCAAAGGTGAGGGCCTTGGCGTCGGTTTCGCCCTTGTAGACCCCCTCGCGCGCCTTGGTTTTGAGCCACGTGATGGCCTCATTGCCCAGCAGTTCAATCGAGCGGCACAGGGCGTACTTCAGATCGGTGGAAACTTCGTAGGCGTGCTTGTGGCTGTTCTCGTCCAGCTCATCGAGCAGCGGCGTGCCGCCCCCGCTCGGGCAGGTGTGTTCGCGGTGCAGCAGGGTCGCCGCGGCCAGCAGGGCATCAGGGTTGTTGTCCCCCAGGAGCGTGTCGAGTTCGAAGCGCAGTAG
Organism: Synechococcus sp. L2F; assembly: GCF_024345695.1. NCBI lineage: Bacteria > Bacillati > Cyanobacteriota > Cyanophyceae > Synechococcales > Synechococcaceae > Synechococcus > Synechococcus sp. L2F. The sequence goes on along the minus strand of NZ_JAGQBP010000001.1, from coordinate 116,424 downwards.
CCGTGAGGCTGCCCACTTCTTTCGGTCGATCAGCAGCAGCTCGTCGCGGCTCACCGCCAGCACCCAGCGCGGCGGCAGGTCCTGGCCGAACACCCGCTCGCTGATCAGTTCTTCCCAGGTTTCCGCGCCCTCACAGTCGCCATCGGTCAGCACCGTTCCCAGCGACGGATCGTCGATCTGGCAGCCCCAGCGGCTGACGATCGTGAGTTCCAGTGGATCGGCCGGCTCATCGTTGGGGTTGAAGCACTCCACCGCCCACAGCCAGGGTTCGCCCTTGGCATTGGTCACCTCTGCGAGCAACGGCACTTGGTAGGCCTCCGCGCCAACCAGCACCGGTTCAGCCTTGGGGGCATAGGGATAGCCGAGGGCCTCCAGCAGCGGCTGAAAGAACAGCTCTCGCTGCAGCCGCAGCCGCTCGGCTGGGTCGTTGCTGATGCCAAGTTCGGCCTCCCTGAGCTTTTGCCAGGGCTTGCGAAGGGCCTTGAATCGTTGCTCTGGGGTGCTGACCTCAGCCATGGGATCGGCCACCAGTTGCTCCCTGGCGGCTTCGACCCAGCGCTCGCGCACCTTCTTGATGTCGCCGGTGAGCACGCTCTCCAGGTAGTGAGCGGAATAGAACTCGTTGGCGTTGCTGATGCCGGGAAGGGCCATGGGTCAGGCCTCCCGGTGAAGAACGGCCACCAGCTTCAGGTAGGGGGCGGGCTCAATGGTCATCACTTCCTCCACGAAGCGCTCGTGATCCTTGAAGCGCTCCTCAATAGCCTTCTGGTCCGCTGTGCGCTTCTTGTCCTTGATCTGCCTGGGCCGCTGGTCGGCGGCGTAGGCCAGCTCCAGCTGCTCCACCTGCCGACCCCTCAAGCGGCGCAGGCGCTGCCGCTGGGCCTCCAGCTCAGGTTGCATGCGCTCTTTCCATTGCTCGCGGCAGTCCAGGAGGTACTGGTGGGCCGCATCCACAGCCACCTTGCGTTGCTGCTTGATGGATTCGGCGATGGTCGATCCCGGGTTCGCGTAGCTGCGGCGACTCAGCTGCAGCCGCTCGGCCACGGCCTGAAACGGTTCCACTGCCGCCACCCGCAGGCCGCTGCCCGCAAAATGCACGGCCACCCACTCCTGCACTACCGGGACTCCGCGTTGGTTGGGGATCGTGCCCTGCAGCACCATCACCACCTCGCCAGGATCCAGACCCTCGCTGAGCTGCAGCACTGGCGCCTGGTGGCGGGCAAATGCGATCAAGCCGCGGTCGGCCAACCAGTCCACCAGCGGGTGCAGATCCCAGAGGTATTCCAGTTCAGGCCGGGCGCTGTCCTGCCGCCGTGCCTGCTCTAGGGCAGCCTGCAGGGCCTCCGGGTCGGTGCTGAGTGCCAGGCGCTGGCCTCGGGGTGGCTGAAGTTCGCGGGGGTAGCGGTCGTAGCGGCGTTGCAGATCTTTCGGTGGGCTGAGCTCAAGGCGTTCTTCGGCGGGGTAGGGCTTGAGGTCGAGCTTTTCGCTACGGCGCTCCATCTGCTCGCTCACGGCCTCCAGGGAGCGCTCCACATAGCTCCAGAGGCTCGGGAACAGGCTGAAAGCTCGGCTGCGCTGCACCGTAGGGCCCGACTCATCGGGGATGACATTGCCGTCAGTGGTGTCGCCGTCATCAACGCCGTAGAGATCATCAAAGTTGAACAGGCCATCGTCGCTGGCTTGCTTCAAATAGCGCTCTGCGTTGGCATCCATACGCGCTTCCAGGCCTGAGGCGTCTCCGGCTTCGACCGCTTTCTCGATCGCTGTTTCCTCCGCTGCCGGATCGAACACCCGCAGGAACACTGAGGGATCGCCGATATTCTGCTGGGCCTGCGCGTCTTTCTTGATCAGCACCCGCAGGATCTTCTCGGTGTCGCCCATGCCCTCGCTGCGGGAAGCCGTGAGCAGGTAACGGATCTGGGGTTGCTGCGGCTGGCCATAGCGATCGATGCGGCCATTGCGCTGCTGCAGGGTCATCAGCGACCAGGGAATGTCGAAGTGCACCAGCCGATGGCTGAGGTAGTGCAGGTTCAGACCTTCTGAGGCCACTTCGGTAGCCACCAGGATGCGCACCGCCTCCTTCCCCTGGGCGAACTGCTCCACCACCTTCGTCTGCTCCACATCAGCCATGGCGCCATCCAGCTGAACAACGGCGCCCTTCGGCAGGCCCAGATCCTGGGGCAGATGTTCCACCAAGAAGCGCTGGCTTTCACGCCGCCCCGTGAAGATCACCAGCCGGTCCTTGGGGTCCTTGCCGTTCCAGCTCCAGTCGGAGCGGATCAGCTGCAGCAACCTTTGGTACTTGGAGAAGTCTTCGGCGCCAATCGCCACCAGCACGGGTTCCAGGGGTTCAAGGGCCGCGATGTCGGCCGGGGCTGGTGTGGCACCAGCCCGCAGCTTTTGAAGGCGGTTGCGCACGGTTTCCAACGCCGCCATTGGGCTTGAGAGCATGCTCTTGGCCAGGGTGGTGCGGAACAGCTGGCCAGCCTTGGCCTTGGCATCGGCGTCCGGGAGTTTCAGCTTGGCCAGTAGGGCGAACACCCGCTCTTCCCTTTCGCTCGCTCGGCACTCCACATCTCTACTTTCCCGCTCCTTGACGGTCTTGCGTAGATCGGCGATCACGTCCTTGCGGAAGCGCCGCACGTAGAGATCCTTGATGTCCTCCTTGGTGTAGTGGCTCGGGTTGGCGATCGCCGTGGCATCGAGCATGTTCATCAAGCTGGCGAAGCTTTCCGCCTTGCCGTCATGGGGAGTAGCGGAGAGCAAGATCAGCGTGTCGGAGCGGGTGGCCAAGCGGTTGGCGAGGCGTGCCCGCTGGCTCTTCTGGGCACCCTTGGCCCGTTCGGCCACGTTCTGGCACTCATCGATCACGATGATGTCCCAACTTGCGTTTTCCAGATAGAAGCGATATTCCCGATCGTTCTTGAGTGTGTCGATCGAGACGATGGTTTTGTCGTAGTAGTGAAAGACGTTCTGGCTGGTGGAAACCTTGGCGCGCACCTTCTGAATGGTCTCGGAATCCAGCCGGACCAATGGAATTGAGAAGCGTGTCCAGAACTCCTTCTGGAACTGCACCAGCATGCTCTTGGTTGTGACCACCAGGATTCGCTTGCCCCGGCCCCGGCGGATCAACTCGCTGCAAAGGATGCCGCACTCAAGCGTCTTGCCGAGGCCCACGGCATCGGCAATCAGCAACCGTTGCCGCGGCATCGCCAAGGCCTTGGCGGCTGGCTGCAGCTGGAAGTCCATCACGTCCATCGCCGCCAGATGACCCACCACAAGGGATGCATCCGTGGGAACCGTGCGGCGCAGATGGGCCTCGAGGAACAGCAGGCTGTCGCGGTACTGGGGAGAGGGATCAGCCACTAGCTCGGTGTCTTCCGGCTGCAGCACCTTGAAGCTGCCGGCCGCCTGCTCTACCTCCACGATGAAGCGGGCCTCCTTCTCCCGCAGGAAGGCCGACACCCCCACCACATCCACCACCTGCTGGCCGTCAGAGCTACGGCCCAGGCTGCGCACCATCCATTCAGCGCTGCGGCACTCGATGCGGGCTCCTGGGGCGAGGACGGCGGCGCTCATGACTGGGGTCCCAAGGGTTCGGACACGATCGCTTCAAGGGCCTCCACGTAAGCCTGCTGGCGACTGACCAGCCAGGCCGTCAGCTTGGGCCAGGTAGTGGAGTCACGGGCGTCGGCATCCAGCGATTGGGTCAGCCCGTAGCCATCGCTGTCGGAGATGGGGACCCCCAGGCGTTCCTCCAAGGCTTCTTGATGGAAGAGGAGCAAGGCCTTGGACTCCTCCAACGGTTGGCCGCGCTTGCCCCGCACGAAGATGCCGCAGCGGTACACGTAGATGTAGGTCACCACCACCAGGCTGCTGTTCTTCAGCGGCTGCCAACGGGAGCTGGCAGCATCCGCCGGCCCCCACTGGGATTGGTCGGGGTAGAGCTCCAGCAGCCTGCTCCAGAAGGCCAAGCGGAACTGGCCTAGGGTTGAGAGCTCACCCGTCTGGGAGGCCACCTGCTGTTGGAGCTTCCGGTCCCAGCCGTTGGGCTTGGCCACCACCTCGAACAGGGGGGCGATCGGTGAATCGCTGATCCGTACGGCCTTGACCTGCACCGCGAAGAACGCGAAGGGATCGACGGTGTGATCGTTCAGCCAGTGGATGGCCGAGAGGTGGGGATCGCGGAAGTCGCTGGCAATCCAGACGATCACCTGGGCCTCCAGGCCGGCCAGGTAGGTGAGGATCTGGCCGAGGTGGTTGTGGTCGGTCTGCTCCAGCTGGTTCTCAATCAGCACCAGGGATCCGTCCTGGGGGTTGCGGGCCAGCAGATCCGCTGAGAAGGAGCCCACGCTCACCTCCTGCCCCTCCAGCTCCAGGGGGATCCCCAGGGCAGCCGAGAGGCGGTTCAGGTTTTCGGCCATCCAGGGGGTGAAGCTATGCGCCTCATGGGCCCAGGCCTGCCTGAGATCCACGGTTTCCAGCAGGCCAAGGCTGGGAATCTGCTTCATTGAGATCCAGCTGGCCCTTGCATCACAGGAAGCTAGGCGGCAAAGGCGATCTGTGCCGTTTTCCTATAGGCCGCGGCCGGAGAGAACTGGCATCTCGGTAAGCGAAATGTGAGTCGATTCATGACCAGCCCAGCGCCTGTGCTGGCCTTCCTCCGCCCTCTAATGCTCTGCTGGAGGTCGCAGCTTCGATCGAATGGCAGGCACTGAGCAAGGGGAGTTGGAACTGATCGCCCCGGTTTCTGAGGCAAACCTGGCGCCCTCCAACTCCAATGCGGCAGCACTGGAGTGCAAGGGCATCCGCTCCACCCGGGATTTCCCTGCCGATCTAACGGCCCTCAGCCGAGAGCAGATCGAGCACCACTACCAGGCGATGCGCAACAGCCATGCCTCGCTCACCCGATCGAGGTCCCAGCTCCAACGCCGCTCCAGGGAGCTCACGGTGGCGCGGGAACGGTTCCTGGAGACCCTGCGTGGTTACGAGGGCCGACTGATGACGCTGGGCCAGGAAAAGGCCGAGGCCCTGCGCATCGCCCAGGACATGCACCGCGAGCTGGAGGCTTTCGAGGATAAACAGCAGGCGCTCGATGGGATCTTGCAGGAACTGGATGCCGCTAAGGAGGAGGCCGGCTACTGGAGCATCTTCAGCATCACCCGGCTGATCGAGCGCATGCGCCGCCTGCTGCGCGGGAGGAGCGAGGGCTGATGGGGGAGCTCAGTGATCGCTTCGGCGAGCTGATGGCGCGCATGGCCAAGGGCGATGCCGAGCTCTTCCGCACCGTGGGTGAGCAGAACGCTGCGATCCGGCAGCTGGTGGAGGAGGTCGCTCCTGCGGAGCTCGCCACTGAACTAGGGACCGCGGCCCTCAATGGAGCTCCGCACCCTTTGCTGCCGAGGGACCAGTGCACTCAAGCGGCCCTGAAGACCCGCTTTCGCACGGCCGCAGCCGCCCACGCCTATCTGGAATCCGCCCTAGGCCCAGCTCCAACCAAGAAGAAAAACTGGGACCACCTGAGCACCGTTTTTGAAAGCGGAGCCTGGCCCGCTCCTGCAAGCGCACTTGCACGATCGGGAGCTGCTCGCGGCGGAGTTGGTGAAGAAGCTCTGGAGCAGCTGGAGAAACGACTGATGCTGCGCATCGACCAGCTGGAGGAGCGGGTGATCGGGACCATCAATAAGCTGTTGTCGAACTAGCAATGATCTGGATTGTCCGATATCTTCTGAGTTAGATCCTGCCTCGATTCATGATGCTCACTGGAACCGATCTGCTTGCCAAAGTCAATGAACTAGGTGATGCATCTAAATCAGAACTGGTTCGCTCGACTGGCTATGTTAGCCTCAACAAAGATGGCAGTGAAAGGCTGAACTTTACTGCCTTCTATGAGGCCCTGCTAAAGGCCAAGGGCGTGAGTCTTGGCCAAGGTGGTGCCAAATCTGCCACTAGCAAGATTAGTAACAAGCTCAAGTTCGTTGCTACTGTTCAGGGAAACGGTAATCTGTTGATTGGCAAGGCCTACACTAGCTTGCTAGGCCTCAGGCCGGGCGACAAGTTCGAGATCAAGCTGGGCCGTAAACAGATCATATTAGTGCTTATGCATCCGGAAGATATAGTTGAATTCAAGCCACCATTATCCACTAAGAACGACCGAGTGGTGCCGATCTGGTTCGCTACCGACCGAGAGCCAGAGGGTGATGTCTATGGAAACAGACCGAGTAACTGCACATTATATGGACGGGCACTGGTATATGTGCCAGAGGCCCATCGCTTTGGGGAAACGGGAAGCAGCTTCTTAAAGAGGCTTAGCAGGTTTGATCTACGGAATGATCAACTGCGGCTTCAGTCCTGTGAATCTCGTGATCATGAATCCTTCATAGATGAATTGCGCACCATCATGAATGAGGTCCGAGACGGAGGCGAAGCTCCCTCGGCACTGGTATATCTACATGGGTTTAATACCAGCTTCAAGGAAGCAGCAATTCGTGCTGCGCAATTCGACGTGGATCTCAGAGTCTCTGGCGCAACGGCGTTCTTCAGCTGGCCGTCGCTCGGTAGAATAGGCTTAACCGATTATACAGCTGATGAAGCCACCATTGAAGCTAGTGAGGCCGCTATTTCCAGCTTCCTGGTCGATTTCACAAACAATTGCGGTGCAGACAAGGTGCACCTAATTGCCCATAGCATGGGCAATCGGGCTTTACTGCGTTCCCTACAGCGGATCGCTGCAGACGCGGAGTCCAAATCAGATGTGAAGTTCGGCCAGATCTTCCTTGCGGCTCCTGATGTGGATCGGCGTTTCTTCCTCAGTCTTGCCAGTCTTTATTCACAATATTGCGACCGAGCCACTCTTTATGCATCAGCGGCCGATAAGGCGCTGGCGATATCAACTCTGTTGCACAAAGCCCCGCGGGCTGGCTACTTTACCCCCTACACAGTTACTGCCGGTTTAGACACTGTGGTAGTGCCCGAATTCAATGTCGATCTCATCGGGCATAGCTACTATGCAGAAGCCGAAGCCCTTTTGTATGACATCTATAATTTGATGCAACACAATACCGAGCCGCAGAAGCGTCAGCGTATAGTCAAAATGGAACATGAGGGAGAGCAGTTCTGGGGATTTAATCGTTGAGCAAGGTGACAGGTTACGGCTATTGCGAATAGAGAATGGTCGGCTGCCGTATTGAATGATTCCAAGATTCGCAATACCAAAATGCTCCTAAGATTCTTGGTGCGCCCAATTCATTGACCCCCGCTCTACATACCCAGGTGCCCCTAATCGCTAGGGCAATACCGGAATGTCCTAGGCGCCGACAGGGCTCATAGCCCACTAGCCCCCCTCCAATCCAGGGGTGCTCAGCTGAAACAACACATGATCAGATTGCCCAACGCCACCACCGTTGCCCAGTTCTCCGCCTCGTTGAGGCCAGAACTACGGGTGGGATTGAAGCTGTGGTCACCTCTAGCGATCCAGCGCAGCTGCACCTGGGGCGAAAGGTCGTAGGTCTCCTCCTCCTCCCGCCGCCCAAACGTGTCCCGCACCATCTGCAGGATCAGGGTTGGAGTCTGCAAGGCGGCCAGGTTTTCGGTGCGCAGCTGCAAGGGCTTACCGGGCGGGTGGAAGGGATAGCCCAGGCACAAGCAGCCGGGCACCCCATCGCTTTCGGCCAGTTCATCCACCAGCAGGCTGGCCATACGGCCGCCCTCGACTTGCCCCCGATGAACACCGGCCGGCCCGGCTGCTCTGTCTTCTCCAGCCACACCTGCTGGCGGAACGCCTCCTGCAGCACCGGCATCCGGTCAGGCCCCTGGCGGCGGCCCGTCTGGTGCATTCGAGCCACACACACAAACTCGAAACGCACCACCCGCCAGCCCGATTCGGCCAGGCCGCCGGAGATGGCCGCCATGAACGGGTTGTCCATCGGTGCCCCCGCCCCTTAGGTAAGCAGCACGGTGGCCGGCGCAGACTCAGAACCATCGATAAACCGCGGCGCGGAAGTGGGGGGCTCAGCCGTCATGGACTGATCTGCTCCGGTGCGTCTCGGGTCGCTCCAGATACCCCGCCGCCCACACCGCCGGGGCAATCCCGCGGGGCACGATCTGCCGGTAGGCCTCACTGGCGAGGATCTCCTTCACGGCCTCCCCGAGCAGCTCATTGGAGCGGCTGCCGGGCAGCCGGTGGCTGAGGATCTGGTGGATCCGCAGCAGGTACCAGGCAGTGCCATCGAGCCCCGCCTTGAATCGATCCCAGCTGGCGGGGTCGCGGCGGCCATCGAGCACCTGATCGCGGGCGTTGTGGGCCTTGTCGGCCGCCGTCACCAACAGCGAGGTCTCGCTCTTGTGCTCCAGCGAGGTCACATAGCGGGTCTTGCGCACCAGCCAAGGTTCTTTGCCTGCGCCGGTCAGGCCCTCGGCGGTGTCGGTGCAGTCCACCACGATGCCGGCCACCTTTTCCCCAAAGCGTTCGGCGATCGAGGCGTGGCTCTGGCCTGCATCCTCGATCGAGTCGTGCAGCAGTCCGGCGATCGCCTGATCTTCCGTGCCCCCGTCCTCCCAGACCAGACCACTCACGACGATCAGGTGGGAGATGTAGGGCACGGGCTTGCCCTTGCGACGCTGGCGGCTGTGCAGCTGGGCGGCCCAGCGCAGGGCATCGACATAGAGCGGGCTATGGAGATGGGGCTGGGTGGTCATCAGCGATCGGAGGCCGGGGGTGGCAGCCGCTCAAGCAGCAGTTCCAGCTTGCGGTCCTGCTCGCGCAGCACTCCCAGGAAGCCGGCAGCGGTCAGAGCCAGCACGATCAGCCAGGCCAGGGACGTCCATAGAACGGCCTTGAGGACCCCGGAACCTCCCACCGCTGCAGGAGATGCATCGGCATGGAGGACCGTTGCGGCGGCTGCCGTGTCTCCGGCGTCCAGATTGAGGACCAGCCGCAGCAGCGCTTCCGGCGTCACTGGGACGAGCGCGGAGCTCAGTGCTGTCGATTGCGAGGTCTCCAGCAATTCCTGCCGGCAGCGATGCAGTCCACCACCTGCCCAGAACATCCCCCACGCTCTGTTGTTCCGCTGCAGCACCACCCACCGCTCGGGTCTGGCGTCAAGGCGCACCAGCTGAGCGGCCTTGGCCAGCGACCAGCTACGGCCAGCAGCAACAGAGGGATGGGCTTCCAGTAGCAACTTCCCTTGCGGATCACGAGTGAAACCCGTCACCACCTGCAGCGCAAAGACATCCACGATCTGGCAGTGCACCGCTCGCTGGGCTTCGCTCCACTCCGGTGCCATGAAAAGCAGTGCACCGCCGTGGCGGTGCAGGCAGTCCTTGGCGAGCTGGTTTTCGTGCACTACACCCCTATTCCCGGGAGAGCAACGCTAGGGAGAGTTGTGGGTCCCGCAAACAGCGACGGAGGCCTTGACGCCACCCGTAACCGATATGGACGCTTCCATCACTCCTCCTCGTCGGCCCCACCCACTGGCACCAGGCGTATCTGCTTGCGGCCCAGCTTGATTTCGAACTCATCGCCAGGCTTGAGATCCAGCAACGCGGAGTAGGCCTTGCCCACCAGCAGGTTGCCGTTGCCCTGAACCGTGGCGACGTAGCTCAAGCTGCGACCAGCCTTCCCTTTGCCGTTGCCACCACCCTCTCCGAGGCTGACGCCTTTGGCTTCCAGCAGCGCCTCATAGAAGGCGGTGAAGTTCAGCCGCTCGCTGCCGTCCTTCTTGGTGCTCACATAACCGGCAGCCCGTACCAGATCGGATTTGGAAGCATCGCCCTGCTCCTTGACTTTGGCGAGCAGTTCAGATCCGGTGAGGGCCATCGTGATGAAGCATCAATTAACTGAACCTTAACAATCAGGCTGTTGGCGGCCAGAGCAAGAAGGTGCGGGTGTCCGCCCCATCATCGGAGGCTTTAGCAGGCCACACCGTCACCATTCCCATCCAGGTAGGTGTGGCCCTGGCGCAGCAACTCCTGGGCCTTGGTAAAGCTGCCGTTCTGCTTGCAGCGGTAACGCTGACCTACCTTCGCAGCTGGGACTGTCCCAGCAGTAGCCACACCTGAACTGACCGCACGGCTGCTTCCACCCGTACGCCGGGCCAGGCGAAAGTCCCAGGGCCGGGTGATGCCGCCCGGCACCCTCCACACCCCGAAGCGGCTGCGGGATGCCCAGAACTCGGCATCCAGATACTCCTTGGCATTGCACTGGCTCAGGTATTGGCAGTAGGCAAATGCCATTCCGTCTACCACCAGCACCAGGTTCAGATTCACTTCCCCGATCATCTCCGCCACCCTGTCGCCGTCGCAATCCAGGAAGGTGTGGCATTGACGCAGCAGTTTTGGAACATGGAAACGCTGATGTATTGAATACTCGCCCAGGAGCTTGAAGACTTCCGGTCGGCTCCACTCGCTGCGCGAAAGCCCCCCATGGTCACAGTGCCCCCAACCCCTCCTTCAATCCCTCGGTGACCGCAGCCAGAAACGGCAAATCGAGGGTGTCGATCGTGTCGCTCATCTGGTGGTAGTGGGGATTGCGCAGGAAGGAGGTGTCGGTCACCATCGCAGCGTTGTAGCCCGCATCCCAGAAGGGGCTGTGGTCGCTCAGGCGCACATCGGGCATGGCATGGCCGGCAGCGGGCACCGGCAGCAGCTTGGTGATCACCTGCTGGCCCATGCGGCCAACGATCCCCGACAGCATCGGTGTGGCGGTGAGGTTGCCCACCACGGCGATGAAGTCGCCACGGTTGCCATACACCGCCTGCATGGCCGGGATGGGGTAGCGCTGAGTAGCGCTGGTGTAGGCAAGCATCTCCAGGCTCACCATCAGCTGCAGTTTCTGGCCGCTGGCCTTGAGATCACGCGCCAGGGCCCTGCTTCCGAGCATGCCCCATTCCTCCTGATCAAACGCCACGAGCCACACCGGTCTCCTGGGTGGATGGTCCGACCAGTGGCGGGCCAGCTCGATCAGGGCCGCCAGACCGGAAGCGTTGTCATCGGCGCCGATCGAATGCAGGGGTCCGTCGTAGTGGGCCGCCACCAGCAGGGGATCGAGCTCAGGGCGCTGGCCGGGGAGCTTGAGGATCAGGTTGGTGCCCGCATCGATCCCTTCCGAGAAGCGGTGTTCTTCCACGGGACCAAGTGCGCCGAGCTGCTCCTTGAGATAGGTCCGAACCGCCATCAGGCCCATGGGGTCCCAGCGGGCATGGCGGGGCCGGGCCAGTTGCTGCAGATGCTCCAGCAGTCGGGTGTGGTCTGGGGCGAGCTTGGGAGCGGGGTATTCGATGGTGATCTGCCAGATGTGGCATGAAGCTTACGCGCTTGACACCTGCACTGCAACTGTGCATAATGGGGTGATGGTGAAGGTCTCCGCTCCAGCTGACGCCCTCTACGGCCTCGAGGAGCTCCTCCTCATCGCCGGCAAGCTGCTGGGAGAGGTGATCTCATCTCGCACCGTGCGTCTCTATGCCACTCAGGGGCTGATCGATCGCCCCGGCAAGGAGGGCCGCAGTGCGGTCTATACCCACCGCCATCTCCTGCAATTGGTGTTGGTTCGCGCCCTGGCTCGGCGCGGTCTCAGCCTCTCGGCGATTGCTCCCCTCTGCGTTCTGGCCGACGCCGATCTGGAGCAACAGCTCGAGCAGCTTGATGGGGAAGGGGCGGCGGCCACCGTTCCTTCCCCTCCTGCTTCCCGGGCCGCCCTCGACTACCTCCGGGATCTGCAGTCCTCAGAGGAATCCACCCCCACCAGCGACGACATTCCTGCGCACCTGTTGAGCAAAACCCATTCGCTCAGTCCCGTTCTCGGGATGCTCAGCGAACCCTTCTCTACCCAGGCCCGCTCAGAACGCTCCCCTTCCGGCTCCCGCTACGGGGGGAGCAGTCGCGAAGCCTCCAGCCGCTGGCTCCGTTTCACCCTCGCCCCCGGGATCGAAGTTCACGTCCGCGAATCCGTTTCTCTACCTCCTGCCGGTTCCCGTCGTCAGCAATGGCTCAAGCGCCTTCTGGATCGACTCAACGAATTGATCGACGACCCCTACAGCTGAATCCTTTTTTTCAAGTTCCACCGCCTACCCAGCCATGACCCAACCCACCCTGCGCTTCCGGCCCTTGCGGCCAGCGGTGGCTTCTGATCGCCCGTCACGCCTTGATCTGCTGCTCACGATCACAACCCCTGCCCTGGAGGCTGAGTCCCAACGCCACCAGCGGCCGCCGCTGAATTTGGCCCTGGTGATCGACCGCTCCGGCTCGATGAGCGGCACCAAGCTCAGCTATGCCCGCAAGGCAGCCCGCTTCCTGGCCGGGGAACTCACCGGCCGTGATCGCCTCGCCATCGTCACCTTTGACGACGAGGTGAAAGTGGTCGTGCCTTCCACCCCCGTCAACGATCCCCAGCCCTTCATCGCCGCGATCAACACGATCCACAGCGGCGGCTGCACGGCTCTCTTCGATGGCTGGCGAGCCCGGGGCTACCCAGGTGGCCGAGCACCTCGATCCCGGGGCGATGAACCGGGTGCTGCTGCTCTCCGATGGCCAGGCCAATGAGGGCCTCACCGACCAGGAACAGATTGCCGCCAAGGTGGAGGGCCTGACCCAGCGAGGCATCAGCACCAGTGCCTTTGGCCTGGGGGCGGACTTCGATGAAGACCTGATGGGTGCCATGGCCACTGCTGGCGATGGCACCCTGGCCCACATCGAAACCCCGAGCCAGCTGGCGGATCTTTACGCCTCCGAGCTCCAGGGCCTGGCCACCACCTTCGGGCGGCGGGTGAGCATAGGTCTACGGGTCAAGCACGGCGCCGAGTTGGTCGATCTGCTCAACGACCTCAAGCCCACCGGCGCCGGCAATCACCAGCTCCCCAACCTGCGCGCCGGCCAGGAGCTCAATGTGGGTGTGCAGCTCAAGCTCCCCGCCTGGATCCCCAATCAGGAGATCCTCAGCGTGCGCCTGGCCTGGGATGCCCCCGGCAGCAGCGAACGCCAGACCCTGATCGAGCATCTGCAATTGCCGGTGATGGAAAGCGAGGAGCTCAAGGCACTGGACCCCGATGAGGCGGTGGCTGAACAACTGGCCCTCTTCAAAGCCAACCGTGAACGCAGGCGCGTGATCGAGGAACACGATCGAGGTGATCACAGCACCGCAAGCCTCAGTCTGAGGAATCTGCGCGACAGCCTGTTGAAGATGCCCGCCAGCCAGAAGATCACCCAGGAGCTGGAGCTGCTCAACGAAAAGCTGTCACTGATGCAGAGCGATCCCAAGCTCAGCCGCAAGCGCCTGAGACGCGAATCCCTGCGCTCCAACACCAACGTCTATGAGGGGGACGATGAGCAGTCCTGATGTGGTGGCGATCGGGGATGTGCATGGCTGCGCCTCCCTGCTGGAGCAGGAACTCACCCCGCACCTGGACACCGGCGCCGAGTTGATCTTTTTGGGGGACCTGATCGACCGGTCCCCTGAGCCCGATGGCGATCGCAAGGTCTTGGAGCGGGTCTGGCAGCTGCAGGACAACCCAGCGGCCTACGGCTTGGCGGGTGTGACCGTGCTGCGGGGCAACCACGAGCAGATGCTGCTGGACGCCATGGCCCTATCGACCCCAGAGGAAGACTTCGATCTGTGGCGCTGCAACGGCGGCAACAGGAATCTCCTCCCCCTGGCCCGCGAACGCAAACAGTGGTTCAGGCAGCTGCCGCTCACGGCGATTCGCGGCAACTACCTGTTTGTGCATGCAGGGGTGCGGCCGGGGATTCCGCTGGAACGCCAGGCCTTCGACGATCTGATCTGGATCCGCAAGCCCTTTCTCTCCCAGCCCCATGGGTTGCCCTACACCGTGGTGCATGGGCATACGTTCCGCAACGACTACCAGGTCACCCGTCTGCCGCATCGGATCGGGATAGACACCGGAGCCTATGAGAGCGGAATACTGACGGCGCTGCGGCTGGAGATTCCATCCGCTTCAACTATGGAGGTAGAGCCATGAGACCTCTGGAAGTTTCTCGTGAGGAACGTCTGGCGTATCTGGATCTTTTTCGGGAGTCGCGCGATCTGGCCATCGACAGCCCCTTCCATTACCTTCTGTTTGATGAGGCCCTGTCTCCGGTCGTGCAGGCGCTCACCCTCGATGAGATTCTCAGCCTGCATCCCACCGATGCCCCCTTTCCGCAGCGTGTCTGGATATGCGAAGACGTGGTGAACCTGGTGGTCCGCAAACGCAACCTCTGGCAGCCAACGCACCCTCTGCCCCAGCCTTATAGACGAACTGGGACGATGATGCTGGTGGTGCCTCCTCTCGACGAAGGCAATCAGCGTGGCCCTGGGTCCTGGGATACCGTCTACAGAACCGGGAAGGAGTGATGCTTATATCTTTCGCCTACCAGGCAGTAGTCAAAGACGGCTGGAATGATTAACGAACTTAAGTAGTTCGAAAAGTATCATTCTGGCATAGAGATCTCATCGGCACATCGAGCCTGCATGCACCCTATTGCAGAAGCTGCTACCATGACCAATTTACCCATAACCCCTCAGCATGTTTATCGATGCGCAGAAAGAATCATTGCAACAACAGAAATGATCGAACGAGAAGGCGCAAGGGATGACTGACTCTCCAAGGCAAGAAACCACCCTTCAAGAACCCCAGGGCGAAAGACTTGAATCTGAAAGACTTGAACGGGCAGAAATTCTTAGAAAGTACAGCGGTCTTGTCAATGATGTCGACTTTGATCAAGTTGAGCTTGGCCTAAAGGAGGCAAACATATTTTCAATCCTTGGCATCCAACGCAGAGAGATTCGTCATTCTAACTTCTTGGCATGGATGTTCGATCCAAATGGAAGTCACGGCATAGGCAATGCCTTTCTGCGTCGCTTTCTTCGCGACATCAGCCTAGAAAGCCCAAAACAGGGACAACCTTCCCTTGACATAGCCGACACTTCGCCCAAGACAGCCGAAATCAGAAGAGAGTGGCGCAACATTGATATACTTGTCATCCTAGACAAACATGTTATCTGTATTGAGAACAAGGTTGATAGCTCTGATCATGAAAATCAACTATCGAAATACAAGAACGTTGTACAAAGTCAGTTCCGAAAGAGTGCCGTTTTTGTTTATTTAACACCTGATGGGAGACCACCCAATGACAAAGGTCAGCACCAACACTATACTAACTATTCGTACGATAAAATCGTCGCACATGCAGAAAGGCTACTACTGCTCCACGAGCGAACACTTCCCTCAAATATAAAGACATATATTAAAGACTACACTCTCAACATTCGGCGTAATCTCATGCAACAGGATCACCTCAACGAGCTGGCTCAAAAACTGTATGCGAACCACAAAGAAGCTCTTGACTTTATCTTTGCAAATAGACCAGACGTAGTTAGTCAAGTTAGAGACTATTTTTCTGCTAAAGTCAGAAATGAGGGATTTGTAGAAGGGTCGAGAAGCAGGGCTTTTGTGCGGTTTACCACGCAAGAGCTTAATAGCTTGCTGCTGAGACAAGGTAATGGCAGTGGTGGCTGGCAGATGAGGGAGCAGTTTTTATTTGAATTTGAATTTTCTGATCGATCAAACAATCAGCTTATTGCGCTCCTCAAGACTGGCGTCCACCCTAGCGGAAATCAGGAGATACGAAGAATCTTAATTGAGATCACAGGATCACCTCCAGTAGACATACCAAGCAGCTCAAGGTTCTCGGTCAGAACCAAACATACATTCACTGTTCTAAGTGACATAACAGGCGGAATTGACGACAACTTAATGAATAACTTTTTTGAGACGGAGTGGCCCAGAATTTTAGATATCGTCAACGATGTGAGTCAGTCCATCTTGGATCGCAGCGAAGAAATCAAGTCCATTTATGGTTCATCTCCCCCTGGCTGATAATGAGTCTGTGAGTTAGAGGAATGCGCCTGATCACCCCCAGCCAGATCTCCCTGTTCAGCCGCAGTTTCAGAGCAGACCCTTGACTTCTCCATCACCCCAAGTCCCGATCCATGTTTTCTCGTGTAGTTACAAGGTCATCTCTGGCCTTGTTAGCGCCAATCCACAGCACCAACCCCGACATCGAGAGCACACCCCATGCTGGAGCCCATTTATTACAACGTTCCACCAGGAAAGGCTGCAAACGAAATCTTGAGGGATGAAGAACTGAAAGAGCTAAACAAACAGTTAGAAGATATTAGCAGATTCATTGAGAGGGATATCATTCTGTACCAGATTGACGTTGGCAAGACGTACAAAGCAAGAAATCACGGCAAGATGGTGCTTGCAGGCAGATTTGTGGAAACAGTAGAGGGGGAGATCCATAAATTCTACATCAATCCAAGTAGTGGAGAAGTTTATCAACGATCTCTAGATGAATGCCTCTTACCGGAAGCGCTAGAGAGCTTGATCAACAATAGCTCCCGAGCAGAAGTAAAAAGCCCCGAAGCAGAGCTGCCGCCGTCCAGCCAATCGAGAAAAGAGTTAATAACTAGTGCGATCTTTGACGAAGAGAGCTCCGCATACAAGACAACATTTGCCTGGAAGCTCCGGGAAGGTGTCGAAGCTCTCGGAATCTTACATCTTCTAATGGATACAAGAGAAGGAAGCAGGGAGATGTCGTTGTTCTATGCTGTTCTATTTGCTCACACGGTTCAACAAACCATTGACGCCTTGAACCTCTACCTTGAGCATGGTCGCTCCGGCAGTCCTGTCGAGCAAGACAACCTCGATGCGCAAGAAAGCATATCGCTGAATTTTGATTCAGTAGCAGAACTCATCAAAGAACATACTAATTGGCACTACTACGAAGCAGAGCTGGAGCTGGGGCCAACCCTTGATTCAGTTCCAGAAGCCATTCAGTTGGCAAGGGAAGCAACCCAGGAATTCATCGAAAGAATCGTACACTCCCCCGATTACAGAATTGGTGACCTCACAAGCACTCTCTCAAACCTGATCAACGACTACTGTCCTGTTGAACCTGAAGACATGCTTGAGGTCGATGACTACAAACTTGACGTTGTATGGGAAGAGGTTGTGGCTGCCACGGGGTGCGCAGAGAAGTTGACAATCGACGTTCTTGTCAAGACAGAAGCTGATTAAGTGAGTATGACCAGGGTGGATTGCAACTCTGCCTCACTGGCCTGCTCTACAGAGAACCTCAACGACTAACTCATTTATGGCACCTGCTTGCCTGATTGCCCCCAGCCAGCTCTCCCTCTTCAGCCGCAGTCCTCGGATCGGAGCCTGGTGGGAGCAGCTTAAAGCCAGGGGTCTCTTCACGGGTGAACAACCACTCCCTTCTTCTCTTGATGAACAGCTCTTCGCCGATGGCCTGTGCCTTGAGCAGGTGTTGCTCAACCAGCTTGAGGCCGAGGGCTATCGCATCGCCCGCCTTCCCGGCAAGCAGAACGAGACTGATTACGTCGCCACCCGCGAGGCGATGGAAGCAGGGTTTGACTTCATCCATCAGGCCTCACTGAACAACGGGGAGATCCGCGGCTCGGCCGATGTGCTGCGCAGGATTCCCAAGCCATCAGTTCTCGGCGACTGGAGTTACATCCCGATCGAGTGCAAGCTGGCCAGCAAGCCCCGCACCACCTTCCTGGTCCAGGCCTGTACCTACTGCGAACTTCTTACCCCCCTGCTGGGACACCGGCCCGATCGCTTCGAGTTGTTTCTCGGTGGTGGCCGCTTCCAGACCTATGACACCGATCGTTTCTGGGCCTGGTATCAACAGCTCCGCAACCGCTACCGCGATTTCTGTGCCTCCTTCGATTCCGCCTCACCACCGGAGGATGAACCCGGTGATCACGGCAGCTGGAGCGCCTTCATTGAGGAGCGCCTGATCGCCGAGCGGGATTTGGTTTTGGTGGCCAACATGCGCCAGAACCAGCGCCTCAAGCTCAAGGCCGCCGGGATCCACACAATCGAGCAGCTGGCCGAGCTGCCTTCCGGCTCCAGCATTGCTGGCCTGGCTGCCGAGGCCCTCTTCGAGCTGCGTCAGCAGGCCCAGCTGCAGCTCACGCCCCATGGGACCGATGGCAAGCCCGCCTTCCTGGTGCGCCCCCTGCAGCCAGGCAAGGGCCTGGCCGCCCTGCCCGCCGCCGATGCCGGGGACATCTGGTTCGACATGGAGGGCATCCAGGATGCGGTTGCTGCCAAGAAGCTCGAATACCTCTTTGGGGCCTGCTACCGGGAGGCCCCCGCTCAGCCGGCAGCCTTCATCGCCTGGTGGGGTCATTGCCCCATGGGAGAGAAGCGTGCCTTCGAGGGGTTTGTGGATTGGGTGGAGGAACGGCGGCGCCGTCATCCAGGCCTGCACGTCTACCACTACGCCAGCTATGAGAAGTCGGCGATGCGCCGCCTCTCCCAGCAACACCAGACCCGTGAGGCGGTGATCGACGACTGGTTGCGCAGCGATCTGCTCTGCGACCTGCTGCCGATCGTCACCCGCTCGATCGTGCTCGGTGAGGGCAGCTACTCGATCAAGAAGGTGGAGGGGCTCTACATGGGCCCCCGTGACGCCGATGTCACCAACGCCGGTGATTCTGTTGTCGCCTACCTGCACTGGCAGTCCTCCAGTGAGCCTTCCCTTCCGGGACCCGCCCCAGAAGGCAGCCCCAGGCTTCAGGGGATCGAGGACTACAACCGCGACGACTGCGTCTCCACCGTGCTGCTGCACGACTGGCTGCTGGAGCTGCGCCGTGCCCAGGGCCTGCCCGAGCAACCGCTCGAGCATCCGGAGGAGGAACGCCCTGAGGCCGAACCCTGGCCCCTGGAAGCCCTCAGCGCCCGGTTGATCGCCGAGTTGCCCGAGCAGCTCCAGAGCGATCCAGCCGCCAATGCCCCAGAAGCCGAGCTGATCGCCCAGGAGCAACTGGGTTCACGCGGCCTCAACTGGCGGGTGCAGCGCCTGCTGGCCCAGCTGCTGCCGTTCCATCACCGCGAGGCCAAGGTGGCCTGGTGGGCCTACTTCGATCGCAGGGGCAAGGCCCTCCAGAGTCCTGATGATCTCGACGCCGATGGCGAGGCGATCAACGGAGCCGTCTGGCAAAGCGTTGAGAGCGTGCCGAGTCCCAGAACCGGCTCCGACTGGCACACCTTCTGCTTCGATCCAAGTCAGACCCTCAAACTCTATGTCGCCCAAGGTGATGGCTCCATCAAGCTGGAGATCCCTGAGACAGGCCAGAAGCTCCAGGCCGTGGTGATCGACGGCGAGCGGGGCACCCTCACTCTCAAGTACCCCTGGAGCGCCAGAGACAAGCGGCAAGCCGCCGGCCAGCCGGTGGAGCTTCCCAGGGGTCCCATCGCCCTGATCAAGGTTCCCGAGGACATCAGCGAGCTCCTACGGGACAGCCTGCTGGCCCAGGCCGAGAGCTGGGTGGATGGTGGTAAGCCTATCCCTGCCGCCATCGTTCACCTGCTGGAGCGCCGTGCCATCGAGCCCCTGATCGGGCTCAATGCTTCCCTCGCAGCCGATCCGAGCGCTTTGCCCGCCCAACTGGCTGAGTTTCTGGCCTCCCACAGTGATCTGACCCTGGCGCTCCAGGGCCCCCCAGGCACGGGCAAAACCACCGTCACCGCCGAGGTCATTGCCGAGTTGGTGCAACGCGGTCTGCGGGTGGCGATCAGTTCGAACAGCCACGCCGCGATCAACAACCTGCTGCTCAAGGCCCACAGCACCTGTGCCGCCCGTGGCCTCAGCCAGCAGGTGGTGAAGTGCAGCACCGCCAAGGACGACAAAGGCTTGGTCGGCCAGTCCGTGGCGCTATGCAAACCCGATGCCCTCACAGGCTCGATGGCCGTGGTGGGCGGCACGGCCTGGATGTTCGCTCGCCCCGTGATGGAGGAGCTCTTCGACTGGCTGGTGGTGGATGAGGCGGGGCAGATGTCCCTGGCCAATCTGCTGGTGATGGCCCGCTGCGCCCGAGGAATCCTGCTGGTGGGGGATCAACAGCAGCTGGCCCAGCCCAGCCAGGCCGATCACCCGGGAGAAAGCGGCAGCTCCTGCCTGGAGTATCTGATGCAGGACAAGGCGGTGGTGCCGGCCGATCGGGGCGTGTTCCTGGCCACCAGCTGGCGGATGGAACCCTCGCTCACCGCCATGGTGTCGGCGCTCTTCTACGACGGCCGCCTCAAGGCCAGCCCAGCCAATGCGATCAACCGGATCGAGTGGCGGGAGCCCTTCACCGGAAGCCATGGTGGAATCCTGCCCAGCCAAGGGTTGGTGTTTGAGGCGGTTGAGCACACCGGCTGCAGCGTCAGCTCAGAAGAAGAAATCGAGCGGATCGCTCAGCTGGTGGAGGCTCTGCTGGGCTCCAGCTACCGCCATGCCAGCAGCGGCGGTGAACGCTGTGGGCTGTTGACCCCAGACGACATCCTGGTAACCGCCCCCTACAACGTTCAGGTGAACCGGCTGCAGCAACGGCTGGGTACCCGCGCACGGGTGGGAACGGTGGACCGATTCCAGGGCCAGGAGGCCCCCGTGGCCATCCACTCCCTCACCGCCAGCGACGGAGACACCGCCCCCCGGGGCCTGGGTTTCCTGCTGCAGCCCAACCGGCTCAACGTGGCCATCAGCCGTGCCCGTTGCCTCTCGATCGTGGTGGGCTCACCCGGCCTCGTGACGGGTATCGCCAACACTGTGGCGGAGGCGGAGCAGATCAATCGGTTGTGCCGCTTGGCCCAAGTTCCTATGGAAGGATGATCTCAGAAATTTCAACTGAACTGACTTGGATTCCCTTCTCAATCCATTGAGGAACAGCCTATTTTGATCAATTGTGCGACTGGCGTGATCCTCTTGAGCTTGAAGTGATCGAGATGGAGAGGCGTCAACTTCCCCGACAGAGGGGGAGACAGAGCACCTAAGCTGAAGAAAGTGCCATTCTATCATTTGTTCTACATCGGAGAAATATATGTCGTTCAACGTCAAGTCTTGGCTGGTAGATGCGGTGGTCGATTCTGTACTGGCCGAGCCATCTGGCTTACGTCACGGAATCACTGGCTTCTGGCTCGCATCGCTGAATCGCGTACGCCATGAGCGCATCCTGAGAATTGGCACGCTCCATGGGCATCACTTCTTGCTTACCGCTGAGATTGACCCGATTGCGACGCACGTGATGGACCCGAAGCGTCTTGATGAGTACGTCGAGCATGAGATCCTCAAGCACTCCAAAGACAAGGACTCCTATTCCATAGAAGCTGCTCGCACCCACGTACAAGAATGCATCGAGAAAGGGCGCATCGTCGTCGCCTTCCGGAATGCTCGTGCCTTCACTGAAGGGTTCAAGAGCAATGGGCGCAACTCCATCTGGTATGAGGAAGATCAGTGACATTGAAACCCAACCCAACAGCCCAAGACCTCACACCCCATGCCTACAAACGCCAAGGCCCGCCTGACACCCATCAGCCGTGCCCATTGCCTCTCGAACACAGTGGCCGAAGCAGAGCAGATCACCCGGTTGTGCCGGATCCTGCAGGAAAGCCTTCGTGGTAGCGGCCAGTGGATTGGTAGCGAATCCGCTGATTGATCGCGTCCATGCTGAAGTTAAACAGTTCACCGTCGTTGAGGTCGACGAACTGACCGGCAAGAAAGAGGCCCTGTTCGATCGTTTCCACCAGCTGGCCATAGTCAATTCGGTGGAGGTGTGCCTGGTTCCCGTAGGAGTCCTTGATGGCCGCGAACAGCGCTGAGAGATTCTCGCTGAACTCCTCATCGAACACCTCATCGGAGGACATACCCTCCGGCAGGTTGTACGCCGTGGGGCGCAGCAAGGGAACTACGTCCGGCACGACGACATCCTCCTCCGGTGCATAGACCATCGGGCAGCTGCCACGGGTTTCGAGCATCCACTCCAGAAGCCTGTCCAGACCCTCCGCATCAGCGGTCATCAGCGCCACGTCACCGTCCTCGTCCGGCTGGCTCTTCACCCAGTCGATCGCCTGGATGGCTGCCATGCCATGGCCCTCGTCCATCCATGGCAAGAGATCCTGCAAGGAACAACCACCGAACCCCTCATCCACAAGGCTGTCGATGCTGCGGGTCGTGCTGCCGAGCTGATTGAGCCACCGCAGGGTCGCTGGAGCGAGATCGGTCATGGTGCGGCCGGGAGCACGGAAGCCGCGCATCTTACTCTAAACTCACAGTTGCAGTGGCACTGTTGTCCTTTTAGGTTTTAGGCTCGGGCTTGTCCTGGCCTGGGCGCTCTGGCTTGCGAAACAAACGGCAGAGCGAGATAGGCCATCGGCGTTGCTCCAGCCATGCCCACTGCGTCGGCTCGGGCCTCTGCGCCCCATCAATCTCTGTGGAGCCGAGGCTATGCCGTCACAACTACCCCATTAACCACCAGGGCTGGTGATTATCTGCTGATCTTCCCCATGAAAAGGGCGCCCCGTGTCGGGCGCCCTTGGGCCGGTTGCAGGGCTTGGGCTCGCGCTGCCCTGGTCGAGGCCTCTGATTCATTAATAGATCCGCCTGCCTTGCTTGTCAGTACGGCAAGCCGATCACGGTGGTGGGGGCCTCAACTGCAGATAGAACCAGCTCACCACAGGGGGCTGCAGGGAACCCAGCCCGCCTTGCGTTTCTCACCCCAGAGCTTGAGGGCTTCATCCCGGCTGATCTCCCGGCGGTTCTTCAGCAACGAGACCGCCTCGCCGGGAAGCAACTCGCCACTGGTGATTTCCAATCGTTGGTAGGTGCGCTCCCCGTGGGTCGGGCGAAAGCGCAGCACCTGACGGCCGTCGCTCAGCCAGCCCTCCTTTGGGGTCAGAGGGACACGAGGTGATCTCCGACTCATGCCTCGGTGAGTCTGGCCTCGATCAACCGGCAGCACTCCTGCACGTCGCTCGCGATCTCAACCCCTTCGGCGAGCGAGCAGAAGAACTCACGCCACAGCGGCGGCACCGCCAGCAGGATCAGCGGCCTGCCCGCATTGAGCGCATGGGCGGCTTCTGAGGCTGTGCCTGGGCCGCCGGCCCCGCAGATCACCACCACATCGGCGCTGAGCACGTTGATCACGTTGCGGGCCTTGCCCATGCCGGTGAACAGGGCCAGATCCAGCTCCGCCGTGCATTGCCTGCCGTCACCCTCCCCTTCATCGGGCAGCACCCCCACCACCAGGTGCCCCTCCACCCGCACCGCGCCGCGGCTGGCCGCCGCCATCACCCCCGCCGGTCGGCCACCGGTGAGCAGCACCCATCCCCAGGTGCTGATGCACTCCCCCAGCTCCTCGGCCAGGGCCACCGCCTCAGCGGAAGCGCCCTCTCCAGCACCCATCACACCCACCACCGCACGCCGGATGCTCATGCCACCTCCGGGCACCAGCCCTGCTGGCGCGTCATGTCCTCGGTCCAACCCTGGCATCGGCAGGCGAGGTGCCCCGTCCACTCTCTAGCGCCCACTGTGCAGCTACCAGCTCTGGAAAACGAGCACCAGCATCAAGTGCTGCGGGGATTGCACCTGCCCATGTGTTCGGATAAGCCTTGGCTGACATGAACCAAGTGTATGGATGCCAGATCTCATAAGACCAGTAATATTACTACATGGTCCGGTCAGCGGTCCATTATCGGTCCACCAGCGTTGGCTAACTCAAGCCCAGCCCTGTAATGGCAAAGGATCTCAGGCACCAAACACCACCAGGAGATGGTCGCCGATGGTGACAGCGGTGGTGGCCCTACCCCTGAAGCCCCAGGCGCCTACCAGCCAAAGAAAGACGATCCAGTCGGCATGGCCTTCTTTCCACTGACTCTCGTTGCATCGTCATCACCAAGGGCACGTTCTGCACATGCATGAATCACCATGCTCATGCACGTTGTGTCCATGAGGCTTCGTGCACAGCCGCCATGGTTCAGGTTGTGCTGCCCGATCAACCCATCCCCGCTTTCGGCAGGAAGGCTTGGGGTTGCCGATCAGCTTGGCCGGCAAGCCAATGGCTGATTGCCGGAGTCAAGACAGCACCGAAGGGGCTGTTTCACGCATGACCCCATCAATGGTCGGCATCCCATGAGAGACGCGCGTCTACTCCCCTGGGCCCTTGGCTGTGAATGGAACCGGAAACGAACTGACGCTGGCCTCAATGATGGCCTCAATGAAGCCGTGCTGGCCTCGGCGGCCGTAGCGTTGATGAGGCTTTCCGTTCGGAGGGTAAGAACGTTGCTGGCTTGCAAGTGACATCTGACTTCGTATAGTCTTGCGATTGAAGTCTGACGTTATCCATTCCTGCAAGTGACATCTGACTCTGTACGTTTTCCGTTGCCCTGAGTGGCTCTGCTGGTAGAGGCAGCAAATGCATTCGGATCGACAGTCCATCGATCGGATGGCGCCCTTGGGAGTCTTGATGAGCGGCTGATGGACTTGGATTGCAACTGCTGCAAAAGAGTGGATGGGTGCAGGCATCGCCTGAAGCAGACACTCACACCTGTGCCACAACGGCCACTGGTCTGTTCAGACCATGGTGTAATGACGCGCCTCGATTAGGCAGCCTGGGTCACATTCGGTCACCGCTGGCTCTGTGGCAATGCTTGCTCCTGGCGAGCAGTTCGATTGACTGACAGGGCTCTGAGTGCCGAAACGATGGACGGACGCTCGCAACGCCTGTTGTTCACCTCGCTGCTTCCCTATTCCCTGGTCCTGGGGTTGCTTCTGCATCTGCCGGCGCGGGCCTCCACCTACCAGGCGCTCTGCGGAACCAGTGCCTGCACCGTGAACCTCGACGCCACCGGTATCGCTGCTCAGGGGCGTTTCATCCCGATCGGTCGGGTGGCCCAGTGGTTCACGGGCGGCCAGGAAACCTTCGACACCACCAACGGCACGGTGGGCGCGATCGGCGGCGGCACCGCCGGGGCGATTGCCGGTGGCGTGCTGCTGGGCCCGATCGGTCTGGTGGGGGGCATGGTGGGCGGAGCCTTCGCGGGCTCCAGGGCCGGGAAGTCGGCCGACCTGTATTTCACGGTGGTGGGCTATGACACCGCCGGCCAGAAAACCACGCTCAGTTTTCGCTTTGTGAATCCGAAACCGGCCAATCAGCTGAAGACAGAACTGCCGATGCTCACCGGTCTGGCGATGGGCCAGGTTCGTCCGATCGCCGAGCTGCAGCGCACCGGCTCCCCTCTGCCGGAGCGTCTGTCGGATCTGCCTCCCTCCCTGGCGATTCCCTCCCAGCCCTACGGCCCGCAGCGTTGAGGCGCAGGCCCGGTTGGTTGCGGCTCAGCCGTCCTGGCTTGGTTGCATCGCACAGCAGCGCGGTTGGAACGCACAAAAGCGCATCAGAGTGGAGCGATACGCAGGCACTGGCCTTGAACGTGCCCCTGCCCCCGGACTCCGAAGGCTCTCTCGCCTCGCCTCGCGAAAGGGAACCGGCTCCACCATCAGTGACTCAAGATTCGTCCAACGTGCCCGAGGCCTTCCTGCGGCTGGCTCCGTTTCTGGTGGGCGCGGCGCGGCGGGGCGTGGTGGGCTCCAGCCGCTACGCCCGCACCTTGCGTGCGGCGGTGCACCGCGCTTCCGCCGACCCCGCGCACGGGCCGGTGCTGCTCTCGGGGGAGCCGGGGCTGGAGAAGGACAACCTGGCGGCCCTGATTCACCGTGGCTCCAGCCACCGCCGCCGCCTGATGGTTCGGCTGGATGGGGCGCTGCTGCGCGCCGATGGCAGTGACCTGTTCGGTGCCGCCGGCAGTGGCGGGCGCGGCTCGCTGCTGGAGGCCCTCGGCGATGGCGCCCTGCTGATCTGCCAGCTCGATCGGGTCGATCCCGTCCTGCAGCCCGCGCTGCTGCAACTGGCCCGTGACGGCAGCTGGCAAGCGCCGGGGGAGCCGCCCCAGGGCCAGGCTGGCGCGCAGCATCACTTCGCCGGGCGGGTGTTCTTCACCGCCGAATCCGCTCTGCCGGCCTTTGATCGGGTCTGCAGCCGCATCCGGGTGCCGGCGCTGCGGGTGCGGCGCCAGGACCTGGGCGAATGGTTGCGCTACCTGCTGCGCCAGCAGAGCCGCCACCTGGGCTGGCCGCTGGCGCCGGCGGTGGGGGCGGAGGTGATCCGGCGGCTTCAGACCCACGACTTCCCGGGCAACATCCGCGAGCTCAAGCAGCTGGTGGAGCGGGCCCTGCGCCAGCTGCCTGTGCCGTCTGCCGATGCCGCCACCCAGCGCCCATTCCCGCAACTGCCTGAGGAGGTGTTCTGGCTGGCGCCACGTCAGCCGCGCTTGCGCTTCGATCTGTGGCGCTGGAAGCCCTCTCTGCGCGGCGCCATGCGGGCACCGCGCTTCTGGAACGCGCTGCTGTTCGGCGTGGTGAGCTGGGTGTTCGTGCTGGTGAACATCTGGCTGTGGGCCGGCCCCCAGGACCGCGCCCACAACGGTGGGTTGGTGCTGTTCTGGGCCTGGTGGTGGCCGCTGATCCTGATCGGCTACCCGCTGGTGGGGCGCCTGTGGTGCTCGTTCTGTCCGTTCATGGTGTGGGGGGAGATCGCCCAGCGGCTGGCCCGCGCCGTGGGCTGGCGTCCCGCCGCCTGGCCCCACGGCGACACCGACGTCTGGGCGGCGCCCTGCCTGGCGGCTGGCTTCGCGGCGATCCTGCTGTGGGAGGAGCTCAGCGGCATGGAAAACCAGGCCCGGCTGAGCAGCAGCCTGCTGTTGGTGATCACCGCCGGCGCCGTGATCTGCTCGGTGCTGTTCGAGAAGCGCTTCTGGTGCCGCTATCTGTGCCCGGTGGGGGGCATGAACGGCCTGTTCGCCAAGCTCTCCGTGCTGGAGCTGCGTGCCCAGGCCGGCGTCTGCGGGGGCAGCTGCACCAGCTACGCCTGCTTCAAAGGGGGGCCGGCGGAAGGCGAGGGGCTGGCCACGGCCGGCTGCCCGCTCGGCACCCATCCCGCCCACCTGGCCGACAACCGCAACTGCGTGCTCTGCCTCACCTGCGTCCAGGCCTGTCCGCACCGCTCGGTACAGCTCAGTGTGCGGCCCCCCGCCGCCGATCTGCAGCGCGACATGCGGCCGCCGGCGGGGGAAGCCGGCCTGATCCTGGTGCTGGCCGGTGGCGTGTGCCTGCACGTGTGGCAACGTCTGCTGGGCGGCCTGCCGCTGGCGCCCGCCAGCCTGCAGGAGGGTCCGCTGCTGCCCCGGCTCGCTTTTGCGGCTCTGGCTCTGGCGCTGCCGGCCGCGCTTTTCCTGCTGGTCCGGCTGGTGGCGACGCTGCGGGCCTCCGTGCCAGCTCCCGGTCTCCGCCTGTCGCTCTACGGCCTGCTGCCGCTGCTGTGGGCGCTCCTGCTGGCGCGCCATCTGCCGCTCGGCATGGCGGAGGCGGGGCTGGTGCTGCCGGTCAGCTTCCAGGCGCCGTTGCCGGCCTGGATCGCCGACCCCCACGTGATCGCCTTCTGTCAGAGCGTGGTGGTGCTGGTGGGCGCCGCAGGCTCACTGCTGCTGCTGCGCCGCTTGCTGACGCCGGGGCGGTTGTCGTTGTGGGGCGGCTCGCTGGCGTCGCTGCTGCTGGCGGCGGCGGGCCGCTGGCTGGTGGCGGTGGGCTGATGCACCGATCGTTGATCACTGATCACTCGGGCGCGGGCTGGTGGGCGCCAGCAGCGGAGCGCTATCCAAGCGCCGGATCGCCACCACCCCTGGCCTTGGTGGCCGCCCCGGCACCCCTGACGGCCAATTCGAGCCCAGCGGCACCCACCGCAACTGCTCGAAGGTGCGGCCATCGCGGTTCACGAGCGGATAGCCCTGGCCTTCGCGGGCTTCACCGGCCCTGGCGCCGTGCACTTCGCCAGGGTGCTGCACGGCAAGAAACAGGCTGGTTTCGGCGGCATCGAAACAGGGACCGCACAGCTCGCATTCCATCGGCCCTGTGGCGAACAGCAGCGCCTCCCCTGCTGCCGGGCCACTGCGGGGCAGCAGCCAGCAGCCGTTGTTGCCGAATTGCTGGATCTCACTGCCGCGGCCGGAATGGTCGGTGACCATCCAGAGGTTGCCGGCCCGATCGAAGGCGAGGTTGTCGGGGTTGGAGAAGCCGGCGCCGCCCTGCCATGGCGTGCCACCGGTGGCCGCCATGCTCCAGCGGAAACGGCTGCCCGCTTCGGGGCCGCCATCGCTGAGGCGCAGGATCCAGCCGTGCGGCCAGCTGGCTTCACCGGCCGGGCCACGGAAGATGGCGGGATCGGCGCGGCCGTCGTCATTGGCGCCGCCGGCAGTGAAGGCGACCAACAGGTCGCCGTTGAGCGGATCGAGATCGGTGTCCTCCGGCCGTGCGGAGGGCGTGGCGCCGGCGGCGCTGGCGGCCAGATGGGCATCGATCAGGATCGCCCCCATCCGCTGCTCCCCCTTGCCCGGGTAGAGGTCGCCGAGGGTGGGGAAGCGGCGGCGGTAGTCGGCCACCTGGGCATCGCTGCTGAAGCTTTCGGCGCCGGCCTGGCGCCGGTCGCTGTGGGGCAGCCGGCAGGCTTGCGACACACCGTGGCGTTCGAAGTGGCTGGGCAGCAGCGGGTCGACGGCGGTGGCCGGCGCCAGCGGAATCCACTGGCCGCTGCCGTCAGCGGCGAAGCGGGCCGCCTCCAGGCGGCCGTCCTCCAGCAGGCGAGAGTTGGCAGAGTCGGCCGCATCGCGGATCCGCCCTGCGCTCACGAAGCGATAGAGATGGCCGCCCATGCGGTCGCAGCCGGAATACACCACCAGCGGTTCACCCGCCTGCGCGCGCACCGCCACCGCCTCATGGCGGAAGCGCCCCAGCCAGCTGTGCTTCACGGCGGGCTGCTCAGGCCGCTGCGGATCCAGCTCCACCATCCAGCCGTACTTGTTGCCGGCCAGGGCGAAGGGATTGCCGAGGCCTTTCACGCGCTGTTCGCCGAACTGGAATGGCAGCTGGGCCGGCGACGAGGCGCTGCCATCGGCATACACCGCCTCCACCACCTGATCCTGGATGTTCTCCTCAGCGCTGAGCACGGTTCCCCAGGGGGTGACGCCACCGGCGCAGTTGGCGAAGGTGCCGATCACCCGATCGCCGAGCCCGTCGTCGTAGCCGAGGCGCTCGCGGGCTCGGAACACCACCGCCGCTGGCCCACTCACGCGCAGCAGGGCGGCCGGATCCTCCAGACCGCTGAGCCCATTGATGCGCCGGTCGTAGCGGCCCGGTTCGCGCCGCCAGCTGCCCTCGCCATCGCGGCGAAGAGCGATCACACCGACGCCTAGATCGCGCAGGGCTTCCGCCGCCAGCTGGCGGCACTGCCGCGCCAGGGGGTCGCTGGGATCGAGCGACGGCACGTCCACAGCCCCGCCCCGTTTCACCAGCGCCTGGATCACGGCGCGGCCGGGCAGCTCCGCACCGGTGGCTTCCTTGAAGCCTTCCAGCCAGGGCCGCGGGCTGATGTACTCGAAGTTGACCGTCAGCAAGGCCAGGCCATCGCCCAGCTCCCGCAGGGCCAGGTAATCGTTGTTGTAGCCAAAGCGGCCTGCGGCCACTGGCTCCCCCCACACCGCCACCAGCTCGGCGCGGTAGCCGTCCGGCACCACCAGCCGGTCATCGAGCGTGATCGTGCTGAACAGCCGCTCCTGCTCGGCGCCACTGAGCCCGGCCACCGGCAACGGCAGCGGGCCGGGCAGGGGCTTGAAGGGCAGTGCGTTCAGGGAGGGAGGCCGCCGCGCGGCCGTGCGGGAAAGGGCCTGGGCGGCCGGCGGGTTGGCCCCGCCAGAAGCGGCGGCAGCGGCAGCCGATACCCCCAGCAGGGCGAGCAGCTCGCGGCGGCGCAGGAGCGGATCAGCAGCCATGGGTCATGGCGATGCGCAGCGGGCGCACGCCCCAGATGCCATCGCAATACTGGCGGATGGCGCGGTCGGAGGAGAAGAAGCCACTGCGGGCGGTGTTCAGCAGCGACCGGCGTGTCCACAGGGCCGGCTGGCTCCAGGTGCGGCTCACCTGGTCCTGGCAGGCGAGATAGTCGTTGAAATCCGCCAGCAGAAAATAGGGATCGGCCCCCCGGATGGAGTCGACCAGGGGGCGAAACAGGTTGCCATCCCCTTCGCTGAAGTGGCCCGCGCTGATCAGATCCAACGCCTCGCGTGCCAATGGTATTGCCTCCAATCGGTCGTGGGGTTGACCTTTGGCGCGCAGCTCGGCGATCTGCTCGCTGGTGCGACCGAACAGGAAGAAGTTCTCGGCACCCACCTGATCGCGGATTTCGATGTTGGCCCCGTCAAGGGTGCCGATCGTGAGCGCACCGTTGAGAGTGAACTTCATGTTGCCCGTGCCGGAAGCCTCCAGGCCGGCGGTGGAGATCTGCTCGGAGAGATCGGCCGCTGGATACACCTTCTCCCCCAGCTTCACGTTGTAATCGGCCAGGAACACCACCTTCAGCAGCCCGTGAACATCGGGGTCGGCGTTGATCACACCAGCCACGCCGTGAATGAAGCGGATGATCAATTTCGCCATCGCATACCCCGGCGCTGCCTTGCCACCGAAGATCACGGTGCGCGGCACCATGCCATCGCTGTCGCCGCGTTTGAGCCGGAGGTATTGAGCCACGAGTTGCAGGGCATTGAGGTGCTGCCGCTTGTATTCGTGGATCCGCTTCACCTGCACGTCGAACAGGCTGGTCGGATCAATCACCTGCCCGGTTCGGGCCTCGATCAGAGCCGCCAGGCGCTCTTTGGCGGCGCGCTTCGCCCCGGCCCAGCGCTCCAGAAAGGCTGCATCGTTCTGCCAGGTTTCCAGCCGCTGCCAGAGCTCCGGTGCGGCAGGCCAGGCAGTTCCGAGCGCTTCGTCCAGCAGGGTCCCCAGGTCGGGATGGGCGAGGGCCAGCCAGCGACGCGGTGTCACCCCGTTGGTGACGTTGGTGAACCGCTCCGGCCAGAGGCGGGCAGCGTCGGGGAAGAGGCTGGTGCGCACCAACTCGCTGTGCAGGCCCGCCACGCCGTTGATTCTGTGGGCCGCCGCCACGGCCAGGTGGGCCATTCGCACCCGCTTGCCGTCCGTTTCATCGATGATCGACAGCCGCCGCAGCAGGTCGTTATCGCCCGGTTGGCGCAGCCGCACCTCCTGCAGATAGCGGTGGTTGATTTCCAGGATCACCTCCAGATGCCGTGGCAGCAGCGAGGCAAACAGGCCCAAATCCCAGCACTCTAGTGCCTCCGGCAGCAGGGTGTGATTGGTGAAGGCGATCGATCGGCTGGTGATCTCCCAGGCGACTTCCCAGCCCAGCCCATGCTCATCCACCAGCAACCGCATCAGCTCGGCCACGGCGATTGCGGGATGGGTGTCGTTGAGCTGAACGGCCCAGTGATCAGCGAACGCCTCGATCGGGATACCCCGCAGCACGAGGCTGCGCAGCATGTCCTGCAGGGAGCAGCTCACGAAGAAGGCCTGCTGCCGCAGCCGCAACCGCCGTCCGGCATCACTGCCGTCATTGGGATAGAGCACCTTGGAGATGGTTTCCGATCCCACCTTCTGCTCCACCGCGCCGTAGTAATCGCCGCGATTGAAGGCATGGAAATCGAAGTCTTCGGCGGCGCCGGCGCGCCAGAGCCGCAGCCGGTTGCAGCTGTTGACGCGAAAGCCCAGCACCGGCACGTCGTGGGGGATGCCGATGACCGCTTCAGCAGGCACCCAGCGATGCCGCAGTTCACCCCGTTCGTCGCGGACCTGTTCGGTGTGGCCGCCAAAACCCACCCTGCAGCTGCGCTCGGGTTGAATCAATTCCCAGGGCCAGCCTCCCTTCAGCCAGCCGTCGGTGATCTCCACCTGCCAGCCGTGCTCGATCAGCTGATCGAAAATGCCGAACTCGTAGCGAATGCCGTAGCCGGTGGCGGGGATTTCGAGGCTGGCCAGCGACTCCATGTAACAGGCCGCCAGGCGTCCGAGGCCGCCATTGCCCAGTCCAGGCTCCTCCTCCTCATCGAGCACCGTGTCCAGGTTGTTGATCCCGAAACGACGCAGGGCTTCCCTGGCCTGTTCAACGATGCCCAGCATCAGCAGGTTGTTGCCCAGTTGCGGCCCGATCAGGAACTCGGCCGAGAGGTAGGCCACCGCCTTGGGCCGCAGTCGCCGCAGCTCGTCCTTGTAAGCGAGGTGGCGGGTCATCAGCCGGTCGCGCACGGCATAGCTGAGCGCCATGTAGAGGTCGTGGTGGCTGGCCCCCCTGGCCTGCCGGCCCAGTGTGTAAAAGAGGTGCTCGGTCATGCCGTCGACCAGATCGGCGGCGCTCAGCCCGTTGCGTTGCGGGTCGCCGTAGCTAGCCGGCAGGGGCAGGTCGGCGCTGGAGGGCGCAAGTCCCGGCGTCTGCGATCCGGACATTGCTGACGGGCGTGGAACCCTTTCAAGCTGTCGGTAGCTGGTTAAGGGCTCTTCAACACACGGTTGAGCTTCGGAAGCCGTCACACTTCGCGGCCAGTCCCGCTGCTGCGCTGCTGCGCTGTCGCCTGGATCACGCCGGCGCGGCTGATGATCGCCGCGCTGCTGATGATGGATGTCCTCCCTGGCGGCGAGCGTGCGCGGCCCATCCGAGGACGATGACGCCGGGTGCACCGGACAGGCGACGGCGGTCGACTGCCGGGCCGGTCTGGTGCTGGTGTGTGGCCTCGGCTCGCTGGGCCAGGCCTGCCTGAGCCGCCTGCTGAGCTTCGATGTGCCCCTGGCGGGGCTCGATCTGGAACCGCCCAGCAGGCTCGATCCCTCCCTGCGGCAGCGGCTCGGCGCGGGGCTGCTGCAAGGCGACATGCGCCAGCCCGGCGACCTGCAGCGGGCCGGGCTGCACCAGGCGCGCGCCGTGCTGCTGCTCAGCTCCGATGGCTCGGTGAATGTGGAAGCGGCGCTGCAGTGCCGCCTGCTCAACCCCGACGCCACGATTGTGCTGCGATCCTCCAGCCGGCAGGCCAGCCTGGGAGCGCTGCTGGAAGCCCGCCTGCCCGGTCTGGCGGTGGTGGACCCGGCCTTGCTGGCCACCGGCGCGATCAGCGGCGCGTTGCGCCCGGGCGAAGCAGCCGCCAGCTTTGAAGCGGATGGCCAGCTGTATCACTTGGTGGAAGGGCCCCGCCAGGACCCTCACTGGCAGCGACCGGTGCAGCTCCCCGACCAGGCCGGGGGCGGTGGGAGCGATCTGCTGCTCACGCCGGGATCATTCCACCCGCTCGGGGTGGCGCCCACTGCCGCCGGCCAACACGCCGAAGCGGTGGCGGGAGTCACCGCCTTGCCACGGCGGCTGCTGGCGCCCCTCGCCCGCCGTTCACGGGCGCAGTGGCTGGCCGTGGGTGCTCTGGCCCTGCTGCTGGTGATCGGCCCACAGCTGTTTTCCCAGCCGGGCAGCTGGCGGCAGGGGATGTTCGTCACCCTTGCGCTGCTCAAGGGGGAATACGTGGATCCGGTCAACGTGCTGCTCGATGGCGGCGCAGGCCTGGCGGAGGCCAGCGGCTGGTTGATCACCGGCACGCTGCTCTATTCGTTGGTGGGCACCCTGCTCACGTCGGCGCTGGTGGCCGTGCTGCTGGAACGGCTGCTGCGTGATCGGCTCGTGCGCCGACGTCCTGCCCGGCTGCGGCGGGGGCTGCGGCCGGTGTTGCTGGTGGAAGGCGGCGACCTGGCGCGTGGCGTGGCGCACGCCCTCCAGCGCCAGAAGTTGCCGGTCGTGCGGGTGCAGCCGGGGGAGGACTGGGAGGACCAGAAGGCTGGCAGCCCCATCTACGAGAGCGTTGATGCGGCCCTGACCGCCCTCAGGGGAAGCAGGGTGTCGGCCGTGGGGCTGCTCTCTCCTGATCTGCTGGCGAATCTGGAAGCGGCGCTGGCGCTGCAGCGGCGCTGGCCCGAGGCACGCCTGGCTGTGCTTGCCCACGCCTTGGCAGCGGCGCCCAGGCTAGGAGAGTTGCTGGGCGGAGTCACGGTGATCTCGGCGGTGGACCTGGCCGCTGACGCCCTGGTGGCTACCGCCTTTGGGGAACGGGTGGAGGGGGTGGTGGGCATCGGCGGCCACCACCTGCTGCTGGTGCGCTACCGCATCGCGCCCGGCGACACCCTGCTCGGCCGCACCATCGCCCGCTTGGAGCACGGATATGGCGTCACTGCCGTGTCTCTGAGGCGCCGCGGCAGCGCCACGGTGATCGAGCTGCCGGCCTGTGATCTGGTGGTGGCAACGGGCGATGCGGTGTTGGTATTGGCCACGCTGAAAGCGTTGCGCAGGATCGAGCGCGGGGAGGCCGTGCCGCCAGCCTGGCGGTTACGGCTGCGCGTGCCTGATGGAGTAGAGGGGGAGGCGCGTTTCGAATGTCAGCAGTGTCTGGCCCGCTGGTTGGGCTGCGCGCCGGGAGAGACCACTGGGTTGCTCGCCCGAACCGAGGCTCTCACCCCGCTGCTCGACCGTGAGCCCGCCGAACGGCTGCACGCTGAGCTCCGTCGGTTGGGAATCTTCAGCCAGCTGGAAGGGCAGCTGCCAGGTCAGCGTCAGCTGGAACCCCAGCCGTAAGACCAGTGGGTGAACCGAGCAGCGCTTGATCAGGGCCCTTTCACGCCTGCGGCGATCGCCGCGCTGCCCTGGAGTGAGAGGGCGTAGCCGAGGAAGGCCTGGACGGCGGGGGCGGCCGGCTCCCGGTAGGCATAGAAGAGGGGACGCTTGAAGGGATAGTCCTGCGCTTCCGGGGTGATGCCGTCGATCGGCACCACGCGCACTGTCTGTTGATCAGCCACC
Source organism: Synechococcus sp. L2F (assembly GCF_024345695.1). Taxonomy (NCBI): domain Bacteria; kingdom Bacillati; phylum Cyanobacteriota; class Cyanophyceae; order Synechococcales; family Synechococcaceae; genus Synechococcus; species Synechococcus sp. L2F. The sequence continues at coordinate 81,806 of NZ_JAGQBP010000001.1, read as the reverse complement.
TGGGCGTAAGTGGCGTAGCTGATGCCGTCCGTGCCGAGCAGGCGCAGCATCGGCGTGGTGGCGTCGCGCTCCATGGTGGTGATGGTGGGGCCACTGCCGAAGGGCTGCCCCTCCAGCACCAGGGCGCGGAAGGCCGAATGGGTGCCGCTGACGCTGGGGCGGTTCAACACCCGGATGGCCCGATTTGGGCCGCCGAGCGTGGCCCAGTTGATGATCTCGCCGCGGAAGATCTGCACCGCCTGACTGCGGGAGAGGCCACGGCGGAAGGGGTTGTCGATGCCCACCACCAGGGCGATCCGGTCGTCGGCCACCGGCACGGCTCTCAGGCCCCGCCCCTGCTCTTCAGAGGTCAGCGGCCGCGAGATCGCCGCCAGGGTCACGGAGCCGCCCAGCAGCGCCTGGATGCCGTTGTCGGTGCCCACTGCGGCGGTGGTGACCTCCGTGCCCGGAAACGCCGCCATGAAGCTGGCCTTGAGGGCTTCGTTGATCAGCACCATGCTGGTGGAGCCATCGATGCTGACGGCCGTGCCGGCCGGCACAGCGCTGGGCGGCGGGAAGGTGGCCGCCGCAGGCTCCTGGCCCGGCAGACCGGGGAGCCCCTGCGGCAGGCTGGGCACCCCTTGCGGCAGGCCGGGCAGGGAAGGACGGGCACCCAGCAGGCCAAGGAGTTGGTTGCGGCCACCCCAGAGAGCACCGGCTGCGATCACCAGCAGCAGGATGTAAACGATCGGCGGCGGTCCGCTGCGTTTGCCGCTCGGTGTCTCACCGTTCATGGTTGCCTGTCTTCGAACTGGGGCAGGGGGGCAGCTTCAAGGGCCTGAAGCCGCTGGGTGACCTCCGCATCGAGCGAAAGCTGTTCCAGATCGGCCGTGAGCTTTTCCTGCGGATTTTCGCTGAGTTCGGCGAGGGCGGCGTTGCGCAGATTTCGACCCTCCACCGCGTTCCTTGCCTGCTCGAAGGAGGAGCGGGCGGAGCCGATGTCGAAGTCGTTGTTGACCTTGGCGATCGATTCCAGCGCGGCATTCACTTCCGCCAGATCCTTCATGTTCTGCATGTCGCTCTTGTAGTGCTCGAGCTTGAGGCGCTCCCGGTTGAGCTTGTCCTTGGAGGCGGTGACATAGGCCTCAGCCTGCTGCACCTGCTGCTCCAGGGCGGGCAACAGCTTCTCGATCTGGATGGCGCGGCCCATCGCCAGCTTGGCGCCGTCGATCTGCCCGGCCCGCTGGGCCAGCTGGGCCTGCTGCTCGTAGGTGCTGAGCTCGATCGTTTTCGTCTGGTACTTCTTCTTGGCCCGCTCATAGGCGCCCACCTGCATGGCCACCGCCTGGGCGAGTTTCTGCACGGATAGCTGCATCGACTGCAGGGATTCCTCCGCCACCGCCACCGCCACCTGGCCGCCGGATTCCACCGGCCGCCCCCACAGCCAGCGCCAGCTACCCACCACCACACGGCCGGCTCGATCGCCCATCAGCCAGTAGATCAGTCGCTTCACGGGAAGGTGCGCCGTCGCCCCAGCGTACGTAGCCCGTCCAGTGCGGCTCAGATCCCCTCGGCCCGCCTCGCTTCCGCCATCAGCCGCTCCAGCCGGGTCAGCACCGATTCATTGCTCATGCGGTTGTTGAGCCGCTCGGCCAGAAGCGGAAAGGCGAACGGCCCCGGACGCGGCGTGTGCTCCAGCCGCAGCTCGCTGGCCCGCAGTCGCGTGAGGGCGGCCTGCAGACGGCCCAGCTCCAGCTGCTCGTCGAGCACCTCACGGCGTGCCTGGGCCAGCAGGCGGTTGGCCGGCTCGTGCTGCTGGAACACATCGAACAGCAGGCTGGCACTGATCTGCAGTTGGCCGCCGGTTTTGTTCTGGCCAGGAAAGCCGTTCAGCACCAGCCCGCTCACCTGGGCGATCGCGCGGAAGCGGCGGCGGCACAACTCCGACAGGTTGATCGTGCGTTCCAGGTCGTCCTGCAGCCCCGCCGCTTCCAGCAGCGCGTCGCCGGCCTGCTCGAACAGCTCGGCGAAGGGATAGCCGCGCGGCGCCAGCAGCTCGAAGCCGTAGTCGTTCACTGACACCGTGATCGTGCCGGCCTGAAGCCGCGCCAGGCGGCCGGCCCAGAGGAAGCCGAGGCCCTCATGCACGAAGCGCCCTTCAAACGGATAGGCGTAGAGGTGGCTGCCTTCGCGGCTGCGGGTGATCTCCACCAGAAACTCATGCGCGCGTGGCAACGCCGACACCTCGTGCTGGCGGCGCAGCAGAGGCTCCAGGGCGCGCAGCTCGGGGGTGTCGAGCGTGGCGGCATCCTCGGGGTTGCGGCTGGCCGCCAGGGTCCGGGCGCAGCGGTCGACCTCCTGGCGCAGGTGTTCGCTGAGCAGATCGGAGAGGGCCATCTGCCCACCGGCCCAGGCCGGCACCAGGGTGCTCTTGCGGGTGCTGGCCTTGACCAGGGCGGTCATGTCGCGCAGGCGCACGAACTCCAGCTGGCGGCCGGCGAAAAAGAACACATCGCCCGGCTTGAGACGGCTGACGAACCCCTCCTCCACATGGCCGAGCGTGGCGCCCCGCACCACCTTCACCGTGATCGAACGGCTGGCAGTGATCGTGCCGATGTTGAGGCGGTGCAGCCGGGCGATGGCGGTCTCGCGCACCCGGTAACGGAAGGGAGCTTCTGCGTGGTCTTGCGTTTCACGCGTGCGTTCAGTCACCGCACCCGCCAGCGGGGTGCCTTCCACTGCCGTGGTTCCTGCTGGCGCCGCCAACGGCTCGCGTTCGAGCTTGCGGTAGCGGGGATAGGCGCCGAGGCAGTCGCCGCCGTGCTCGAGGAAGCGCAGGCACCAGTGCCAGTCGTCGTCGCTGAGCTGGCGGTAACTCCAGGCGCTGCGCACGCTGGCCAGCTCCTGTGCCGGCTCAAAGCCCGGCCCGCAGGCCAGGGTGGTGAGGTGCTGCAGCAGCACATCGAGGGGCGCCTGCGGCGGCCGGCGCCGTTCCACCAGCCCCGCCGCCAGCCCGCGCCGCATCGCGCTCACCTCCAGCAGCTCCAGGGCGTTGGTGGGCATGAACAGCACCTGGGAGGTGCCGCCGGGGCAATGGGCGGAGCGGCCGGCCCGCTGCAGCAGCCGCGCCAGGTTCTTGGCACTGCCGATCTGCACCACCCGCTCCACCGGCTGAAAGTCAACGCCCAGGTCGAGCGAGCTGGTGCACACCACCCAGCGGATCCCGCCTGTCTTCACCCCCGCTTCGATCGCCTCCCGTTCGGCCCGGTCGATCGAGCTGTGGTGCAGCGCCAGTGCCCCCTCCATTTCCGGGCAGGCATACCGCAGGCATTGATGCCACCGCTCCGACTGGTTGCGGGTGTTGGTGAACAGCAGCGTGGAGACGGCGGGATCGAGTGCCGCCACCAGCTCTTCATACATGCGTAGGCCCAGGTGACCCGCCCAGGGGAAGCCGTCGATCTGGTCGGGCAGCAGGCTGCGGATCTCGGTGTGGCGGCGCAGCTTGGCGGTGACGATCAACGGCGGCGGAGTCGCTGCCCCCACCGCCGCGCGCGCCGCCTCCTCCAGGTTGCCAATCGTGGCGCTGATCGCCCAGGTGCGCAGGCCCGGCCGGCGCTGGCGCAACCAGCTGAGGCACAACTCGCACTGGCTGCCGCGCTTGCTGCCCATCAGCTCGTGCCATTCATCCAGCACCACCGTTTCGAGGCCGCCGAACAGCTCGTCGGCCTTGGCCCCCGCCAGCAGCACCGACAGCGATTCCGGCGTGGTGATCAGGATCTGGGGCGGCTGGCGCAGCTGGCGGCTGCGCTCGGCGCTGGCGGTGTCGCCATTGCGGATGCCCACGCGCAGCGGCCAGCCCATCGCCTCGATCGGCGCGCGGATCGCCAGGGCCAGATCGCGGCTGAGCGCCCGCAGCGGCGTGAGATACAGCAGCCGGATGCCCGCACCTGGACGCGCCAGCATGCGGGCGATTGGACCCATCACGGCGGCGTAGGTCTTGCCGGCGCCGGTGGGCACCTGGATCAGCCCGTCGCGGCCCTCCAGATAGGCCTTCCAGCACTGGCGCTGAAACGGCATCGGCCGCCAGCCCTGGAGCTGGAACCAGTCTTCGATCGGGCGGAGCGGCGCGCCCCTGCGGCTGGCCAAGTCGCGCCGCCCGTCAGCTGGAGAGCACGGCCACCACCACGGCGGCGATCGCCAGGATCACGGCGCCGAGCACCACCCCGGCAGCAATGTTGCCCTTGCGGATCTCGCTGCGGTAGTCGATCGGCGAGAGGCGATCGAACAGCAGCAGGCCGCCGTAGATGAGGATGACGCCGAAGAACGTCCAGCCAACTGTCAGCAGCAACTGGAGCAGCGGTTTGACCATGACCACGTCACGCCTTCACCGTCAGGGTAGGGACTCCCCGGGAGCAGGCCGACCTCGCGGCAGCGTGACGGCGGCCACGACGGTGCGCTGGCCGCTGCTGGCCTTGCTGCTGCTGCCGCTGCTGCCCCTTGCGGTGCTGGCGCTCTCCGCGCTCGAACCACCGCAACGGCTGGTATTGGTGGCGACGGAGGAGCAGCCGGGCCGCAGCGAGCCCTTCGAGCTGCGCGATGGCTGGCTGGGGAGTCCGCGGATCGCCATGGAGGCGGACATCCCTTCCAACAGCACGGTGGTGTTGGAAGTGCGCCTGCTCGATCAGGCAGGCAGAACGGTGTTGGAGCTCTACAAGGATGGCTGGCGTGAGAGCGGACTTTGGACGGATGGCGGCAACAGCGGCAGCTGGCAGGAGCAGGACACGGCCCTGCTGCTCCAGCTCCGCCCACAGAGCAGCGGCCGTTTCCAACTCGAGGTGACGCCCGAAGAGCTGCTCGACGCGAGCGGCTTACCGCTCCAGGCACCGGTGACACTGCGCGGCACAGTGCGCAACCACAGCGTTGCCGCCGGCCTGCTGGTGTTCACGGCGGTGGTCACCCAGGCGATCGTGCTCTGCCTGCTGGGGGCGGTGTACGGCGCGGCGCGCTCGCGGCGCCTGCTGCGGGTGGAGCACGGGGTGGCGGCTGCACGCCTGCCGCTAGGCGGGCCGGGGCTGGTGAAGCTGGTGGTGAACGCTCACTGGGAGCTTCCCGATGGCGCCAAGCCTGAGACGTATCCGCCCACCACGGCCTTGCTCTGCTTAAGCCTCAGCGATGCGGCCGGCGAGCGTCGCCTCGATCATCAGGTCACTCTGCCGTTAGTCAAGCAGGCGAGCGATGGCGACCACTGGCTCACGCTTTCTGAGGCGTACTACCTGCGGCTGGCGGAACCCGGCAGTTACCGGGTGCGGGTGACGGTGCCGGAAGCCTTCGCTCCCCAGGACGACCCCTGGGAGATCGAATGGCTGGAGCTGTGGGTGGAGGATGGCATCAATACGGCCTTCCAGGTGCCGTTGCTGCCGATCCGCCCACCGGGCGCCCGCGCCTGAGATGCTCAGAGAGTTGGGAGACCGCTCGACATGCCCCGTGAACAAGCGGTGATCCTGCTGCTGGCCGTCGGCGCCGTGGGCGTGGGCACCGGCACGGCCATCCTGCAGCCGGCTCTGTTCCGCCTCGGCCAGGAGGGCACGCCGGCCAGCTTCAGCGGCGTGCGCTACGGCGGCAGCTACCGGGCGGGCCGCTGGGTGGCGGCGCCGGACCGCTCGCGCAGCTGGTCGGGCTTTCAGGGGCGAGGACCGGGCTCCGCCAAGTGACCACCGCTGCCGCCCCGCCGCTGCGCCCCCTGCAGGTGTGGGTGCTGCTGGCGGCGGCAGCGGTGTCCTCCACCGTGAGCCTGGTGCTGGAGCTGATGCTCGCCACCCAGGCCAGCTACCTGCTGGGCGACCACACCCTGGCCACCGGCATCGTGGTGGGCACCTTTCTGGCGGCGATGGGCCTGGGGGCCTGGCTGAGCCAGTTCCTCGCCTGTGGCCCCAACCCGTTCGCCCGGCTGCTGCGGCTGTTCCTGCTGGTGGAACTGCTGCTCAGCCCGCTGTGCCTGCTGGCGCCGCTCGGGCTGTTCGCCCTGTTCGGTGCCGGCGGGCCGGTCTGGCTGGGGCTGGTGGTGCTCACCCTGCTGGTGGGGGTGCTGGGCGGCATGGAGGTGCCGCTGCTCACCCGCCTGCTGGAGACCCAGCAGCACCTGCGCACGGCGCTGGCACGGGTGCTGGCGCTCGATTACCTGGGCGCGTTGGTGGGGGCGCTGCTGTTCCCGCTGGTGCTGCTGCCCTGGCTGGGCCTGCTGCCCACCGCCGGCCTGCTGGCGCTGGTGCCGCTGCTCAGTTGCCTGGTGATCTGCCGGGTGTTCCCCCTGAGCCGCCGCTGGCGCTGGCTGGTGGGGGGCACCTTGCCGCTGGTGGCTCTGGTGGCCTGGGCTGTGCTGCCCCTGGGCGACAGGATCGAAGACAGCCTCTACGACGACCCGGTGGTGGGCCGGGTGCAGAGCCGTCACCAGCGCATCGTGCTGACGCGCCGCCGCGATGACCTGCGCCTGTTCCTCGACGGCAACCTGCAGTTCTCGAGCCTCGACGAATACCGCTACCACGAGGCGCTGGTGCATCCGGTGATGGCCTTCCACCGGCAGCCCCATCGCGTGCTGCTGCTCGGTGCCGGTGATGGCCTGGCACTGCGGGAGGTGCTGCGCTGGCCGGGTGTGCAGCGAGTGGATCTGGTGGAGCTGGATCCCGCCATGCTCCAGCTGGCGCGCCGGCACCCCTTCCTGCGGCGGCTCAACCAGGGCAGCCTCGACGACCCGCGGGTGCATCTCCACAGTGGCGACGCCTTCGAGCGGGTGCGGCACCTGCCAGGCGCCTACGACGTGGTGATCGCCGACTTTCCGGATCCCGCCACTGCACCGCTGGCGCGTCTCTACAGCGTCAGCTTCTACGGCCGGCTGCTGCAGTTGCTGGCGCCGGACGGGCGGCTGGTGACCCAGGCCTCCACGCCCTTCTTCACCCCCAAAGTGCTGGCCTCGATCCAGGCCACTTTCGAGCAACTGCCGCTCACCACGCGCGCCTACAGCGTGGATGTGCCCAGCTTCGGCCCCTGGGGCTTCGTGATCGCCTACCGCGCGGGCCAGACCCTGCAGGCCGCCCCGTTGCCGTTCAGCGGCCGCTGGGCCGATGACGCCCAGATCGCACGCCTGTTCCCGCTGCCGCGGGACCTGCGCCTGCCGGCCGGCGAGCAGGTGCGGCCGAACCGCCTGCTGCGTCCTGTGCTGTCCGAGTACCAGCGCCAGAGCCGCTGGTCGGGGCCGTGAGCTGAGCAATGGTGGCGATGTGCCTGGCCGCCAGGGTGGTGTCGATAGGCTCGCCGCTACCGGCGGCCGTGGCCGGCCCTTGGAATCGAGCCGATGACGGTGTGGATCTTGCTGCTGGGGCTGCTGGTGGCAGCTGTCGTGGTGCTGCAGCTGCGGCGCTGGTGCCGCCGCCCGGCTGCCCTGCCCCAGGACCGCACCCTGTTCACCCTCCGCTACGGCGACATCGTGCAGTTCGAAGGGCGCGACTGGGTGGTGGAGGACAGGCTGCTGTGTGCCGAGGAAGGCTTCGAGTGGCTGGAGTATCTGCTGCGTGACGGCAACGACGCCCGCTGGTTGAGCGTCAGCGAAGACGACTGGCTGGAGGTGAGTTGGCTGGAGAGCGTCAGCGCTTCGGCATTGGATCCAGCGTCGCTGGCCGGTTCCGGCGCGGGCCGCTTCCCGGCGCGGCTGCAGCTCGACGGTGTCACCTATGCGCTCAAGGAGCAGGGCCGGGCTTCGATCAGCTCCAGCGCGCGGGTGATGAACCGGCGCCAGAGCGGCTGCCGCTACGCCGATTACACCGCCAGCGACGGCCTGGTCCTGTCGCTGGAGCAGTGGGATCTGGCCGCTGCTGCCGCTGCCGGTCAGACCCCCGACCCACCCGAGCTCAGTGTGGGCCGCCTGATCGATCCCGGCCAGCTCAGCCTCTTGCCCGGCGATGGGCGCTCGGTGTACCGCTGAGTTGGTCTACCGCAAGGGGCGGTGACCCTGCCGCCAGGAGGTGGCTGCCATCCCACGGTTACAGCCGTCATCCTTCTGCGGACCCTGGTCCTGGCCTGCCATCCTCCAGCAGGGCTTCGGCGGCCGCCAGGGTGTCGGCCTCAGCCGCCGGTTTGTTGCGGCGCCAGCGCAGGATGCGAGGGAAGCGCACAGCCACCCCGCTGCGGTGCCGTCCGGAGCGCTGGAGGCCTTCGAAGCCGAGGGTGAACACCTGCAGCGGCTCTACCGCCCGCACCGGCCCGAAGCGTTCGGTGGTGTGGCGCCGGATCCAGCGATCAAGCTCAGAGATCTCGGCATCATCAAGACCGGAATAGGCCTTGGCGAAGGTCACCAACTGGCGCGGGCTGGTCCCTTGTGCTGACGGTTCCGGATCCACCGAGTCAGATGGTGCGGTGGCCCATAGCCCGAAGGTGTAGTCGGTGAAGAGGTTGGCGCGGCGGCCGCTGCCTGCCTGGGCATAGAGCAGCACTGCATCGAGCTCCATCGGCTCGAGCTTGTGTTTCCACCAGTGGCCCCGCTTGCGGCCCGCCAGATACGGCGAATCCAGCCGCTTGAGCATCAGGCCCTCGGCGCCGGCCTGGCGCGCCTGGCTGCGCAGCGGCTCCAGCTCCTCCCAGCTCTGGAACGGCAGCCCGGTCGACAGGCGCAGAACCCCCTTCAACTCCTCAGCGGCGGTCTCCCCCAACCCCGCGCCGAGCTGGACCAGGTCCTGCAGCCGCGCCGCCAGGGGGTGCTGGCGCTGGTCACGGCCGCCCGCTTCCAGCAGGTCATAGGCAACGAACGCAGCCGGGCAGGCCTGACGCAGCGCTCGACTCACGCTGCGCCGCCCCAGGCGCCGTTGCAGGGCCGCAAATCCAAGCGGACGGTCCGCCGCCGGCGGCCACACGATCACTTCCCCATCGAGCACGGTGCCGTCCGGCAGGGCATCGCCCAGGGCCACCAGCTCCGGGAAGCTTTCGTTGACCAGATCTTCGCCACGGCTCCAGAGAAAGGTGGTGCCGGCGCGGCGGATCAGCTGGCCGCGGATGCCGTCCCATTTCCACTCGGCGCGCCAATCAGCGGGGTCGTCCGTCAGCAGCCGCTCCGGCTCCAGTGGACTGGCCAGGAAAAAGGGATAGGGGCGGCTGATCGGTGCGTCCTCACCGCTGGCGGCGGGGCTGAGCAGGGCGGTGAAGGCGGCGGCACTGGGCTCGAAGCCACCCATCAGCCGATGGGCCAGCTCCGCCTCCTCCAGCTGGCTCACCTCGGCCAGGGCTCGTGTGACCAGGCCGGTGGATACCCCCACCCGGAAACCGCCAGTCAGCAGCTTGTTGAACACGAACACCTGCGCTGGCGGCAGGGCTGACCAGATCTGCAGCACCGCCTGCGCCTGCACTTCGCCGTCGAGCGCTGCCAGCGCCGGCAACCGCTCTGCCATCCACACCGACAGCGGCAGGTCGAGCGGTTCGCCAGCCGGCAGCTTCAGCTGGGGCAACAGCAAGGCGATCGTTTCCGCCGAATCCCCCACCTGGGAGTGGCAGGCCTCGAACAACCATTCCGGCAGCCCGGCCGCCCCGAGGCAGATCTCCCGTAAACGCCGTCCGGTGAGCAGCCGACGGCGCCGCTTGCCGAGCAGCAACTGAAGTGCCCAGGCCGCATCGCCCGCGGGCGCTTCGCGGAAGTACCCCACCAGCGCCGCCACGCGCGCCTTGGTGCCGCTGCTGCGATCCAGGCACTCGAACAGGTCACAGAAGGCGTGCACAGGTAGGGGATGGGTGGGCAGGGCATCGGCCCTGGCGCCGGTTGTAGCGATCAGAGGTGAGGTGGCGTGACCAATGGGCAATCGGCAATCAGCGGGAGGATGAGCGCCATCCGCTACGTGCGCCGGAAGCCTCAAGCGCCAACGCCAGCCCTGGCAGAACCCTCGGAACGTGAATTCCTTCAGAGCAGGAGGTTGGAGCGTGTGAACAGATCGACGCCCAGGAGCTTCACCTCAAAGTCAGGCTTGCCGTTGCCATCGACATCACCCTGCAACAAAGCATGGCGGAAAGGGGAGACATCAATCCTCAACTGGCCCGCCGTACCATTGAACTGCCGCTGCCCGATCCAGCTGAAGCGTTGCTGCCCCGCTTGAAGTGAACGGGCATCCACCGCTGAGAGATCGATCTGATCGGAAGGATCGAAGTCGGTGATCACATCGCGCTGGTGCTTGGTGTTGAGGCTGCTGTCGGCCCGGACGTAGACGAAGACATCGCGACCATCACGGCCTGGCAGAGCCTGCCTGGATCCCCCCAAGGGCTGACGGGTGATGGCATCACGGCCGGGTTCCTGCAGGCCACTGGGCGGCGTTGCTCCCCCGGAGAGCAGATCCGCTCCGTAACCGCCGGAGATCACATCATTGCGGCGGGTGCCCACCACTTCATCATTGCCGGAGCCGCCGGTGGAGGCGGAAGCCAGCGCACCGATGGTGATGGTGAGCTGCTGAAGATTGCCTTGATAATTGGCGTTGTAGTCGTCCTTGGCGAAGGTGTAGAATCCAACGAAGTCCTGGTTGCCATTGGCATAAAGACCCATCCCGCCTTCGGTGTTGGCCTGGGCACGCAGGATTGACGTATAAGCGTTCGGATTGGAGGGATCGTCCGGCGCATAATTGCCAGCAGGAGCATCCGGCGAGCCAAAGGCATAGCCGAAATTCCACACATTGAAGTTGGACGCATAGAAGAGTGAGTCGCCGGAGGGATCCACACTCGATCCGGCTCCATTGTTCATCGTGCTCCAGTTGAGATTGCTGGAGAAATCGAAGCCGAAGGTGGGTGAAGGGTAGCCAGCAGGCAGCGGCACCCCGGCCGCCAGGGCGGGCAGGGCGGGGGTTCCCCCCGCAGACAGCTGGCTGGCCTGGCCGGACGGCTGCAGCCCGCTGGCCGTAGGGGAGACTCCTCCCCAGGGCATCGGCCCCCAGGGCACGTCGGCCCCGAAGATGGCCCATCCCGCCGCCATCGCCGGCGGCAGCGAGACGGCCGCCGCCTGCTGGGTCCAGAAAGACTCACCGGCCTGCCATTGCCAGATCGACATCGGGCCGATGAAACGACGGTTGGCAGCGTCGTAGAGGTCGGAAACGGTGCCGACGGCCGCCAGACTTGCCGCACTCTGGGGCAGGAAGTTCTGTGGAGGCAGGGCAGCCATGGCCTGGGCGATCGCCGTGGCATCCAGGAATCCGTAGGTGGTGCCATTGAGGTTCGACTGAATGGGATAGGCCCAGTCGTTGATATAGCTGACATCAGCACTGAATCCCGTGCTGCTGTAGGTTCCATCCCAGGTGTACTCATAAAAACTGAAGGCATCACGGATGGAGAGCCCACTCGGTTCGCCGCCACCGGCGTTGTTCTGGCTCGTGAAGATATCCGTGCTCGACACATAGATTCTTAAGTTGCTGCCTGATGGCACAGAGATGCTGTTCGTTCCTGTCGTGAGCGTTCCCGTGCTCACGATCTGCTCGGAGGTGTAGCCATTGGACACCACCCAGTAGCTCAGCGGCTCGCCACTGCTGTTGTTGATCGCCAGGCTGCCGGTTGTCATTCGATGATCCGGATGTGTAGCTTCGACTGAACTCTACAGAGAACCCTTCTGCTGAGCACTGCATGACGATGCCACAGCTTTGTAGAGCGCTGCAGGCTTTCCATGCTGTCGTGCGTGTGATCAGTCGCTGGCCTGCAGGGGTGCCGATCACGCCGTGCCGACGGATTGGTTTCCCTGGGATGGACAGCATCCCTAAACTGGCGCACGCCAAGGAGCCAGCAAGGCGTGGCAGGTTGACAATGGTTTGTTGGCGTCGATGCGCCTGGCTGATCGTGGGTGAGTCCTGCAGCCTCGTGTGGTGGTGACCAACAAGAACTTCCAGGGGAGATGAAGAGCCACTACCCCACAGAGCGACAAGACAGTCACCCCCTCATCCTGGCCAGAGCAGCCGTTGTTCTGCCAATGGTTCACACCTTCCTGCAGGGCAAGGGGCTCGTTCGGTGTCTTCTGCCTACAGAACCGACGACGACTGTCTCCCATAGGGCAAGGGCGTCTGGTTGCGCTGGTTCATGCTGGCAGTCTCGCGACTTGCACGCAGTCCGTGTCGTTCTGGAAACACGGGCTCCTTGGGCAGCGGTTCAGGCAGACACCCGTTGCGGGCCGATCAACAGGGGCACCATCTTTCCATTCAGCCGGAAGCTCTGGATGAACAGATACGTGCTGAGAAACAGAACACCGCCCACCAAAGCAGCAAGACCAAGCATCACCCCCACGCCACTGAACTGGTGACGCCACATCACCCAGAGGGCGGAGATCATCAGCATGAACGAGAAATCCAGATTGAACTGCCCGGACCACTTCAGCTGCTGCAGGTTGCCGATGAAGACAGCCAACAGGCCAAACCCTTGCTGGCTGATCACCACCGCCGTGTAGCCGAGAAGGGCAAGAAACATCGAGATCAGCAACGTGCGGAATGCAGTCATGGCAGCCGTGGTGTGTGATCAAATCTGAAGTGTGGCGACCATTCCCTGCGGCCTGACCCACGCATGCAGCCGGCACGGAGGGCCACCGGGAGCAACAGCATCGGAGGGGTCGCCGCTGCGAGTGTACCGGCAATTCATGAAGGTTCAGCCTGCAGTCAGCAGCCATTCGCTTTCATCATTCGCCGGCAACCCTCCATCCGAAGGCAAGCAACTCTGCCCGTTAAGGCCGGAAACAGCGAACCCATCGACGCACGAAGGCAGTCAAGTCGCGACGCCAAGGTGTGCCGTCTGATGCAGAGCTTCAGGGCTCGCGGATTCCGTACACCAGATCAACGGTCACAACCCCCCCCTACGTCTCTTCCCCACGCTCCGCCGCAATGCCGCCGCTGAGGGGCTCGGCGCTGATGCCTTCCACGTCGCGCAGGTAGCGGGCCAGCACGTCGCTCTGGCCGTGGGTCACGTACACCTGCTGGGCGCGGCTCTGGCGCACGGTGGTGAGCAGACCGTTCCAGTCGGCGTGGTCGCTGAGCACGAAGCCCCGCTCGTAGCCGCCCCGCCGCCGGGCACCACGCACCGCCATCCAACCGCTCACGAAGCCCGTCTGCGGTGCCTTGAACCGCTTCATCCACACCGAACGATGCGCCGACGGGGGCGCCAGTACCAGCCGGCCCGCCAATGGTTCACTGCGGGGCAGTTCACTCACGGGCCGGGTGGGCGGCATGGCGATCCCCTGCTCGCGGTAAGGCGCCATCAGGGTCTGCACGGCGCCATGCAGGAGCACCTCCTCACGCACGCCCAGCTGGTGCAGCTCCGCCAGCAGACGCTGTGCCTTGCCGAAGGCGTAGCAGAACAGGATCGAGGGCCGCTCCGGGGCACCATTCCACCAGGCGTGGATCTCGGCGGCCACCTCCTGGCCCGGCCGCCAGCGATACACCGGCAGACCGAAGGTGGCCTCGGTGATCAGCACATCGGCCTGCACCGACTCGAACGGCACGCAACTGGGGTCGGCATCACGCTTGTAATCGCCGCTGATCAGCCAGGTTTCGCCGCCGGCGCTGATCCGCACCTGGGCCGAACCCAGCACATGCCCGGCGCTGTGAAACGACACGGTGGCATCGCCGAGGCGCAGCTCCTGGCCGTAGGCGATCTGGCGGAGATCAATGCCCTGGCCCAGTCGCTGGCGCAGCACGCCGGCGGCGCTGCCCACCGCCCAGTACACCTGGCTGCCGGGCCGGGCGTGGTCAGCGTGGGCGTGGGTGAGCAGGGCGCGTGGCACCGGGCGCCAGGGGTCGATCCAGGCGTCGGCGGCCGGGCAGTAGAGCCCCTGGGGGGTGTGCTGGATCAGGGAGCCCGGCGGCAGCATGGCGATGCGGGATCAACAGCCGGGCTCGGTCGCCGGCCTCGAGCCAGGGCAGGGCGCGAAGGCCACGCTCAGCGGCTCATCTCCAGCATGCGCTGGATCGGCAGCAGCGCCCGGGTGCGCACCGCTTCATCCAGCTCGATCGCCGGCTCCAGCGTGGCCAGGCAGTGCCAGAGCTTCTCGAGCGTGTTCAGGCGCATGTAAGGGCAGGCATTGCAGCTGCAGCCGTCCTGCCCGGGCACTTCATAGAAGGTTTTATGGGGCAGCTTCAGGCGCATCTGGTGCAGGATGCCCGGCTCGGTGAGCACGATGAAAGCGGTGGCCTCGCTGGTTTCGGCGCGGTGCAGCAGCTTGCTGGTGGAGCCGATGAAGTCGGCCAGATCCAGCATGTTGGGCAGGCATTCCGGGTGGGCGATCACCTCGGCCCCGGGATGATCGAGCCGCAGCTTCAGCAGCGCCTGCTCGCTGAAGGTTTCGTGCACGATGCAGCTGCCGGGCCAGAGGGTGAGTTCACGGCCGCTCTGGTGCGCCACCCAGCGGCCCAGGTTCTGATCCGGTGCGAACAGGATTGGCCGGTCGGCGGGCAGCTGTTGCACCAGGCTCACGGCGTTGCTGCTGGTGCAGATCAGGTCGCTCTGCGCCTTCACCGCCGCCGAACAGTTGATGTAGCTCACCACGTAATGGTGGGGGTGCTGGGCGCGGAAGGCGGCGAAAGCTTCGGCGGGGCAGGCATCGGCCAGGGAGCAGCCCGCTTCCAGATCGGGCAGCAGCACCGTTTTGCCGGGGTTGAGGATCTTGGCGGTTTCGGCCATGAAGTGAACGCCGCAGAACACGATCACCTCGGCGTCGGTGTCGGCGGCGCGGCGGGAGAGTTCGAGCGAATCGCCGATCACATCGGCGATGTCCTGGATCTCAGCGTTCTGGTAGTAGTGCGCCAGGATCACGGCGCGGCGTTGCCTGGCCAGCTCCCGGATCGCCTGCGGCAGCGCGTGCCGGGCGGGAGCGGGGCCGACGATCAGCGGCCTGGTAGGGAGCGGGCTGGTGGTGACGGTGTCGATGGCGGGAGTGGAGGGTGTCGCGGACGGCGTCCAGAAGGCTTCTGGGCCAAGATGACACCACCCTAGGGACGGGGCCCGGCCCGCATGCGCATTGCGATCGCCGGCGACCTGCACGGGCAATGGGATGCCAGCGATGTGGATCTGCTCCACCGGCTCGCTCCTGATGCGGTGCTGGTGGTCGGCGACCTCAGCGATGGCCAGGAGCGCATCGCCGCCAGCCTGGGGCGGCTGGAGTTGCCCCTGGCCTGCATCCTCGGCAACCACGACGCCGGCCGTGATGCCAGCGGCCGCTGCCTGCGGCGCCAGATCGAGCTGCTGGGTGATCGCCATTGCGGCTGGGCGCTGCGGCAGCTGCAGCCCCCGGGGCTGGCGGTGGTGGGCGCCCGGCCCGGCAGCGCCGGCGGTGGCTTCCATCTCTCACAGGCGGTGCAGGCGGTCTGGGGGCCGATGAGCGTCGACGATTCAGCCCAGCGCATCACCAACGCCGCCCTGGCGGCTGATCCGGCCCTGCCGCTGCTGCTGCTGGCCCACAGTGGGCCGGCCGGTCTGGGCAGCGAGGCCCAGGACCCCTGCGGTCGTGACTGGAAACCACCCGCGTGTGACTGGGGCGACCAGGACCTGACCCTGGCGATCGAGCGCATCCGCCGCCACCGGCCCGTGCCACTGGTGGTGTTCGGCCACATGCACCACGCGCTCAAGCGCGGCCGGGGCCTGCGCCGCAGCTTTGTGATCGACCGCAGCGGCACCGCCTATCTCAACAGCGCCTGTGTGCCGCGCCACGGCGTCGATCAGGAGGGCCGCGCCCTGCGCCACTTCTCCTGGGTGGAACTGGTGGACGGCAGGGTGCGGCGCGCCAGCCACCGTTGGTACCACCCCGGCGGTGAGCTGCTCTATGAACAGTTGCTGGTGCAGCAACCGTTGGCCGTGCCGTGCTGATCTATGCGTGCGTGAGCGGCCACGGCTTCGGCCATGGCTCCCGGGTGGCCTCGGTGCTGCTGGCGCTGGCGGCGCTCCGGCCAGGCTGGCGGCTGGTGCTCTCCACTTCGCTGCCGCCCTCTTTTCTCCAGCTGGCCCTGGCGGGGGTGCTGTTCGAACATCGCCCGCTGCGCTGGGATGTGGGCGCGATTCAGGCCGATGCGCTCGGTGTGGATGGAGACGCCACCCTGGCGGCGCTGGAGGCCGTGACTGCCTCGCTTCCGCCGCTGCTGGAGGCGGAAGCGCACTGGCTGCAGCAGCAGGGGGAACCGGTGCTGCTGCTGGGGGATGTGCCGCCGGCGGCGGCGCGGCTGGCGGCGTTGGTGCGGCGGCCGCTGGTGTGGATGGGCAACTTCGGCTGGGACGACATCTATGCGCCCATGGGGGGGGCCTTCCTCGACTGGGCCGAGCGCTTCCACCACGACTACCGCCGCGGCACGCACGTGATCCGCTGCCCGTTTTCGATGGCGATGGATTGGGGCCTGCCGGAGACGGCGGTGGGCCTGACGGCAGCAGCGCCGCAGCTGGCGGCGGACGCGTTGCGGCAGCAGCTCGACCTGCCTGCCGAGCGGGAGCGCTGCGTGATGGTGAGCTTCGGTGGGCTGGGTGTTGCCCTGGGCCCTGAGCCCTACGCCCGCTGGCCCGGCTGGACCTTTGTGACCACCGACGCCAGCGCGGCGGCGGCGCCGAATGTGCACCTGCTGCCGGCGGACGTGCGCCCCCTGGAGCTGATGCGGCTGTGCGGCCGCCAGATCAGCAAGGCCGGCTACAGCACCTTCTGTGAGGCGCTGGGCCAGGGCACGGGGGTGCATCTGGTGGAGCGCCATGGCTTCGCTGAAGCGGCGGTGCTGGAAGGCTGGCTACGGCGCCACGGCCGGCACCGGCTGCTGAGCCAGCCGCAGCTCTTGGCCGGCGACTGGCAGCTCGACCAGCCGCTGCTGCCCCCCAGCGACGGTCCGCTGGCAGCCGATGGCGCTCAGCAAGCGGCGGCTCAGTTGGTGCAGCTGGCCGAAGGGATGGCGCCCTGAACAACAGCGCTGATCGCTGGGGAGCATTGCAGCGCAGCCGTTCTGGTGTATTTCACTACTGAGTGGCTTCAATCAGCAGATCTGATCAACCAGCGCAGATTGATCGGAGCAGCAAAAAACTCAGTGCTCAACAGTGATCAGAACCGTGCGGCGCCTCAAGATAACTGGTGGACAGTCGTGCGATTGGCACATATAACCCTTGGATCCATGTTGGCGTTTGTCACATTGTGCCGAACCAAACCCGCCGCGATGGATTCATCCTTCTCTACGACGGTCCAGAAACAAGAAACTGACCTGCACATCTGAGCCGCTTCGTCAAGGTTCAGGGTCACTTCTCAGCCGATTCACAGACTTCTCATTCCCACGCGAATGCGCAACGGAAACAACAAACCGTTGACCGATTGCGCCTAGCCACCGGCAGTCCCCCTCAGGATTCCGCCCTCTTCCTTTCCCACGTCCCCTTCACTCCGCCCCCCGTTTTGCGCACTCTCCGCTCCGCTGCCCGCCACCTGCTGCTGCCCGCCGCCGCCCTCGCGCTGGCGGCTCCTGCCCACGCTGCCGTGCCCAGAACGCCGTTCCTGTGGCAGGAGATCCGTCGCCCGGCTCCGGCCCCCGCCATCACCGGTCCTCACTCCATGGCGGTGGCCCTGCCTAGCGAAGTGCCGCAGGATCCCCGCTTCTTCGTGATCACCCCGGAGCGCCGCGCGCTGCTCAACACGATTCGCTTCGCCGAAGGCACCTGGGCCCGCGGTGAAGACCGGGGCTACTGGATCATGTTCGGCGGCAGCCTGATGCCCTCGCTTGATCGTCACCCCAACCGGGTGAACCGCACACCTGGCTACGCCAGTGCTGCCGCCGGCGCTTACCAGTTCATGCCCTTCACCTGGACCATGGCCAGCAGCCGCATGGGCCTCAATGGCTTCGGGCCGCATGTGCAGGATCAGGCCGCCATCTTCCTGATTCAGCGCCGCGGCGCACTCGAAAAAGCCGACCGTGGCGTGTTCACCCCCCAGCTGGCCGCCCGGCTGGCCCCGGAATGGGCGTCCTTCCCCACCCTGGCCGGCAACAGCTTCTACGGCCAGCCGGTGAAGCGCTTCGATGAGCTGCGTCGTTTCTACGAAGCCAACCTGGCCGAGCTGCGCGCTTCACTCAACGTGCGCATCGAAGTGGCCACCATCCCCACGCCGCCCCCGGTCTGCGACAAGGACACTCTTTCCTGTGCGCTGGAGCAGGTGACGCCTACCCCCTGAGCGCTCAGCCGCTGAGATCACCCGCCCGCATTGCCCACCGGAGGTTTGCCCACCGTGCGCTGGGCGATGAGGTAAGCGGCCAGAGAGCTGCCCAGAAAACCGAGGCTGTTGCGCAGCACCGGCAGCCAATCGGAGGTGCGGGTCACCACCGGGCCGAGGCCGAACACCACGAAGAGCATCACCCACAGCGGTGAGAGCAGCAGCACCCAGCTCCAGGCGACGGTGTCACCCTCCTTGCGCGGGTAGGCGGCGAAGCCCACGATCAGGCCGCCCAGCACCGAGGTGCAGAAGGTGAGCAGCCACTGCTCCTGCGGCAAGCCCGGCACCACCTGGCAGCCGCCGCGCTCCAGGCACGTCTGCACGGCGCCGAGCGCTGCCACAATCGCGCCATCTTCGCCGTTGTCGCGCACATAGAACTGGTTGCCGTAGCGGGTCTGCAGCTCCACCCAGAAGGTGCGCGGCATCAGCGCGAACAGGGCATCGCCCACGTTGAAGTTCAGCAGGTTGCCGCCGCGGGGATCGGCCACCAGCAGCACGCTGCGCTCGTCGAGATCCCAGTACTGCTTCACCGCCAGGCCCGGAGTGCGCTCGTACTGGGTGAGCACCCGCAGCTTCCAGCCGCTGGAATCCTCGAAGCGGTCGAGCTTGTCTTCCAGGGCGGCGCGCTGGCCATCGGTGAGCGCCCGTGCCAGATCGATCACGGGTGTGGGGTGATCAGGCAGCAGCTCCGGGTTGTCGGCCGCGAAGGCGGCCGGCGAGGGCCAGAGCAGCAGCAGGGCGGCCAGCAGCGCCAGCCAGGACCCTGCCGCGGCGTGACGCCGGGGCGCGGGCGAGGCCGGCGAGCGGGAGACGGAGGAGCGGCCCATGCGGCAGGTTCAATGTGCTCCGATTCTCCTTAACGCCAGGCCTGCCCGTGTCCGTTCCCCTCTGGCTGCAACAGCGCCTTCATGCGGCAGGCGGCAGCGTGCCCTTCCGCACCTACATGGAGTGGGCCTTGCACGATCCCGAGCACGGCGCCTATGGCGCTGGCCGTCTGCGCATCGGCCGCGCCGGTGATTTCGTGACCGCCCCTGCGCTCGGCCCGGAATTCGCCGCCCTGCTGGCCCCCCAGCTGGCCCAGTGGCTGCAGCAGCTGGACACCGCCAGGACGCTGTCGCTGGTGGAGACAGGCCCGGGCGAGGGGCAGCTGGCGGCGCAACTGGCGCAGGCACTGGTGGCCGGCTGGCCCCAGCTGGCTGCTCGCACCGAACTGGTGCTGGTGGAACCCAATGCCGGGATGGCCGCCCGCCAGCGGGAGCGGCTGCAGCACTGCCCGCTGCCGGTGCGCTGGAGCAGTTTTCGGCAGCTGGCGGACGCTCCGCTGGCCGGCGTGGTGGTCGCCCATGAGGTGCTCGATGCCCTGGCGGTGGAGCGGATCGTTTCGGACGGGTCGGCCTGGCGCCGCCAGCGGGTGACACTCGACGAGGGGAGGTTGCGGCTGGAGCCGGGCGACCCCCTGGAGCCGGAGGCAGTGGCGCGGCTGCAACCCCTGGGGCTGGCGACGCCGGGCGCCCAGCGGCCTGCGGGCTGGTGCAGCGAATTGCATCCTGGCCTGGAGCCCTGGCTGGCGGCCTGCGGCGCGGCGCTGGGGCAAGGACGGCTGCTGGTGATCGACTACGCCCTGGAGGCCTGGCGCTACTACGCGCCCTCGCGCTGCGACGGCACCTTGATGGCCTACCGGGAGCAGCGGGCCAGCGGCGATCCCCTGCTGGAGCCGGGCGCGTGGGATCTCACCGCCCACCTGTGCATCGACAGCCTGGTGGCGGCAGCGGCGGCCAGCGGCTGGCAGCTGCTGGGCCAGCGCCGCCAGGGCGAAGCCCTGCTCGCCCTGGGCCTGGCCCAGCGCCTGCACGGGCTGCAGCAATCGAGCGGGCACGGCGTGGATCTGGCCGATTTGCTGGCACGCCGCGAAGCACTGCTACGGCTGGTGGATCCCACCGCCCTGGGTGACTTCCGCTGGCTGGCCTTCCAGCGCAGCACTAGCGAGGGTGAGATCCCGGCGGCAAGCCAGTTTCTGCAGGACCCCGATCCCACCGAAGCTGGCTGAAGCTGCAGCGAGCTGAGGGATCCCTGGCTCCGGATCAGGTGGCAAACCGGGTGATCGTGCGCAGTCCCACCAGTTGCCGCACACGGCGGGCATCGGCGGGGTCAAGCTCCAGCTGCACATCCACCACGCCATCGGTGGGGGCGCCATCAGCGGGATTCACCTGGCGCACCCGCGCCGCCAGGCTGCCGGGGAAGGCGCCGCTGAGGCTGCTGATGCGGGCCGGCTGTCCCAGACGGATGCGGGTCAGATCGCTGGCATCCACTTCGGCGATCGCTTCGAGCCGGTCGCTGGTGCCCAGCTCAAGCACGTTCATCACCCCCGGCCGCTCGCCCACGCGGGCGTAAAGCCGCAGCACCTTGCCGTCCATCGGGGCACGCAAGGCACTGTTTTCCAGCTCAACGTCGGTGCGGGCGATGGCCTGGCGGTTGCTCTCCATGCCGGCCTGGAGCTCCACCAACTGCTGCTCGCGCTGCTGCAGATCGGCGCGGGAGAGGGCCCCGACCTGCACCAGCGGCCGGAAGCGTTCCACATCGGCCTGAACGCGGTCTGCCTGGAGGCGCAGCTGCTCGGAGCGGCGCTGCAGCAACTGGCGCTCTGCCTGCAGGGCAGGGCCGCTGTCGAAGCGGGCCAGCACCTGGCCGCGCTGCACGCTGTCGCCTTCCTGCACCAGCAGTTGCACCAGGCGCGGGCTGATGCCGTTGCTGCTGAGCGGGGCGGCCAGCTTGCGGGTCTCACCCGCCAGCTCCAGCCGGCCGGGCGCCGACAGCGGCTCGAAGGGCCCGCTGGCACGCAGGGCCTGCACCACCCCGGCCCCTGAGGCCAGCAGCACGATCACACCGAGGAGGCGGGAGCTCCTCATGTGCCTTCGTTCACGCCCCGGTTGATCACGCAACCGGCGCTGGCCCCGCCGATCAGCACACCAATGCGGGAGCGGTCGCGGTTGGCCTCCGCCTGCTGCTTCGACTGCTGCGCCTGGACCGGCTCCGCGCCGACCAGGGCGGCGGCCAGCACCAGGACATGGCCAGATCGACGCGTGAGCGGCATCTTCAACCAGACAGCCAACAGATGGGCAGACCCTACCCAGTCTGCTGGGAAGCGCCATGGCCGAGTTGTGACAGGGTGTGAGATCAGCATTGGGGTGGGGCGATGGCCGTCGCCATCACCCCCGCTGCCACAGGCCCTTGCGTCGCCACCGGCCCCCGTGCCTTCTTTCGCATCAGCAGGGAGTGGGCGGCCGGCACATAGAACAGCGCCAAGGCGGTGGCGCCCACCAGCCCGCCGGACACCGCAATTGCCAGTGGCGGCCAGAAGCCGGTGGGATCGAGCATCAGCGGCAGGAAGCCGATCACGGTGGTGAGGGTGGTGGCGAGCACATGGCGGGTGCTGTGCAGCACCGCCACCGAGCCGATCAGGGCCGCCAGCCGGAAGGAGCGGAAGGAGAGCACCAACGTGGCGGTCATCAGGTGCGATGAAGTGATCGCCTTTCTGGAGGCACTGCGATAGAGACGGTGCGTCGCTGCCGCTGCCATGGCCTTGATCCCGATTGCGCTCACCATCGGCGGCAGTGACTCCGGCGGCGGCGCCGGCATCCAGGCCGACCTCAAAACGTTCAGCGCCCTGCAGGTGCATGGCTGCTCGGCGATCACCTGCGTCACAGCCCAGAACACCCGCGGCGTGGAGCGGGTGGACGCCCTGCCCCCCGAGGCGTTGCGGGCCCAGGTGGAGGCAGTGACGCGGGATCTGCCGGTGGCGGCCCTCAAGACCGGCATGCTGCTCAACCAGGGCTTGATTGAGGCCACCGCCGCCGCGATCGCCCCGCTGGCGGCCGCCCGGGTGATCGATCCGGTGATGGTGTCGCGGGCAGGGGCGGTGCTGCTGGAACCGGAGGCGATCGAGGCCCTCAAAGCCCAGCTGCTGCGGCTGGCAGACCTGCTCACCCCCAACGTGCACGAGGCACGGCTGCTGGTCGGGCGGCCGCTGGAGAGCGCCGACGATCTGGAGCTGGCGGCGGAGCGCATCGCCGCGATGGGGCCCAAGGCGGTGCTGATCAAGGGCGGCGGGCTGCCGGGCCTGCGCGGCAGCGACGTGCTGTGGCGTGACGGCCGCATCCAGTGGTTTCGCCTGGCCCCGATCAACACGCCCCACAGCCACGGCAGCGGTTGCACCCTCTCGGCGGCGATCACAGCCGAGCTGGCCCGTGGCGCCGCACTGGCAGCGGCGATCCAGACCGCCAAGTCCTTCGTAGCCGGCGGCTTACGCCATGCCCTGGCGATCGGCGGAGGCCAGGGGCCGCTGTGCCATTGGCATCAGGCGTTGGGGTGAAGCTGCGATCCACTGCCCCTTGCTGCTGCGCAGCAGGCGTCAAGGGGTGACGGTCTTGATGTCATCGAAGGCGCGCGCAAAGGCGGGGCGGCGGCCCAGCAGGGCCAGGTAGCGCTGGAAGATGCGCTCGCCGCAGAGACCCATGGACCGGGCCCAGAGCACGTTGTGGCCCATGACCAGATCGGCGGCAGTGAAGGCGGTGCCGCAGATGTAGGGGTCCTGGCGCAGGCGCTCGGCCAGCTGGGGTTCCACCTGCTCCTGGAAGCGGCGGCGGGCGCGTTCGACCTCACCGGGGTCCCGTTCCGGCTGTGGCAGCAGCTTCTCGTGCAGCCGGAGCTGCCAGAGCAGGCGATCGACGCTGGTGGCACCGAACTGGAGCATCTGGAGCACGTCGGCGCGCTGCGGGGAGGCGGGCTCCGGCGGCAGCAGGCAGGCGGCGGGGTAGGCGTCCGCCAGGAACAGCACGATCGCGGCACTCTCGATCAGGGTCTGCACGCTGCCGTCGTCGCGGACCACCTGCAGCACCGGCACGGAACGGTTGGGGTTGAGGGCCGCAAAGGCGGGGGTGAACTGGTCGCCCGCCGCCAGATTGAGGCGCTCCAGCACGAAGGCCTCGCCCACGACCTCATGCAGCGCCCAGCGCACACGGGCGCTGCGGGTGGCGGGGGCGTGAAACAGCTTGAGCTGGGCGATGGTCATGGGGGAAACAGCTCGGCGGCAGGGCCACTTCAGGGCTCTGGTTGGAGAACGCGACCCGTCAGGCGCACGGCCAGCATCGCCGCGGCGATGCCGCCGGTGGCAACGGTGATCCTCTGGCCGGTGGTTGCGGCTTCGTAAGGGCCGCGCTCCAGCACCACGACATCGGCCAGGGAGGCTGACCGCTGGGCGTGCCAGCGGGTGCACCCTCTGCACCAGGCGTATCGCATCGCCAAGGCCTCGACTGCGCCCGCGCCCCTGGGTCGATTTACTGTGCCTCGCGGTGACTTGACCTGCCCGGGCGCCATGGTTCTGTCCCTTCCCAGCCAAACCTGCGTGCTCGTGGTGGGAGCTGGCCCCACCGGATTGCTGCTGGCCGGAGAGCTGCAGCGCCGCGGCGTTCCCAACCTGTTGATCGACGCCCGCGCTGAAGCCCTGCATTGGGACCGGGCCACGGTGATCCACCCACGCTCGCTGGAAATCTTCGAGGCGCTCGGGCTGGTGGATCGGTTTCTCGAAGCTGGCTGCCGGCAGCGAAGAATCCTGATCCACGCCGATGGCCAGCGGCTGGGGGAACTGGATCTGGCCGACTGCGGCAGCCGCTATGGCTTCAATCTCGGCCTTTCCGAAGAGGTGACCGAAGCGATCCTCAAGGACCATCTCGAGGGGGAGGGGGGCACGGTGCACCGCTCCTGCCGGCTGGTGGGTCTGGAGGCCCACAACGACGGCGTGACCGCCACGGTGGACGGCGATGGGCGGGAGCAGACCGTGCAGGCCCGCTGGGTGGTGGGCTGCGACGGCCTGCGCAGCACCACCCGCGAACTGAGCGGGCTCAGCTTCGATGGCCATGGCATCGCCCGCCCCTGGGCCGTGTTCGATGCCGCGGTGGAGGGCTGGTCTGAGAGCCACGAGGTCAATGCGGCCTACCTCGACCCATCGCCCCTGATCCTCACGGCCCTGCCCGAGGGCCGCTGGCGGGTGTACCTGCGGCCCGCCGCCGAGGAGGGGGACCTGGTGGCCGAGGCCGCCGCCGTGCTGGGGCGCTACCTGCCGGAGGCCCGCTTCAGAGCCGTGGAGAACCCCAGCCGCTTCCACTGCCACAGCCGGGTGGCCAGCGCCTTCCGCGCCGGGCCGGTGTTCCTGGCCGGCGATGCCGCCCACGTGTGCTCCCCCGCCGAGGGGCATGGCATGAACTGCGGGCTGCACGATGCCGCCAACCTGGCCTGGAAGCTGGCCCTGGTGCACCAGGGGGCCGCGGCCCCCGCCCTGCTGGACAGCTACGAGCAGGAGCGGCGTCCGGTGGCCCAGCAGATCTGCCGCTCCAGCGACGCCACCGAGCAGGCCCACTTACTGCAGGACAGCGGCGAGCGTGCCGCCCGCGACCGGGCGATCGCCGCCATGCTGGCCAATCCGGTGGCCAGCCAGCAGGAGGCGGTGGCGGAAGCCGAGATGAACGTGAGCTACGCCAGCTCGGCGATCTTGAGCGGCAGCGAGGGCCAGCCGCACGGCTTCGCAGAAGCCTTCGGCTTAGGTGCCGGTCAACGGCTGCCCACCACGATCGCGGTGCCGCCCGATGCCGGCACGAGCCTTCTGCACACGCTCACACACCGGTGCGGCCACACGCTGCTGCTGCTGGCGGGCCCCGAGACGCCCCCGGAGGCACTCGCGTGCCTGCAGGCCGAACTGGAGGCCGACAGGGCTGCCGGCACGGTCCCGCAGGTCTTGGTGGAGGCGGTGGTGTCCCTACGGCTGGAGGAGGCGTCCAGCCTGGGCCTGGGGCCCCTCACGCTTCTGGCCGTGCGGCCCGACGGCTTCATCGCCCTGCGGGCCGACACCGATCACCGCAGCGCGGTGCAGCGGTATGTGGCGCTGTTGAGGGGCCGCTGATGCGCTCCGCTTCGCCAGGATGGGGACCTCAGCGTCAGGGCCCTGCCCAGGCCGCCCCAACCCAAACGTTCCGTGCCGTCATCCGTGCCGATATCCGCGCCGTCAACAGAGCCCGCACCAGCCGCGGCACCAGCGCCGACAACAGCTGAGCCGACAACAACCACGTTCGCGGCGTTCGCGCAGCGGGCCGACTACTCGCTGCTGGATTCGCTGCGCGCGGACCCGCAGGCCACGGTCGATGGCGTTGATCACCAGCCCCGTCAGGTGTTCTCCGGTCATTACGTGCCGGTCACGCCCACGCCGCTTCCAGCGCCGGAGCTGGTGGCACACAGCAGCACCCTCTTCAACGAGCTGGGCCTGAGCGAATCACTGGTCCACGACGACCAGTTCCGGCGGCTGTTTTCTGGCGACATCAACGCGGCCACAGAACCGATGCGGCCCTACGGCTGGGCCACCGGTTACGCCCTCTCGATCTACGGCAGCGAATACATCCAGCAGTGCCCGTTCGGCACCGGCAACGGCTACGGCGATGGCCGGGCCCTTTCCGTGTTCGAAGGGGTGTTCAACGGCCGGCGTTGGGAGATGCAACTGAAGGGCGGTGGGCCCACGCCCTATTGCCGTGGCGCCGATGGCCGCGCCGTGCTGCGCTCCAGCGTGCGCGAATTTCTGGCGCAGGAGTTCATGCACGCCCTGGGGGTGCCCACCTCCCGCTCCCTCACGCTCTATGTATCGCGATCCGAAACCGTGCGCCGGCCCTGGTACACACCGAACTCCCGCTCGTTCGATCCCGACATCCTGGTGAACGACCCGGCAGCGATCACCACGCGCGTGGCGCCCTCCTTCCTGCGGGTGGGCCAGCTGGAGCTGTTCGCCCGCCGCGTCCGCCGCCAGGCCCATCCGGAGGCGCTCAGCGAGTTGCGGATGATCGTGGCCCACCTGATCGAGCGCAACTACCGGCAGGAGCTTGATCCGGGTCTGCAGTTCAGCGACCAGGTGCTGGAGCTGGCGGCATTGTTCCGCGCGCGGCTCACTTCACTGGTGGCGAACTGGATCCGCGTGGGCTACTGCCAGGGGAATTTCAACAGCGACAACTGCGCGGCAGGCGGCTACACCCTCGACTACGGGCCCTTCGGCTTCTGTGAACTGTTCGATCCCAGATTTCAACCCTGGACCGGCGGCGGCGAGCATTTCAGCTTCTTCAGTCAACCGGCAGCGGCTGAAGCCAACTTCCAGATGTTCTGGTCCGCCCTGCGGCCACTGCTCGAGGACAACACGGAGGCCCTGGCCAGGCTGGATCAGATCCGCGACGGCTTCGCCGAAGCGATGCAGCAGGAGCTCGAGGCGATGTGGGCCAGCAAGCTCGGCCTGATCTCCTACGACACCACGTTGGTGAACGAGCTGCTGCAACTGATGGTGCACTCCAAGGTCGACTACACGATCTTTTTCCGCAGGCTGTCTGCCATTCCCGAGCAACTCTCCGCTCTGAATGAGAGCTTCTACCTGCCGAATTCAGATGAGCTCGATGCGCAATGGACGCAGTGGTTGCAACGTTGGCGTGCACAAGTCACGGCCAATGGCAACCTCAACGAGACATCTGCAGCGATGAAGCGTGTGAACCCTGCAGTGACCTGGCGTGAATGGCTGATCGCACCGGCTTATCAACAGGCTGCCGAAGGCGACACCACAGCGATCCAGGAGTTGCAGGCGGTGTTCCGCCATCCCTACGCAGAGTTGAGCCCGGAACTGGCGGCCACCTACGACCGCCTCAAGCCCAGGGAGTTCTTCAACGCCGGAGGAGTGTCCCACTACAGCTGCTCGTCCTGAGCCGAACCTGTCCACACCCAGCCGTGTGTCCATGCGGGGCAACAGCGAGTCCGTGCGCGTTCCCGCGGAGCTTCGCCAAGGTGATGCTGAGCTTCGATCAGGACTCAATCTCCTGCTCAAGCATTCCCTTCTCGGTCGTGTAGGCCAAGCCGTCTGTGCCGAGGCGCCGGTGGCGGGCGAAGCGGCGGGCGAAGGATCGTTTGCGATCGAGGCGCCCTGTGGGGGAGCTGGCGCTGCGCGCCCAGCCGGTGCGAAGGCTGTTGCGTTCCTCAATGGGCCGGTTGCGCCAGCGCAGGGCCGCCAGCCGCAGCAGCGGGATCGCGATCAGCAGAAGGGCGTAACCGATGCTGAACCAGGCCAGGCCCGCCAGCAGGGGCGGCGTGGGCCGAAGGATATCGAACAGCATCGGGGCGAGCAGAAGCAGGGCGCCGCTGAGCACGGCGTAGGCCCAGCGCACGTCCGAGCCTGCACGGCTGAAGACACACCGCCGCTCCCTCAGCGGTGGTGAGGGGCGATCCGCAGCAAGGGCCTGGCCACGGTCGTGTGCAGGCTTGGCGAGCCCGGAGCACACCTGCAGGCTTGGGAAGTGATAGGCAAACTCGCCCTGTTCACTCACCTCCGGGCGGCCATCGAAGCGCAGCAGCACCGGCAGCATCGCGGCATCGGCGATCTCACCGGCCCGTTCACCGTCGGCGGGCCGGCGGGGCAGATCCAGCAGAGGGGCCAGATCCTCGGCAATCACGGCTCCACCACGATGGGCGATGAAGCAGCCGATGCGGCGCCAACGCCGCTGCTCCAGGTTGCGGTTGGGATCGCCATCGCCGAAGAGCACCGAAAACAGCGACTCCAGAAGCTCCAGGTCGTCCTGGATGGCTTTCTGCCGTTGCAAGGCGACCGGATCATCATCCTGACGGCGGCGGCCCCTGGCGAGGCCGGCCACGCTGTCGCCCACGCCCAGCACAACGTGCAGCAGCAGACCAGCCATGGCTTTGAGGAACTCCGCGGAGGCCGGAATCCGGCCGGTCACCATCAGGCCAGTGACCAGCAGCAACGCCAGCAACGTCAGGAGCGTGCCGATCACAAGGCGAACCAGCCGGCTGGACTGCAGCCAGAGCCAGCCGAGCGTGACCCCCAACCGCAACCGCCAGGAACGCGCCAGCAACCTTCGCCAAAGATGGCGTGGGAAGTGATAAGCCACGCTGCCGTCGTCGCTCACCCGCAGAGTGGCCCCAACGGCTACCGCCAGCTCCAGCAGCTGGCGCTCCATCAGCTCCAGGGAGAGGCCCGTGCGGGATGCCGCCTCTCCAGCGGTGAGCGCCCCACCGCGCTCCCCCAGCAACCGCAATAGCTCAGGTTGAGCCGCAGTGAGACGGATCATCGAGGTTGTGGCAGTGGAGGATGGAACCGAGTATCAGCACCGCCGCGGAGTTCGGGTGGGAACGATGCTGCCCGGCGCGCGCCCAATCCCACGGGCCAACAAACAGGAAAGACAGCAACACCACCCCCAGCTGCAAGCAGGGCGGCAGCCACACGGGGGTTATCGCTGAGATGGTTGATGTCCGCGGTTGGTTGATGCGGTTCGTGAACACCTTGGTGGCGAGGGAGGACACCTGAACCAAGCTGCTGGTCTGGATCTGGATTCAGCGTTGGGCCCTTCACTGATGCTCCCACTCTGCACACGGCACCTGGGGATGATGACACTGGCCTTCTTTCTCGCTGGCTGTGAGCATCTCCTGAAGCCGAAGCCCTTTCTGCTGCGTTGCCAGCTCGAGGAAGGTTCGCTGAAGACCGTCCGCGTCAATCCCCGCCAGCAACAAGTACAGGAACTGGATCCCCGTACGTTGGACAGGACGAACACCTTCTGGAACTCCGACATCCCAGATCCGGCTGCGCGAGGTCTGGTGGATGAGATGCTCGTGAGGATCACCTCGCAGGAGGTTCACTGGGAGGTGAAACGGTATCGCCCCCAGATGGAGTGGGAGACCAACACCGTCGATCTCCAAAACCTCAGCTACAAGGGTGAAACCGGTTCGTTCACGGATCTTGAACCCGCCAAGTGGAACTCAAAGGGTGTCTGCCAGAAGCTCGATGATGTTCCTGACGCTTCTACCGGGGCTGAGTAGGGTCTACACCTTTTCGGCGACCAAGGCGTTGGCGGGTGGCCAAGCGGCCGTTCACCCTCGTGGCTCTCATCGCGGGCAAATCCCAGACACCGGAACGGCTCGGTGACACCCCCGGCCCGGCCGGCCTCGCGCCGGTGTTCTGGCTCTGCCAATGGAACCGAGAGGGGCCAAGGGCCAGGTCGCAGGTGCGGGTGGTGGGGGAGAAGAGGGCTTAGCTTTTGCGCAGGGTGATGAACAGTAGGTCGGTCGCGCAGGTCCGGTGCCAGATCACGCCTTCGCGGTGGATGCACAGGGCGTCGGCGGTGAGAGTGGCAATGGCTAAGTGGTGGGAGGATCCTTGTCCAACGCTGCCAAGAGAGAGCATCTCAGGCCAGGCAGGTCATTCTGGATCGAATCCCAGAGAATCAGCTGATCCACGGCTTCGTACACATAGATGATTCTGTTCCGTGTTCCAACGATGCGACGTACATCTGGAATGATCACGAGCACACTGGGATCGCCTTCAAGGGCCCGCTTGAGAGCCTCTCCGATGATTTCAAATTTGCGCTCCACAGCTGATTGGATCAGCTCATCGTCAAGGTAGTGGTTAAGCGTGCAGTTCTGGATGAAGCGTTCAATCGCCTCAATGGCCTCAAAGGCGTCAAGCAGGCGTTTCAGCGCCTCCCTTCGCATTTCAGAGTTCCAGGAGAAGCCGGCGTGAAGCGTCCACGTCGTTCCGGAAATAGGGATTGTGGATCATGGCTTCCGTCAAGAGATCTACCGGACGGCCGAAGAGGGCTTCCAATTCATCAGCGAAGGAACAGAAGCGCCGGGCGTAGCCCGGTTCCCGTTGGCCCGTCATCTGCACGATGAAGTCCAGGTCACTGCTGGCAGGGTCGAACAGGCCCTTCGCCGCCGAGCCGAACACTTCGAGACGATCCACGCCGTAACGGTTGCACAGGTGCCTGAGCGGCTCCAGCCGATCGGCCAGCAAGGGCAGCAGCGGGGCAACCGTTTCCATCGGGTCAGGCTAATGGGGCCCGGGTTTCCTTCACACCGCCAACGCCAACTCCGGCACAAACGCCGCCGGAATCGCCCTCTGCAGCCGCCAGCGAATCGCCATCGGCCGCTCGCCCTCATGGCTCACGTAATCCGCGAACCCCAGGCCCAGAAACGGCAGCGTCACCCCGCCGCGCTTGTTCTCCTCGCGCACGAACAGCATCACCCGACTGCCGCGCTCGTGGTGGTGGATGTATCTCTGCCCGGTGGCGGACGCTTCCCGGGTGAGGCTCTGGCTCTCCCAATGGAACTCCCACGGCGAGATGGCGACGTCGTTGTAGCGGGTGGTGGGGGAGAACAGGCGCTCGGATTTCTTGAGGGTGATGAAGAAGACGTCGCACTGGGTGGCTTCGTCAAAGAACACCCCCTCCCGGCCGGGAAAAGGGCGGGCCTCTTTCAGCAACCCAAACGCGGCGAACACCTCGGCGCGGGAGTAGCGACCGTGGAGTTTGAGGGGGATAGGGGGCGGATCGGCGCGGCCCCAGTCGAGCGGCGCCACCAGGTGGTCGGTGCGCTCGAGCAGCAGCGCGAACAGCTCCACCAGTTCGGCGCGGAGGTCGGCGGCGGCCCAGAGCCGGACGAGGGCCTCGGCCAGGGGCAGGTGCTGGCGGCCGCTGCCCCACAGCTGGGCCATCAGCATGCGCCAGCTGCGTTCCGTCTCCGGTTCGAAGCCCGCCGGATGGGGCGCGATGGCCCGCTGCAGCTGATCCACCAGCCAGCGCAACCGCTCCGGGTCATCGAGATGAAGCAGGCCGCTGGCAATCCCCCGCCCCAGCCGCTCCTCATCGCCGGTGGTCGCCCCCGCCGCCAACCACCCCAACTCCCGCTGCAGCAACGCCCAGGAGCCCGCCACCTTGTAGAACTCCCCCAGTTCCATCCCAAGCCCCTCCAGCAACCCGGCCAGCGAACAGCGCCTGAGGCGGCGGGCTTCGGCGAGCAGCTGCGGCCGGCGCGTGGGCAGCGACTCGCGCAGATTGGCCAGCACCCGCTCGCTCGACACCCGATCGAGCTGCAGGCTGCAGCCGGCCGGCAGGAAGGGAAAGCCCTCCTTGATCTGCTGTTCCAGCTGGTCGCGGGTGCCGCCGAGCAGGGCGCTGTAGCGCAGGTCGAAGCGGAAGCTCCGGTGGGCCTGACCGATGAAATCCAGCACCGTGAGGCAGCTCTTGCCCCGGCAGAGGCGCAGCCCGCGGCCGAGCTGCTGCAGGAACACGATCGCGCTCTCGGTGGGCCGCAGGAACAGCACCGTGTCGATCTCTGGGATGTCGAGGCCTTCGTTGAACAGTGGCTGTTTGCAGAAAAACCATCGCGAAGAGGATCTGCAGCTCGCCGCAGCGCAGGCGGCGGATCTGCTCGGCGCGTTGCTCCCGGTGGCTGGAAGCATCCAGGGCAGCGGCGCGCAGGCCGGCGGCCACGAACTTGCGGGCCATCCAATGGGCGTGCTCCACGCTCACGCAGAAGCCCAGGGCCCGCATCGAATCCAGGTTGGTGACCTTGTCTGCCAGTTCGCGCAGGACCAGGCGCAGGCGGGCATCGTCGGCTGTGTAGAGGTTGGTGAGAGCTTCGCTGGCGTAGCCATTGCGGCGCCACTCGATCTGCGACAGGTCGGTGCCGTCGTGGAGGCCGAAGTAGTGGAACGGGCACAGCAGGCCCTGCTCCAACGCGCTCCAGAGGCGCAGTTCGGCGGCGATGCGGCCGTCAAACCAATGGAGGATGTCCTCGCCGCCGGTGCGCTCGGGGGTGGCGGTGAGGCCCAGCAGCAGGGACGGCCTCAGGTGGGCCGGCCAGCGCTCGTAGCTGGCGGAGGCGGCGTGGTGGAACTCATCGACGATCACCACGTCGAACGTGCCCGGCGCCAGGTCCGCCGGATCCAGCCCAGCGAGCGACTGCACCGAGGCGAACACATGGCGCCACTGGCTGGGGCGCTGGCCATCCACCAGCAGTTCGCCGAAGGAGCCATCGCGCAGCACCTGCTGCAGGATCTCCTTGCGGTGGGCGATGAACAGCAGCCGGGGAGGTTCGGGGATGGGGAACTGCTCGGGGCACTAAGGGAAGGGGCGGCGGCCAGCTGAAGGTGAGTGATCCAGTCTCTTAACGGACGTCGGTAGATGTATTTAACGCTGAGGGTGAGCCCTTTCCGGCTGCCATGGACTGCCAGAATGAGCCCAGTAGGCGCCAGGGGAGCCAGAACCGCGTCTATTTGGGCAAATAGACGCGTTAGGACTTGACGGAGGCGTCTCCAGGGGCCACAATGGGGAGAATGCCGCTCCCAAACATGAAAAGCAGCCCAAAAGAAGCCACAAACGCAGAAAAATTCGTAATTCTTGCCGAAAAGCGTGTGCAAAAAGCCCTAGATGCCATTGAAAGCATTGGGAGGCTGAGCAACCGCTCTAATTATTCTTATAATGATGATCAGGTGAAAAAAATAAAAGCAGCCCTTACTGGGCAAGTCAACTCCGTGATGGCGCGCTTCGCGCCATCTGCTCCGGCATCCTCTGGCTTTTCTTTAAAATGAAGCAGTTCTCGCATCATATACTAGAAAGACAAATTGGGCTTTCGAGTGGTAATAGTGCTTCAAAGTCTTTATTGTCTCAGGGCTCAACTGCGCCGCTGTCCAGCAATGATAAGTTTGTACGCGAAACACTACAGAACTCTTGTGATGCGCAACTTCCAGGCTCACCGCAAGTGTTAATGGTGTACAGGTATTGCACTATTGATGTTCAGCACAGTCAGCTGATTCATAGCATTCTTGGATTTAATTCTGAAATACTGCCACGCATTATAGACGCAATTCCTGGTCTTGAAGAGACCACTAGTATTGATAGGATACTCTATATTGAAGACTATGGGACGACAGGCCTTGAGGAGCACTCTGAGAGCGGCAACATTCTAGATTCTAAGTTCGGAAGATTCTTTTATGGAGTAGGAGATAATGACGAGTCATCTGATAGCGGAGGCTCGTTTGGATATGGCAAGGCTGTCTATACAGACAAAAGCAAAATCAGAACCATTGTAGCCTACTCTTGTTATCAAGACCAAGAAGGAAACTCTCATAAACTGCTTTTTGGGGTTACAAGAAATAAGTCATTCACTTTCAAAGGCATTAAGTATCCCGGCTTCATTTTTCTATGCAGCAAAGAAGTTGGCCTGGCGTATGAAATGACCCCCTTTTGTGATAATGAAGCAGATGAGCTTGCAAGTAAGCTGGGCTTTGAAGTACGAACAGCTGAACAGACTGGTACTTCTGTTGCAATTTTTGGACCCCGCGAGACAGGTGATTGTGATCTAGATGAGATTAAAGCATCAGCAGAGAACTATTGGTGGAAGAAGATCATTGATGGTGAGCTTACCGTTTCAGTGTCTGATGATGGATTTGATGAAGCCTACGCTGATCCAACGTCAGCAAACCACTTAAAGCCATTTATTGATTGCTACCATATTGCCAGTGGTCGAAGAGATCCGCAAGAACCGATGGAGAAGAAAAAGATTTTAAAGGCTAGCTCTGCAACAGGGCTTTCTCCGGGAGTTTTTGCATACAAGCAAATAGATGTTAGCTCAGCTGATGAATGGACAAATGACTGCCTGTATACCAACAGTGTGGCGTTGATTCGAGCATCAGGAATGGTTGTCGAATACTGGAAGCCTCCATCTAGTGGAAGTTTTTTGAGCCCAGTCGCAGGTGTATTTTTTGCGAATAAAGAGCTAAACAAGTTGCTTCGATCCTCTGAGCCTGCTAGCCATTGGGGCTGGGACTCAAAGAGTGATCGCATTGAAGAGCAAGAGGAGTACCTTTATCTTCCCAAACCTGTTACACTTGAAGACGCGAGAAAAGAGATAGAGAGTATCGTCCGTCGAATTAATACTCATTTCCGGGAGTTTGCTGATGCATGTGCTCCAGCAAAAAAGGTGTCTAATGAAGATTTCAGGAAGATTGGCAAGCTATTAACCGAAATATTTGGAAGGGGCCTAAAACGGACCACATCTACCGCTAGTAGATTATGCAGTATTCAATATCCAGGACCCGCCGTAGGGGAAAACCCTCTTGGTGATCCACAGATGCCTTATTATGAAGAAACGGTCAGGGTATCGCTTAGTCCAAAGGTAAGTGACAGCGAGAGGGTGCTGTTGGTCTAACACTGGCTTGATGTGATGGGCGATGATAACGGGAGGCATAAGGTAGAAAAGCATTTAAGTGCCTTGATCAGTACAACTGCAGACACTGTTTCAGATGGTGATACAGTGATGTTCCGAATCACCAAGGATCCTGTAACCTTTGTGTTTCGCACAACAAGTGTTCCTTCCAGATTTAATCGCGAGACTCGAACGGAGGTACTTGAGCCTTGAAAACTTCCTTTATCGGCAGTGAAACAGGATCAGTTCTCTTTGCTGATGGAGCACAAGAGAAGTATCAACTCTTTAGTCCCTCCTACATTAAGCAGGATGCAGAGTCTTTAGTTGACCCTGCTCAGCTGCAGTTTGATGTAGCACCAGAGGACTTCTTTTCGAACGCGCCAAGACTAGTAGTCAGTTATGATATTTCAGTCTTGAACAAATTGCTTGCCCAGAATTCGGGATGCATAGACATGGCGATTATACTTAAGGAGCAACTATCCAGAAGGGCTACGTGCATTCATGAGCAGACTATAGACAGTAGTAGCTTAGAGACCGGCAATCTTGAGATTGACTTTGTTGAGGATCATTTTGGAGCCTTTAGCTTGACTGGCGATGTTTATGTGGATATTGTCGCTACAGTTGCGGATGAGGCATGGGTGAAGAGGCTAATCGGTTTTAAACGATTTAATCTTATGTTTGGCATTGGGAAGGGCTTGTTTACCCCAATTCCCAAGCCTCCTGACTTCTTTGAACAAAATGGGGCAGGTAAGGATACATTATGGCTTGTCAGTCTAGTGGCTACAGGGCCCTCATCCTTCACGGATATTATGGCAAGTGACATAATTCAAGTTTTCATAAACGAAGATTCCGCAGTCAAGTTTGGGAGGCTCTGTAATGCTGGTGTCGCAGGAGACCTATTGGCCCGTCTATTTGTAGTTGACGTAGTCTCTGAAGCAGTAAGTGCACTCTTCAGTTTCTGCACAGACTTGCCAACAGAAGTCATAAGTGGTTCAATCTGTTCAAAGCTATTAACACGGATGGGTCTAGATAAACCAGAAGACTACATGGAGTTTCGGAACCGATGGATTAATAATCCTTCCATCGTAAGGGCTAGGGTTCAAGACATGTGCACCTTGTCAAGTACTGCACGAACAACTACACGCTAGACTATGTACTCCATCATCCCATCTGAGAATGTTGATCACGCTTTCTCTCGTCTTGTCGCTGATCCGGGTTCCTTCAGGGTTGAAGAGTTTGCCGTTTCAGCAGTATCTGAGGTAAATATTGATAATTCTATTATAATTAGGTTAAAGTCAGAGATAACCAAGCTCTATGAGGGGGTTGAGATCAAGACGGTTCGGTCTGATGATTGGAACGAGATTGACGGCCAAACTGCGGCGTTGCTTCATCAAGGCTTGCCAAACCTATCGTCAAAGATTGCGGTATCGCCTAACTTCTGGATCTTTGTCTCTCTTTATATGAGAGATATTGTTTATCGGCGCTATTGCTATGGTTCATGGGATGAGCTAAGTGGAGTTCATTTTGGTGAGCGAATATACGACTCACTGTTGCCCCGTCTTTGGCACCGTGCCTCTCTTTCAATAGATTGTAAGAACGATGATCCTTATTGGCTTGCTAAAAGGGGAGGAAGCGACTACTGGAGCTCATTTGTTTTAAGAGCAATCTATTCGCAGTCTCCACAGCTAATTCGGGCATTAACACGCTTCTTTTATGATCCTGAGGAAACCCAGTTTCGAACTCAAGATGTGACCAGTAAGTCAGAAATCATTCGGATGTTGGGCCCTGAGATCCGCAAGCAACACTCAATTACACCATTTGAAGTTCTAACAGAGGCTGAGTGCGATACCGTGATTCATGGCTTAGCTGCTAGTCTTGGGATCACCCGGGTTGAAGAGCGTAATCAGTGAAACAAGCAATCGACATTGAATACTTCCTTTCGTCAAAAGGGCTGTTTCAAGAAATATCGTTCCAGACTGAGAAAGGCCTATATAAATCTGAATCCTACATCCCTGGCGCGAGTGTACGAAGTGGAGAAACTTTTATTGATGCATGGGATCGACTAATTCTGCAGGGGCATTGCTCACAGCCCCTAGCTCGTCATCTGAATCCCATCAGAGTTGTTGACTTGTTCTGCGGCTGTGGTGGGTTCACCGAAGGCATAAAGCAAGCATTTAACTCAGCAGGATTTAACGTTGAAATTACAGCAGCCGTTGATATAGACGAAAGTGCTCTTTCTCTTTACACCCTGAACCATTCCCCGCTGGTCTCATTCTCAAAGGACGTCAACGATCTAGCGCGGTGTGTTTTTCGCCAGAATATTGACAACACTCTTTCACTACATGATCCCAGCTTTCAGAATATCGGTATTGAAACACTTGAAATCCTAATGCAGGGTTGCGATGTCTTGTTGGCTGGCCCACCATGCCAGGGACATTCGAACCTGAATAATCATTCAAGGCGCAATGACCCGAGAAATAACTTGTATCTGGCTGTTGCGACTTATGCCGCTTTGCTCTCTCCCAAGGTTATTGCCATAGAGAATGTATCTAGTGTTCTCAAAGATCGCAGCGGAAATGTTCATAAGACACATATGCTTCTGGAGTCACTTGGCTATTCGGTCCACTCTGTTCTGGTAAAAGGAATTGAAGTTGGCTTGCCGCAGACTCGTAACAGACACTTTACAATTGCTTATAACTCCGAGGGTATTAACCCTAGAGCATTGATGAAAAGTTATTCTTCGTACTTTCTTAGGCCACGAAGTGTTTCATGGGCGCTGCAAATGCCGCCAACCGTATGTGATCTGCAAAATTGCTTTTACACTCCTTCTGCCCCAAGTAAGCAAAATCTGGAGCGCATCAACTGGCTACATGATATGAATGTGTACGATCTCCCGTTCGACCATCGACCAGTATGTCATCATGAAAATCATAACTATAAGTCTGTTTATGGTAGATTATGTCCTGATCTGCCTAGTGGAACTATAACTACGGGCTTTAACTCGCCGGGGCGAGGTAGGTTTGTCCATCCATCAGAACGACGAGTTATCACGGCCTGCGAGGCCTCCTTGATTCAAGGCTTCCCAACGAGCTATAAATTCTATACTGATGGACTTATGCCTTCTAGAAATGTTCATTCTAAGGTCATTGGTGATGCTGTGTCTCCTATGATGGCACGGGCAGTTGGCAACCTTCTGGCTGTGCAGATTGCATCTGAGTTTTCTTCGGAAGACACTAACCCAGATCTGCTTTCAGTTGCTGCTTAGAGCCGCTGACACGATTCTGAAGCAGTGGGCATGGCAGTGCCATTTTGCAACCCTCATATCCACCGTCTAACCCGTGGAGGGTGTTGGATCCCAATCAATTTCAAGAATTGCTAACGATTGGACACGTCAGGAAGTCGAAGTAACCGTGGCTGATTATTTCGCCATGCTTGCCGCAGAACTCGCTGGGGTTCCCTACAGCAAGGCGGCGCACCGGCGTGGGCTCATTCAGCACCTGACTCATCGATCTGAGCAGTCCATTGAGTTCAAGTACGCCAATATTAGTGCGGCACTGATCGATCTTGGATTTCAGTACATTCGAGGCTACAAGCCACGGTCGAGTTATCAGGGGCTACTGCTTGAAGTGGTTTCGGAGAGTCTTGCATCAAACAAGCAGCTTCAGAGTATCGCGGCAGTAGATTCGGAACGTCCAATTGTGGTGCCTGAGGTTGATAACATACTTTCAGTGGTAACTCGGCCTCCGGCCCGGCGGCCTCAAGACGTAGGCCATAGGTCCAGGCAGGATATGAAGCTTCGCGTCTGCAGTTCAGTAAACTATTTGGAGAGAGAAGCGCGTAATCGCTCTCTAGGATCTGCCGGCGAGCTTTTCGTCCTTCACTATGAGCGGGCGAGACTAAGTAGTCTGGGCAAGGAAGGGCTTGCCGCTAAAATTGAACATACCTCCAGCGACCGTGGGGATGGTGCTGGTTTCGACATTCTTTCCTATGATGAGACAGGGGCTGAAAGGCTGATTGAGGTAAAGACTACGAAGTATGGCAAGGAGACTCCATTCTATGTGTCGCAAAATGAGCTTGCCGTCTCAGAGTCCGAGGCGCATCGCTACCATCTCTATTGCTTATTTGGGTTTGCCGTGAAGCCACGTCTTTTTACGTTGCCTGGGGCTCTCTCTGCGACATGCCGGCTTTCCCCTTCAACCTATCTGGCTATGGTCCAATAGTTTCAAAACATTATGACGAAGCAGGTTCTGCAGTTCATTCTTCGGCGCTAGGTGTTCGCAGACTTCACCAGTGACTAATTGCTTGTCTCATTGCCACTGTTTCTCCGAAATAATTTTCCGCACTCCACCCTGTGGCTGCTCACAATCCCCCTCTCGCCTAGGAATCAGATGCCAGTGCGCATGAAACACCTTACGCCCGGCCGCTTCGCCTGAGTTGAGCCCCACATTCCATCCGCTGATCATTGCGTCCAGAGCACTGAGCTGCTCCCTCCGCGCCTTCAGAAGTTCTACCACCGCGTTCCACTCCGGCTGGTGCAGCTCCACCCCGTCGGCCACATGCCGACGCAGGATCACCTGGCTTTGCCCCTCTCTCACCGGGTAGGCATCGGCGATGCAGAGCGCCAGCTCGTTCTCCAACAGCACCCGGCCGCTGTCCTCCAGCGCGCAGAACACACAGCCCGCTTCGCGGTGGCCGTTGCTGGACAGCAGACCGCGGAAGTCGGTGGAGTCGGTGTCGCGCTTACCGGCGTTGCAGCGGAAGCAGAGCGCCTGCAGGTTGCTGATGGCGTCGGATCCGCCCTGGTTTTTGGGGATGATGGGTGCCACCTCCAGGGCGCGCTGGTGCTCGTGCGCACCGCAGCACTCGCAGCGGCCCCGGGCGCGGGTGAGCACCTTGTATTTCACCGAGCCGCTGACCGGGCTGCGGTGGCGGCTGCGGTGG
This sequence comes from Synechococcus sp. L2F, assembly GCF_024345695.1. Lineage (NCBI taxonomy): Bacteria > Bacillati > Cyanobacteriota > Cyanophyceae > Synechococcales > Synechococcaceae > Synechococcus > Synechococcus sp. L2F. Next base: position 42,619 of record NZ_JAGQBP010000001.1, on the reverse strand, counting down.
GCAAACACCTCTTCGCCGCGCTGCTCGCGGAAGGCATCGAGGCGCTGGCGGCACAGCTGCTGCAGCTCATCGCGCTCGGCATCGCTCAGCTCGTCGCCGCCGATCAGGCTGTAGGCGCCGTTGCCGTAGGCGGTGATGCCGTTGCCGGTGAGCACCTTGCCCACCATCCGCTTCACCCGCTCGGTGTAGTAGTCGATCTGGGTCACGTGTTCGCCCAGGATCCGCCGAGCCACGTCCTGCGCTGGGGCGGGGCTGCGGCGGCCGAGGAGCTCCATCAGCATCAATGGCTGGTAGATGTGGCTCATTCGCATGCGTTCGGCGATGTAGTGCCGCAGGCGTTCGTAGGTGGTGGAGGGGGGCGGGGACATGGGGGCATCCTGGCCGCCTGGGACGGGGGGTGGCACTTGTAGACGAGAAGACCATCACCCTCCGATGGTCGTCCCACACCAATCGGCAAGCCCAGCCGCGGTACCTACGATGCGACCAGTGAAGGCCGGCCAGATCGTGCGTACCTACTCCGCCGTGATCGAACGCTGCAGCGAGACAGGTCTGCTTGTGGGCCATGTGCCTGGCTTCCCCGGCGCCCACAGCCAGGGGGCGACGCTCGACGAGCTGCAGGCCAATCTCCAGGAGGTGATCGCCATGCTGCTGGAGGACGGCGAGCCGAGCCTGGAGAGCGATTTCGTCGGCCTACAGCAGATCGTTGTCCCGGCTTGAACGTGGGCTCGACACCGGTTCTCAAGCCCTCGGAGGTGGTCGGCATCCTGCGGAAACTGGGTTTTGAGCTTGTCCGTCAACGCGGATCCCATCTGCAGTTCCGCGATGGACGTGGACGCGGCACCACCGTTCCAGCCCATCAGGGCCGCGACATCGCGCCACCGCTGCTTCGTCAGATCGCCAAGGACATCGGCATGACCATGGAGGAATTCCTTGGCTACCGGTGAACCTGGCAGCTGCCCATAGCCCTTGGGGCACAGCTCTGGAAGCTCATCGCTTGCCCCTCAATCACCAGGTCGGCAACGGCGATGCAGAGCGCCAGTTCGTTCTCCAGCAGCACCCGGCCGCTGCCCTCCAGCGCGCAGAACACACAGCCCGCTACGCGGTGGCCGTCGCTAGCCAGCAGGCCGTGAAAGTCGGTGCGCCCTCTTGCGTAGGCACACAGCCGTCGCGCTTGCCGGTGTTGCAGCGGAAGCAGAGCGCCTGCAGGTTGCTGATGGCGTCGGAGCCGCCCTGGCTTTTGGGGATGAGGTGGTCCACCTCCAGGGCCCGCTGGTGCTCATGCGCGCCGCAGCTTTCGCAGCAGCCCCGGGCGCATCGGTAAACCCGGTACTTCGCTGAGCCGCTGATCGGGCTGCGGTGGCGGCTGCGGTGGGCCAACACCTCGTCGCCGCGCTGCTCGCGGAAGGCAAGGCATCGAGGCGCTGGCAGCAGAGCTCCAGCAGCGCGTCGCGCTCGGCGTCGCTCAGCTCGTCGCCGCCGATCAGGCTGTAGGCGCCGTTGCCATAGGCGGTGATGCCGTTGCTGGTGAGCACCTTGCCCACCATGCGCTGCCCTGGATCCGCCGGGCCACGTCCTGCGCTGGGGCGGGGCTGTTCTGTTCCTCCCCAGCAGCTCCATGAGCATGAGGGGTTGGTAGATGTGGCGCATGCGCATGCGCTCGGCGATGTACTCGCGCAGGCGCTGGTAGGTGCTGGAGGGGGGCGGGGGCATGGGGGAATCCTGGCGGGTGTGACAGGGGGTGGCACTTTTAGGGGGAGGAACACAGGCAAGCCAGGCCGCCATGTCAGCGCGTGATCGCCTTAGCCCGGCCCCACTGCCTGGCGTGCCTACGTCCAGCGGGGGTAAGGTGACGGTGTGATCAGGTCGTTTCGTTGCCGCGACACCCAGGCCCTCTTTGAAGGGAAGCCGGGGCGCCGCTTTGGAAGCTTCGCTCGCGTGGCGTTCCACAAGCTCGCCATCCTTGATGCGGCCGCCTGCCTCAACGATCTACAAGTTCCACCAGGCAATCGCCTGGAGCCGCTCAGGGGTAACCGCCATGGCCAGCACAGCATCCGTATCAACGACCAGTTCCGGCTCTGCTTTGTCTGGACGGAAGCCGGGCCAGAGGAGGTCGAGATCGTTGACTACCACTGAAGTGATGCTCGTGCCCCCGGGCGAGGTGCTGCTGGAGGAGTTTCTGCGGCCAATGGGGATCAGTCAGTACCGGTTGGCGCTGGCGATCGGCGTACCGGAGAGCCGCATCAACGCAATCGTCAAAGGACGGCGGGCGATCACTGCCGACACCGATCTGCGCCTGTGCCGTTTCTTCGGTCTGAGCGAGGGCTTCTGGCTGCGGATGCAAGGGAGTCATGATCTGAAGCAGGCCAAGCAGGTCTTGGCAAGCGTGCTGCCGGCGATCGTGCCAATCCAATCAATGGCGTGAGCGGGCCTGGCGGTTCAGTGCCAGCAGATGCCGCCCTCTGCGTCGCTCAGCTGCTCGCCGCCCACCAGGGCGACGGTGCCCTTCTCGCAGCGGGTGATGCCGTTGCCGGTGAGCACCTTGCGCATCCCATGATCCGGCGGGGGCCACGTCCTGCGCGGGGGCTGGGTTGCTCCTCCCCAGCAGCTCCATGAGCATCAGCGGTTGGTCAATGGGGCTCATGCGCATGCGTTCGGCGAAGAACGCGCGCAGGCGAAGGAAGGCAGCGGAGGGGCTGGAGGCCATGGAGTGATGGTGGCGGCTGCAGCCAACCCGGCTCCGGGTGTTGGTGTGCCGCCGCAGTCCCTTACCCCTGCTCTCGTCCGTCGCGTGGACAAGGGCCTGTCGTTGTGAGGGTGGACGGCAGGCAGACGGGAGAGAACCGGGATCCAACAGCCTGTCCCGAGGACGGGGGCCTTCTGGTTCGGAGATGCCCCAGAGAGCTGATGTGTCACCCCTTCCCGCCAGGCCCTGCGCCGCTGGGGCAACAGCCTCGGCACCCGCTTGCCCGCCTCCATCGCCCGGGAGGCTCAGCTTCAGGTGGATCAGAGCGTGGAACTCTCCGTTGTGGAGGGAGGCGTGATGATCCGGCCGGTGCAGCCTCGCCTGTCCCTGGCCGAACGGCTTGAGGCCTACGAGCCCATGGCTGGCGAACCCACCGAGGCCATGGCCTTCCGTCCGGTTGGTGCAGAGGTCATCGAGTGAGTCCCCGCCGTGCCGTCCAAGGCTGGGTTCCCATCGCTCTGTGCTCTGCCAGCAGCCCAAATCCCTCGACTGGCGCGCCAGGGGCGCTCGCCCCCATCCGATCGGGCGACTGAACGACTCCCAGCTGGAGGAGGTGATGGCGATCGTGGGGCAGATCCTTGGGTTGGTGGTGTAGGCCTTCGCCAAGGTGGCCGCACGGGAGCTCCTCGCGCTCGCTATCCGATCACGTTCACGGTGTTGCCGTAGCGCCGCAACCGGCGGTCCGCTGTCAGCAGCAGCATGGGTTCCGTCCTGCTCTGGCACACCAGCAGCCGATCAAAGGGATCGCGATGGTCGGCATCGGCCTCTAGCTCCGCCACCGCCAGCAGATGGGCGTTGCGAATCGGCAACCAGCGAAAGCCCTGCAGCGGCACCTGGCGCTCCAACTCGGGCAGATCCACTTGCAAGCGGCCGATCGACACCTTGATCGCCATCTCCCAAAGCGAGGCCTGACTGACGAACACCTCCGCCTCCGGGGCCTGCACGCGCTCCACCACAGGCTCCGGCAGTCGCGGATCGTCATTCAGCCACCACAGAACCACGTGGGTGTCGAGCAGCAGCCGCGTCACTGCAGCGCCTCGAACAGGCCATCCAGTGGCGCATCGAAGTCAGCACCGAGCTGGATCTGGCCGCGCATGGCCCCGGGCGCTGCCACAGGCTGGGCTTGAGCCTTCCAGCTCACCAGCCGTGCAATCGGCACGCCGGCCCGGGCAATCACCACCTCCTCTCCCTGCTCCACCACATGCAGCAGCTGGGAGAGCTGGGTCTTGGCCTGGTGGATGTTCACCGGCTCCATGGGGGATCGCCCTGAACTAAGTCTTAGTTTAGTCCACCCATCGCAGCGGCGACGTCCACTGCGATGCAAAAGAGCCACCAGCCGCTATCCCCTGGAGCGACCCCTCCTGGCGTGCGTCGTTTAGCTCGGCCCGAACGTTCGTCGTCGCCGACGAGGAGAACCCCGTTGCCGGCTATTTCAGCCTCACCGTGGTCCAGAGGTCGACATGGTGGAGGCGCCAGAGCGCATCCGTCAGGGCAGCGGGAGAACCATGGACGTGGCCTCGGTGTCGGGATGCTTCAGGACGCGAGGAAGTTCCTGCGCTGAGCCTCTTCCCCATCATCCGCAGGACCACGTCACTCAGGCGCCTGCCTTCAACGCAGGACGTCCGGCATGCCGGCGTCCCCAAACCGTTGCCAGAGTGGGCGGGCTTACGGCCTTCCATGCCCTTCCACGGCCCGTCCCTGGCCCCACTCGTCGACCTGGATCGCCTCCTGGAGGCCGGCCTGGGGCGCGACCCGGCGGCAGCGGCGCTGCAGGATCTCACCCAAAGCATCAGCTGGGCCGAGCTCGAGCGACAGGCGGAGCAGCTGGCCAGGGCCTATCAGCGGCTGGGTCTGCGGCGGGGCGACCGGCTCGCCTCCCTGATTCCCAACCGGGTGGAGCTGGTCGTCCACTACCTGGCCGGCCTGCGCAGCGGCCTGGTGCTCACCCCGCTCAACTACCGCTATGTGTCCCCGGAGATCGACCATGCGCTGACGGTGAGCGGCGCCGCAGCCCTGGTGTTCCACGGCGAACGGCTGGCCGATCTGCAGGCCAGCGCCGTGGCGGGCCAGCTGCCCCTTGGCTGCCACCGCATCGACGATCCCACCGGGTTCGACGAGCTGCTGGCCGCGGCCCCCGCCGGCGGCGAGGCCCTGCCCTGGCCCCCCCTGGCCGACGACGAGCCCTGCTTCATCTACTTCACCTCCGGCAGCACAGGCCGGCCCAAGGGCGTGACCCACAGCCGGGCCAGCTTCGCCGCCGTGCTCACCTCCCTGATCCAGGCCATCGAACTGCGGGCCGGCGAGGAGGTGCTAGCCGGCAGCTCCCTGGCCCACATCGCCTCCTCCGCCCTCGTGTTGGCCGCCCTGGCCGGCGGCGCCTCCGCGGCGATCGCCAGCCGCATCGATGCGCCCACCGTGGAAACCCTGCTGCGGCGCCACCGGCCCTCGGTGCTGCTGATGCTGCCCGCCGCCCTGTTCGAGCTGCTGCGGGATGACCGGTTGCTGCCGACGGATCTGGCTTCGGTGCGCCTCTGCATCAGCGGCGGCGACAAGGTGCCCCACCAGCTGCAGGAGGAGTTCCGCAGCGCCGCCGGCTTCGGGATCGACGAATGCTTCGGCATGAGTGAGATCGGCTACGCCACCCTGGCGCCCCCGTCGGGCCAGAACCGGATCGGCTCCGTCGGCCGGCTCTGCCCGGGGTTCAGCGCCAGCCTGCGCCACGAGAACGGCAACGAGGTGGCCCCGGGCGAGCAGGGACGCCTCTGGATCCAGGCGCCCTCCCGGATGCTGGGCTATTGGGACAACCCCGAGGCCACTGCCGAAACCATCCAGAAGGGCTGGCTGGACACCGGCGATGAGATGCGGGTCGACGCCGATGGCTTCTTCTGGTTCTGCGGCCGCCGCAAGCAGATCATCGTCCACGACAGCTCCAACATCTGCCCCCAGGAGGTGGAGGAGGCGCTGGCGGAGCACCCAGCCGTGGATCTGGTGGGGGTGATCGGCATCCACGACCCGGTGCACGGCGAAAACGTGCGGGCCTACGTCACATTCCGCCCGGATCAGTCCGCCCCACTCGAAGCCGAACTGATCGCCTTCGCCCGGGCCCGCGTCGGCTACAAGGCGCCGGAGGAGATCCGCGTGCTGCCTGAGCTGCCGCTCACCCCCGTGGGCAAGACCGACCGGCTGGCCCTGCGGCAGCTGGCGGTGGATGGGCTGCATGCCGGTTGAGGCCTCCCTGCTCGACTGGATCGGCAACCGCGGGCGCCGCTGCAGCGTCGGCGAGGTGGCCGCAGGCACCGGGCTGTCCCTGCAGGAAGTCGAGCCGGGGCTGCTGGCCCTGGTGGCCGAAGTGTCCGGTCGCCTGCAGGTGGCCGAGGACGGCACCTTGCTGTTCGTCTTCCCCCCCGCGCTGCGGATGCGGCTGTTGGCCCGCAGCGGCCGCCGGCGCCTGCAGGCCCGGCTGCAGGTGGCCCTGCGTCTCGCCGCCCGGCTGATCCGGCTCAGCTTCGGCCTGGTGCTGCTGCTGGTCACCACCCTGGTGGTGCTGATCCTGTCGGTGCTGCTGATCGTGCGGCTGTTCACCAGCGACGACGCCGACGATGCCGGCCTGGCGTTGCTGCAGGGGCTGGCCCAGGTGCCCCTCTCGATCCTGGATCTGCTCGCCTCCGGCATCCGGGCCCCGTCGCGCCAGGGCTCCGCCTCCGTCACGCCGCAGCAACTGTGGAGCCTGCTCTGGGACTTGCCCGGCGAGGGCGCCGATCCGGCCGCCCTGGGCTTCCTCAGCGCCGTGTTCTCGATCCTGTTCGGCGATGGCGATCCCAATGCCCGCTTCGAACCGCAGCGCTGGCGCCGCATCGGCGCCTTCCTGCGCAAGCGCGGTGGCGTGGTGATCGCCGAGGACCTCGCCCCGCTGCTCGATCTGCCCGACTGCCCCGCCGATCCCGACCGCCGCCGTGACCTCGCCGATGCCGCCATGCTGCCGGTGCTGCTGCGCTTCGACGGCCGCCCCGAGGTGAGTGAGGACGGGGATCTGATCTATGGCTTCCCCTCCCTGACGGCCAGAGCGGCCCGCGCTGATGGGCCGGTGCCGCCCCTGCGTGAGCGGGCCTTTCGCTTCAGTCGGGCCGGACGCGGGCAACGGGTCGCCTATAGCGTCGCCGTCGGGGCCCTGCTGGTGCTCTCGCCGTGGCTGCTGGCGATCACGCCCGCCTGGCTGCCCCCCGTGGCCTGGCTGGCGCGATTCGCCATCGGCTACGCCCTGTTGCTGCTGCTCCTGCCCCTGGCCCGCCTGCCGCTGCAGCACTGGCGCAACCGTGCCATCGCGGCCTGCAATGCCCGCCGCCAGGCCTGGGCCCAGGCGGCCCGCCACGCCGATCCCCAGCTGAAGCGGCGCCGTGCCGCCGCCCGCCGGCTGGGCGCCACCGAGGCTGGCCGGCCGGCGCCGCGCGTCGTGTACGACAGCGGCCGCGATCTGCTGGAGCAGACCATCGACGACCTGGCCGGTGGGCCCCGGCCGACCGCCTGAGACAATCCACCCTCGCCTGTGCCCAGCGAAAACCATGGCCGTTCTCGGCAGAGAGGCGATCCTGCAGGCGATCGAAGCGGGCGCGATCGGGGTCACGCCGTTCGTTCCCGAGCGGCTGGGCCCCGCCTCTCTCGACCTCACCCTCGCCGGCACCTTTCGCGTGTTCCGCAAGGTGCACGAGGTGATCGAGGTGCGCGAGCACACCGACTACCGGCAGCTCACCGAGAAGATCAAGGTGCCCCAGCACGAGCACATCCTGATCATGCCGGGCGAAACGGTGCTGGGCATCACCCAGGAGCGGCTACGCCTGGGGCCAGGGCTGTGCGGCTGGCTGGAGGGTCGCAGCCGTTTTGCGCGGCTGGGCCTGATGGTGCACATCAGCGCCCCCTTCATGGGGCCGGGGATCGACAGCCAGCAGGTGCTGGAGATGAGTAACTTCGGCCCCGCTCCCCTGGCCGTGATTCCCGGCACCGCGGTCTGCCAGTTCGTGTTCCAGAAGCTGGAGGGGAGCGAGATCTATGCCGGCGGCTTCGCTGGCCAGACGGAGGACTCCTTCTGAGAGCCCGGTCGTTCCTGGTGCGGTACGGGGGTGCTGCCGGCTCTGCCTCTGATCTGCGCGATTGGGGGCTGCGGCAGCGACAGTCAGAAAATGCCCAGAGTTTTCTTCTTGCAGTAACCGGCGCCGATGTTCATCCAGCCCGATTCGCAGGGCTTGCCGTAGGTGGGCCTCACTTCGTAATAGATGGGTGAATTACAGTGCTGCTTGAGGTCATTCACATACCCCAGCGGGCACTGGTCGTAGCCCGGAAGCTTGGGGATCCGCTTCTGTGCCACCGCCGCCCCGGGGATCAGCAGCGGCAGTGTGAGCAGCGGCAGGGCCAGGAGCCTGGCGGCCAGAGCGCAGCGTGACGTCTTCATGGCGCGAGGATCCAAGGGCATCATCCAGGAGTCTGATGGCCTGGCGGCAGTCAGCACAACCAACAACCGCACCATCGCCGCAGGGATGGGCCGTGCCCGCCGCACCTCCGTTGCTTTGCTCGCCATGACCCTCCCCCTCCAGGCGATCCCCACCGCACGGGTGGCTATCGCCGCACAGGTGGCTACCGCCGCTTGGGTTGCGCCGGGGCGATGACCAGCAACCCACGCCACCGTCGCGCCAAGCTCCGCCGGCTGCTGCGCGTCCTGCTGTTCGTGGTGGCCCTGGCCGGTGCGCTGGCCTCCCTGGTGGTGTTGCTGCCGCTCACGCTCTGGGGCCTGCTCTACTGCGCCATCAAGACCCCACTCGACTGTCTCGCCTCCCTCGCGGTGCTGCTGTTGCTGTGGCTGGCTGCTTTCTCCCTCGTGGCCCTGGCAGTGCTGGGCGCCAGGCGGTTGCGGAAGCCTGACCCCTAGCGCGATGCCGTGGCCGCAGGTATGGCCTGGGGCAGTCTCACCCCCCAGCCGCTATCGGTGCGTCGCCTGTGTGCCTCAACAGGATGTCCAGATCGCAACTCTGGAGCTGGAACGTTATCCGCAGCCAGCTCGAGCGGCGGAGCAAGGGCGTTCATCAACCAATGTCGCCCCAATGCTTTACCGCATTGACACCCAACCACGCGGCATGCGGCACAATTTCATGATCCGTCACTTCAGATGACAGACAGAGGCGGTGCTTTAACCCCAACCACCAGAAACTCGCGCTTACTGCCTCAAACGTGGCGAACGTTCGGACAACGATTAAGTCCGATCAGCCAATGAACAGGACTTGCTTCACAGGTGGCCAACAAGCCAAACCAGCTTGAGCACACTCAGGCTAACTCATGAACAGAGACATTCCAAAAGCTCTGGGTCTCTGGCAACGTTCCGTGGGTTCAGCCCAGTTCATGCCAGGTGTGCACTTGAATGATCAGATCATGAAGGTCGCCACCACCGCTGCGTGATCGGATGCCGGGTCGGATTTGCGCTCGGTGGGAACCTCATTCACCGATGGCAGCCGGTTCGTCGCCAGAACGGTGCGGGCGTCTGGGATGTTCTTGGGGTTCACGAGGCGGTGGCTGGCAAAGATGTGATCGATCAATTCACCACGGCCCTTGAACACCCGGGTGTAGGGAGGCTCTGCGGGTGGCTCGCCATCCGGCGTGACGTTGAGGCGCGGAGCCAGATTCCACATCCGGTAGCCGTCTCCCTTGTCGCCAGTGAGGAAACCTGCGGTCTCAAGCTCTGAGCCCGTCGGACCCTGAATGATCTGGGTGGTGGCGGCATCGGGCTGGTCGTTGAGGTCCCCGCAGAACACCACGGCCTTCTCACGCCCCAGTCCGTCATCGGGATCGGGCTCTCCGGCACCGGAGGAGAGGATCGCATTGATCCGGTCACGGATCGTCAGCGCCTCCCCGGTGCGGCGGTAGAGCGCGTAGGCCGCATAGCGGTAACGCTCGTCCTCATCCTTCGGGCTGAAGTTGCCCTTGGGCCGGGGATAGCTGATCAGCTTCGATTTGAAGTGGGCGGTGATCACGGTCACCTCCGTACCGTCAACCTCCACCACCACCTCCAGGGCGCTGCGGCCCATGGCGGCGAGTAGCGATTCATCGGCGACGGTGCCCGGCTTGTCGAAGACCGGATCCTTCTGCTGGACCGGACGGATCAGATCCGGAAACGGGCTGATGGACCGGATACCGCTCAGAGGGCGGGTGGAGAGGATCGCCACGCGGATGGCACGGCTCGGTTCTCCGCCGGCTTCCGGGACTCCTTCCGCCGCATGGGGCATCGAATGGGTCAGGGCCTGCTGCAGAGCCGCCAGGGCGCCGTTCGGACCGATCTCCTGGAGAGCCAGCAGATCAGGCTGCTCTTCGTCGATCACGGCGGCGAGCTTGGTGAGTTTGTCCTGGAATTCCTGCTGAGCCTCCGGCTTCGAGGGATCAGGAAGGAACAGGTTCTCCACATTCCAGTTCATCACTTTGAAGGCCGTCATGGAGCTCCCGATCGCTTCAGTCTTCACTGGGATATAGCAACGTCAGGTTAAGTTTGCATGTAAGAAGATGTTCAAGCAGCGCGGTGCTGACGCATCCGCGTTCGCCCGCGGTTGCCGCCGATCCGGGGCGTCGGTGATCGTGTCCTGCGGCCGGCGTCAAGGTGTTGCGCTTGCTTGGTTAAGGGTGCGGGTCTGGGCGCCACGCCTGTCAGCACGCTTTCAGCGCGTCGTTGTCACCTGGGGCTCCAGTTGAGGTCGCGCCCGAGCTGACCAGAACCAGATGACTTCTGATAGTACGGGTGTTCTCTGTGCTGGTGTTGTCGTGGCTGCTTCCCCGCCCCGCAGCCGCCATCGTCTGTCGCTGAGCCGGGAAGAAGCACTGAGGCTCTGGGCTTAAAAAGCGCCAGCAGGGTTGGCGGCCGACCATGGCTCAGTGGCAACCACCACCGATGGATCAGGAGTAACTCCTTTGCGACCCCGTACAGGCCAGAACACTGACGCCGCCTCCAAGCCGCAGAACCAGGTGTTGGGCCTGATCGGCCTGCTGGGCCTTGATACGGGTGTCGCAAGGCGGCGAATTGATCCGCCCGGCACCCCTAGGCTGTTGCACAAAGCGGTTCACGCCTGACCCGATGGTCATCGGCGTGCGAATGGAGGCTGAACTGGAGCGGCAGCTCGATCGGCTCGCCCAGAAGCAGGGCAAGACCCGCAGTGCCTACATCCGCGAGGCCATTCATCAGTACCTGCTGCGCCATGGCGACAGTGAGGGGGCTCGCCGCCAATCGGAGCACCTGGCCCAGCTGGAGCAGCCGAACTGGAGTGAGCAGGTGCCCGACTGGAGCGACTGGACCGCATGACGTCGGCTGCCCAGGAGCTGAGGGCCACGCTGCGCCGCGGCACGGTGGTGACCGTGGCCAGCCCCGGCGTCTATTCCGGCAAGCCACGGCCCGCGGTGGTGGTGCTGGGTGGATCTCTGGCTGCAGGCCCATCCCAGCGTCACCCTCTGCCCCCTCACCAGCACCCTGATGGAGGCTCCGCTGGTGCGCATCGCGATCGAACCCTCGCCTCGAAATGGGCTGCGCAAACCCCCGCAGCTCATGGTCGACAAGCTGTTCACCGTGCCGATCGCAGCGGCAGGACCGAATCAAGACGCTGCGGTGGCCTACTCGCAGCTCCAGGCCTTGATTCGGTCCGGTGTGCCCCTCAGATGGTGATCGGGATCTGGTTGCTTTCGATGCCGTAGATCCCCGCCCAGCCGGCACTCTCGTTGGCCATGCTGGCGTTGAAGGCCAGCAGGTTGCCGCGGAAGCCATCGCGCTCCAGGCCCACCGAGGTGATGGGCAGTGGGATGTCCGTGCCCGGGACCGTGCCCGGGACGATGGCCTCGGGATCCAGAATCGTGCCGTTCATGCCGGTCTCTACCACCGTCTGGATGGGGGCTTTGTTGGCGCGCTGGACGTAGAGACCTGTGATGCTGTCGACATTGGGACCCCTGGTGGCCTTGAAGGCCACCTGCTGGCCGTCGACGGCGATGAACTGGGCGGAGCGCCAGCGTGCGAATTCTCCGTCCTCCTCATCCGTGCTGCCGGGAACCTTGCCCGAGAAGTTCCAGTAGAGGAAGGTGGAGAACTCATCCGCATCGAACGTTCCATTGCCATCGGTGTCACCGGTCTGAGCCACCAGACGGGTGACACCGGTGTTCACATTGGTGAGGAAGATCCCCTGATTGACAGGAACTTCAAACTCGAAGTTTCCATCGGCACTGCCGTTCACCTCGCCATCGTCCTGCTGATCATCCAGGAGCAGGGCATAGTCCCTCAACTCCTTGCGTCCGTCACTCGGGATGGCAACGGTCTGGGTGAAGGTGTCAGTTCCCCAGGAGCCCCAATAGCCCACCGTGTCCGTGGATCCGAAGATCAACGACGGCTTGCTGCTGAAGGAGAGACCTTCTCCGATGCGGGTGACTCCGTTGGCATCCTTGACAAGCTTCGCCAGATCCCCGAGCTCGACGATCGGCTTGATGTTGGTGGGCTTGGACGTGAGATTGGAGAGATAGATCCCCCCGAGCGTGGGTGATTCCTCGTTGTCGAGGCCAAGGAACACGGCCTTGTTACCTGCGGCGCTGGGCGGAGCCGTTGAGCCGAAGGCAGTGGAGGTGCCGGGGATGAGCGTCTGGGAGTCGGCGATCAGCTGAACAGGTGCCTTGCCACCGTTGGCAAGCAATTCACGGAAGTAGACCCCGGTCCTGCCGATGGGGTTCAGCGGGTTGGAGTTGTCGGTCCAGTTGCCCTTGAAGACCGTCCAGCTCTGGCGAACGAGCTGCCACAAGGGCGTGTACAGCCACTGGGTGACACTAGTCGGGGAGGGGGCCCCTGGAAACTGGTCAAATTTCGTGCCCGCAACCGTGTTGGGAACGCTGAAGGAACTGAACACCGGGACTGCCCCCAGCTGCGTCATCGCTGTGGTCAATGAGCCACTGGGAGTGCCGTAGATGCCGGCGGTTCCCACTTTTTCCACGATGGCGCCCGTGGAGTCCAGCACGTTCCACACTGGCTGCGACTGTCCGCGGAAGGCGAGGAAGGAGGAGGATTGATCAATCCTGGGGAAGGATGGGAACTCGTTGAAGGTGCTGCTGGCGTTGTTGGGATCAGGAACCAGGCCATCCCGTAGCGCCACAGCGTTGATCACGATGGGGGAGGGCAACCTTGAGAGCTGGCGTGTGAAGATCCCGGTCTCAGGTTCTCCCCCCCCCTTCCCTCCCTGACTGCGGGCGCGGAAGACAATGAGGCCGGATGCATTCACCGATGGCTGGTTGTAGCTGTTGAACGTTCGCTCCGACCCAGGAACCAGAACGCCGTTGTTGACAACAACCTTGAAGGCTGATTTGATCTCCATGGTGAGTCACCTCCGTGAAATCAGTATCAAAGAGAGAGCGACAGAAGACGCCGCGCCAATAAACCAGAGACACAACCCCCGAGTCCGCGGATCGGCCTCTATGGACGCCAGTCGCTGGGTGCCGACAAGGACCTAGGTCCTCAATCCACTACTAGCCCACCCACAGCAATACGCCATGCCGATAAAGCAATGATGCAGCAACGATGCAGCACCGATGCAGCGTGTAAAAAATGTTTTATTACAATCTTACATTGCATATAGTGTGGGTGCGCTAGGTGAGTCGTCTCTGCTAAGGAACACCACAAGCCGTCCAGCTAAGGAGGTCGTCCACCGATTCCTTCGGAGGTGATGCTGCGGATCCACCTACTGCAGCAGTGGTTCTTTGGAATGCGTTGCCACAACCGCCACGCGGAAGCCAAGGGCTACAGCTTTCATGCCGCCTCTGGCCTGGTCCACTCTGTTGAGAGCACCGCCCACATCGGTCAACCCCACTGCGTGCGCGATCAGCACATTGATTCGATCGGGGAGGCCTGGACGTCTGCCACCCACTGGGCTGATCAAGCAAACAGGCAGGTGGAGCCCGAAGGCTGTTTCACTGAGGCGTGACCGGGCCAAGCCGCGGCGCCTTGTCGGGATCCACGAGGGGCGGCAGGGCTGCGTTGGACGCGGGTTGATCGGCGTTCTGGGTGTAGGCCACGGTGTAGAGCTGAGGCTCGGCCTTCAGAACCAGTCCCTTCAGCCGCTCCAGATGCTGCGCAAAGGCAGGGCTGGCGCGCATGGCCAGATAGGCCTCGACGGAGCTGAAGTGGGCGTAGTTGACGGCGCGGGTGCGATCGAGGCTGAGGTGCAGGTTGGCGCTCAGGCTGCCCGGAAAGACGCCTTGTAGGCGCTTGTATTCGCTCACCTGGGTGGCCACGAAGGCCTCGGCCTGATCTGGATCCAGATGAAACACGTTGATCAGCACGATGCCGTCGCCGACGCTGATCGTGTTGACGGGAAAGCCGTTATCAGAGCTGGCAGTTGTTCCGGTCATTGGATGACGTGCAGGGAAGGTGTCAGAGGATGCCGCCATTCACCTGAAGCGTCTGTCCGTTCACCCAGCGGGTGTCATCGGAGGCGAGAAAAGCCACCACATCCGCCAGATCGGCGGGTTGGCCGAGGCGACCCAACGGAGTGGCAGCGATCAGATGGGCCAGGGCATCGGCTGGCATCACCAGGCCGTCTGTGTCAGTGACCCCGGGGCCGATCTGGTTGACGGTGATGCCACGGGGGCCGAGCTCCTTGGAGAGGGCCATGCCGAACTGCTCCACCGCCGCCTTGCTGGCGGCGTAGAGACCTGCGGCGGGCAGGGCCTGGCGGGTGGCACCGCTGGCCAGATTGATGATCCGGCCACCGTCGGCCACGTGGCGGGCCGCCTCCTGCAGGGCGAAGAACGTGCCGCGGGCATTGGTGCCCATCACGCGGTCATAGTCCTCTTCCTCGATGTCAGTCGTGGGTTTGAACACGGATACCCCGACGTTGTTGACGACGATGTCCAGATGACCGAATTGCTCGAGCACGGCAGCGAACAGGGCCCGGGTCTGGCTCACCTGGCTGAGGTCGGATTGGTGTGCCAGCGCCCGCACTCCACCTGCTCGAATCGCAGCCGCCACAGCCTCTGCCTTCTCGTGATTGCCGGCGTAGGTGAGCACCACATCGGCTCCATCACGCCCCAGCCGCTCTGCGATGGCCCGGCCGATGCCGCGGGATCCGCCCGTGACCAGGGCCACCTTGCCTTGCAATCGCGTCATCGTCGTTGTGGTGCGCCGGGGACGGTGGGGATCGATCGGCAACCTATGGCGGCTCGCCATGGAAAGGAAGGGCTTACTTTCAGGTGCGTTGCCGGGCCAGGCTCGCCATCTCCAATGAGCGCAACCCTGCCGACGGGGACTGATCCCATCGAAGGCACCACCTTCGTGAGAGCTGCCCTCAAGGTGTTGCAGGGCAAGTGGACCTTGCCGATCCTCTGGCAGCTGCGGGAGACCCCTCAGCGCTACGGAGATCTGCGCCGCGCGATTCCAGAGATCAGCGACAAGGTGCTGACCCAGCACCTGCGCGACCTGGAACGCGGCGGGTTGGTGGAGCGGGAGGTGATGCCTGCCAAACTGCCGCAAGTGAGTTATCGCTTCAGTGCCTACGGCCGCAGCCTGATCCCATTGATTCAGTCACTCTGTGCCTGGGGGGAGCAGCACCTGCAGCGCCAGGATCGCTTCGAATGATCTCCCAGTTCCGGTGGGCCTGCATGCCGCCGAGCTGTTCGGATCCAACGCATCGCTGATCAGCACGTTCAGCCGAGGCCCTGCAACCGGGCCTAGCCCTTGGCCTCTGCAAAGCACTCGGCTGTTCGGCTCGGGACGGCATCCGATCGGGTGAATTGGTGGTTGAAGCGCATGTCCTGGCTGCGGTCTGCTCGACATCGCTGGGTCCGATCTGCTTGCAAGTCATGAACTCGCTGAGTGCCATGTGTGCCTCCAGTCTGGCTGGAAATCTATTGTTGACTTAACACTTGATGCTGGCCTCATCGTCTGGAATGGATCGGCAGCACGGTGATCGAGCCGTTGTTCTCCAGAATGGCCACGTGCACATCGTTGATCGATCTGTCGTTTGCCCGTTACTCGTAGCAGAACGAGCAGAAAGATGTAAACGATTGCTCCGCGAAGCACGAACTCCCAGATCGGAATGGCAAGTTTCCACATCCACCACTCCTAATGGGTATGCCGGCAAGCTTAGGCCCAGGCTCCAGGAGTTCTTTGCCAATCAAGCATCGAGCTGCTGGCCACTGTGGTTCGTCCACTGAGGCTCTGGGGAGCCTGCCCAACGGCAAAGGGATCACATTCATCTTGGGCCGCCATCGGCTGGGCTGCTGCCTCGCTTCCGGCACCTGCCGGCCTCGCATCAATGGTGAGGGAACGTTCGTGGACCTTCGCGACTGATTCGATTGCGTCGGCCATACCGTCGCACCGGTGCCGGCGGTGGGTGGCTTGGTGCGCTGGCTGTAGCAGAGGGTCGTGTTCTGAAAGCAACTGGAGAAAGCGATCAGGCAATCAGCAACACAACGTCATCAGCGAATCTGTCTGTTGGTCTCCACACTCTGCCCTTCATCTGCAGGAATTGGGGAGTCAGCGTGGGTAGACCGGAGGCCAAGGAAGCCCAATTGTGCTGCATACATTCCCAATGCTGGCTGCCACCTGTCTGGCGGGATTCGCCATGCTGCAGCTGCGGTTCAGCATCGGATCTTCGTGATCGGTCTTTGGCACGTGCCAAATGCGGCTGACTCAAGCCGGAGCGCCCCCACCCCCTGATCCGGGGCCCGGTGGCCGGATGAGTTCATCGGTGAGCTCGGGGCGGCGCTGGAGAGGCTGGAGCCGCGCCCCTGAGCGTGGTGAAGATGGAAGGGCGGTCGGGCCCTCAGACTGAGCTGATGACCCCAGCCTGGGCCCACAGGCCGCTCCGTGGTGAGCTTGGACCCTGGCGCCTGGCCGGGCTCCCTGATTCACGGTGTCTACAGTGAAGAGACAACGGCATAGCGCTTGCAAACTTGATGACTGTCAGCGTTATCACTCCAACCAGGCTTCTGCCAGATCGGCTCAGCATGTTGGTGGAGTTGAATGAGAGCCTGAGGTATAACGATTGCTTGGTCGAACACGTTGTTGTTGTTGATGGTGCCAGCCGGGAAGACCTTCCGCCTGAACTCTGCGAACGGGCGACTGTTATTGCAACAGGGCGGTCCATCGGCCAAGCCGCCGCTCGCAATTTGGGCTTGGTGGTTGCAAAAGGCGAATGGATTACCAGCGCCGATGACGATGACTGGCTTCATCCGCAGTCGATTGATAAACGACTGGATGCAATCCGCAGTCATCAAGGTGCACTTTGGTCTGCGGGATACTGCACGGATGATTCCAAGATCGACCCAGGAATCGTGCCAGCAGGCCCCAGCTCCCCCGGAGACATCTGGCGTGCCTGGCCAACACCGAAGGCCAGCATCCCCTTGGGGCCAACAACGCTGCTCGTGGAAGCCAACCTTCTGAAGCGGGCTGGAGGCTGGATGGGCTTACCTCAAGGAGAAGATCTTGGCATGATGATGGCCGTGACCTGCATGGCACCCGGGGTGGTGATTGATGCCCATGTTTATCATATTCGGTTGCATGGGGGCCAGATGACGAAAACAACCTGGTTTGACGACCTGGAGCTTCTTTCAAGACGTTGTGCATGGGAAAGAGGTGAGCGGATTCTGCTCCAATCAACCCATGCTTCCGCGTCTTGGGCCCTTCGTTCTGCTCAGATGATCAGCCCGGTTGAACTTGATCGTCGATTCTCTGCATCCAGCATGACTGTCGGGTGATTCTGCAGGAAGCCGCAGTTGATCCTGAGTAGCCCGATGAACCTTCTTCAGCTCATGCTCTCGGGTCTGTTCCTGGCGGTGCAGGTGGCCCCGGCCGCCATGGCCGGACCCGAGGTTCGCGCCACGGTGCTCTCGATCGGTGACGGTGACACGATCCGGGTGCAGCAGGGCCAGCAGCGGCTCACGATTCGGCTGGCCTGCATCGATGCCCCCGAGATGGCGCAGGCTCCCCATGGCGTCAACGCCCGCCGTTACCTGCAGAGCCGGCTGCGGCTGGGCTCCAGCGTGACCCTCAGGCCCCAGACGGTGGATCGCTTTGGCCGCACGGTGGCGGAGGTGATCGGGGATGTGAACCTCAACCTGGCGCTGGTGGAAGACGGCATGGCGTTTGCCTACCGCCCATACCTGGCCCAATGCAACGCCAAGGAGTATCTGGATGCCGAGTTCCGGGCGTCCCGGAGACGCTTCGGGGTGTGGAGGGTGCCGGGCGGCATCACCCGTCCCTGGGACTTCCGGCGCGGCAGAACGTCGGGCCGAGCAGGCAGCGGCACCGAGTCGATTCCTGGTGGCCGGAGGTATCGCTGCAGTGAGATCGGCTCCTTTGCACGCGCACAGGAACTGCTGCGCCAAGGCCACACCTACCTGGATGGAAATGGTGATGGTGTGGCCTGCGAAAGCCTCCCCTGAGGGGACGGACACCCGCACCTTCTTGCTCTGGCCACCAACAGCCTGATGGTTGTGGTCCAGCCGATTGATGCTCCATCACCATGGCCCACCGGATCTGAACTGCTCGCCAAGGTCAAGGAACTGGCTGAAGTCTCCAAATCAGATCTGGTGCGGGAGGCGGGTACTGTCTGCACCAAGAAGGATGGTGGTGAAGGCCTGAACTTCACGGCGTTCTATGAGGCGCTGCTGGAAGCCAAGGGCGTGAGCCTGGGTGATGGCAACAGCAAGAGCAAAGGCAAGGGTGGCTGGACCTTGAGCTATGTCGCCACTGTGTAGGGCAACGGCAACCTGCTGATCGGCAAGGCGTACTCCGCCCTGCTGGACCTCAAGCCTGGCGATGAGTTTGAAATCAAGCTGGGCCGCAAGCAGATCCGCCTGGTTCCTGCTGGTGGGGCTGACGACGAGGAGTGAAGGTCGCTGGGCTGGATCCTCTGCGCTGATAACGGCTACAAGCTCACCCGTCGTTCCGGCGTCAGCAAGGCGGAGATCTGGGCCATCGGAGTGGCGGCTTGAAGGCCTGGTCGATGGGGAGCGAGCCTCTCAATCCAGCCCGCCCAGGCGGATCAGCGCTCCCACCACCACAAAGGCGATCGCCAGGGCAGTGGTGCCACGGATGTGCCAGGCCAAGCCACTGAGGTTGTCGTCTCTGAGGTTGGGGATCAGCCGCAGGCGGGCATGCACGGCCAGTGCCGCGGTACCGACCAGCAGCAGCAACTTGGTGCCCACCAGCAGGCCGATCGGGTTCTGTGGGTTGAAGAGCCCCTGGAAGTGGGGAAGGTAGATCCAGCCCATCCACAGGCCGGTGACCACCTGGATGGCGAAAGCGGTGAGGCCCAGCGGCTCGAACGTCTCCTCGAAGGCGCGGATCGGCGCCGCCCGACCCTCGCGCAGGGCGCGGGGCAGCACGCCCAGATCCACCACCAGATGGCCGCCGGTCCAGACCGTGGCGGCCAGGGC
Source organism: Synechococcus sp. L2F (assembly GCF_024345695.1). Taxonomy (NCBI): domain Bacteria; kingdom Bacillati; phylum Cyanobacteriota; class Cyanophyceae; order Synechococcales; family Synechococcaceae; genus Synechococcus; species Synechococcus sp. L2F. The sequence continues at coordinate 23,448 of NZ_JAGQBP010000001.1, read as the reverse complement.
ATGCACAATCACCAGCAGCGAGAACACAGCCGTCTCAACGAGGACTCGGCTGCTTGCACGATGGAGCCCGTTCGGGCTGTCTGACCATGACGGTGATCGTCGATCGGCGTGCGGCGCCGTTCATCCTGGGCTGTTCAAGGGCGCTGGGCAAAGCACCGATGACTGTGGGTAGGTGGCTGGGCTGGGCCGGCTTGGTGGCGCTGGGCTACGGCGGTGTCTCCCTGCTGGTGTTCCTGTCCCAGCGCTCGTTGATCTATTTCCCCCAGCCCGCCGCAGATCCATCCGGCCGGCTGGAGCTGCAGGTGGAGGGCAAGCGCGTGCTGGTGGCCCATCGCCCCCATCCGGGTCCTCGGGCGCTGATTTACTTCGGGGGCAACGCCGAGGACGTGTCCCTCACCCGCGCCGAGCTGGCCGCTCTGCTGCCCGACACAGCCCTCTACCTGCTTCATTACCGCGGCTACGGCGGCAGCGAGGGCAGACCCAGCGAAGCGGCCCTGCGCGCCGACGCCCGGGCCCTCTATGCCCACGTGGCCGAGCGCCACAGCGCGGTGACGGTGGTGGGACGCAGCCTTGGCACCGGGCCCGCGGTGCATCTGGCTGCCACCCGCCCGGTGCAGCGGCTGTTGCTGCTGGTGCCTTTCGACAGCCTGCTGGCGGTGGCCCGCGGCACCATGCCGTGGCTGCCGGTGGATCTGCTGCTGCTCGATCGCTGGGATGCGGCCGCCGAGGCGCCCCTGGTGCGCGCGCCCACCACGATCGTGGCGGCGGCCGTCGATCGGGTGGTGCCCACTCGCCACGCCGTCGCCCTGCACCGCGCCTTCCAGCCCGGTGTGGCAGAGCTGATTCTGGTGCCCGACCTCGACCACAACACGCCGATCCTCAATTCGGGGGCCTTTCGCGCTGCCCTGCAAGGCCAGGAAACTGGCCGTCCCCACAGCCGCTAGCAGTTGCTGAAGCTCGGCGGAGGTGACGCAGGAGTCGGTGGCTGTGGTGATGCGTGTCCTGGCCACGCAGGTGAGATTCTGCGGGAGCAGATAGCTCACCTTCTTGCAGCCGTTGGTCGCGCTGGGCTGCAGCACCACAGTCAGGTCTGGAATGGCCAGCTCGGCGTCGCTCGTCATCGGCACGACTAAGACTGTTGGATAGACAAGGTCAAACAGTGCGCTGTCCTGCACGACCACTGCCGGTCTGAGCTTGTTGGGCTCCGGGGGGTGTGGGTCTCGATCGGGGTCGCCTGGATCTTTGCGCCAATCGACCGTGACGATTTGCCCCGCCTTCAGCTCCACGCTTGTGCTCAGCGGCCGAAGGGCTCAGGTGTGGTCCAGTTGCCGATGAAAGACTTGGCGTCCGGATCGGCCGCGATGTGCTCGGCCACGGTTTTGCTCTGGGCCCGAATCCGTGCTCGCAGAGCCTCCATGGCGCTCAGCGAACTGCTCACCTGCAGGACGCTTCTCCCCCCTCGTTGCCGGCGGCGTACGGAAAAGGGAGCGTCGAGCTTTTGGTTGGTTTGATCAGCTGGGGTCATGACGGCAGCGGCTTTCGCCAACCTCATGGTCTGATGCTTCAACGTTAGACGTCATTCCGGTCTCGGCTCGATGGTGACGGCACCACCTGGCTTGGCCAGGTCAGGCATGGGAAGGCTGAGCACGACAAAGCCCGGTGACTTCGTCACCGGGCTTTGAAGGAGTTTGGCTAATCGGGCGGAGTGGCTGACGCTGGCACCTGGGGCCAGGTGACTAGAGGGACTTCCCGTTTGGTCCGGGGCACCTATAGCGGTGCAATGGACGGCGACGGCGTAACACGCCAGGGAAGCCAGAGATCCGATGAGAGTGTTGGAGCAGGGGCCGGATCGTCAGCGCGCTCCTCACACCTGCTCGGGTGGGGTGTCATCCATGCTCTGGAGCCTCCCGGTTCGTGATGCATTCACCATCGATCCGCCGGCCGCAGGCGGCAAGACTTTCCTGTCAGGAGGACACCGCTTGTGATCTGCGGCAACGGCTCTTCATGAACCGGTCGCTGTTCATGCCAACGGCCGCCCCTTCCAGGTCCAACCACGGCCGCTGAGGGTGCGCCACACCGACACCGGACCGATCGCGGCCACCACCAGGCCACCGGCTCCCATCAGCCACCAGAGGGTGAGCGGCACCTGGAACTGGCGGCGGGTCCACAGGCGCAGGACCAGTTGCAGGGCGATGCCCACCAGGGCGAGGGCCAGGGCAACCAGCAGAACCAACCGTTGGCCGGGCAGCAGCGCGGCCGCAATCGCAGCGGCCGGTGTCAGCAACCAGGGGCCGCTGAACATGAGCAGCACCACCGACGAGGCCGCCAGGGCCCTGGCCACATCGCCATCGAGGCCCAGCAGCCAGTTCTTGGTCCAGCCCTCCCAGAGGGAGGCGAAATCGCTGTACATGCGCAGCTCGAGCGCATCGAGCCCCAGCAGGTAGCGCAGGCGATGGCCGCCCTGCTTGATTCGCCGCGCCAGGGCCAGGTCCTCCACCACCTCTGCCGCCAGGGCCCGGTGGCCGCCGATCGCCAGGTAGGTGCTGCGGCGGAACAGCATGAACGGCCCGGCGGCGAAGGCCACCGGACTGGCGGGATCATTGGCGGCTTCGATCGGAAAGCCGAGCCCCAGCAGGCTGGCCATGATCGGCTGCACCATCCACTCCGCCAGGCAGCCGCAGCTCAGCCGCGGCGCCAGGCTGAACAGGTCGGCCCCGTCTGCGATTGCCTGGGCCAGGGCGCGCCGCAGGGTGGCCGGCTGCAGACGCACATCGGCATCGACGAACAGCACCCATTCGCTCACAACGTGCTCCATGGCGCGGCTGCAGGCCCAGTTCTTGCCCACCCAGCGCTCGCCCACCGGCCGGGCCCCGGCATCGAGCAGCGAGAAGCGCGGCTCCGTGGCGCCACAGGCCCCTGCCGCCTCCAGGGCGATCGCCACCGTGGCATCGCTGGAGCGATCGTCCACCAGCAGCACCCGCCAGTCGCCACAGGGGTCCTCGCTGCTCAGCAGGCTGGTGAGGCAGGCGGCGATGTTGGCCGCTTCGTTGTAGGCCGGCACCACAACCGTGAGCGAGGTGTTGGCCAGGGTCGCTGATGCGTCCGATCCCGGCTCCGGCCGTTCCGCCAGCCTGGGCGCCCGCGCAAACACCCGCGCCAGGCCGGCGATCAGGATCACCAGGCCAAGCGCGGCGGCGGCCATCGACAGCAGCGCCCAGGCGAGGGCCGTGGCTGGATCCATGGCGTAGCCCTCAGGATTGTTCAGCCCATGGTGGCCCGGCTCACGCATCACCCTGAACCGATCCAGGATTGGCGGATGACGACTGAGGCCCCCACTTCCGCGCCACGGTTGATCGGTGGTCCCGATGCCGCGCCGGCCACCGTGCTGCTAGCCCACGGGGCCGGTGCACCCATGGACAGCGCGCTCATGGCGGCCATCGCCAGCGGCCTTGCGCAGCAGGGCTGGCGAGTGGTGCGCTTTGAGTTTCCCTACATGGCCCGGATGCGCGAGACCGGCCGCCGCCAGGGGCCTGATCGGATGCCGGTGCTGCAGGAGGCCTTCCGCCAGCAGGTGCGGCTGGAGAGGGGCGAAAGCCCGGAGCGGCCGCTGTTCATCGGCGGCAAGTCGATGGGCGGGCGGGTGGCCAGCCTGCTGGTGGATGAACTGGCCGCCAGCGACGGGGTGAGCGGTTGCCTGTGCCTCGGCTATCCCTTCCACCCGCCCGGCAAGCCGCTGCAGCTGCGCACCGAGCACCTGGCCGCCCTGCACACCCCCACCCTGATCCTGCAGGGGGAGCGCGACACCTTCGGGCGGCGGGAGGAGGTCGAGACCTACAGCTTCTCGCCGCAGGTGCAAGTGCGCTGGATCCCCAGCGGTGACCACAGCTTCAAGCCCACCCGCAGTTCGGGCCTCAGCGAGGCGGAGAACTGGGCCACGGCGGTGGCGTGGAGTGATCAGTTTGTGCGGGGGATGCTGGAGGGGTGAGCCCTGGTCTGCCGGAAGGGAATCGGCACCATGGGTTCCATCCACGCCACGCCATCGTTACCGGCAGGATCCGCTGCCACTGGGAACGGAAGCCCAGCGCTCCCAAGTGTTCGGCCCCTCTACCGCGAGGTCCCGCCTCTGCCGCTCTGTGTCGGTTGATGCCCAATCGGTACGGGGGCCGGGCCTCCAACGGGACGTCTATATGGCTAAAGCCCTGACAGGCCTCAAGCCTGCAAGCAGCAGCAACAGATCAAACAATGCAGCGAATGCATGGCCCTGGCGGGAAGGGTGTTGTTGCCCATCCATAGGATCAACTCGCCATGACAGGCGGGCGCAATGATCATCTACCTGGAAACCCGCGAGGTTTTCCTGGAGCATGTGCGCCGTAATCGCATTGAGGAGGAGGTTGGAGAGCGGCTCAAGGCCCTTGCCGGTCGGCGGGTCAGCCCGGCAGAGGTGCGGGCCTGGCGTAATTCCTTTCAGTACGTCAGCCAATTCCTGCTGGCCCCCCAGATCCCTGCGGGGCTGGGGGTGGCGATCGAGTAACAGATCCACAACACCTCGCGCCGGATCGATCTGCCGCTCCCCGGACGAGCGACATGCGGCGGTGATCGTGGAGCTCAAGCAGTGGGAAACCGTGGATGCCACAGCCATGGATGGTGTGGTGCGCTCCGTCGTGGGTGGCGGCCCACGGGATCTCACCCACCCCTCCTACCAGGCCTGGAGCTACTCCTGCCTGCTGGAGGACTTCAACACCGCCGTACAGGAGCACGCCATCGCGATCACCCCTGCGCCTACCTTCACAACTGCAGCGACGGCAGCGGGGTTCTCGCGGACTGCTACCAGGACTACCTGGAGCGGGCTCCGGTGTTCCTCAGGCATCACACCGATGAACTGGTTGGCTTCCTGACCCGCTGCCTTACGCAGGGCGATGGCGGCGAGACGATCAAGCGGACCCGTGATGGCCGGACCCGGCCATCACGGCAGCTGGCGGAAGTGTTCGAGCAGATGGTGCTTGGAAACAGTGAATTCACCCTGATCGAGGAACAGAAGGTCGTCTATGAGCGAGCCCTGCAGTTCGCGAGAAAGCTGCGGCCCGGCAAGCGCACCGTGCTGCTGGTGCGGGGCGGCCCTGGGACCGGCAAGTCAGTGGTGGCGATCCACTTGATGGCGGCCATGCTGCAGAAGGGGCTCAGCATCCGCTACGTGAGCAAGAACGCCGCCCCGCGCACAGTGTTCAAGGCCAAACTCACCGGTCAGCTTCGGCGCACCCGTTTCGACAACCTCTTCTGCGGATCGGGTGCCTTTGTTGACTGCCCCCCGGTTTGTACGACACCCTGGTGGTCGACGAGGCCCACCGGCTGAACCGCTTCAGCGGCCTTTATGGCAACCAGGGAGAGAACCAGGTCAGGGAGATCATCAACGCCAGCCACCTGAGTGTGTTCTTCCTCGATGAAGACCAGCAGGTCGCCTGGAAGGACATCGGCACAGAAGCCGAGATCCGCGAGCACGCCAGCCAGCTAGGCGCGCAGGTGGTGTGCGATGAGCTGCCTTCCCAGTTCCGCTGTGCCGGCTCCGATGGCTATCTGGCCTGGCTGGATGATCTGCTCGGCATCCGCTCCACCGCCAACCCGGAGCTCGACCGGGAGGTGTTCGACTTCCGCCTTTTCGATGACCCGCAGAGCCTGCATACGGCGATCCGCCACGCCAATGGCAACAACCGCGCCCGGCTGGTGGCCGGCTACTGCTGGAACTGGGCCTCGAAACGCAACCCGGATCTCAGCGACATCGTGATCCCCGAGCATGGCTACGCCGCCCGCTGGAACCTGGCCTCGGAGGGCAACACCTGGATCATCAGTCCCACCGGCGTTGAGGAGGTGGGCTGCGTGCACACCTGCCAGGGTCTGGAGGTCGACACGATCGGCGTGATCATCGGGCCGGATCTCCAGTTCCGAGGTGGCCGGCTGCTGGCGAATCCCACCACTAGGGCCCGCAGCGACAAGAGCCTGAGCGGCTGGCGGGCCGCCATGGCCACCGACCCGGAGGGCACCGAGGAGCGGCTCAGCCGCCTGATCCGCAACACCTACCGCACCCTGATGACCCGCGGCATGAAGAGCTGCTGGGTGTTTGCCTGCGATCCCCAGCTGCAGACCTATTTCCGCGAGAGGTTGGATCCGTCTGGCGATTCTGGCTAAATCCCCGGCAAGGGCCTGACCCTCACGCTGCAGCCTGCGGCAGCTCTCCCTCCACCAGGAACAACTCCCGGGGGAAGCGATGCACCGTCCCGTTGTCATGGCTCAGGAAGGACGCGTGATCGGCGTTGACCTCGGCGGTGATCTCCACCTGATCAAACGGCGTGGAGACCAGTGCCGCCGGCGTGAACACCCCCACCTGGACCAGCGGCTCACTGCTGCGGGCACTCAGGTATTCAAACGCCTCGATTCCCTCCTCCCGCATCCAGGTCCCCAGCCGTTGGGTCGGTCCGTAGTGCCGTGGGTCCCGCAAGACAGCCTGGGAGGCTGCGTCGGCCAGATCCTGTAATTGCAGTCCCCTGCTGGTTTGCAGCAGCACAGAGAACAGGGTCTGCCGGCGACGTATGGGCGCCTTAGGCGGTTCGCTGAATCCTTCCCAGAACAGCAGCGCGTAGTAAGCCCCCTCCACCAACGAACCGATGCGCGTGCGGGAGCCGTAGAACATCCCTCGATGCTCCAGGCCCCCGAAGCGGGAGCCATGCCGCAGGGGCGGGTAGCGGAACGGGGTGGCGAGCAGCGGATGGCTCGCCAGCAGGGAGGGCATCGGTGGCTTGCTGCGTTCCACCAGGGCCTCCAGCCGCGCCAGCTGGTCCAGGTCATCCACGAGGGGGCCCAGCGCATCGATGCCCTGCTGCTGCACAAGCCGCAGCACCGTTCCCGCCAGGGGGACCTCCTCCGTGGCCTGCACGATGGCGAGCAGATCCATCGCCGTCAGAGGCGGGCGCGCATGGCGTCGAGGTAGTGCACGATCTCCACCAGATCCTCGGTTCGCTGCACCTGCTCCGCAGGCACGCCGCCGGTGTGGCGGTTGGCGGTCTGAAACCAGTGGCGCATCTGCTCGCGGTCATTGCCCACCAGCACCGCCAGGCTCCGGTACAGACGCACCACCAACAGGGCCAGCTCACCGGTCTTGGAGGCAGGGTCGATGCCCTTGCCCCGGGCGAAGAGCGAGCGATCGCGACCCAGCACCCGCGCCAGGGCCGAGCGGCTCAGCGCCAGCTCATCAGAGGCCCGCAGCACCGCCTGGATCAGCAGCTGGGCATCCGTGAGCGGAGCCGCTGCGGCGGCGAGCGGTGGCGAGCGATCAACTACAGCCATCAACCCGATGCAATTGCATCAATGATAGATGGTTTGTGGGGGAATCAGCAGGGAAGAGCCGAAGGCGCGGCCTGATCACCAGCGTTTGGGGCCGATGGAAGAAGGGGGCGTTGGTCTTGAGGCAGGGAGGGCAGCAGCGCCAGCAGGCCCAGACGACGAGCGAAACAACCCTGCCAAAGGCGAACCTCCCCGCCCAGAGCCCATACCTGCTGCCAGGTTTCCCGGCAACGCCAGCGCGCCGTCATGACCCTGCCCCAGCTGATGCCGCTGTTGGCGGCTGCGGCGATCGTCCCATGCCCAGCTCCGGTGAAGGCCCAGCTGGATGGTCTCTACCGCTGTCAGGTGGCGCGGCAGGAGCTGCGCGGTCCGATCGAACTCAAGAGCCAGCAAGGCCGCTTCACCGATGGGCTTTACCAGAAGCTGCGGCGCGCCTGTGGGCTCGATCCAGCCAGCGGGCGTTTTGTCGACTTCGATCTGTTCAGCGGCACCCAGGTGTCGACCTTCGGTGCCTAGGTGCTGGGCTGCACCGCCGCCCCCGGCGGAGGGCTGGAGGCCCTGGTGCCTGTGCAGGCAGACCTGCGCAACCGCCCCAAGGAGGCGCCGAAGAAGCTGCGCTATCAGCTGGTGGGCGGCCCCGCTGGCAGCTGGAAGATTGCCGGTATCATCTATTCCCATCCGGCTGGGTTCCGCCTCTCCAGCTATCTCGACGAGCTGCTGGCACCCCAGCCCTGAAGGCAGCAGCAGCGGCGCCTATCACTCGTTGGCAACCGCCCGCGCTCAAGGGTGGGCGTGACCGTGCTGGAGGTGAGGCGGCAGGGGCTGACCCTGATCGTCGAGCAGCACCACGCTTTCCTGCTCATTGGGGTCGGAGCGGGTGACGATGGCGATCGCTGGCTCGGTGGCGCTGAGGTTCACCGGTTGATGGGGAAGATCGGCGGGAATGAAGATGAAATCGCCGGCGCGGTTCACCACCCGCTGGCGCAGGCCAGCGCCATAGCGGGTTTCCACCGTTCCCTGCAGCAGGTAGATCGCCGTCTCGTAGTTGCGGTGGAGATGGGCTCGGGCCTTGGCACCGGGCGGGATCACGACGCGGTTGAGCGAGAGCGTGCGCGCCCCGCTGTTGGCACCGGAGATGCCCACGAAGCGCCCCAGACCCTGACGGCTGTCCAGCTGCGTGGCCGGCCGAACCGTGATCACCCCGCCGTCGCCAGGACGGCCGATCACCTCGTCCGTACGAGCAGGCGACGCCTGCGCCAGCAGCCACAGCCCACAAGCCAGGGCAAGTGCACGGCCATCCAACACCACAGTCACCTCCGCAATCGCTCCAATCTGCCCCAGATCAGATGCAGACTGACATTTTGGTGGTGGTGGCCACGCAGCCAGTTACGCCTGGTGATCCGGCCAAACAAGAGGTGCGGAGAGGCAAGAGCTTCAATGGCTGGAGCATGAGACGTCATCGTTCCTGGCAGAGGGGGATCTCGAGAAGGACGCCACCCCGCACCATGAAGCGGCCTGGCATCGCCAATTCACAGAGTGCTGTTGCAATCGGGATGGCCTCGACCGGCAGCGTGTCCTGGCTGCCAGGATCGAAACAAGCGCCAGCACGACGTCATGCCACTACCCCTGCTGTTGCAAGCGTTGATGGCTGTGGCGATCACCCCGTGCCCTGCTTCCGCGAAGGCCCAGCTTGATGGCCTCTACCGTTGGCAGGTGGCTCGGCAGGAGCGGCGCGGGCCGATCGAGATCACGAGCCAGCAAAGCCGATTCACCGATGGGCTGTATCAGAAGTTGCGGCGTGCCTATGCGCTCGATCCAGCCAGCGGTCGATTCGTTGACTTCGATCTGTTCAGCGGCACCCAGGTGTCGACCTTTGGCGCGAAGGTGCTCGGCTGCACCGCTCTTCCCGGCGGAGGGCTGGAAGCCCGGGTGGCGGTGCAGGCAGGCCTGCGCAACCGCCCCTCTGAGACACCGCAGCAGCTGCGCTATCAGCTGGTGCCGGGACCTGCAGGCACCTGGAAGATTTCCGACATCGTCTATTCCAGTCCGGCTGGATTCCGCCTCTCCAGCTTCCTGGCCGAGCTGCTGGCACCAAAGCCCTGATCGCTGCAGCCGCCGGTTGGATGCGTTGCTGGTGAAGCAGCAGGAGAATTGTCAGCTTGATGGCCCGCCTTCAGCGACCACTAGATAGCCCAAGGGGCTACCGGCAGCAGTGTTGCTGTGTTCTATTCATGCAGAATAGATCTAGGTAAAAGCAATAGCTCCATCCACTCCAATGACGAGAGTGCCATTAAGAAGATTCACGCTGTCCCCAGAAGTGGCACTGCCGATCCGTTCAATTCCTTGAAACGTCAATACAGCACTAGAGCCAGAGCGCGTAAGCACGCCTTCCGAAATCTGGTAAGTCCCAGCGTCAAGCAGCAGTCGATCAGTGCCAGCTCCGCCATTCGCGTTGACATCGCCAAAACCCAAGATGGCATCGTTTCCATTCCCTAAATCAACGATGCCACCACCTGTAAAACCTCCCAAGATGGCGTCAACCGTGTCATTGCCTTCTCCCATGCTGATAAACCCTTCGTTCCAGATGGCCGCCCCTTCTGCTCCTCTCACTCGACCCACAAGAGAATCATCATCTGCACCAGCATCAATGGTTCCCTGATTAAAAACACCAGCTGAGCCGCCTATGCCGACAATCTGATCAGCACCAGACCCAGCGTTTAGAATGCCATTGTTGATGTTAGAGATTCCATACCCACCAAGACTCTCGCCCTCCACAGCGTCGCCGTCTCGACCCATAAAGACTGAGCCGCCATCATTGAGCAAGCCCGAGGAGCCTCCATCAAGCGAACGTGCAATCAATCGATCGGACCCATTAGCAAAGTTAATCAGGTTAGAATTAACAACCCCAATCCCATTCTCACTATTGCCAATAAGGAGATCATCGCCTACATCAGTGAATATGATTCCGGCGTTAGAAACGCCATCTCCATTATCAGCTTCTCCCGCGATTGTGTCATCCTCGGAGCCAGTGAAGATGCGGCCCGATTCACCAATTGAGATACCAAGGCTATCACCACTGCCAACCACAGAGTCATTTCCTTCTGATGTCTGAATCAGTGATTCGTTCTGGATGCCGCAAGCCCCCCCTATTCCAACAACTTGATCAGACCCTTCGTCAGTATTGATTCCACCTTGGTTAAAGATTCCATAGCCAGCGCCCTCACCTTTAACAAGGTCGTTACCCGGGCCAGAGCCAATCAACCCACTATTCAGGTTAAAGATTCCATATTGGCCGCCCTTGCCAATGATCGCGTCATCACCCCTTGCCAAGAATAGATTTCCTCCGTTGTTTTCAATGCCAGCATCAGAAGTACTTGATCCTCTAACCGTGTCATCACCAGTACCACCATCCAGCAACCCACGATTATCAATTCCATCATCACCCTCGCTGCTTGCATTAACGATGTCATCACTGTCACCTAGAAAGATCACCGATGAGTTGATGATTCCATCACCATCTCGACCGATCGCCCTGATCGCATCGGCCCCAGAGGCCATATTAATGAGGGAGTCATTGAATAAACCAGATGTAACGCCTTCGGCCAGCAATACATCTTCCCCTCCTCCAAAGATAATGGAGCCAGAGTTGGTTACACCGAAGCCAGAGCCGCCTCGCCCAGCCAACACATCATTTCCATCACCTGTATTGACGATACCTAGATTGAAAATTCCGTTTTCGGACGCGCTTGCTGCAAATCTGTCATTACCTGTTCCAGCTTCCAGCGACCCTTCAACCGTCAGGCCCGTTCCAAGCGAATCCGTTACTCTGATGACATCGTCGCCAGCCAGAGTAGTGACGGCTTCTCCTAGAGGGATGAGAAGTTCTTCCTCAGTATATTCATACAAGTTCGAATTTTCGTTGAAGCTTAACAATGCGAGATTAATGCTCATTTCAACTAACTCAAATCTTTTTTAATTTACGCATTTTATTACCATACTGCCTTTCCCGCAACGAAGCCTGTGTTCAAACCAAGGCGTTCCGGATTCTTAACTAGAAGTTAATTGTTACAGGACTATTCCAAAACCATGCAACACCCCTATGGTTAAGTTTTGATTCAAGTGTAGCGTCGTGGATTTTTCTGAAAGCTTCACTAGGAACCAGCCTTGGTGGCCTTCCGCCTCCATTGGCCTTGAAGCAGGAGTGGCTCCCTTCTTCAACGAAGACGATCGCTCTCTCTTGAATCACACTGATTCAGCAAGAACAGATTGGTTACTCGACACTACGAGGATCTCCAATGACACACTCCCAACCCTTCAGTCTATCTCGGGAGTGAAGGTTGCTGGATCGAATCTAGAAGATCAGGTTCTTGAGGCTTATTATTCTATTAAAGCTGCATTCAGTCAGGACGAAATTGACGCCATCACGGGCACGCCAACCTCGATAGAAGGTGGTGAAGGTATGATTTCAGCTCGATTCCAGGAGCATTCTTGGATCACAGATGATGGCATCATTCATATTCTGCCCAACACTGGCGAGCTTACACTATACACAGCTGTGAATGGAGGGGAGACTTGGGATTCTTCGGTAGTCCTGCCAGGCTCAGATGCCTCCTCAACGTCCGATGGCGTGTTGATTGGGGACGAGTTGTACGTTGCATTTTCTACTGACTTTGGATCCATTGCCTTCTCTCAGCTTGCTTACTCTGATAGTGATGCTTCCTGGGAGATAGAAGCCACCGTCGATGTTGCTCGAGATCGATCAATGATCTACGAGAGACCGTCCGTTGCAAAGTCTGATGATGGAACTCTATTCGTTTCCTATACGGCAACTAACCGATTGACCGGTGACGTTAGCTTAATGGTTTCCTACAGCATGGATGGTGGGGCAAGTTGGGTTCAGGCCCCCCGCACCATCCCAAGCTCAACTGGTGATGGCCCAATTTCGGGGGAAGTCATTGTTACTGACAGGGGAGTTGGCTTGCTCTATAAAGATGGGCTGACATTGAAGTGGGCTGAATTCGCCTATCCAGACAGCACTGGATCTCGGATTACGAATCAAGTATTGATTGAGCTTGGCAACGACCAGCGCGATCCCAATGCGACTCATTTCAGCTCCGTAACTGATCCCGAAGGAAACATCCATGTTGCTACCAACAATGGAGAGGGACAGGTTGTCTATCTTCGCTATGATTCTACTGCTAACACTTGGAGCGAGCCAGAGGAGATTGTTAACTACCGAAGCGGCGACTACATGCAAATGAGCATAGCAGATGACGGCACACTCTATATTACTTATAACGCTAGAATAGGTCTCAACACAGTAGCCGAGGTCAGCTCCAGCTCTGATGGTGGTGTGACATGGAGTGTTGTGGCCAGGCTCAGCCAGGATGAAGTTGAGCAATCAGGGAACGTAAGGGTGGAAACTCCTGGATACATTGATGATGAGCTTCCTGTCTTTCAGCAAGTACAGTTGTCTCGAGATGATCAGAGTTTAGTTTTCTACGAAGTAGGCTAGCATACTCGGATAACAGTTTGGCGCTGTTTTCATCATTCTTGCTTGCGATAGAAGCCCGAACCGCACACAGATAATGATCGTAGATCAGCTCCACCAAGCCGAATAGCCGGCCTATGATCTCCGCACGTAACAGCGCGAGTATCGTCATCCGTTCGCGTTAGACAGTTCTTCCGTCCCCGTGGCGGCAAACTCTATAGCGATCATCGGTCGATTAGGATGAGATGGGTCTGATTCGCGACAAATTCACAGTCACCCAGAGTTCAGCCAATGCACTGAATGTGCTGGTAATGGATCCGAATAGCTCTGGGAGCCTCTATGTGCTTGTACCTACTGGCTGCAGCTTCTCATGGGGAATGAGGTGGCCAGAGGCTCCCCATGGACGCTCTTCTGTGATCGAACTGCTGCAACCAGAGAATTTGCTATCACGCCGTTGCTGCTGCTCCCTTTGTGTGGAGTGAGTCCATGCGTCACTATCTCAGGAGGCCCTACTCAAGACTTATCTTGTTGGCGCCATTTTAGATTGGCTCGGGATTTCACTCACAGGCCCCCAGTGCCACTCCACTCTTTGTGCCCTCTCGAGAAGCCCAATGCTATGGGAATGCCTTTCACCAGGAGTTAGGGCAGAGATGGTTTCGGCAATCAGGCCATCATTCGTTCCATCTGCCTGGAGCCGAGAGTAGCCAAACACATCAAAGTCCACAGCATACAGAGTATTCGCGAGATTTACTTCCTCCGGAGTGACGGCCTCCTCGGTGTTGCCGGCAGGATCTTGGGCTGCAAGAGTCTTGGTCGCCAGATCCTCGATTTCTGGCGGCAAATTCAGTTTTTGCGCAAGATTGCACACGTCGTTTCGTAGGCTTTCGCAGCGTACAATATGGTCAACCCACGGTTCTTGACCATAGTGAGAGAACCAGTGCATTGGCATTGAGTGAACGAACCGAGGATCGCGTAGACCGTGCCTGATCGGGACTTCTCGCATGTAAGTTGATCTGGATAACATTGTGGGTCCACTTTGATTTGCAATTCGTTCGTCTTCTTTGGAGTATTGACGGCAATACTCCTTGATCGCAGAGCGTAGTCTTTGATAGGGATTGCGCACTGCAGCAATGACGGTGTAGTTTCTTAAAGAGTGGTAAGCAGGGAAATGGATTAAATCATCAATGGGCAGGTGGGCCAAGTCAACGTGCCGTTTAAGTTTTTGACTGTAGGCAAAGTTGAAGTAACTTTCCATATCCTCAGGTTTTGAGCCTGCAGAAAAAACTGCACGCAACTCTTTGCCTGCGCACTTCGGGATATGAATAAAGACCAATCTGAGATCGTGCCTAATGATCATCGTCGAACGATTATTTCGTGTTGCAGTTCGATGATGATAGAGGCTTCCCTTGCCATTCTTCTGATCCAAAGCAAGCTTCGAAACAAATGATCCAGCCCTTCTGAAGCCTCCCAGGGAAACTCAGCAAAGGGCATCGCATCAACTGAGCCATGACCCTGCGATCGCAGGGAAGGGCTGGATTCATGGGAGGTCCTGCGGCTTGGGTTGGTGCCTACCAGCACGTGCACGATCAGGCAGCGCTCCAAGCGTCAAAAGATCATGGCGGAGAGGATGAAGCTGCCGCCTGGCAGGTGCTGATCGGTCTTTGCGAACCTTTTAACTGACATGGCACGAGTGAGGCCAACAGGGAACCAGGAAGACCACAAGGAAGGTTCCGAACCATTCATTTCGGCCTGGTCAAGCCGCTGGCCAGCCCCTGCGTACCGCTCACTCAACCAGATTGTTGGGCACCAACGACGGTCACACAACAGGCGAACTCCCGTATCTCTTCCCCCATTTCCAGCAGCCTCCTGAGCGTGTCCAAAGAGGCATCACGTCCGATCCTCACCCCTCGTCCCAACCGAATCCCTGATCGTCCCAGGCTTTCGGATCTTCGAGCGGTTCCAGGTGGGTGAGCACGTGGGTGCGTGGCAGCGACTGGGCGATCTCCCTCTCCAGCCGGTCGCAGAGATCATGGCCGGCCTGCACGGTCCAGTGGCCTGGCACGAGCACGTGGAAGGCCACGAAGCGGCGTGAACCAGCCACGCGTGTGCGCAAGGCGTGGAAATGCAACTCCGGCGTGGCGTAGGCAGCGAGCAGGTCTTCCAGTTGTTTCTGGTCGGGCTCGGGCAAGGCCCGATCGAGCAGTCCGGAGGCGGTTTCGTGCAGCAGCTTCCAGCCGGTGACCAGGATGTTGAGCGCCACAGCAATGGCGATCAGCGGGTCGAGGATCGTCAGACCGGTGAGCTTGACCAGTCCGATTCCCAGCACCACACCGAACGAGGTCCAGACGTCGGTGAGCAGGTGGTGGGCATCGGCCCGCAGCGTGATCGAGTGGAAGCGACGCGCCGCCCGCAGCAGCAACCAGGCCACCAGGCCGTTCAGGGCCGTGGCCACCAGGGAGAGCGCCAGGGCGATGCCGAGTTGCTCCAGGGGCTCCGGGTGCTGAAGTCGTCCCACGGCCGCCGTGATGATCGCCAAAGCCGCCACCACGATCAGAACACTCTCCAGCCCGCTGGAGAAGTACTCGGCCTTGAAATGGCCGTAGGGGTGAGAACGGTCGGCTGGCTTGGCGGCGAGCGTGAGCGCCCAGAAGGCGCCGAGCGCCGCCACCAGGTTCACCCCAGATTCGATCGCATCGGAGAGCAGCCCCACCGACCCGGTGAGCTTCCAGGCGGCGGTTTTGAGCACGATCGTGGCCACGGCCGCCCCTACCGAAACCAGGGTGTAGGTGCGAGGTGAAGCGAATCCCATTGATACTGGGCGCGGTGGCAGAAAGGCGCTCCCTGGCGATACTGATGCCGCCGGAGGGGATTGCCAAGCACCAAGGGTGCTCTGCGATGCAGGGCCTGAGGTGCCGGTGCCGCCTCAGGCGTGGGTGCCGCTTCTGGCGAAGGGTTCAGCCCGTCTGCCGGCTCTGCTGGTTGAGCTCGGCGGAGCTGCCCGCGCCACTCACGGCCTGCCCGCCAAAGGTGGCGGAGGTGAACACCATGACCAGCACCATGGACACCACCGAGAGGCTGCGGGTGACGGTCAGCAGCGACGTGCGAGAGGCGGAGACGTCGAAGCTGGGGGAGTCGGTGCAGCTGGACATGGAGTGCGGCGACGTAGCAGGGCGATGGGACGGTGTCGTTCTCCCCTTTGCTGGGACCATCTGCCTCCGTTGGCCCGGCTGCAGGCGCGGAGCCTTACCCGGAGCGAGGAGGGAAATCGGTTGCCGCCATAAGGGATGGGCTGAGTCCATCAACACCACGATGGGGTGTCCATTCACCAGAAGCCGAGAAGGCGGCTGTGACATCATTCCTCCTGATTCATGACCACGCAGGCGTTGCAGTTCTGAGCGGGTCGTACTACTTCTGCGTCATTTCGGCGAGTGCAGGCTCTGGGAACAGCCTGATCGTGGATGCGGATCCCCACGCGGCTCGGTTGAGGTGCCGCAATGGGGACCCGAGCGCGGCAGCAGACATCTCCCCACCCCAACCGGTCGGCCGCCTCGGTATGGGGCGAGGTCTATGCGTTGGCTGCGTTCGGGCAGTCCAGCGCGCTTCCCTTGGATCCCAGGTTGATCCAACAGATTGGTGCTGATCACAGCTGAGCCTTCCAGGCTCTCGCTTGCCGTGCTGGCAAGCACTGAGGCAAGGGCGTGGCGTGATCAATGGGCGCTGAAACCTGCTGCTCTCACAGGGATTTAGGGGTTGCAGGCTTCCGGTGGTGCGTGCGGTAGGGTTGGCTCGACGGGGCGTGGCGCAGCTTGGTAGCGCGGGTGCTTTGGGAGCACTAGGTCGCAGGTTCGAATCCTGTCGCCCCGATTGACTTTTCCGGGATTCGCCAACAACTGAGTACGACGGTTGTACGACGGGAGAGGCCCTTCTGGTCTCCTTCGTAAATCCGGGGCGGCCGCGCTGAGTTCAGAACCGCTCCCCATCCATCGCTCATCGCATTGCACCCTCTTGCTGGGCGCATCCCGCGAGCCCTCTTCATTCGCTCCATCTTCTCCTTCTCCTCTCCTGCTGTCGTGATGGCACCGCGACACCTTGACAACACTCTCTGACGTGGTGCCCACCGATCTCTCCACCCGAGATCTGGAGAAGCGATGGGGAATCAGCCGCAACGGCCTCAAGTCCCGAGCCCGTGCTCTCGGGGTTGGGCTGATCCGCGTCTCCTCAATCTTCACCACCTGGCCAGGAGCGTTCATCGAGCTCGGGGGAGGCTCCACGACCACCTCCAGTCAGGACAGCCCATAGGCACCTTCCCTGGCCTAAGGCCGGCGGCGGGTGATGGCAGTGCGAAGTCTGTGACACCATTTGGCGCCTCGGCGATCGTGAAGCTCCCTGGCAGCGACCTGGCAGCTGTGGTGGCGGCGATCCGGGAGGCGGCCTCAGCACCAGCATCAGATCCCTCCTCCGGGCTCGGGGGGTGGCGGAGGCTGCCGATAACACGCTGGTGCTCAACACCACCGATCTGGCCGCCCTCCTGGGCCAAAGGAAGACGTTCTAGCGGAGCGGACATGAGGCTTACGGCTTTCGCTTCGAGTGACACCACCAAGGCCGTCAGGTGATGTGGACGGTTTGCCCGCGCCATCACCCCAAGCTCCCCAGAAGGCGTGCGTTCCCTGCCTGGAGTCAATTCAACTCCCAGCAGTGAGCGGCGCGTCTGATTTGCGGCGGCGGCGTTTATCGATGTGGCCTGGCGGATGGCTGACACGACAGGGACCCGGCTGCTCCGGCAGATCCGCACCGGTTGAGCAGGGGGGGTAAAGGAGGCAGAAGTCTGCGCAGGGTGTGGATTGCCCCGCTGGAGCACCCACCCATTCATGAACATGTCACGCCGGCTCAGCCGAACCTCGCCCATGGGTCCTCATCCGTCTCGCTCATGAGTCTCACGCCCTCGGGGGGTAGGGGCGGTCCCTGCATCATCCCGTCGACCTGGACCGTGAGCATCTCCTAGCTCTCGGGGCCAACCCGGCTCTGCCCCTCCTCGCCGGGCCTCCCTCCTCCCTCGCGTGGGGTGCGGCGGAGTCGGGACAGAAACCTTCAACGTCCGCGGGATCCATTGGTGCACCCAGGTCGCAAGTTTCTGTCTCCGTCGGACAGAAACCTCCCTCCCCCTCGCCGGGACAGAAACTCTCAACGCCCTCGGGGGACTCACCTGGAGGTTTCTGTCCATTGGGTCCTGTAGGAGGTTTCTGGCCGATTCTCACGCCTACGGACAGAAACTTAGAAACCAGTGGGGGCCATGAGTCTCGGTCGTCCAGGTCAGTTTCTGTCGTACTTCCCCCTCCCCTCGCACACGCGAGGCTGAAGTGCTTCGTAGGCCGACCCCCCTTCTTCCCCGAGAGCTTGATCTCCTGCACCTGGACCATCCCGTCCACGACCCACCCGTCTAGGTACTTCCGGATGGCCTTCTCCTTCGGGATCCGGTCGTGCCCCTCGGCCTGGAGGTACTCCTTCACCCCGGCTTGAACAGCTTCCTTGCTCATCGGCTCCAGAGACGCCCTCAGCACCTCCAGCACCACCCCCGCCGGATCGAGGTCCCCATTCCTGTTCACCCCCATCCGGTACAGCGTCGGGGTCAGGTCCTTGATCTCGTAGTTCAGGTTGTGGTCCCTGGTAACCAGCAGCCTGTCCCGAGAGCGATCAAACCGGCTCTTCCCAATGGTCAGGATCCGGCTGTTGACCCCGTGCTCAGCCTCCTCGTCCTCCGTGAGCTCCTTGAGCCCCCAGGTCTCATCAACCGCATTCAGCAGCCGGTCCGTCCCCCGGAAGTCCGTCCCATCCTTCTTGTTGTGGTGGATCCAGATGATCGCTGCTGAGGGGAAGCCGTCCTCCATGTCCACCGCCCCGTTCCGCCTGGAGATGTCGTAGAGCGGTGCCGCATAGGCCCCCTCATTCTCAGACGGATCCCCGAGGTCTGAAACCGACCCTAGAGAGTCCACCACGATCAGAGAAGGCTGGACTGCCTTGACGATCTTGTTGAACTCATCCGGGAGATCGATGCGCCAGTCGCTGACAAGGTGGAACCAGGGGTCTGACCCATGAGACTCAATCCCCATCCGCATCAACTGAGCATTGAGGCGGATTTCACTCTGGTCCCCTGAGATCCAAAGCACATTCCCCTTCACGCACTGCACCGGGATCCCCCGGATGTTCATCACCTCCCCCCGGCCTACGGCTTTCGCCAAAGCCATCACCGACTCCGTCTTCCCCACCCCCCCTCTGGAGTGGATCAAGATCTGAGAAGGCTTCCTAAGGAATCCAGGGATGATGTACTCCTCCTCAGACACCGTCGTTTGCCAGTTCTTCGGCCGTAGCAGCGTGTTGCCCTTGTTCCTCTGGAACTCATTGTCGCGAGCAACCAGAGCCCTGATCTCCGAAGCCTTGTACTTGTACCTCCCACATCGTTCAGCAAGATCGATCAATTCAATCGACTGTTCAGCAGGGTTCGTCACTTCTTTAATGATCTTTCTGCATCGATCGAGGAACTCCCTAGAGTTGATCTCATCCCTCGGCACCTCCATCGTCCTCTGCGTCTCCCGCAGAGCCTCCGGATACATGAACCCCAGCTTCTCCGCTATCTCACTCACATAAGTCTCAAGAGCCTCCGGATCCGGCCTACCTGCATACATGTCCCCCGTCCGGATCTTATGGATAAAGTCCAGTTCATCACCCGAGACTTTGCAAGCCTTGCAGTCCCACACCCCGGTGTTTTTCGCATACTGAAACGACGTCCCTGAACTGCTCTTATGCCAGGGGCATCCGTTCTGCATCTGGGGATTCTCCCCACTTCCCTCCACCCAGTTGTAGTTTTCAAACTCCTTGTGGTTGAAAACCAACTCCTGCAGCCGTGGGATGAGAGCTGCTCTCACATCCTGATTGCTGAAGAACCAGCCCCTGATCTGCTTGGGCGGAACCTGCGTCTTCCCCGTATCATGCTTGATGGCTTTGAGATCCTCCTCATCTAGGAACTTCGACCCCCCAGTCGCCTTCGACTTCATCACGTTGATCAACCACTGCGGAGCTACCGCAGGCATTCCTCCGTTGTAGCTCAAAAACTTGTACCGCTTCCTTGTATCCGGATGGATACTCCCCGGCAGCACGCTCATACACTTGTTGTACCGGATAACAAAGTCCTCCCCCAGTCTCCCCTCATTTCTTCGATCTTGTTTGGAGTTAGTATCATTGAAGAACTTTCCATTCCAAGTTGCTGTCAGCGTAGTAATCCGCGCAAACAACGGCAGCAGATGCTCTGGAACCCTATAAAGCAACTGCCTCCTCCCTGGCTTACCCGACGTCCAGGCCATCGTCTTCTCCTCCCCATACGGCTCATACGCATCCCCCGCAGCCGTCTTAAATGCATCATCCGCATGAAAACCATCAATATCAATGGCCACCAATCCCCCCGAGAACGATCCCGTAACCACCCCCATCCCGGTGGCCTTGTAGTACGTCAGCACATCGGCAATGGCATCGACCTGCCTCTTCGGCTCCGTGCTCCACGCCTTCTTGAATGCATCCTTTCCCCGCACCCCCATCAGGTTCCACTCCTTCGGGAACACACCCAGCCTCGCCATCTGCACAGCCAACAGCCCCCGCCAGTTATGCGGCAGCGGCTTACCTTCGGCATTGGTCTCTACCTGCGTCTCGTGGGACGCATTCACGGCTGACTCCCATTGGGATGTCGGCACGTCCTCTTCAGCCGCTGCAGCTACAACATCAGACGCAGCTGCGGCTATATCGCTTGCTGCGGGGGGCGTCTGCATGATGGGGACCTCGGGGGGATCTTGTGAAGGGTCGATCGGCGATCTAGTCGTCATGATCAGAGATGTAGGTGAACGACGGAAGTGGACTTAGTCGGTGATCAGTCTTGGACTACATCTTGGTGATGAATCAAGACATCTATGTGCTTCAACCCGAAGCAGATCAGGTTCCTGGCCAGAAGCGATTTGCTGCAGCCCAGATCGGCGCAAAGCCGTTCCAGTGTCTGCATTTCAGTTCTGCCTAGGCGGACTCCGAGAACCGGACGACGGCCACAGGGAGTGGAGTAGGAAGAACGCGCATCGATCGAGTGGGTGAGTAGTCTTTGGGCGGGAATCATGGCGGGTGAATCACTGCTCAGGTAAACCTAGCCCCGGCAGAAAATCCATCAACTACAAGCTAGTCTCTACCCCCATAACATCAAGGAGTCTTTGGGGTGTAGCTCAGATGACACTGCTTTCTACATCCTGTATTCCCCTTGCCTAGCCATTGCCTTGCTCGTGTAGTCCATGAGGAGTGATGAACTACGTTGATCCCAAGACTCATACGTGTTAGAATCTACTAACTGAGACACAACTCGAAAGCGTCAACAACGCCATTCAGATGAGGTCATTTTGCTTCAACCCTTCAGCCGTGTTGCTCTACTCGACTACTGATGACATTGGCCTGATCAACACTGCTTCAAGCGTTGCTCTACTACAGCTGCCAACTGCCCCAGCACTATCAGTGTGATCGCTCCCCCGAGAGCGACGCGGAGAGCAAGCCACAGAACGACAGACCCTGACTCCCGCCCACTCCCCGCGAGGAAGAGCCTTTCCGACAGGCCAGGTAGGGGGTAACTTTGAGTATCAGATTATGTGTTCCATTTTGGCCTGTAAGTGCCTGGAGCCAAGGCACGTATTCCGCATCTGACCCTCCAACCCGCCCATCAACCAGGAAGACCAGTGGGCTAAAGCTGGAGCTGTGAGCAGACGCAGCAGGCACGAGATGGCCGAAGGGGATGTCGCCACTGCTGGATGGCCCGCTAAAACTGACGAAATTCAACTCGAACAGAAGCTGCAATGGCCTCAGCCACCCTGAAACCCAGACAACGGAAGGCCGTTTTGATGACGGCGGAGGGGATGCAGCTGCGTCACATCGCGCAGCAGCTGGGCGTTGGCTACACGACCCTTCTGTCATGGGGGCGGAACCCTGCGTATGTACGAGCGGTTGATGAGGCCTTGCAGCACATTGAATCCGAGGCAACGAAGGAGTTGCAGCAGGGCTACGGAGATGCGGTTCAGAAAGCCAGAGAGCTGCTGCAGTCACAATCCGAATCGATTGCTTTAGGGGCTGCAAAGCTGATCATCAACACCATGAACCATGTGGTCGAGCGTCGTGAGTCTGCTACTCGCTGGGCAGAACTATCGGAGCAGATTGAGTCCTTAGAGAAGCGTCTGGCACACAGCGAGGTCATGGCCTCGGCGCACGACGTGGACCTGGGCGAACGGGCGATCCAAACGCGCAGCATTGCCAATCTGGGTTAGAAGCCAATTGCACAGTGCTTCTTGCGGCCACATTCCCAATCGTATCGATCTGCGGGAACTGATCGTGGGAATGGCCAGGGCACTACCCCTTTGAGTGGTCTTCAGATTGCAGACATGACGTTCCTAAGGACATCATGCCAATGACTAGCTCAGTTTCCTTCTGATCTTGTTGATCCACAGGATGGCTGGATCCAGTCTTCCGTGTCTGAGCGTTTGCATGGCTGATTCTGGAGTGGCGAAACGGGCTCGTGCAATCCGTGTCAGTCTTCATTCAGCTGTGTAATCAAGAAGTTCCCCTCGCTTATCTCCCTAGTTCCTCTCTTTTACTCATATACATTTGCAAGTAATTATATGTCTTGTCTGCTCCTCTAGACATCATTCAGGGTCTCAACTACCGCCCAGTCGGCAGTCATCTAGTTCTCCTGAATTGCTTGACGATCTGCTCGCTTTGCCCTTATGTTGCTTTCAACCGATGAGACAGGACTGCGCCGCAGTCGCTCACTCTCGCCGGTCAGGCTCACAGCCTTGATGCTTGGAGCCAAAGTGTCTAATCCTTCTTTCAACAACAGCGCAACTTGCGCACCAGGCCTATGCATCATTGCTAGCGGCATTCTTTGCTGCGGCTCAACATAGAAACGCTCCCCCGAGGTCGTACGGAATCCAACCTTTACTGGTTGTGGTGCCGTCAACCGGTAGGTGCAAACGAGACGCCTGACGGTATTCAATCCGTTCAGCGCAGGGCATGCGGCCCCGTAGAGACACTCGTTCGGCCAAACGACGGAGGGGTTTAGCGGGAGGACGAGGGCAGCAGATGCCCGAGGACGGATCAAGCCGGTGCGCACCGTTGTGCGGGTCAACAGGCTTCCCGTGACTAAGTAACCTCAGCGTTGCGCCAACACACAACAGGCGCCCATACATGCGCAGGACAGTATCAATAGACGCTAAGTCTTCCTCCTGCGGGGCCTTGCGGCCCTGACGCGCTACGCCTTTCCTATGCCCACTGGGGCCCGGTGCAGCCGTCGCAGCGAGATCGAGCACGATCTCCATCCCTCTCCCCATCTCCCCAATGGTGGTTGAGCAGGGATGCGGTGCAAAACCGGCTTCCAGTCTCCGGATGGGACTGAAAAGAAGGGCAAGAACACCCGACGAACACCATCCACATCCCCAATCCACCTGCATGCCTTCCAGACCTCTTGGAGGTCACCGCGTAGCAGGCAAGGCGCAGCGAGCGTCCCCCTGTGTCTCTGCCAGGGGGCGTCTTGCTGTTTGGCGGTTCAAGTCCGCCTGGAT